>NZ_CP161805.1:2720210-3400263 GCF_040801785.1 Sulfitobacter sp. LCG007 | reverse complement strand
ACTTTAAGATTTGGAGCCTCGATGAACAGGATCCTATTCTTTATAGAGCCACTCAGGGCGGCAAGGGTACGGGTGAAGTCGAGATCTTTTGCGGAGTACCCAACGAAAATGATTGCTTCAGCAGTGGCCAGCTCATTTGAAAAATAATCGCGTAGTTTCTGATGCGCCTTGGTGCTTGAAGCATACTCATGTGATGTTAAAATCAAGAGCGGATCTATGGCCGGCGAACGAATATCTCGCCCGCGGCCGTGCAGGTAAAACAACCTTCGACCACCGATCAGCAATTTATCCGGTTCCGCAGGTGAGAAAATTTGAGATGGTCCAGTGTCCCAAGCTTGCTCTACGATGTCGTCATAATTGGTCGTGAAGACACTTCTCCAGGGCTGTTTCAAAATCTCCAATTGAGACACGGTCGGGTTAGTTAGCGTAAATCTGTTCAAAATTAGAAGACGAAGTTCTCTTGCTGTTTCTTTTGACTTCTTATTGCAAAAGTTCGAAATGTCCGGAAGAGAAACGCTTTCGTCAAAATCCTCTTCAGCAATTTTAAACAGCTCCTTTCGAAGTTCATACTCACCTAATACTTCTCGCCCCTCTGCGTCTGTCGCGCCCCGTGAAAAACCAGCCCCTAGAAAGCAAACCGCTTTTCCGATCTTAATTTTTTGGATTGCTTCATCGAGGTTCATATCGACACCATTTTAGCAGAATCCTCTCAAAGCTATGTCATCGCGACGATCAAGGGAAGAGGGGCAGAGAGGGGTTCGCAGAATGAAAACTCGCCATTTCAGAGCGACACCGTTGGAAGTGTTGCTGCATCGAAAGGGGCAACTCGGTAGAAAGACACGGCATGGAGCCTTCCTACAAGGGATGGGATGTCGGAGGGCTGTGTCGATTAGCGGTTAC
Source organism: Sulfitobacter sp. LCG007 (assembly GCF_040801785.1). Taxonomy (NCBI): domain Bacteria; kingdom Pseudomonadati; phylum Pseudomonadota; class Alphaproteobacteria; order Rhodobacterales; family Roseobacteraceae; species Roseobacteraceae bacterium LCG007. Next base: position 3,399,363 of record NZ_CP161805.1, on the reverse strand, counting down.
CAGCGAGCCCAGAGGCGCCAGTTTCGAGGGCAGTTTCTTTGCACATAGCTGACTTTGATGCCGATTGCAGCGAACGGCAGCTCTCCGCCCTTGGTGTCGCTCGAGCGGGTTCCGGGCTTGGTTCTCGCCTGAGTGTCCGCTTCCGCGGTGCGGCGGAGATGCCTTCGCGACCGCAGCGAACGGCTGCTTCCCGCCCTACTTCACGGGTGGTAGCTTCACCTTGCAGTGTTCTGGCGCATTCCAAGGCAGGTACCGGCTGTAATCGATATCTTCGTCAAGATAGTTCGATTTCTTTTCTGCGAGATCGTCAATCATCCACGCAAAATAGCGGTAAACGTCCACTCGATTTAGCTTACAAGTCTCGACCAAGGAGGACATCGTTGCCCAAGTACTTCCTCCCTCTTCACTACCGATGAAAAGGCTACCTTTGCGTTGCAGGATAATCGGCTTAAATTGGCGTTCAACTGGATTGGTGTCGAGGTCTATGTATCCGTTTCTCAAGAAAAGCGTCAGAGAGTCCCATCGTTCAAGTGTGTAATCAATGGCCTTTCCTAGACTGTCTTTTTTCAGCCAATGAGCAGCTATTTCCCGTAACTTCGAGTGGAGACGAATAACGACCTCCTCGGATCGTTCCCCGCGATATGTTACTCGCGCATTCGGTGTGTGCCCTCGAATAGTGTTCTCAACATCAAAAAGCTCAGCCATTATTTCAACAACTTCGTTTGGTAGGCGCGATTTCATCGTTTGCGCTGCCTTAATAAAGTTGCGCCGAGCATGCACCCAGCACTCAACCGACACAATGTTCTCGACATTGGAGCCAATCTGACCAAGGCGACCATAGCCAGCATAGCCATCGTGCTGTACGATTAATGACTTGCCGCCAAGAATACCGTGGATATGTGCCATCGACCGGGAAGTTCGATGGAAGTAAACCGTAGAACGTGGGGCATTACCGCCAAATGAACTGTCGTCGCGATGGGCTGCATACATGTAGGAATGCCCGGTCTTTCCTTCCCCTGGACGAAGTATTTTCAATACGGTTTCATCGAAGAAAATCCGCAATGCATCATCCAAGGTATGGCGCTCAAGCTCAGCTATTACATACTCGAGAAGGGCGGCGAACCGAGCGATTTGTTTGCACATGGTTGAACGATAATAGGTGATGCCACTATGATTGAGCATGTTCTCAATCCGATACAAGGGCATCCCCCAGCCGTAGCGCATCGTCACCAAGTAGGCCAACATGCTTGTCCCGCTCGTCGAGCCAGGCATCAACGTAGGCTTGTACAGAGTCCCGACAGTGACATCTTCTTTTCGGCAGCGATAGCGAGGATACTTGCGCACTGCGATATAGAACTTTGCGGGGACTACCTCACGCTTCTCATCAATATCGTAATCTCGAATTGTGCCGCCGCAGCCGCATGGGCACGTCTTTGGGAAGTCCATCGGGACTGTGATGCGCTCAAGACCATCCCATTTTTTCGCGCCACGACCCTTCCTATTGCGTGGCCTTGGCGGAAGACCAACGGCAAACTTATTAATTTTATTAGAGAAATTAGGGTCGCTTCCCTCACTCCGATCATCAGCACGCATAGCCCCTTGACGTCTTTTTGCTTTCGCCGATTCAGATTTCGGGCTGTACTGTTCATGCAGTAATTCTACAGTGCGCGCCGCTTGTCCCGCCACTTGGGTATTCAAGTCTTCGACTTGCCCCCTCGTGCGCTTAAGCTCTGAGCGCAATGCCTTGATTTCCGACGTTGCCTTGGAAAGCCTTGCTTGCAGTTTGCCGTATTCGATGTCGCGCTGACGATCTGCCTGCTCAATCACGTCTGAGAGATTTTGAACATACCTGAAGGTCATCGGCTCTGTCTTGCCCGCGCTGGCGCCAACCATCCGTTCCCCGACCGTCGGTCCGAAAGGCTCGTTGACCTTGGCCTCGACTGCTGCTGCGATCGTCTGGTCTCCAGCACGGGCGAGGGCAAAGACATCGCACTGGCTTTCACGTCGCCCGCCGGGAAGGCCGACCTTGTGTTCCGGGATCGCGAAGAGAAGCTCCGCATCCGGACCCAGAAGCGCGGCGACTTCTGGCGGTAGACGCTTTGCTGCCGCCGAGGAAAGGGCTGATGCCATTGCCGAATAACCGCGCTTCCACTGCTTCTGCGGATCAGCGAGGAACTTTTGCCAATCGTCGGGGCCGCTGCTGGGTGTGAGGATGTTGCTCATGCGCCACAGCCTAGGTGGTCGTGCTGACCTTGCACAACGGCGATATGGTCGATGCGAGTTCCCTGAACATTCCTCGGGTTGGCGTGGGCGGTGCCTGGGGACCGCTTTGGGGCGACTGACCCGAAGGGCGTGACTTGCCGACGGGAGAAATCTGGAGAAGGGTGGGGCAGTCGGAGATCCCAAGCATGAATGACGATCCATACAAGGTGCTGGGCGTGGCGAAGAGCGCGAGCCAGGACGAGATCAAGAAGGCCTACCGCAAGTTGGCCAAGAAGCTGCACCCGGACCTCAACCCCGATGATCCGGGCAAGCAGGCCGAGTTTCAGGCCGCATCGGCGGCATACGAAATCCTGAGCGACACCGAGACGCGCAGGCGCTTCGACGCAGGAGAGATCGACGCCAGCGGTCAGGAGCGGGCCGAACGGCAATACTACCATCAATATGCCAATCGCGACGCAGGGCGCCGCTATGATCCGGGCCCCGAGATGGACATGGGAGGTTTTGATGCGTCCGATCTCTTTTCGGATCTGTTCGGGCGACGCGGGGGGCGGGCCGGCGGCTACCGTCAGGAGTTCCACGCACGGGGAGCAGACATGCGCTACAATCTCGAGGTGGACTTTCTGGAAGCTGCGCGGGGTGGCCGACGAACGGTGACAATGCCGGACGGCAAGAGCATCGAACTGACGATACCCGTCGGGTTCCGCGACGGGCAAACCCTGCGTCTGCGCGGCAAGGGCGCTCCGGGCGCTGGACAGGGCGAGGCGGGCGATGCGCTGGTGACGATCACGGTCCGGCCCCATCCCGTCTACACGCGTGACGGTGACGATATCGAGATCGAACTCCCGATCACCTTTGACGAAGCGGTTCTGGGCGCCAAGGTCGAGGTGCCGACGATCTCGGGGCCCGTCTCGCTCAGCATTCCCAAGGGCGCCTCGTCGGGGCGCCGTTTGCGACTCAAGGGGAAAGGGATCGCAAGGGCCGGAGGGAAGACGCCCGGCGATCAATACGTGCGGCTGAAGATCGTGCTGCCGGACGGCATTGACAGTGCGCAGGAGGATATCGCCAGACGCTGGCGCGAGGCGTCCTCGTTCGACGCGCGGGCAGAGTTGCGGAGGAAGACATGAGTCTTGACGAGAGGACGGTCGTGGCGCGTGTCCGCCGCCTGAGCCTGCGGGAGCTGCGTGTCTGGGTGCGCGAAGGGTGGGTGCGGCCTGCCCATGGCGAGGCGGGGCCGGTCTATGACGAGATCGATGTCGCCCGGCTGCGGCTACTGTGCGATCTGAAGAAGGACATGTCGCTGCCCTCGGAGGCGATGCCCGTCGTGCTGGACCTGATCGACCGGCTGCATCAGACCCGGCGCGAGCTGCGCTCGCTGACCGAGGCGCTCGACCGGCAGCCGGTCGAGATGCGGCGCTCTGTCGTGGCCGCCTTCCGGGATCTGCGTGAAAGAGGGTCGGGCGAGGGCGGCTGAGACAACCGGCGCGAAACGTGATATTGTCTGTCATCAACTTCAGGTGGAGGCAGAATGCACACCGATCTTCAAACGCGCAGGCGCGTGCTGGTCACGAGCTACCGGCGCTATCTGGATGCGGACCGGGCATGGAGCGCCGCGCAGGCAGATCTGAAGTCCTGGTTCCCGGACCTCAGCCTGGCCCACCTCGCTTCAATCGGTGAACCGGGCTCGCCGGTCCGCCGCCTTTACGACGAACGCAACCGGGCGCAACAACGCTTCGAAACGGCGCGGTTGAAACTGGCCGCGGCCAAGAGCCGGCTCGCGCGCCGCGAGGCGATGGCGGTCGCGCTGCTCGCGGATGAGCCGCTGAACTGACCTTGGCTCAGCCGGTCTCGCGCAGGCGGCGGTCGTCGGCGTCGAACCTGAAGGCCTGCGCGTCATCGAAATCGAGACCGATCGCGTCGCCGACGAGTGTCGGGTCCTGGCCGAAGAGCCTGACGGTAAGCGTTTCGTCCCGGTCGGTCCTGACCAGCAGGTTGGTGTCGCCGCCAAGGCGTTCAACATGTGTGACCTGTCCCGATATCCGGCCCTGCGGGGCAAGGCGCAGATACTCGGGGCGTATTCCGAGGGTCTGACCGTCGGGCAGGCCCGGCACCGAGCGCTGCAGGAAGTTCATCGCGGGCGACCCCAGGAAGCTCGCCACGAAACGGTTGGCTGGATCGTTGTACAGCTCCATCGGCGTGCCCACCTGCTCGATCCGTCCGTCCCGCAGCACCACGATACGGTCGGCCAGCGTCATCGCCTCGATCTGGTCATGGGTGACGTAAATCATCGAGGCCGAAAGGGATCGGTGCAGGGCGGCGATCTCGACCCGAGTGTTCATGCGCAGCGCCGCATCGAGGTTCGAGAGCGGCTCGTCGAAGAGAAAGAGCTTCGGATCGCGCACGATGGCCCGCCCGATGGCGACCCGCTGGCGCTGGCCGCCGGAAAGCTCGGCGGGACGGCGCGTCAGGTAGTCGTCAAGCGACAGCATCCGGCTGGCCTTGGCGACCTGTTCCTCGACGAAAGCCTTCGCGCGACCCTCCTGCCTGAGGCCGAGGGCCATGTTGTCCTTGACGTTCAGATGCGGGTAAAGCGCGTAGGACTGGAAGACCATGGCGATGCCGCGCTTGGCGGGGGGCACGGCGTTCACGACGTCGCCGCCGATGCGCACCGTGCCGCTTGTCGCGTCCTCGAGCCCCGCGATCACGCGAAGAAGCGTGGACTTGCCGCAGCCGGAAGGACCGACGAAGACGACGAATTCGCCCTCCTCGACGGTCAGGTTGATGTCCTTGAGAACATTCACCGTGCCAAAGGACTTGTTGACGTTCTCGAGCGTGAGCGCGGTCATTCGGCGCCTCCCAGTTCCACGGTCTTTCCGGTCCGGATGCTGACGTCGGCCGCCAGACAGATTTTCAGGGACTGCACGGCATCCTGCATATGGCGGGTGAGATCCACATCTTTCAGGATGGCATCGACGAACCAGGCCTGTTCGGCGTCGCAGAGTTCCTGATGGCCCGGCTCTTCGGGCAGGTCTATGACCCGGTCAGCGCCGGGGCGATGGACGACCAGCGATCCGACGCGCGTGTGCCCGTCCACATCGTCGCTGTCGCCCGTGTTCGCATCCGCGATGGAAACCGCGCCGTTCGGTGATACGACATCCTTCACGAAATACGCGGTCTCGGACATCATCGGACCCCAGCCCGCCTCGTACCAACCGACCGAGCCGTCATCGAAGACGACCTGGAACTGGCCGTAGTTGTACATGTTTGACGGGATCTCGTTCGACAGCCGCAGGCCCATGCCGTTGACGCGCAGGGGCTTCGCATCGGTGATCTGGCACATGACATCGACGTAATGCACGCCGCAGTCGACGATGGGCGAGGTGGTCTGCATCAGCGCCTTGTGGGTGTCCCAGGTCGGTCCCTCCGATTGCTGGTTCAGGTTCATCCGGAAGACGTAAGGACCGCCCAGTGCCCGCGCTTCCGCGATGAGGCGCTGCCAGCTCGGGTGATGGCGCAGGATGTAGCCGATGCCCAGCTTGCGGCCCAACCGCCTTGCGGTGGCCACGACGCGTTCGGCCTCTGCCACCGTCCCGGCGAGAGGCTTCTCCACGAAGACATGCGAACCCGCCTCCATCGCCGCCACGGCATAGTCGGCGTGGCTGTCGGTATAGGTCGCGACAACCACCAGATCGGGCTTCAGCTCGGCCAGCGCGGCCGTGTAGTCGGTGTGCAGGGGGTAGCCACGCAGCGCCTCGGGCAGCTCCACGGGCGAGCGGTTGACCAGCCCGACGATCTCGGCCTCGGGATGGTGGTGCAATGCCAGCGCATGGCTGCGGCCCATGTTCCCGAGCCCGGCGACAAGTACCTTCATTTGACTGCTCCCGAGGTGATGCCGCGGATGAGCTGCCGCGAGAAGATGACGTAAAGGATCATGACCGGCAAAATCGCCATCGACAGAGCCGATAGCACGGCGTTCCAGTCGGTAACGAACTGCCCGATGAAGACCTGGCTGCCGAGAGTGAGCGTCTTGACCTCTTCCGAGGGCGCGAGGATCAGCGGGAACCAGAGGTCGTTCCAGATCGGGATCATGTTGAACACGGCGACCGTTGCCATGGCGGGGCGCACCAGCGGCAGCACGAGGCGGAAGAAGATCGCGTATTCGCTCAGCCCGTCGATGCGTCCGGCGTTCTTCAGATCGTCCGACACGCCCTTCATGAATTCTGACAGGATGAAGACCGCAAGCGGCAGGCCCTGCGCGGTATAGACGAGGATCAACGCCCAGAGCGTGTTCACCAGCCCGGTCGAGACCATCATTTCGAGGATTGCGACCGTGCCGATGCGGATCGGGATCATGATCCCGAGCGCGAGATAGAGGCCCATCAGCGTGTTGCCGCGAAAGCGGTATTCGGCCAGCGCGAAGGCCGCCATGGCGCCGAAGAGCAGGATGAAGAAGAGCGAGACCACCGTGACGATCATCGAGTTCTGGAAATAGAGGAAGAAGTCCCCCTGTTTCATCACGGTCTGATAGCCGACCATGCTGAAGGTCTCGGCGTCGGGAAGGGCGAGCGGTTCGCGGAAGATCGCCTTGCGGGTCTTGAAGCTATTGATCACGATCACGAAGACCGGGAACAGCGCGATCACGCAATAGGCGATCAGGACGGCATGGGCCGCTATCGTGTTGCCGAGACTGGCTCGTGCCCTGTTCATGCCCGTCTCCTCAGAATTGATAGCTGCGCAGGCGGCGCTGGATGCCGAAGAGGTAGATGCAGACACCGATCAGGATGATGCCGAACATGGCCGAGGCGATGGCAGACCCCATATGCGGGTCCCCAAGCTGGAGCTGGAAGCCGAAGAAGGTGCGATAGAGGAAAGTGCCCAGAATGTCGGTCGAAAAATCGGGGCCGGCCAGTGCTCCCTGCGCGGCATAGATCAGGTCGAAGGCGTTGAAATTGGCGACGAAGGTCAGGATCGAGATGATCCCGATCGAGGGCAGGATGAGCGGCAGCTTGATCTTCCAGAAGGCCGCCATGCCGGTGATGCCGTCGCATTCGCCCGCCTCTAGGATCTCTTCGGGGATCGAGAGCAGCGCGGCGTAGATCAGCATCATCGGGATGCCGACGAACTGCCAGACCGAGACAAGGCTGAGCGTGGTGAGGGCATATTCCTCTTTGCCGAGCCAGGGCGCATAAAGCGATTTCAGGCCCACGGCATCCAGAAGGCCGGGCGCGATGCCCCAGATCGGCGAGAGGATGAGCTTCCACGCGAAGCCCACGATGACGAAGCTGAGGATCGTCGGGATGAAGATGGCCGAGCGGTAGAAGGCCGCGAAGCGCAGGCGCGGCGAAGAAAGGATCGCGGCAAGGGCGACGCCGACGGGGTTCTGCACCAGCATGTGGATCATGAAGAACCAGGCATTGTTGCCAAGCGCGTTCCAGAACTGATCCGACCAGATCGCGTTGCCGAAGAGCGTCCGGAAGTTTTCGAGGCCGACGAAGACACGTTGCTGGTCGATTTCCGAAAAGAAGGAGAGCCGCAGCGTGTTGAACAGCGGGTAGATCATCACCGCCGTGTAGACCAGCACCGCAGGCGCCAGAAAGACTGCCACATGCCAGCGGATCTTCGGTTTCATGTCGGGGGAGGCCATGGCGCTGCTCCTCGGTCGGGAGGGCTCCAGGCGCGCGAAGGCGCCCGGAGCGGTGTCGGGATCCGCTTACTGCTGCGGTTCGTACCAGCTGGCAAGACCGTCCTGCAGGCGCTTGGCGGCATCCTCGGGCGTCTCCTCGCCCTTCACGACCGCTGCCGAAGCGTTCCACGTCTCGTTTTCGAGGTTGGGCGTACCGCGCGACAGGATCTGGTAGGTGGAGCGGATCGTGCTTTCGCATTCCTCGCGCCACGAGATGAACTCGGCCGCCAGGGGATCCTCGACTTCGACCGGCGTGCTGGAAAGCGGGAAGAAGCCGGGCAGCTCGTTGGCGAAGATCGTGGCGAACTCGGGCGACGCCACCCAGTTCAGGAAGGTCTTAGCCGCCTCGGGATGCTCGGTCGCCGCGTTCATGCCGATGCCGATGTCGGTGTGATCCGAGATGTAGCAGGTGTCGCCCTCGGCCGGGACCGGCGGATAGAAGGCGCCCATCTCGAAGTCCGCCTGCGCGTTGAAGCCCGCGATCTCCCAGCTTCCGGCCGGATAGATGGCGGCGCGTCCGAGGGTGAAGATGTTCTGGCTGTCCGGATAGGTCTGGGCCTCGAAACCGTCCCCGAGATACGCGCTCCATTTCGCGAGCTGGCGGAAGGGGGCGACCCATGGTTCGTCGGTCAGTTTCTGTTCCCCGGCAAGCAATGCCTTGCGGCCTTCCTCGCCTTTCCAGTAGTTCGGGCCGATGTTGTTGTAGCCCATCGTGGCCGCTTCCCACTGGTCGTTCGTGCCCATCGCCATCGGGATGTAGTTGCCGTCTTCCTTGAACTTGTCGAGCGCGGCGAATAATTCTGCCTCGGTCTTGGGCACCTCGACACCGACTTCGTCGAAGGCGTCCTTGTTGTAGATGAAGCCGTGGATGACGCTGGCCATCGGCACGCAGAAGGTCGCGCTGCCGTCGTCCGTCTGCCACGCCGATTTCGCCACTTCCGAGAAGTTCGCCATGCCTTCGAGGTCGGTCAGATCGGCCAGCTTGCCCGCCTCGAAGAGTGCCAGCGAAGCGTCGAAGGGACGGCAGGTGATGATGTCGCCGGCGCTGCCCGCGTCGAGCTTCGAGTTCAGGATCGCATTGTACTCGGCTGGGGCCGAGGGGACGAATTTGAGCTTGATGTCGGGATGATTGGCCTCGAAGGCGGGAATGATCTTGTCCTGCCAGATGGACAGGTCATCGTTGCGCCAGCTCTCGATGACGAGTTCCGCCTCCTGGGCATGGACGGCCGCTCCCATGAGCGTCGTGGCGAGCAGGACGCTCGTCAGGGTGGTGGCTTTCATTTCGTGTACTCCCTGTGATGAAAGTCAGTTTCTGGTTTTGTCGTTCAATGCCGCAAGCGCGTCACCCACGCGGCCGCGATGTCGGGCCAGAAGGTCCCGCGCCCTGTCCGGCGTCGCGCCCGATGCGATCAGGATCGCGCGCTTCGTGTCCGGGCCCGCCATGGCGATCGCCGCGTCCGCGTCCTCGCGGGACACTCCGGTGACCTGCATGACGATGCCGGAGGCGCGGTCGCGCAGCTTTGCGTTGTCGGGTATCAGGTTGACCATCAGGCCGTCATGGACATGCCCCAGAAGAATGCCCGCCTGTGTCGAGATCATGTTCAGCGCGACCTTCTGGGCGGTGCCGGCGCCAAGCCGGGTCGATCCCGCCACCACTTCGGGCGCTGTCGGAAGCGCGATGGCGATGTCGGCAAGCTCGAGCAGAGGGCTGCCCGAACGGTTGGAGATCGCGATGACGCGCGCGCCGTTGCCTGCGGCCGTTTCCGCAAAGGCCAGCGCGAAGGGGGTGGTGCCGCTGGCGCTGATGACGATGGCGACATCCCCGGCAGCGACGTCGCCGGCGGCGTCGCGCGCCTCTTCGGTCAGATCCTCGGTCGCGCCGGGCATGCGGGCGTCGACCGGAACGCCGCCGGCCATCACGAGGCGGATCTGAGACGGATCGATGCCGAAGGTGCCGGGCAGTTCGCTCGCATCCGAAAGCGCCATCAGCCCGGAACTGCCCGCGGCGGCATAAACGAGCCGGCCGCCCCGGGCTATCGCCTCCGCGACCACATCTGCCGCGGCGTCGATTTCGTCGATTGCTCCGGCGATCGTGTCGATGGCCGCCCGGTGCGAGGCAAGCATCACGCGCAGCGCATCGGACCGCGGAAGGGCATCCAGCGGCCTGGCATCTCGATCGCGGGACGGGAAGCTGGTCATTGCGAATCCTGATGGGTCATCAGAAATAATACCTAAGCAATACCTATTGTCTACCACTTTTCCCTTTTGACCGGATCTATGCCCACAATTCCATCGGACCCGCGTTATCAGGTAGTGGTTTGGACTTTTTCATCGGCAAAAGGTATGGTATGGGTATTATATGTTGGCTTCACCCGGTCATATCCTCATCGGTGTCGACGGCGGCGGCTCGGGCTGTCGTGCCGCGGTGGCAGACGCGCGCGGCACATCGCTGGGTCAGGCCGAGGGAGGGCCTGCGAACGTCACGACCGACCCCGACCTCGCCGCCCGGAATGTCGTTGCCGCCATCCACGACGCGATGGCCTCGGCGGGGCTGGGCGGTGATCTGCTGGAACATGCCGTCGCCCATGTCGGCCTTGCGGGTGTGCTGACCCGGGCGCAGGCCGATGCCGTCGCCGCAAGCCTGCCGATCGCGCGCGTGACGGTGAGCGATGACCGCCCGACCTCGCTGGCCGGGGCGCTGGATGACAGCGACGGCGCCCTGGTCGCGGTGGGGACGGGCACCTTCATCGCCGCCCGGCGGGACGATGTCATCAGAGCAGTGGGGGGCTGGGGGCTTCAGGTGTCCGATCAGGCGTCCGGCGGCTGGCTCGGGCGGGCCCTGCTCGAGCAGGTTCTGCTGTGTCACGACGGATTGGCCGCGCACAGCGATCTGACGGGCCGGACGATGTCGGATCTTGGCGGCACGCCGGAAGCCATCGTTGCTTATGCCCGCGATGCCGGTGCGGTCGGATATGCCGCGCTGGCGCCCTCTGTCGTGGCTGCGGCGGAGGCCGGCGACACCCATGCTTGCGCGCTCATGCAGCGCGGCGCCGACTACCTCAATCACGCGCTCGACGTTCTCGGGCTTGCGGGCCATGAAGTCCTTTGCCTGACCGGCGGGATCGGACCGCATTATGCCGCCCGCCTGCGTCCGGAGTACGCCGGGCGCCTGCAGCCACCGAAGGGCACGGCGCTGGAGGGTGCGATGCGTCTCGCCCGCCGCGCCCTTGCCGCGTCGGAGCCCGCATGAGCGTCGCGGATTTCCTTTGCCCAGCGGACTGGTACCGCTCGGACGCCGGGCCGCGCTACGTGCAGCTGCGCCAGCGCCTCAGCGAGGGCGTCGAGAAGGGGATCCTGCTGCCCGGCAGTCCGCTGCCGCCCGAGCGCGAGATCGCGTCGATCACCGAACTTTCCCGCGTGACCGTGCGCAAGGCGATCCAGTCGCTCGCCGACGAGGGGCTGATCGTCCAGAAGCAGGGCTCTGGTTCGTTCATCTCTTCCCGCCCCGTCCAGATCGAGCAGAAACTCTCGCGGCTGACGTCCTTCTCGGAAGACATGGCGCGGCGCGGCAAGTCATCCGCCTCGCGCTGGCTCGAGCGCGGACTCTTCATGCCGTCGCCCGAGGAAATCACGGTGCTGGGCCTGTCCGCCGAGGCATCCGTCGCGCGCATCACGCGCCTGCGCCACGCCGACGGCGAACCCATGGCGATAGAACGCGCCGCCCTGCCGGTCGACATCCTGCCCAATCCCCTGGAGGTCGAGACGTCGCTCTACGAGGTGCTTGAGCGCGACGGGAAGCGTCCCGTCCGGGCGCTGCAGAAAATCTCCGCCGTCAATATCGGCGGCGCCGAGGCGACGTTGCTCTCGGTGCCGCCCGGGGCCGCGGGGCTCAGGATCGAACGCACTTCCTACCTGGCCGACGGTCGGGTGGCGGAGTTCACCCAATCGCTCTATCGCGGCGACGCATACAATTTCGTCGCCGAGCTGAGACTAGCAAAGGAATGAATATGACGGGTCAGTCGCACATGCGCCGCGAGGTCCTCGAAATTCCGCAGGCGGTCGAAAGGCTGCTCGCGCAGGGCTCGGACGCGATGAAGTCCGCCGCGGCGGCGCTGCGCGACCGGGATCCGGCCTTCATGGTCTCGGTGGCGCGCGGGTCTTCCGATCACGCCGCGACGTATTTCAAGTACGCCAGCGAACTGCTCGCGGGAATTCCGGTCGCCTCGGTCGGCCCTTCGGTCGCTTCCATCTACCAGCGCCCGCTGCGGCTTGGGGGCGCGGCCTGCCTCTCGATCTCCCAGTCGGGCAAGAGCCCCGACATCGTGCGGATGGCCCGGATGGCAGCATCACAGGGCGCCCTGACATTGGCCCTGACGAACCATCCCGACAGCGATCTCGCCCTTGCCAGCGAACATGCTCTCGCCCTCCACGCGGGGCCGGAACAAAGCGTCGCCGCCACGAAGACCTTCGTGAATTCCGCCGTTGCCGCGGTATGGCTGCTGGCGGAACTGCAACGCGATGCCGATCTGCTGGCCGCCATCCACCGGTTGCCCGACGCGCTGGAAAAGGCCGTCGCCCTCGACTGGGGCGCCCTGCGCCAGCAGATATCCCCGAACCGCTCGCTCTATTGTCTCGGCCGGGGGCCGGCCTATGCGATGTCGAACGAAGCGGCGCTGAAGTTCAAGGAAACATGCCAGCTACATGCGGAATCCTATTCTTCCGCCGAGGTCATGCACGGACCCGTCTCGATCGTCGAACGCGGTTTTCCGGTGCTTGCCATGGCGGCGGAGGACGCGGCAGAGCCAGCCTTGCTCGAGGTCGCCGATCAGCTCGCGGGCAAGGGCGCGAAGATCTTCGCCACCTCCGATCTCGCGCGCAATGCCACGCGCTTGCCCGCGGTGCGTACCGGCCACCCGCTGACCGATCCGATCTCGCTGATCGCCTCCTTCTACCGGATGGTCGAGGAAACGGCGCGGGATCTCGGCATCAGCCCGGACGCGCCGCGCCATCTGCGCAAGGTGACAGAGACCATATGACGCCCCAAGCATATACCGGCGCCGCCATCTACGACGGCGAGGCGCTGCACGAGGGCAGGGCGTTGCTGGTCGAAGATCGCACCTGCCGTGGCATCGTGGACGCCGGCGATATCCCCGAGCGATATGCAATGGTCCGGACCGAGGGCGTGATCGCGCCGGGCTTCGTGGATCTTCAGGTCAATGGCGGCGGCGGTGTCATGTTCAATGACGACACGACGCCCGAGGGCCTGCGCCGCATCGCCGAGGCCCATGCCGCGCGTGGGACCCTCGGGCTGTTGCCGACGCTCATCACCGACACGGCCGAGCGTACCCGCGCAGCGGTCGGGGCCGTCGAAACGGCCATCGCGAAAGGAACGCCGGGCATCCTCGGACTGCATCTCGAAGGCCCGCATATCTCGCTCGCACGGAAGGGGGCGCATGATCCGGCGCTGATCCGGCGGATGGCGCGCGAAGACGAGGAACTCATCCTCGCGGCGGCTTCCCGTCTGCCCAACCTGCTGATCACCGTCGCCCCCGAGTCCGTATCGCCGGAGCAGATCGCCCGCCTGGCCCTGGCGGGGGTCATCGTGTCGCTTGGCCACAGCGATTGCAGCCATGAAGCCGCGCAGGCGGCCTTCGCCGCCGGGGCACGCTGCGTCACCCATCTCTTCAACGCCATGAGCCCGCTCGGCAGCCGCGAGCCGGGGCTTGTCGGCGCCGCGCTGGATGCGCCCGGCATTGCGGCCGGTCTGATCGCCGACGCCGTTCACGTCCATCCTGCCACCATCAGGGCGGCGCTTGCCGCCAAACGGGGTCCGGGCCGGATCTTTCTCGTCACCGACGCCATGTCGAGCGTGGGTTCCGACCTTACCGAGTTCCGCCTGAATGGCCGCCGCATATTGCGCCGCGAGGGTCGCCTGACGCTCGAGGACGGGACGCTGGCGGGGGCGGATCTCGACATGCCGCGCGCGATCACCGTCATCGAGACAGAAGTCGGCCTGCCGCTGCATCAGGCGCTCGGGATGGCCACGTCCGCGCCCGCCGCGCTTCTGAAGGACGCCATGGGTTTGGGGCGAATCTGTGAAGGGGGTCCGGTAACCGCGATCCGGCTGGTCCGGCGCGCCGACGGCGGCTGGGCCTGCGCCGGGCGGCTGATCTGACGGCGAGCCGGCAGCGACTTCCGCTCGCGGTCCGGTTCGAATGTCTCATATTTCCCTGGCCATTATCAAAAATTTAATCTTGGCGGTGCTAGCGTCCACTCAGATGCGACGCTTCTTGGCCGCGGATCCGCGTTCCTTGCGTGCATCCAACCTCCAGCTTGCCGGGAAAGGCCGACTGGGGCATTGTACACGTCGGGCGTGTCCGATCGTGAGCGCTTGCTTGGTCTGAGTATCTCGACCGCTGCGATGACTTCATGTTGTCGCCCCAACCGCGTCAGATTCCCGGTACAGAAGGCAGCCGACAGAAGGACTGATCCGCATGGCGAGGGAACGAGCAGGATGAAGAAAAAGCAGCACGGCCGCCGACCGGCGCCTGCATCGGGTGCCAAGCCCGCATGCGACGCCAACGTCATTCCGTTTCCCCGTCCCCGCCGCAAGAAACCCCATGCCAAGTCCGGCGACGATCTGACCCTTCAGGAAATCGACGACATCTTCGAGGACATGATGCGGGGCATGCAGGAGTATGCGTGGCCGGGCAGCAAGAACGTCGGAGGTGGCGCCAAGTAGCGCGTCCCGTCTCGCTCCACCGCATCATCAAGCGCCTGCCACCCGGTGGGCCCTTGCCATTCGAGAATGCGGTAACGCGTGCGAACCGTGCATCGCCCGGCTCTGTCCGTCGTCAGCCCCGACCGACAGATATCCGTCCCATCGCGCGTGCCGCGCAAGCCGCGATGTTGTGCCGGTCATGCGCGGATCTTGATGGTGCTGCCGGAGAGATTTGAACTCTCGACCTCTCCCTTACCAAGGGAGTGCTCTACCCCTGAGCTACGGCAGCGCCGGCGTGGCGCGTGATTAGACGCAATCGGGAGGCCGCGCAAGCCCAATCTGGACCCTCTTCTCCCCCTGCGCTAGACAGGCGGCATGGCAGAGAAAACCCCCCGGCCAACGACCGCGACAGCACGTGAGGACCGCCTCAAGGCGGCCCTCAGGAAGAACCTCGCCCGGCGCAAGGCGCAATCGCGCGCGCGGTCGGCGGAGCAGGGGAAAACGGCAGGCAATGCAGCGCCCGACGGGCAGGAACGGAAAGACTAGGCACATGGATTCGATACTCGTCCGCGGCAACGGCGCACTCAACGGGCAGATTGCCATCGCGGGCGCGAAGAACGCCTGCCTGGCGCTGATGCCGGCAACGCTCCTGTCCGACGAACCGCTGACGCTGATCAACGCGCCGCGGCTATCGGACATCCGCACCATGTCGCTGCTGCTGCAATCGCTCGGAGCAGAGGTGACGAGCCTCGCGGACGGTACCGTCCTCGCCATGTCGAGCCACGACCTCACGAGCCAGCGGGCCGATTACGACATCGTCCGCAAGATGCGGGCCTCGATACTGGTGCTCGGACCGCTTCTGGCCCGATACGGACGGGCCGAGGTCTCGCTCCCCGGCGGATGCGCCATCGGGGCCCGGCCGGTCGACCTTCACCTCAGGGCGTTCGAGGCGATGGGGGCCGAGCTCGACCTGCGCGATGGCTACGTCCATGCCAGCGCTCCGGGCGGGCTGAGGGGGGGCGTCGTCGAGTTTCCCTTCGTATCGGTCGGGGCGACCGAGAATGCGCTCATGGCCGCAACGCTTGCCAGGGGCACCACTGTGCTGAGAAACGCCGCCCGCGAGCCCGAGATCGTCGATCTCGCGAAATGCCTGCGGGCGATGGGCGCGCAGATAGAGGGCGACGGCAGTTCCACCATCGAGATCGAGGGCATCGAACGGCTGCACGGCACCACGCATTCGGTCGTCTGCGATCGGATCGAGCTTGGCACCTACATGCTTGCCCCGGCGATCTGCGGGGGCCAGGTCGAACTGCTCGGCGGCCGCATGGATCTCGTCGGGGCTTTCTGCGAACGGCTCGACGCTGCGGGTGTCTCGGTCGCCGAAACCGAGCATGGCCTAAAGGTCTCGCGCAACAACGGTCGCATCCATGCAGTGGACGTGAAGACGGAACCCTATCCGGGCTTTCCCACGGACCTCCAGGCACAGATGATGGCGCTGCTCTGCACCGCCGAGGGTACCTCGGTGCTGGAGGAGACGATCTTCGAAAACCGCTTCATGCACGCCCCGGAACTGATGCGCATGGGCGCGCGGATCGAGGTGCACGGCGGTCATGCCACCGTCACGGGGGTCGAGAAGCTGCGGGGCGCGCCGGTGATGGCCACGGACCTGCGCGCGTCGGTGTCGCTGATCCTTGCGGGTCTGGCCGCCGAGGGCGAAACCCGCGTGAGCCGCGTTTACCATCTCGACCGCGGCTACGAGCATGTCGTGGCAAAGCTGCGCGGCGTGGGCGCGGATATCGAGAGGATTTCGGAATCGTGAGTGACGCCCGCTTCGAAGACGGCCGTGACGCGCCGCTCAATCTCGGCGCCCAGGATGCGGAAGACCTGGCCGTCATCGCCGCGCTGACCCAGGACGCGGTCTTTCCGGTCGCGGACATGACCTTCGCGCGATCCCGGAACCGCTTCGCCCTGCTGCTCAACCGCTTCCGCTGGGAAGACGCCGGCACGACGACGCCCGAGCGGGTGCGCGCGGTCCTCGCCTTCGAGAACGTGCGCGCCGTCGCGACAAGCGGGCTGGAACGTGATGACACCGATCAGGTGCTTTCGCTGCTTTCGGTGGAATTCCAGCCCGATGCCGAACCCGGCGGCCACGTGATCCTCACACTGGCTGGCGACGGCGCGATCCGCCTTGACGTCGAGGCGCTCGAGGCGCGGCTGCGCGACGTCACCCGCCCCTACGCGGCGCCCTCCGGCAAGACGCCGCGACACCCCGACTGAGGCCCGTGCGCGGCCTGCTTCCTTTGCTCCCAAATATCCCCGCCGGAGGCTCGTGGTTCTTCTGGCGAACCCCCGGCTTGAGGCGCGCGGCCCTGGCGGCTAAACCGGCCCGGCACAGCCGAGGGATTCCCCGATGCCGCAATTCCTGCGTTACGATCAGCCCGATTTCAAAACCGCCTTCCGGGCCCTGCTCGACGCCAAGCGCGAGGACAGTCCGGATGTGGATGATGTGGTCGCCGGAATCATCGCGGATGTGCGCGCGCGCGGGGATGCCGCCCTGATCGAGATGACCGCGCGTTTCGATCGTCTGTCCCTGACACCTGACCGACTGGCGCTTTCGGAGGCCGAAGTCGAGGCGGCCGTGAACGCGGTGCCCGCCGCCCAGATGGCGGCGCTGTCGCTCGCCGCCGGCCGCATCCGCGCCTATCACGAGCGCCAGCGGCCCGAGGACGCCACCTGGACGGATGAGACCGGTGCGACGCTCGGGTGGCGCTGGTCCGCCGTGGGCGCCGCGGGGCTCTATGTGCCTGGCGGGCTCGCTTCCTATCCCTCGTCGGTGCTGATGAACGCGATCCCGGCGGTCGTCGCGGGGGTCGAGAGGCTGGCGATGGTCGTTCCGGCGCCCGGCGGCAATCTCAATCCGCTCGTCCTTGCGGCGGCCAGGCTGGCGGGCGTGACCGAAATCTACCGGATCGGCGGTGCGCAGGCGATCGCGGCGCTGGCCTACGGGACCGAGACGATCGCGCCCGTCGACAAGATCACCGGGCCGGGCAATGCCTATGTCGCCGCGGCCAAGCGCCGGGTCTTCGGCAAGGTCGGTATCGACATGATCGCGGGTCCTTCCGAAATCCTCGTCATCGCGGATTCGGACAACGATCCCGACTGGATCGCGCTCGACCTGCTGAGTCAGGCGGAACATGACCAGAGCGCACAGTCGATCCTGATCACCACCGACGCGGAATTCGGCAGGGCGGTTGCGCAGGCGGTGGATGCCCGGCTGGAAAGCCTCGAACGCCGCGCCATCGCCGGCGCCAGCTGGCGCGACTTCGGGGCGATCGTGACGGTGCCCGATCTCGAGGTTGCCGCGGCCCTTTGCGACCGGATCGCGCCGGAGCATCTGGAACTCTGCGTGGCGGATGCCGAAGCCCTGTCGGCGCGGATCCGCAATGCGGGTGCCATTTTCATCGGGCAGTGGACCCCGGAAGCGATCGGAGATTACGTCGGCGGGCCGAACCATGTCCTGCCCACGGCGCGCTCCGCGCGGTTCTCTTCCGGGCTTTCGGTGCTTGATTTCATGAAACGCACCACGATTGCCAAGATGACCCCGGAAGCCCTGCGCGCCATCGGCCCCGCGGCCGAGACGCTGGCCAGCGCCGAAAGTCTCGAGGCGCACGGGCTGTCCGTGCGCGCGCGCCGCGAACGTCTCAACGACTGAACGTCAGAGGTCTGGCGTCACCGGACCAGCTTCGGACCTCCCGAGCCACCCGAAGGCGCGGTCTCCGGCAACGTCGGCCTCTGATCCGAGACGGCTTGTGGTATCTCCCCCGGGAGGACGTCGAGCGGTGCGAAGGCCAGCGGCGCAGGCGTTCTTACATCCATCAGCAGCCGGATGGCATCCGTGCAGCGGTAATAGGCCTCGTGCGTGGAGAAATAGGCGAAGGGTGTGCGTTTCTGGACGTGGGGGGTGATCGTCGGCGTAAAGATCTCGGGCCATTTCTCGCTGAGCCGCCTGTCGCCCCTGTACTTGAACGGCAACGGGCGGGGGCTTGCCATCACATCGCTTGGAAAGACCACGTCGCGCCAGTCCGCAAGCCGCGAGGGGCAGGCGTAAAGCGCGCCGATGCGACGTTCGACCCAGGCATCCTGCTGCACGAGCAGCCCGAGCCCCGCTCCCCATGTATGCAGCGCCGTCCGGGGCAGCGGCCTGCCGTAACCGGCCAGCGCATCCACCGCGATCGCGCCGCCGAGCGAATGGCCCACCACATGCACCTCGTCGTAATCTTGATCGTTCGCGGTCACGTGGTCGAGCAGACCCACCAGTCTGGCGCGTGTCTTGGCCCTGAGCCCGATATCCGTCCTGCTGAGCTGCTGGTCGCGCAGGTAGTCCTTGATGAAGCTCGAGATGTTGGCGATGTTCTCAAGCCGGCCCAGTCCGAAGAGCATCACCAGAAACACCAGCAGCGGCAGGTTTCGCAGCCTGTCGGTCCAGGCAACGATGCTCTCGGTCCAGCCGAACCGGGCAAGCAGGTCCTCGATCGGTGCGGGCATGGTGCTGTCGGCGGTCCCGAGCGCCTGAACCAGCACCGCGATCACGGTGAGGTACCACAGCAACAGAAGCATCGAGGCGACGAACATCGCAAGTACCGTGCGTGCGGGCACCTCAAGCCGCCACAGCGCGCGCGCGACACCTCCAGCGGCCCAATAGACGATCAGGCCAAGCCCGCGTCTGAACCGTGCCCAGGGGCTCTCCTTGCTCCAGTCCGGCACGAGATCGCCCCAGAAGGCCTCGTAAACATGCATCTCGACCGCCTCGCCGGTCTCGCGGTCCCAGGCGATCACTGCGGCAGAGTCCTTTTCGGTCGCGTTCTCGATGTCGACGCGGTCCACCCTGAAGCCCGAGCCATAGCTTTCCATCGCCCGGATCAGCCGCTCTCGCGCGCCGAAACGTTCGAGCCTTTCGAGGCTGGGCACGAGTATGACCGCCCGCTTCTTCATTCCGCTCCTCCATATGCGTGCAGCGAATGCGCTTACTCTACCTCCGCGCGCACAATGCGCATAGCCAGGAGAGCGCATTCGCATTCGCGCGCCTCGGGAAGAGCGCGGACGGCCGGAACCCTGCGACACTTGCTGGAACCGGGAAAACCTTGCGAAGCTGGTCAGCCGCTTGCCCCGGACAGGATAGCGTCGCATTGCCCATCGCGCCTTGGCGGGCTACTCATCTCAATAACGCGAACCGAAACCGGACCAGCCGCAGATGACCCGAATTTCCCGTATCGAACTGGACGATTCCGGCCTTCCGCCGCCGACGCCCGATATCGAGCAGGAGCGCCGTGTGGCCATCTTCGATCTGCTCGAGGACAACAGCTTCGTCCTTCCCGGTCGCGACGGCCGCGACGTCCCGCCGGGCCCCTATTGTGTGGGCCTCTCTATCCGCGAAAAGCGCCTTGTCTTCGACGTCACCACCGAGGAGGGCGGCAAGGCCGCCGAATTCCACCTGTCGCTGGGGCCGTTCAGGCAGGTGGTCAAGGATTACTTCCAGATCTGCGAAAGCTACTTCGATGCCGTCAAGAAGCTGCCGCCCAGCCAGATCGAGACCATCGACATGGCCCGGCGCGGTATCCACAACGAGGGGTCCCGGGTGCTGCAGGAACGTCTCTCGGGGAAGGCCGAGGTCGACAGCGACACTGCGCGCCGGCTCTTTACCCTGATCTGTGTGCTGCACTTCGGGGGATAGATGGTCGTGGACCTCCCACAATCGGTGCTTTTCTGCTGCGACCACAACGCCGTGCGTTCGCCAATGGCCGAGGGGCTGATGAAGAAGTTCTACGGCACCGGCACCTATGTCCAGTCGGCAGGTGTGATGAACGACATGGAGATCGACGGCTTCTCGATCGCCGTTTGTCAGGAGATGGGGGTCGAGCTCTCACGCCACCGCTCGCGCAGCTTCGACGAGATGGAGAACTGGGGCGACGACCTTTCATCCTTCGACCTTGTCGTGGCGCTGAGCCCGGCCTCGCAGCGCCGGGCGCTCGAACTGACCCGCCTGTTCCATCTCGAGGTGGTTTACTGGCCGATCCTCGATCCGACCGGGCTCGGAGAGGGGCGGGAAGACAAACTCAGAAGCTATCGCCAGACCCGCGACCAGATCGTGGCGCGGCTCAAGGACCGCTTCGGCGAACCAACGGAGAAGACATGACCCATATCGTCAAACGCTATTTCGACGCCTTCAACGAAAAGGACACCCCCGCCATGCTGGACTGCCTCGCCGAGGATGTCGAGCATCACGTCAACGAGGGCGGAATCCGCAAGGGCAAGGGTGCCTTCGCCGAATTCTGTGCCCATATGAGCCGCTGCTATGACGAGACGCTGACGGATATGGTGATCTTCGATGCCCCGGACGGAAGCCGGGCCGCGGCGGAATATGTCGTGAACGGCACCTATCTTCAGACCGACGCGGGGCTGCCCGAGGCGAAGGGCCAGACCTACCGGCTGCCCGCCGGCTCCTTCTTCGATGTCAAGGACGGGCTGATCACGCGCGTGACCACGCGCTACAACCTCGCCGACTGGATCGCCCAGGTCTCGGCGTGACGCTCGACATCCGTCCGCTCCAGGGGCCTGATCTGGTCGCCGCGCTGGACGACATCGCGCGCCTGCGCATCGCGGTCTTTCGCGACTGGCCCTATCTCTACGACGGGGACCTCGCCTATGAACGTGGCTATCTCGGCCGTTACGCCGAAGACGACCGGGCCATCGTCCTGGGAGCCTTCGACGGAACCCGGCTTGTCGGGGCCAGTACGGGTCTGCCGCTCGACGGTCACGACGCCGACTTCGCCGCCGCCTTCCGCGGTTCGGGGATGGACCTGTCGGGCGTGTTCTATTGCGCGGAAAGCGTCCTGCTGCCGGCGTATCGCGGGCAGGGGGCCGGTCACGTCTTCTTCGATCAGCGCGAGGCCCATGCACGCGCGCTTGGCTTCGAACGCGCCTGCTTTTGCGCCGTCATGCGGGGTGACGACCATCCGGCGCGCCCCGAGGGCTATCGTCCGCTGGACACCTTCTGGCGCGCGCGGGGCTACGAGCCTCTGCCCGGCGTGATTGCCCGGTTTCACTGGAAGGACATCGGCGAGACGGAGGAAACCGCCAAGCCCCTGCAATTCTGGATCCGCGCGCTCTGAGCCGTACCTTGCGGCGCGGCCCCACGGGCCTCAGGTCGCCCGGCAGTAACGCTCGGACTGTTCGCCGAAGGCGCGCCATTTCAGCCAGAACCGTTCGTCCGAGCTGCGGTCCGATTGCCGGACCTCCTGCGCCCTGTGCGGATCCTTGAAGAGCTTCGCCCCCTTGCGCTGTTCTCCACCGCTAAGGGACATGTCCGCGACCGCCTGCACGCAGCCGCAACGTTCCCGCGACGCCTCGCGCTTGTTCAGCTTGAGACAGGCGCTGTAGATCGGCCCGGTCTCGAAAAGCGTTGTCGGCACACTCGCGTTCTTCCTGCCGCCACACGCGGACAAGGCTGCGACGATGCCGAGGGTGAGGAGTATTTGTCTCATGCTGCTCGCCTGCTCTTTTGTCCGGCCGGAACGCCTTCGCGCCCGCCCGCTGTTTGCTGCCTCTATGCCGCAAAGGGGCGGAGCGGGCAATTCACGAATGAATGGGGATAGACTATGCATCCCTTGAGGCGCGTCTCGCGGATACGTTTCCGTCCGATAGCTGTACTCAGCATTCGGACCGTGTTTCCACTCATACGTCCGTCTCGCCAGTAGAGGTCTTCGGGGATCCCGAGCGCCACAAATCCGAGGCTGCCTTAGCGGTACTGATTTGCCCGGTTATCAGTCCACCCACCACCACACCGATAGCGCCGCCGCCAGTGCCGCCGACCATCGCGCCTACGGCGGTACAGCCGAGCACTATAGCGGCTGGTATCGTAGCCTCCGAAACGTTATCCGGCGAAACGTACTTTACGGCCTTCTGCCCCAGAAGGGCTTTATACTCTCTCCACCAAAGGGCAATGCGGCCCGCAGTGTCATCGTCGATTTCGGTCCCTGGCACTGGCAAGCTACTAAGCAACGCAGCAAGCTTACTTGATAGGGTGTCGATAAACTCGAGTAGTTCGTCACGAGTGTCGGGGTCTACATCGTTGGCGCCACGCAAACGCTCTCGGAACTCCGACAGTCGTTCCAAGAGGCCCGCGATCGTGAGCGCTAGCGCCTCCCTATTCGCAGATACCTTTTCCGCTACCGAAGCTTTTTCGGCTTCGGTAGGCGGCGGCGTGGTTGCAGCTTCCGCTTCTTCTGCCCTCTCGAACGTCTCACGGATGTCCTCAATCGCCTCCGCAACCGCCTCCGGCCCGGCGTCCCACTGCGCCTCGGTCACCTCCGACGCGATGCGGAACGTCAGATCCCAGGGCATGGGTTCGCCGTCGAGGATTGCCTGGTACCAGTCGATCCAGAAGCCCCAGACTCTGCGATTCTGGAAAGAACGGTTCCGAAGCCCCTCCCAATACGCCCCAAGTTGGTCCGGTAAATTCGAACCGGGCCAGAGTGGACTCCACTGCAGCAAATCAGACATGTCGGCCGTCGCTGCGATACCTAGTTTTCTTCGGAGTTCAGGCACCCTTTCGCCGAACGCATCTTCCTCGATGTATTCGAGGTCGCCCGTTGCAAGCATGGTGGCGGACACGACTCTGGAAAGGCTTTCCTTCGACCCTGCCGCTACCCCTGCTGTGCTTGATGCGATGCCAAATATGTGGATGGCGAGATCGAAATATGTAACGGAATTATCAGTTTGTGCCAGGTCCTGTGCCCAGAATGTCGCTTCGTCAGCGGCAGCTTGTGCTGCCTCAAGGGCCGGTCGAAGATCGCTCTGTTTTGACGAGACTTTGACCTGTGAAGCCACTGCCAATAGCATGGCTCTGAAGTAGGAAAGCATGGCCCTGTCCGGGACTGGTGCGGGGATCGCTTTCAGGAGAGGAAGAAGTCGCAACGCACACCGCGCCGCGAACCACACGCGCACCTGATCCGGCTGCGTCTCCAGCCAGGCCTTTGCGCTTTTCTCATCCGTGATCCGTGCCACCACGCCCCACCTTGACCGCTCCGCGAAAGGCGGACATATCACCCGATCATGACAGCGCTCTCCCATATCCGCAATTTCTCCATCGTCGCTCATATCGACCACGGGAAATCCACGCTCGCAGACCGGCTGATCCAGTCGACCAACACCGTGAGCGAAAGGGAGATGAAGGAGCAGATGCTCGACTCGATGGACATCGAGCGCGAGCGGGGCATCACCATCAAGGCCCAGACCGTCCGCATCAACTACACCGCCGACAATGGCGAGGAATATGTCCTCAACCTGATCGACACCCCCGGCCATGTGGACTTTGCCTACGAGGTCTCCCGCTCGATGCGCGCGGTCGAGGGCTCTCTGCTGGTCGTCGATGCGACGCAGGGCGTCGAGGCCCAGACGCTCGCCAATGTCTACACGGCCATCGACGCGGATCACGAGATCGTCCCCGTGCTCAACAAGATCGACCTTCCCGCCGCCGAACCGGATCGCGTGAAGGAGCAGATCGAGGACGTCATCGGGATCGACGCCAAGGACGCCTGCCTGATCTCCGCCAAGACCGGTCTCGGGATCCACGACGTGCTCGAGGCCATCGTCCACCGCCTGCCCTCGCCCAAGGGCGATGAGACCGCGCCCCTGAAGGCCATGCTGGTGGATTCCTGGTATGATGCCTATCTCGGGGTCGTCGTGCTGGTGCGGATCATGGACGGCAAGCTGAAGAAGGGCGACCGCGTCCGCATGATGCAGAACGGCTCGGTCCACCAGGTGGACCGCATCGGTGTCTTCCGCCCCGCCATGACCGAGATCGACGTGCTTGGCCCCGGCGACATCGGCTTTCTGACCGCTTCGATCAAGCAGGTCCGCGACACCCGCGTGGGCGACACGATCACCCACGAGAAGAAAGGCACCGACAAGGCGCTGCCGGGCTTCAAGCCCGCCCAGCCGGTCGTCTTCTGCGGCCTCTTCCCCGTCGATTCAGCCGAATTCGAGGACCTGCGCGACGCCATCGAGAAGCTTGCCCTCAACGACGCCTCCTTCTCGTCCGAGATGGAGACTTCGGCCGCGCTCGGGTTCGGCTTCCGCTGCGGGTTCCTCGGCCTCCTGCACCTCGAGGTGATCCGAGACCGGATCGAGCGCGAGTACGACATCGACCTGATCACGACGGCACCTTCCGTGATCTACCACGTCTACATGCGCGACGGCACCATGCGCGAGCTGCACAACCCGGCCGACATGCCCGACCTCACCGTCGTCGACCATATCGAGGAGCCCCGGATCAAGGCGACGATCCTGGTGCCCGACGACTACCTCGGGGACGTGCTGAAACTCTGCCAGGATCGCCGGGGCATCCAGCTCGACCTCACCTATGCCGGCTCGCGCGCGATGGTGGTCTACGACCTGCCGCTCAACGAGGTCGTCTTCGACTTCTACGACCGTCTGAAATCCGTGACCAAGGGCTATGCCTCCTTCGACTACCAGCTGACGGGCTACCGCCAGGACCATCTCGTGAAGATGCAGGTGCTGGTCAATGACGAGCCCGTCGACGCGCTGTCCACCATGGTCCACCGCGACCGGGCCGAGGCGCGGGGCAGGGCGATGGTCGAAAAGCTCAAGGACCTGATCCCCCGCCACATGTTCAAGATCCCGATCCAGGCCGCCATCGGCGGCAAGGTCATCGCGCGCGAGACCCTGTCCGCGCTGCGCAAGGACGTGACGGCAAAGTGCTACGGCGGAGACGCCACCCGCAAGCGCAAGCTGCTGGACAAGCAGAAGGCCGGGAAAAAGAAGATGCGCCAGTTCGGGAAGGTGGATATCCCGCAGGAGGCGTTTATCAACGCGCTGAAGATGGATGGCTGACTGAACCTGGTTTGTGGTTTGTCGTCTGCCAGAAGCGAACCAGATCCACTGCAGGCGCCGCCATACTGCCTGAATCACTGAAAACTGATCGATTGTAACTCTGTCTGTATTCGACTGTCTGTCCGCAAGTCTCTTGCTTTTTATCGGAATTTCCTCTTAGAGTTGAGAAATTCTGGAGATCAAAAAGCCTTGCAGAGATTGAAATTGGAACTCGTGTTTCGTGGCGCAGACGCCGACGACAAACAGCTAGATTTTTACGATGCTGCTCAGGCGCTTGTGGGTTTTGAGCGTGCGGTTAGTCTTACAACGAATCTTATTGTAACTGGTAATATTATTACTCAGTCGCCAGCTGCAAAGGGATTTACTTCCTATTTGTTGCCTCCTGAAGAGGGTAGTTGGAAAGCTGGAATCGGAATTTTTTTTGGAGCCACATTGACCATGGGCGTTGCGTCTAAAGACAGCGTACTCGGTTATCTAGCTGTATCTGCTTTAGATTATGTGATCCAACAGTCTTTGGGTTTTGAAGTGGATTTCGAAAGATCTTTAGGGCCACAAATCGAAGACGCTTGGAAGAACAAAGTCATACCTGCATCTCCTACGGTTGACCGCTTCGATTCTGTGATTGAAAAAATTGAGCCTGGACTTAGGTCTTGCCACCGACCAATCGTATTCTCAGAAACTGCGCATAACGCTCAAGTTAATTGGCGCGTAGGTTCTAGGTCAGGTACACTCGACGGCTTCTTCGACCACGAGACATATGAGTACATTGCTAGAACCATACAGAGCGAAGATTTTCAGGACTTCGCTGGCGCCGTTTCAAGCTATAATAGGAACACATACAAAGGCAGAATTTATATTCCCCACATGCAAAGGACGGTGCCATTTGAACTGTCAGAGACAAGCCGCGAGGCGGATGCTGTCCGCAGAATTGTCGGAAGTCTCTATGAGAATACTTCACCCGATAAATTATTCCCGGAGACAATTATTTTTCGGGCGCTTCGAAACGAAAGCGTCAACGGCCGTCTTAAGGGTCTATTTGTGATTGACGTAAATCCGAAGGGTGATACCGATATTTTTGGATGAATTTTTATGTTCCAAATTTGATTATATCTTGCTCCTTTTTCAATTGATCGGTACCGTGACACTTTACCACGGGAACCCATCCCCACCCCCCGCCGTTCGTCCTCCAAAGGAGAACCGGCCATGCCCACCGACGCCAGCTACACGCCCATCCCCGACCGTGCCGCCGATCTGCGCCGGGCGGAGCGGATCGCTCGGGTGCTCGACACGCGCTGGGGGATCCCCGGCACGCCGATCCGCTTCGGTGTCGACAGTCTTGTGGGCCTTGTCCCCGGGGCGGGTGACACGCTGATGCTGCTGCCCTCGCTCTGGATGATCCACACCGCCTGGCGCCACGGGGCCCCGCGCTCGACATTGGTGAAGATGGCGGGCAATGCGGGCATCGACTGGGTCGTGGGCTCGATCCCCCTGCTGGGCGACGTCTTCGACCTTTTCTTCAAGTCCCATCGCCGCAACGCCGCACTGCTGCGCGAAGCGCTGGCCTAGGGCAGGGCGGTACGGACTGCCTTTCACCGATTGACGCACATCAAGGTGCGGGGCCTTTGCCCGGCGCACAATCAAGCTTGAATGAACAGGAGTTTCCCATGGATACCCAAGCACAGAAACGCCGTCTTCTGGAACGGCGCGATGAGTTGAATGCCCGGCTCGAAAACGTCGAGAAGGAACTCGACCAGCCGGCGACCACGGACTGGGAAGACCGGTCGAGCGAACGTCAGGGAGACGAGGTGCTCGAGGCGCTGGGGCAGGTGGAGATGAACGAGCTTCGTCGCATCGACGCGGCGCTCGATCGTATCGAGAACGGCTCGTACGGCAGCTGTCAGAAATGCGGGAACGACATATCGGAGGCGCGGCTGGAGCTTCTGCCGGATACACCTCTGTGCAAGGACTGCGCTGTCTGAGAAGCAAGTGAGGCGGCCCCGGGGCCGCCTCCGCTTTCAATTACATCTGTGCCTGGGCTTCGGCGGACTCGGTCTGCAGGGCCTCGCCGGCGTTCTCGACGTCGCGGCCCGCACCTTTCACGGTCTCACATGCCGTCAGGGCGAAAAGCGTGGCGACAAGGATGGCAATTCTGGTCATTGGATTCTCCTTGGGGACCTTGGTTCGGGTAACAACGCTGCTTGGCCGCATCGGGTTCCCCATTCCGTGATCGGATCCGTCAAGGGGAACAGCCCCGTTGCCTGACGCGGCCCGGCATCCCCCCTCGCGCCTGCAATATCCCCGGCGGGAGTTTCAGATTCGGTAGAAGAAGTAGCGTTCCGTCTCGGTCTTGCCGGGGCCGGCGATGCGGGGCAAGCCCCCCATCGGCTGCTGCGAGACGATGAGCCCGCCGGGCACCATGACGGCAGCGATGAGAGGGGCCAGCCGCGCGCCCTCCGCGCGGTCGACTTCGGGCTCTCCGTGTCCGAAATCGTAATGGGCCAGGGCCATGCGGTGCGGCCCGCGGGCAAGGTCTGCGAGGATGTCGTCGGCCTCGCCCTGCAGGAAGTCCCGTTTCGGGGGGATGCAGTCGGGATGGGCCTGCATCTGGCGGTCGATGACCCAGATGCGGCGGTCCGGCAGGTGCTCGCGCAGGTGGTCGTAGGTGCGTCCGTTTCCGAGACCGAGCTCGAGCACGTCGCCCTCGATCCCGGCAATGGCATCGGCTGCCCAGTTCAGCCCTTCGATCTGGGCAGTCAGCCTGCGGCGGAAGGATTCGAGGCGGCTCATTCAAGGTCTCCGGTGAAGTGTCCTGGATCCAGCGGCTGCGCCCCGCCGTCGAGCAGTTCGCACAGCAGCGCGCGCGAAAACTGCCAGAGCGGATCGTCGTGGATCAGGTGGTGTGTCAGATAGCCAAGCGGCTCTTGCGGGTCGGTGCGGCCCCGGCGGCGATCGTCGAGAATCGCGGCGATGCGCGCGATCAGGGTTTGCGGGTCGATCAGCCCGCGCCTGCCGTGCCAGTCTACGGGATCGACATGCGTATTGAGGCGGATCAGCCCTTCCGGGGCGATCGTGCGGGGGCCGAAGGTCGAGATCCCCACATAGCCGAGCGGGGAGAGGCGGGCTTCGAGTTCCGGTGCGATCCGGTTCCAGGGCGGCACGAAGACAGGCAGCAGGGCGCCGCCGAACAGCTCCCGAGACCGGTCGAGCGCCGCGCCGAGTTCGCGTTCGGCCCTGTCGCGCAGCTGTCCGAATTCAGCCTTCTTCGACCCGGCAGACGCGTGATTGGCATGGGCCCAGCCATGTACCATCGGGACCAGTTCGGTCCGCGCAGAGAGATGCTCGGCCAGCCCGGGTTTCGCGAGGGACGGGATCACCGCGAGGCCGACGGGCAGCCCGACCTCACCCGACAGGTCGGCAAGACGGTCGAGGGCGTGGCCGGGTTCGATGGCGTCATCGTCGCGCCACCAAAGCCTTAGCGGTGCGCCGTCCGTCCTCAGGGCGGAAAGCGCGTGTCGCAGGGGAGCCCAGTTGAACCGCATCAGCGTGCCTCCAGCATCTTGCGGACAAGGCTCACGGTACGGGCGGCGCCGTCAAAGCCTTGCGTGACCGGGACGCGGCGGGGCAGGCCGGCGACGCGCGCGACGGCCTTCGCAAGCGCCGGGCCGTCGAGGGACGCGGCGGCGATGACCTCGATCCCTGCCAGGCGGGCAAGGGCCTTCGCGCGCAGGCCCTGTTCGACCTCATTGCCGGCGTCGAAGGGCACGAGGATCGCCGGCGTTCCCGCCTGCAGGAGATCAAGCGCGGTGTTGTAGCCGCAAAGCGATACCGATGCCGCCGCATGATGCAGCATTTCGCGAAAGTCCGGTCTTGCGGGTTCGAGAATGACGTTTGCGGGGGCCGTGGCCGCCAGCGAAGCGATGCGGTCCGTCGCGTCGCTGCCCCCGACAAGGATCCGCCATGTGCGATCCGGGCACAGCCCGGCGGCGGCGATGGCGGCTGCGAAGACCTCGGCGCCCACATTGCCGCCGCCCGCGCTCACGAGGATTTCGCCGGCACCAGTCGCCTCCGGGTGTGGCGGTGCCGGTGGCGGCGCAACGAAGCCCGTGTAGTGCAGTTTCGCGGCGAGCTCAGGAGAGACCGGCCAACTGAGATCCAGCGGAGTGACCGCCGGGTCGGAATGCACCAGCACCCCGTCGTAATGCCGGGCGAGCAGACCTTCGGTCCAGTCGGCACGCCCCGGCCGCGAGGGCGGGGCGAGAATGTCGCGAATGGAGGACAGAACCAGCGGCCGTGCTGTCATGGATTGCGCGGCATCGAGCAGGGTGGCGAACTCCTGCCTCAGGTTTCGTCTTCCGAAGGGGAAGAGTTCGGTGATGAGCACCCCTGGCCTGGCCTCTGCGAGCGTCTGCCCGAGGATAGCCTCGCGCTCGGCCCGGCAGGCCGCACTGGCCGGTTCATCGTCGGGCCCGAGCAGCGTGGAAAAATCGACCCCGTCCGAGCGCAGGGGCGGAAGCTGCACCAGCCTCACACCGCCCGTGACGATGCGCGGGACGGGCATGCCGCCGGAAACCAGGGTCGTCTCGTGCCCCGCCTCGGCAAAGGCACGGGCGAGTGTGGCGGCGCGGGCGAGGTGGCCGGTGCCGAGCAGGTGCGTGACCGCAATCAGGATGCCCGCACGGCTCATCGGTCGCGCGCCACCAGCGGAACCTGCCGGGGATCGAAGGTCCAGCGACCGGCGCCTTTCTCCAGCACGAAGAGCCTGTCGCGCTTGATGCGGAATGGAGGTTCTCCCCGGAAATTCCAGTCGAGCGCATGGGCGATCAGCACGCGCATCACGCCGATGTGGCAGACCGCCAGCGCGGTTTCCTCGAGGCGCGCCGCCCATGCCAGGACCCGGTCGCGCAGGTCGGCAAGGCTCTCGCCGCCGGGTGGCCGGAATTCCCAGCCCCAGTGCTCGATATCGCGATACCCGGACGCGGGATCGGCGCGCAGGTCCCTGCCGTGCCGGCCTTCCCAGCGGCCCCAGTCCATCTCGATCAGCGCGGGATCGGTGCCGGGGATCCGGCCGGCGACCAGTTCGGCGGTACGTCTCGCGCGCCGCAGGGGGCTCGACCAGAGCGTGGCGTCGTCCCATGGCGCCGGAAGCGCAAGGGCCGCGAGATGCGCCTCGGCTTGCGCGTCAAGCGGGATGTCGCTGCGCCCCTGTATGCGCCCTGCGCGGTTCCAGTCCGTATGTCCATGTCGCAAAAGGGCCAGACGGATCATGCGCCCACCTCCCGCAGTCCGGCGTCGAGCCTGTCCGCGGCAGTGTCGATGAGGTGATGCCGGATCACATGCGCCCGGGCCGCCTCGCCCCGCGACCGTCGCAGGCCGGGACTGGCCATCAGCTTGTCGAGCCGATTGGCAAGCGCGCGAGCCCCGTCCTCGGGAGAGGGATGATCACCCGGTGCCAGCACGTCGCGCACGCCAGGACGGTCCTGCGCCACCACCGGAAGCCCAGCGGCCTGCGCTTCGAGATAAGACAGGCCGAAGGCCTCGTTCACGCCCGGCCAGAACAGCAGCGCGGCGCGCGCGTAGGCCTCGCTCAGCGCGTCTGGGCCCAATTCACCCAGAAAACGCACGCGATCCCCGAAGGGACGCATCAAAGCCCTGATCTCGGGCGCTGCGGGACCGTCTCCCGCGATATCCAGTCGCCAGTGCACGCTCTGCATGAGCCCGAGCGTTTCGGCGATCAGGCGATAGGACGCGAGCTTGTCGCCGGTGCGGAACATTCCGACGCTCAGCATCGGGCCGTCGCGGCGGGACGGCTCGGGCGCGTGCGCGACGGGAAGGAACGGCGCCAGCGGCCGGACGCGCTGGCCGGCCGGCGCGCGCGCCAGAAGCGTCTCGCCGTCGCGTTCGGTGAAGTAGAAGATCAGGTCCGCCGCATCGCAGGCGCGCTCGGAGGCGTCCGCAAATCGGGCCCAGGGCCCTGTCAGGCGCTTGCGGGCGCGGGTCGCCTCGATCAGGACATAGGGTATGTCCAGCGCGGCGCTGACGGAAGGTCCGAGAAGATCGGGCGCCTTGAAGTAGCAATGATAGGTCACCCAGCAGGCCCAGCCGGCCGCGCGCCCTCTCTCGGCCAGCGCGGGGATTTCCGCTCTGGCAGCTGCGAACAGCGCGTCCTGCCGGTCAGGGTCTCCATCGGCGTCCCGGGTGCGCAGTTCGCTGGCAATCTCGACCTGTCTGCCCGTCTTCTCAAGCGCGAGCCTGAGAGCGCGGGCCATCGCCCGGTCCCCAGACGGAACCGGGTGGGACAACGGCTTGAGCGGGGCATGAAAGGCAAGCAACGTCATTCGGGACGATCCAGCAGGTCGTTCAGCCGGCTTTGCAGCCGTGCGATGCCGGGGGCCATGCCGAACTCCGCCACGAGCCGCTTGTGGGCCGCCTCCGCCAGACGCGGGCCGAGAGAGGGTTGGGCCGCGAAGCGACGGATCGCCTCTGCCAGGGTTGCGGGTTCATCGGTCGAAAGCAGGCCGTGGACGCCGTCTTCGATGAACTCGGGTATCGCAGAGACCGGGGTCGCGAGGATCGGCAGTTTCTGGCTGGCCGCCTCCATCAGCACGTTCGGCAGCCCGTCGCGATCGCCGTCGGTCGCGATGCGCGAGGGCAAAACGAACAGATCCGCGGCGCGCATGGCGGCGATGACTTCGGGCTGGTCGCATGCGCCCCGCCAAGTGATGCGATGGCTCAGACCGTGAGACTCGGCCAATTCCTTCATCCGGGGGGCCAGCGTGCCGCCGCCGATCTGCTCCCAATGCCAGTCGAGTGTCGCGGGCAGCAGGGCAAGCGCCTCGATCAGCCGGTCGAAGCCCTTCTTCTCGACCATCCGCCCGACCGAAAGCAGCCTCAGGGGGCCGCCCGCCTGTCGGGCCTGCCGGTCGGGAGGGTCCGGAAAGCGCGAAAGGTCCAGGCCGTGATAGACCAGCTCCACGCGTTGCGGGCTGTCGGCAAGTCCGCGCAGATGCGCCGCGCCGAAGGCCGTGCAGGTCGCGCCGAAAGCCGCTCCGCGGGTGTCGGGCGAGAGTTTCTCGCGCAGTTCCCATTCCGGTGACGTCCAGATGTCCTTGGCGTGGGCCGAGAAGGACCAGGGCAACCCCCTCAGGATGGCGACATAGCGTGCGACGGACGAGGGCGTGTGCAGGAAATGCGCATATAGCGCGCGCATGTCGCCGGGCAGTTCGCGGGCGAGCACGCAGGCCTGGCCGAAACGCCGGACCCGGTTGCGCGTGCGGTCGCGGGCGAGATCGGCGCGGAAGCTGCGCAGGGCGTCGGGGTATCCCGGCAGTCCGCGGGCGTGGCGCCAGCCTTTCAGCACCCGCATGGGTTCGTCGTGCAGATATTCCGGAAGGTAGAAAACGCGGGCCTGCAACCGGTCGTGAAGGGGATGGGTCTTGGTGTCGGTCGGGTGGCGAAGGGACCAGATGTGGAACGCGATCCCTGCCTCCTCGAGCGCGACGAGTTCCTGCGCGATGAAGGTTTCGGACAGCCGTGGCCAACCCTTGACCAGGACAGCGAGCGTCGGGGTCGTCGCGGTCATTCTGCGGCCATCAGGGCCCTTGACCGCGCGACCACGACCGACAGTCCGTCGAGCATGCCCTCCGTGCCCGCCTCGGAAGGTTTCGGCTGGCTGGGCAGCGCGCGAATGGCGCGGATCATCGCTTCGGGCGTCAGGCCGTCGCGCCGCTCGTCCAGCATCCGGACCAGCCCCAGTTCCTCGGCCCGCGAGGCACGGATCCACTGTTCGAGGCGTGGGACCGTGCGGGGCACGATGACCGCCCGCTTGTCGAAGGAAAGGACCTCGCAGAACGTGTTGTATCCGCCCATGCAGACGACGCCCTCGGCCCCGGCGATCAGGCTTTCGATCCTGCTGTCGAAGCCGACGGCTCTCACTCGGCCGCCAAGCTTCGCGACGCGCGCCTCGAAAGCCGCGCGCACGTCGCCCGACAGGAACGGGCCGTAGATCAGGACCGCGTCGGGCGCGAGATCGGCGTCGCGTTCATAAGCCGTCAGAACGAGGTCGACCATGAATTCCCCGTCTCCTCCGCCGCCAGGGGTGATGAGCACATACGGCGTGTCCGGAGTCTCGGCGTCGTCTGTAATCTCGCGGCGCAGGTAGCCGGTCCAGCGCATGCGGTCGCGCAGCCCCCGCGACAGGTCAAGACCCTCGGTCGGATCGTAGACCGACTGCATGCCGTAGACCCAGATCTCGTCGTAGAAGCGCTCCATCGCCTCGACGGCGCCCTTGCGCTCCCATTCGCGGCGCAGCACCTTCGGCTCGTCCAGAACGTCGCGCAGCCCGAGCACGCACCGGGTCCGGCCATGCCTCGCCACTCCCTCGAGGGTCGGCAGCAGCTCACCCCTGAACCCGGAGGGTTCCTTGTCGACGATCAGCATGTCGGGTTCGAACCTTTCGACGGCGGTCTGGATGAGACCCGCCCTGAGCGCGGTGATCTCGTCGATGTCGAGACCCAGCGTCTGGCTGACATAGCTTCCGTCCGGCAGCTTGGTGACGCCGGGCAGGCGCACATGGTCCACCCGTTCGGGAAAGGTGAAGCGTCCGGCCATGGGCGAGCCCGTCAGGATGATCGCCGAGGCGCTCGGATGCGCGGCGGTCAGCGCCGATGCGATGGCACGGGACCGGCGCAGATGCCCGAGGCCGAATGTGTCGTGGCTGTAAAGCACGATGCGCGGCGCTTGCACGTCGCCATCCCCCCGGCCTGCAAGCTTTCCGAGCGTCTCTGCGGCAGTTCCATGCACGGTCAGATCCCGCCTCGCAAGATCATGCGGGAACGGGGCGCAACGCGCCTGCGTTTCTCGGCTGTCCGAACGATTGCCCGAAATGTCTGCCTGGCCATGTCCTTGTCTCGCTTGGGTCAAAGGAAGGCCCAGTTGGTTGCGCTATCTCGATATCGCACAAAATGAAAATGGGTGCAAAACCCCATGCGCACCAAGGAACGTCCCTGCGGCGGGTTTGCAAACCGTGTGGCGCTGCAATAGCGTCCCGCCCAGAAAATTGCCAGATCGGATCCCCTCCTTGCCGCGCATTGTCCTGACCTTTCTCGCTCTGTGGATCTGTCTCGCGGCAGGCCTTTGCGCGCCTGCGGCGAAGGCCCAGGGTTTCGGCTCCCTGTTCCCGGCGCAGGAGAGCACGGCGGAGGACCGCGCCGAGGAAGAAGCCGCGCGCATCGCCGAGATCCTGCGGCAGGCAAGGGAGGCCGACATGAACGTCGTTGTCATCGACAGCGACGGCAATGTCGTCTCGGCGACACCGCAGACCAGCGGCCGCGCGCCGGGCAGTGAGGCCGGGACCGGCGATGGCGTGTCGGGCGCAGCCGCTGCGGAACAGGGCGCAAGCCCGGAAACCGGGCTGATGCAGGCGCAAGGCAGGATCCTCACTTTCCGCAAGGCCCTGATCGAACGGATCGTCGGTCTGCCCGTAGCCTTCAACGAGGTCGCCTACATACTTCGCGCGACCAGTCCGGACGGTACGCTCGGGATCTATCTGCGTGTGCTCGCCCTTTCATGCGTGCTCTTCGCGATCGGCATGGTCTTCGAGAAGCAGATCTACGGGAAACGCATCGCGAGGCGACATGTCGTCGGGCGTCAGATCGCGGCGCCCAAAGGCTATCTCGAGAAGATGCCTTTCCTCGTCTACCGCTTCTTCATGGGCGTGCTCGGCATCCTGATCTCGATGCTCGTCGCGTATCTGCTGGGCATCGCCGTATTCTCGGACGTCGATGACGACGCCATCCGCTTCACCATCGCGGCCATCTACGTCGCCTATTTCTTCTCCCGCGCCGTGGGCGACCTGTGGCGGATGATCCTGTCGCCCTATCTCGAACAGTACCGCATACCGGTCATGACCGCGCGTGACGCCCGGCGACTGTACTTCTGGCTCTGGGCACTGGGCGCCTTCGACATCTGCGCGATCATCCTCGGTCTCTGGATCAGCGAGCTTGGCCTCAACTTCGAGGTCTACGCCTTTCTCGCCTCGCTGACCTCGGCCGTTGTCGTTCTGCTGAACATACTGATGGTCCTGGTCAACCACAGGGCGATCACCCGTGCCATCCGCAGCGGCAAGCCGCTGGAAGATCTCAGCTGGATCACCCGCATCGTCTCGAAGATCTGGGCGCCCGGCGTCGTGATCTACGTCATCGTCGCATGGATCACCCTGACCTATCACCTCGTGCTCGGCGGCGCGAACGACATACCCCTGATCGCGGGGGCCTACGCGATCGTCCTGTCGATCATCGTGGTCTACGGGCTGATCAATTTCATCATCGAGCGCTGGTTCGCCCGCGCCCGGGCCATGCGCGAGAGAAACGCGGCTGCGCAATCCGGCGAAGACACCGCGGCACCGGGTGACGCAGAGTCGGAACTGATCCGCAGCGACGTCCCGCGCGGCTTCCTGGGCAGCGGTTCGCTTCACACCTACGAGGATCTTGCCCGGCGCGTTGCGGCGATCCTGGCCTTCGTGGCCGGTCTCTACGCCTTCTTCTTCATCTGGGACACGGACCAGACCCGCATGGTCGAGTCGGTGACCGACCAGCTGCTCGATGTGCTGGTCGTCCTGCTGATCGGGTACATCGCCTATCATGCCTTCCGGATCTGGATCGACGGCAAGATCCGCGAAGAGCAGGGCGATATGCCCGCAGAGACCGAACTGGGCGACGAGGGCAGCGCCAATTCGAGCGCCAGCCGGCTCGCGACGCTGCTGCCGCTCTTCCGCAACTTCATTCTCATCGTGCTGATGGTGACGATCGTTCTGATCGTGCTGATGCAGATGGGGATAAACGTGGGGCCGCTTTTCGCCGGCGCCGGTGTCGTGGGCGTGGCCGTCGGTTTCGGCTCGCAGGCGCTGGTCCGCGATATCTTCTCGGGCGCCTTCTTCCTCTTCGACGACGCCTTCCGGAAGGGCGAATATCTCGATGTCGGCGGGGTGAAGGGCACGGTCGAGCAGATTTCGGTCCGCTCGTTCCAGCTTCGCCACCATCTCGGCGCGCTGCACACGATTCCCTTCGGTGAAATCCAGGTGATGACCAACTATTCGCGGGACTGGGTCATCATGAAGCTGCCGCTTCGCGTGACCTACGATACCGACGTCGAGAAAGTGCGCAAGCTCATCAAGAAGCTCGGGATCGAGCTCATGGAGGATCCGGTCATCGGATCGAACTTCATCCAGCCGCTCAAGTCGCAGGGCGTCATCGAGATGCAGGACAGTGCGATGATCATCCGGGTCAAGTTCATGACCAAGCCCGGGGACCAGTGGCTGGTGCGCAAGAAGGTCTACGAGGAGATCAGGGCGCGGTTCGAGAAGGAAGGCATCAAGTTCGCCCATCGCGAGGTGACCGTGCGCCTCGCCGATGGCAAGGTCGGCGATCTCACCGAGCAGGAGCGCCAGGCGGTTTCCGCCGCCGCCCGTGCGTCGGTCGAGGAGGAGGCTATGGAGGCAGGCGCGCCGGAGGGCGGCGACGACCGCTAGGCCTGCGCCGCTGGCCGGTTGCGCGACCGTTTCAGAACCGCGTGATCACCGTCGCGCCCACGGAGCGGAAGCTTTCCATGCCGGCCAGCGCCGCGGGCGCCTCGGAAAGGGCGATCCTGTCGCCGACAAGCCGGTCGGGCGAAAGCTTGCCCGACGCCACCATGTCGAGCATCGCGCCGTAGCGATGGGCCTGCATGCCGTGGCTGCCGAGGATCTCCAGTTCCTTGCCGATCACCTTGTCCATGGGCACCTGTGGCTTTGCGTGATCGGCCAGCATGAGGCCGACCTGCACATGCCTGCCGCGATGGCGCAGGTTCAGGATCGAGTTGAAGCAGGTCACCGGGCTTCCAAGCGCATCGAGAGAGACATGCGCGCCGCCGCCGGTGATATCCCTGACGGCTTCGCAGACGTCTGAGACGGATCTGGCGTTCACCGTTGCAACCGCGCCCAGTGCCTTGGCCAGTCCCAGCTTCGCGTCGTCGATGTCGATGGCGACGACATGTGCCCCGATCGCATTGGCGATCATCACCGCCGAAAGCCCGACACCGCCGCAGCCATGCACCGCGACCCATTCGCCGGCCGACACCCGCCCCTGATCGATCACGGCGCGGAACGAGGTCGCGAAGCGGCATCCGAGGCTCGCCGCCGTGTCGAAGGCGATGCTTTCGGGCAGTGCTACGAGGTTCAGGTCGGCCTGGTGAATCGGAACATATTCCGCGAATGACCCCCAATGGGTAAATCCGGGCTGCTGCTGGTTCAGACAGACCTGCTGATGGCCGGCATGACACTCGCTGCAGGCGCCGCAGCCGCAAACGAACGGAACAGTGACCCGGTCGCCGATGCGCCAGTTCCTGACCTCGGCTCCGACGGCCTGCACGACCCCCGCAAGCTCGTGGCCCGGTACATGGGGCAGCTCGATGTCCGGGTCATGTCCCATCCAGCCGTGCCAATCGCTGCGGCAGACCCCCGTCGCCCTGACCTCGATCACCACGCCATGCGGGTCCGGGGCGGGATCGGCAACGGTTGCGAGTTTCGGCATTTCACCGAAACGCTCGTACAGTACGGCTTTCATTGCGGGTGCATCTTTCCCTTGCGCATTCGACGCTCAGCCCTTGTAGGGATCGAGCGATGCGCGCAACCCGTCACCGAGGAAGTTGAAGGCAAGGACGACGAAGATGATCGGCAGCATCGGAATTGCCGTCCAGGGGTAGATCTCGATGCTGGCGAGGTTCTGTGCGTCGTTGAGCATGACGCCCCAGCTGACCGCCGGCGCCCGCAGTCCGAGTCCCAGGAAGCTCAGCGCCGTTTCGCCGAGGATCATGGCCGGGATCGACAGCGTGGCCGAGGCGATCAGATGCGACATGAAGTTCGGGAGCAGATGGTTGCGGATGACCCGACCGGGCTGCGCCCCCATCATCTCGGCGGCGCGCACGAAATCCTCTTCCCGCAGCGACAGGAACTTCGATCGCACGGCCCGCGCCAGCCCCGGCCAGTCGAGGATGCCGAGAATGATCGAGATGATGAAGAAGACCGAAACCGGCCCCCAGTTCGACGGCACTGCGGCGGAGAGGGCTAGCCAGAGCGGCAATTCCGGCAGGGATCGCAGGATCTCGATCATGCGATTGATCACCCAGTCGGTCACGCCGCCGAAATACCCAGCGATCGAGCCGAAGAAGATGCCCAGCAGGAATGACACCGTTATCCCGATGAGGCCCACCGTCAGCGACAGCTGGGCGCCGTAGAGGATGCGGCTGAAGACGTCGCGGCCCAGCCGGTCCGACCCCCACAGGAACACCGTCGCCCCTTCGGGCGCGCAGAAAAGATGGCGGTCCGTGGGAACAAGGCCCGCCAGCCTGTAGGTTCCGCCCTCGCAGAAGAAGGACAGACGTCGCGGCTGGTCTTCGTGGAACTCGTAGGTCCAGCGGTATTGTTCGAGATCGGCGGTGGCCGTGGTGGCGTAGACATGTGGCCCGATGAACTTTCCCTCGTGCCAGAGGTGGATCATCTGCGGCGGGGAATAGAGGAAGTCCGCGCTGCGCTCGTTCGGTGTGTAGGGCGCGATGAAGCCGGCGAAGGGCAGCAGAAGGTAGCTGAAAAGCAGGAACACGCCCGAGATCAGCGCCAGCCTGTGCTTGCGGAACTTCCGCCACATCAGAATCCAGGACGGCGCGTCCATTTCCGAGCGTTCGGGCGCGGACAGATCCGCTTCGTCCGACCACGGCGCTTCGTCGATCAGTCGGCCGTCTGCAAGCTGCTTCATTGGGCGCGCGCCCCATAGCGGATGCGCGGATCCAGCAGGACCAGCAGAAGATCCGAGATCATCGTGCCGATCAGCGTGAGAAGCGCCACGAACATCAGCACGAAGCCCGCAAGGAACTGGTCCTGCGACTTAAGCGCCTGAAGCAGTGCCGGGCCGATGGTCTGCAGGCCGAGCACCACCGAGACGAGGACCGATCCCGAGACCATCGCGGGCAGCAGGTTGCCGATATCGGCCACGAAGGGGTTGAAGGCCATGCGCAGGGGATACTTGACCAGCATCCGCGTGGGTGTGAGTCCCTTTGCCCGTGCGGTCTCGACGTAGGGCTTTGAAAGCTCATCGAGCATGTTGGCCCGCAGGCGCTGCATCATCGCCGCCGCGCCGGAGGTTCCGATGACGAAGGTCGGGACGATGAGATGCACCAGGATCGACTTCACCTTTTCCCAACTCATCGGTTGTCCCTCGAATTCGGGCGACATGAGCCCACCGATGGGCAGGTCGAAATACTTGTGCCCGTAGTAGAACAGCAGCAGCGCCAGCAGGAAGTTCGGGGTGGCGAGCCCGAGGTATCCCACGAAGGCGGCGCTGTAATCGGCCCAGGTTTCCGACCGCGCGGCGGCGATGACCCCCAGCGGAAGGGCGATGAGATAGACAAAGAGCACGGCCGCGAGGTTGACCAGCACGGTCAGCCACAGCGTGTCCCCCACAATATCGGCCACCGGCGCGTCGAATTCGAATGACCAGCCGAAATTGCCCTGGATCAGCCCGAAATATCCCTGCGGCCCCTCGGCGAAGCCGACCCAGATCAGATACTGTTCCCAAAGCGGACGATCGAGCGCGTATTCGGTTCGCAGGAACTCGGCCTTGGCGACACCGTCAGCCTGACCCGTCGAGCGCAACTCGGCGATCTGGTTGCTCAGATAGTCTCCGGGCGGCAGGTTGATGATCACGAAGATCATCACGGACACGACGAGAAGGGTGATCAGCATCGTCACGAAACGATACGCGGCGTATTTCAGGAACATCATTGCGTAAATTTCGCCTGCGGATCTTCGTAATAGAATTCATCGATGCGATACATGCCGAAATGCGCGCCCGGGTCCCAGGCCCATACACCGCGTTCGGGGACGTTGCGCAGGCGCCTGTTAACCACGATGGGCTGCGGGGCGCCGGAAAGGATACCGATTCCGAAGAGGTTCTCGGCGTGGATATGCAGCATCTCGCGCCAGATCCTCTCGCGGTCCTGAGCGCTCGTGGTGTGCTTCCAGTCCTGCGCCAGTTCCATCAGGCGCTCTGCGGCGGGCATGTCGGGCGGTTCACCGGCTTCGCCCCCGGTCTGATAGTACTGTCCCCACATGGGCCAGGCGAAGAAGACCTGATCGGTCGGGGCAAGGTAGTCGGGTGACGTATAGCTTTGCGGCAGTCCGTTGTCCCATCCGAACCAGACCGCCGCCATCGTCACCCCCGCGTAGATCCTGTTGCGCAGGATGTCCCGGTCCGACGGGCGCATGACGAGCTTGATGCCGATGTCGCGCCAGGTGTCGGTGACGATGGCAAGCGCATTCTCGACTTCCTGCCTTTCGCCCGCGGTTTCCACGACGAATTCCATTGGCCGTCCGTCCGGCAGCAGGCGGATGCCGGCCGCGTTGCGCTCTGTCAGGCCCATGTCGTCCAGAAGAAGGCCCGCCATTTCCGGATCGTAGACGCTCCATGCGGCGAGGTCGGCGGCGTCGAAGAGCGGGCTGGACGCCAGCGCCGTCATGCCGCCCTCTATCGCGAGCCCGAAGTAGAGCGCCCGGTTGATCATGTGCCGGTCGATGGCGAGCGAGAGCGCGCGCCGGAAGCGCACGTCGCGCATCACTTCGCGCCAGACAGGATCGGAGTAGTTCAGGTTCGGATAGATGGCGACCTGGCTGGCCGCGCCGTTTTCCCACAGCAACACCCGGTAGTTGGCGCCATCGGCCTCGCCCTTCTTCAGGATGGCGATGTCGGGAAAGTCCAGACCCCGCGCCTGCAGGTCGCTCTCTCCGGCATTGGTCTTGGCGGCGATCAGGCCCGACCCGACGATCGTCATCTCGACCGTGTCGATATAGGGCAGCTGGGTACCGCGCGCGTCGATCCTGTGGAAATAGGGGTTGCGCTCGAAAATCGCGCGCGAGGCGGTCTGCACATCCGAATTCATCCAGGGCTGAAGCGTCGGCAGTGCCGGATCGTCGAACTTTCCAAGGTCGTCATTGCCGTTGTGCAGGGCGGCCCAGCCGCGAACGCGGGCGTTGTCGACGGCGATCTCGAGCTGCTCGGGTTCGGCATAATCCACGTGGAACTGCTTGAGGTAATGGGCGGGGCGGTAGATGAAGGGCGGCGTTGCCTGTGCCAGCAGCTGAAGGAAACCCGGATTCCGGCCGGGCCACTCGATCACGACCGTTACC
This sequence comes from Sulfitobacter sp. LCG007, assembly GCF_040801785.1. Classification (NCBI taxonomy): domain Bacteria; kingdom Pseudomonadati; phylum Pseudomonadota; class Alphaproteobacteria; order Rhodobacterales; family Roseobacteraceae; species Roseobacteraceae bacterium LCG007. Next base: position 3,357,618 of record NZ_CP161805.1, on the reverse strand, counting down.
TCGTCGGGAAACGTCATCGTGGCGAGCGTCCCGTCGACATACATGAACTCGGGCGGGCCGGCGGGCGACAGTTCCTCGTTCTGCGCCACGTTCTCCCACCAGTATCGGAAGTCCTCGGAGGTGAACGGGTGCCCGTCCGACCACCTGTGGCCCCGCCGCAGGTGCATGGTGAACTTGCGCTCGTCCTCGACCTCGATGTCGCGCAGGATGTCCGGTTTCAGTTCGTATTTCTCGTTGTAGCCCACCAGACGCGCATAGCCGTAGACCACCATCTGCCGCACGTCCTTCGAGCGCGATACCATGGTCCTGAGCGTGCCGCCCTCGGTGCCGAAGCTGCGGCCCTTGGCCTCCAGGTCCACGACAAGCGGCTCATCTGGAACGCGCTCCTCGATGGGCGGCAGTTCTCCGAGCTCGACCTGACGCTTCCAGTATCCGCTCTCGCGGAGCACCTCGGAGTGGGCCGCGGTCGAAAGGCAGAGAAGGGCGGCGGCGAACCGGAGAAAACATCGGTCAAGCATGGCACCTGACCTTATGGCCGCTCTCGACTTCGATCAAGTTCGGCACCGCCTCGTCGGAGAACCGGAACCGTTCGGGCCAGCCGGAGGGCGCACCGGCGCCCTTGGAGACAAGTTCCAGGTCTATCGGCCTGTCGAGGTCGGGCTCGGGCTGGGCCGCGATGAGCGCCTTGGTATAGGGATGCTGCGGGTTGTAGAAAAGCGTGTCCGGAGGAGCCTGTTCGACCACCACCCCCTGGCGCATCACGGCCACCTCGTCGGCGATCCGCGCCACCACGGCAAGATCGTGGCTTATGAACAGATAGGACAGGCCCATCCGGTCCCGGATCTCTTCGAGCATGTTCAGGATCTGATCCTGAACCGACACGTCCAGAGCCGAGGTGGGCTCGTCGCAGACCAGCAGCTTCGGCTCGAGCGTGAGGGCGCGCGCGATCGACAGGCGCTGGCGCTGGCCCCCCGAAAACGCGTGCGGGTAGCGCGCGAGCATCGAGGGATCGAGCCCGACCCGGTTCAGCATCTCGGCGGCCTTCTCGCGGCGTTCGCTTCTGGTGCCTATGTTGTGAATGGCCAGCGGTTCGGTAAGCGTGTCGCCGAGCCGCATGCGCGGCGAAAGCGAGGAGTAGGGATCCTGGAATACCATCTGCGCCTCGCGCTGGAACTGGATCCGCTGCTCGCGCGACATGTCATGCACCGGAACGGGCGCAGCGCCTTTCGACGGATGGAAGAGCACCTCTCCGCCGGGGTCGGGGGTCACAGCGCCAAGCGCCAGGCGCGCGCAGGTGGTCTTGCCCGATCCGCTTTCACCGACGATGGCCAGCGTTTTGCCCCGCTGCAGCCTCAGGTCCACGTTGAAGCAGGCTGCGACCGCCACCGGGCTGCGCCAGTTTCCGGCCCGCATCGTGAAGGTCTTCGAAACCTTTCGCATCTCGAGGATCGGATCGTCATGCACGAAGGGACGCCCCGGCGCGGCGACCTCGGGGATCATCGGGGCGGCCGCGAACAGCTTCTTCGTGTAGCCATGCGCCGGATCGCCGAGCACCGCGCGGGCGGGCCCCTGTTCCATCACCCGGCCCTTGTTCATCACCACCACGGACTCGGCCATGTTGGCGACGACACCGAGGTTGTGCGTGACCAGGATCACCGCCATGCCGGTCTCGGCCTGAAGATCGTTGATCAGCCCGAGCACCTGCGCCTGCGTGGTGACGTCAAGCGCGGTCGTCGGCTCGTCCGCGATCAGCAGTTCCGGTTTGGCCACCATCGCCATGGCGATCATCGCGCGCTGGCGCATGCCGCCCGAAAGCTCGAAAGGGTAGGATCGCCAGATCCGCAGCGGATCGGAGAACCCGACACGCTCGAAGGTGTCGAGCACCTGCTTCCTGGCTTCCGACCGGCTCAGGTCGCGGTGCAGGTAGAGCACCTCCGCCACCTGATTGCCGAGCCGGTGCAGCGGCGACAGCGAGTGCATGGGCTCCTGAAAGATCATCGAGATGCGGTCGCCGCGCAGGTCGCGCATCTGCCGTCCGCCAAGCGCGAAGATATCCTTGCGCGGCTCGTTCTTCCCGAACAGGATGCGGCCCCGTCGCACCTGCGCCTGTTCCGGCAGGATGCGCAGCACCGCGCGGCAGGTCAGGGTCTTGCCCGAACCGCTCTCGCCGACAAGCGCGACGGTCTCGCCCGGCATCACCCGAAAGCTCACGCCATCGACGACAGGGGGTGCCTTGCCGAAGCCGATACAGAGATCCTCTACGTCGAGAAGCGGTGTCATTGGCGCATTTCCGTGAGATGCAAGGGATCAATGCAATCGAGACTGTTTTGTTCGATTGCAGTCAACGCGATTTCCCCGCCTGCGTCCAGCATCCTGACATGACACGAGATTCCTTCTACACATCCTTGCATGAAACCGGCATGACAGGCGTCGACAACAGGGGGTCAACATGAGCCGGCTTGATATATTCATAGACCGCATGGTTTCGCAGAGAGCCTGTCTCGATCATGCCGCGGAACTGACTGCCGCACTGCCCGGTCCGGTCTTCGAGCTCGGACTCGGGAACGGGCGCACGTTCCATCACATGCGCGAGGTCATGCCGGGGCGCGACATCTTTGTGTTCGAACGCGCGGTGGCCTCGCACCCAGACAGCACGCCCGCGCAGGAGCGACTGATCCTCGGCGACGTGCGCGAGACTCTTCCTGCCGCGCTGCATCGCTTCGGGGCGACCGCCTCGCTGATCCACGCCGATCTGGGCGGGCACGATCCGGAAAAGAACGACCGCTTCGCGCGGATGATCTCGCCGCTGGTCGAGCCGCTGCTGGGCGGGGGCGGTCTCATGGTGTCGAGCGACAGGATGTATTTCGACGCGCTGCGCGAGATGGATCTGCCCGAGGGCGCGGTACCCGGGCGCTGCTTCATCTACGGACGTTGAACGGAGGAAACCGATGAGCGACAGGATCGAATATCGCCGCGAGGGCGAGGTGGCGGTGCTGCGGGTGAACAACCCGCCGGTGAACGCGACGAGCCAGGAGGTCCGGCAGGGCTTTCTCGACCGCATGGCGCAGGCCGAAGCCGATGCGGGGGTCCGGGCGGTCCTGATCGTGGGCGAGGGGCGCGCCTTCATCGCCGGTGCGGATATCCGCGAATTCGGCAAGACCCCGCTCGAGCCGCACCTGCCGGACGTCTGCAACCGGATCGAGGGATCCCCCCTGCTTGTCGTGGCCTCGCTGCACGGCGTGTCGCTGGGCGGTGGGCTCGAGATCGCGCTGTCGGCGCATTACCGCGTGGCACAGCCGACGGCGCGCGTCGGTCTGCCCGAGGTCAATCTCGGGCTGATCCCCGGCGCGGGGGCGACCCAGAGGCTGCCACGGATTCTGGGCGCCGAGAAGGCGATCGACATCATCACCTCGGGGCGCCAGATCGGCGCGGCAGAGGCGCTCGAGATGGGTCTCGTGGATCGCGTGGAGGAAGGCGCGCCCGAGGCGGTCGGGCTGGCCTATGTGCTGGAACTGCTCGCGGAAGGCGCCCCGCGCCGGGCGATCAGCGAGATGGCCGCGCCTGCCGCGATCGACTGGGACGCTACCTATGCCTCCGTCCTTAAACGCGGGAGAGGCCAGATCGCTCCGGCCCAGGCGGTCCGGGCGGTGCAGGCCGCCGCGGAGCTGCCGTTTGCCGAAGGGTTGAAGGCCGAGCGGCAGATGTTCTGGGACCTGATGAAGACGGACCAGCGGCAGGGCATGATTCATGCCTTCTTCTCGGAACGCGCGGTCGGAGCGCTGCCGGAACTCAAGGGCGTGACCCCGCGCGAGGTAAACGCGATCGGAGTCATCGGCGGCGGCACCATGGGAGCGGGTATCGCGACGGCGGCGCTGCTGTCGGGCCTGACCGTGACACTGCTCGAAACGACGCAGGACGCCGCCGAGGCCGCCAGGGCGCGCATCGCCGCCAACCTGTCCGGAGCGTTGAAGCGTGGCAAGATCAGCCAGGAACGTCATGACGCGATCCTGAACGACATGCTGTCGATCTCGACGGATTACGCAGCGCTGGGGCAGGCGGACCTCGTCATCGAGGCCGTGTTCGAGGACATGGCGGTGAAGCGCGACGTCTTCGGCAAACTGGATGCAAACTGCAAGCCGGGCTGCGTTCTCGCCACCAATACATCCTACCTCGACGTGAACGAGATCGCGGCGGCGACCTCCCTCCCCGGAGACGTGATCGGCCTGCACTTCTTCTCGCCTGCGCATGTGATGAAGCTGCTCGAAGTGGTCGTCGCGGACGCCACCTCGCCGGAAGTTGTCGCGACCGGATTCGCGCTCGGCAAGCGGCTGGGAAAGGTATCGGTGCGCGCGGGCGTCTGCGACGGGTTCATCGGCAACCGCATTCTCGCCGCCTATCGCGCCGCGGCCGATCACATGGTGCTGGACGGAGCGACGCCCTTCGAGATCGACGCGGCAGTGCGCGCGCTCGGCTTCGCGATGGGCCCTTTCGAGGTCACTGACCTTGCCGGGCTCGACATCTCCTGGGCCGCGCGCAGGCGGCAGGCGCCGACGCGCGATCCGCGGGCGCGGGTCGGACGATATGCCGACCGGCTCTGCGAGCAGGGCGACTTCGGTCAGAAGACGGGCAAGGGATTTTACATCTACGAACCGGGGACAAAGGGCGGAAAGCCCAACCCGGAGGTCATGGAATTCATCGAAGCCGAACGTGCGGAGCGTGGCATCACCCCGCGCGACTTCACCGAGACAGAGATCCAGCGCCGCTACATGGCCGCCATGGCGAACGAGGCCGCGAAGGTCGTGGGTGACGGTATCGCCCGGCGGCCGCTCGACGTGGATATGGTCCTGCTTTTCGGATACGGCTTTCCGCGTTACCTCGGTGGTCCCCTCAAATGGGCCGATATGACCGGGCTTGCCGATCTTCTCGCGGATATCGCGCGCTACGGCGAAGCGGACGATTTCTTCTGGCAGCCCGCGCCGCTGCTGGCGAAGCTGGTCCGGGAGGGCCGCAGCTTCGACGACCTGAACAAGGAAGCGGCGGCATGAATTGGAGGGCGGCAGCAAGATGACCGAGCCGGGATTCGGCGGTGCGCATGCGCTGATCGGCTACGAGGTCGATCTCACGGCGCCGGACGGATCGGCGCGAGTGTCTCTGGAGATCGCCGCGAAGCATCTGAACCGCAACGACAGCCTGCATGGAGGGATCGTGGCCATGATGCTCGATGCCGTGGCCGGCTTCGCGGCCTCGCGGCATTTCGGCGGCGACGATGCGACGCCCGTGGTGACGGTATCCCTCACGACGAACTTCGTCGCCGCGGCGAGATCGGGGCGCGTGTCGGCGACGGGCAGGGTGTCCGGCGGCGGGCGCAAGATCGTCTATGCACAGGCCGAGCTGAATGACGACCAAGGCAGGCTGATCGCCAACGCGACCGCCGTATTCAAGCGGATCGCCTGACCCTCAGACGTAGGTGCCAAGCGCCGCGTCGCGCAGCGCCTTGATGTTGTGCCCGTAGGCGTCCGGCGCTTTCACGGAGCCGCCCTTGAAGACCGCCGATCCCGCGATCAGCACATCCGCCCCGGCCTTGGCGGCCAGTGGCGCGGTGGAGAGGTCGACACCTCCGTCCGCGCCGATGTGGATCGGCCGGTCGCCGATCATCGCGCGGATCGCGCGCATCTTCTCGAGCGTCGAGGGGATCAGTTTCTGCCCCCCGAAGCCGGGATTCACCGTCATCACCAGCACGAGGTCGACCATGTCGAGAAGCGGGGCCAGGGCCTCGACCGGCGTGCCGGGATTGATCGCCACGCCCACCTTCTTGCCCGTCGCCCCGATGGCCTGCAGCGTCCGGTGGATATGCGGTCCGGCCTCGATATGGGCGGTGATGTGGTCTGCCCCTGCCTCGGCATAGCCCTCGATGAAGCTGTCGACGGGCGCGATCATCAGGTGCACGTCCATCACGCCCCTGATATGCGGCCGGATCGCGGCGCAGGTGGCCGGTCCGAAGGTCAGGTTGGGCACGAAGTGCCCGTCCATGACATCGACATGCACCCAGTCCGCGCCCTGCGCCTCGATGGCCTCGCATTCGGCGCCGAAATTCGCGAAATCGGCGGAGAGGATGGAGGGGGCGATCTTCAGGCTGCGGTCGAAGGGCATTGGGGGATCCGGTCAGTTGCGTCTGCCGCGCTATAACGGGGCGCGGGCCGTGCCTGCAATAGCGCGTCTCAGAGATCGAGCCTGATCAAGCCATCCGGATCGCGCGCCCGCGACTGGCAGAGGATCATCGAGTTTTCCCGCTGCGCGTTCGAGAGCACGAAATCCCGATGCTCTACCGCGCCTTCCAGCACCCCACGCCGGCACACCCCGCAGATGCCGTCGCTGCACTTGACGTCGACATGCACACCCGCCTCGGCCAGCGCCTCGGTGGCGCTCTGGTGCGCGGGCACAGGCACCAGCTTGCCGCTGCGCAGCTCGATCCGGAAGGGGTGGTTCACGTAGTCCGGCAGTTCCGGGACAGTGAAGTATTCCACATGCCGCGCCGTATCGGGATAGCCGGCGGCTTCGGCCGACTGCATCGCCGCCCGCATGAATCCGTCCGGACCACAGGCATAGACATGCGCGCCGGGAACGGGCTCCGACAGGATGCGTGTCAGGTCCGCCCGGCTGCCTTCGTCGGAAATGTGCAGAGCCACCCGGTCCGCCCAGGGCATGCGCGACAGCAGGTCAGCGAAGGCCGCCCCGCTGCGGGTGGCGCAGGAATAATGAAGCTCGAACGGACGGCCCAGTGCATGAAGCCGGTGCGCGAAGGCGATCATCGGCGTGATGCCGATGCCCCCGCCCAGCAGCGTCGTATGGCTGGCCTCTTCGACGAGCGGAAAGTCGTTCACGGGGGGCGACAGGAACACGCGCCGTCCGGTTGTGAAGATGCGATGCAGCAGCGCCGAACCCCCGCGCCCGACGTCCTCTCTCAGGACCGCGATGCGGTATCGTTTGCGATCCGCAGGATCGCCCAGCAGGGAATAGGGGCGCAGGAACTCCGGCGCGACGACGATGTCGATATGGGCGCCCGCGGTCCAGGACGGCAGGTCACGTGCGTCGGCGGCGACAAGATCGTAGAGCGTCACCCGGTCATTCAGTGCCCTCGCGGCCTCGATCCGAAGATCGAGCACCGGCACGTCGGAGCCCGGATCGTAGAGATGCAGATGCGTCCGGTCCCCCCGCGCCAGCCGCGCCCGGTGCTCATCCGCGCTGACCAGCTCGTCATGGGCGGCGATGGCGGCCTCGCGGTTCATCGGATCGGGATAGGGCCAGGGATGCGGGGCCAGCGGCGCGGGGTAGACCGCCAGCGTCTGGTCCTCGAACTTCAGCTCGATGTCCTTGTGCAGGGCCCGGGCGTTTGGGGGTTCGGCTGCGGGACCATAGCTGCCATCCGCAGCCAGCTCGATGTCCCACCACCACTTCTTCACAGGGTTCAGCGATCCCCGGTTCGCCGTGTCGTCGAGGCGGGCAAGCAGCGGTGCGGCCCGCGGGATCTTCATCGCCGCCCAGCGGAACGGCGCTTCTGCAAAGAGCCCTTCGAGGTTCCAGGGACAGGTCTTCATGCAGCGTCCGCACATGGACCCGGCCGCGTTGGTCACGCGGTATGTGGCGCATTTCTGGCTGTCGGACTTCCAGATCTCGTAGCCGTTGAACATCTTCTTGGGACCGGCCGTGATCGATCCGGAGGGACATTCGCGCGCGCATTTGTTGCAGGCCTCACAGAAGGCCTGGAGGCCGAAGTCGATCGGCCTGTCGTGCGACAGCGGCATGGTGGTGGTCACGACGCCCGACTTCAGTCGCGGGCCCAGATACGGGTTGAGGATGACCTCGCCGATGCGGCTGACCTCACCCAGGCCGGAAAGCAGCAGGAGAGGCGGCTGCAGCACTTCGCCGTCCATCACCGTATGCGAGCGCGCCTTGTGGCCAAGTCGGCGCATATGCGCGGCAAGTACGCCGCCGATGACCGAAAAGCGCAGATAGGCGCGCATCGACTGAGCGGCGGAGATCCAGTCGTCGCCCGACGCGCCCTCCATCGTCTCGTAACCCTGATCGATGATCAGGCTCAGCGCCTGGTCATGGGGCGGATCGATCGGCGTCCCCGTTGCGTCGTGGCTGTACCAGGCCCAGTCGGGACAGCGCGAGACGCCGGCTGCGTCCGCCCCCAGGAAGTAGCTCGCGGCCTTCAGGTTTGCGGCATTGGCCGCGGGATCGCCGGTCGCGCGGATATCCGAGACGGGACCGTCCTGCAGCAGGATCAGCGCGCCGAGCAGGCGGCGCTGCGCCGCGGCCGGGGCCGATTTCGAGATGTGATGCCCGCCCTTCATCGCATTCTGGACCTTGGGCCCCATGTCCCCGAACTGGCCCCGCGCGAACATGTCGGTCCGCTTGGGTATGCGCGGGATGTTGGGCTCGTCGATATAGGTCGTCGGCGCCTCGCGCCGCTTGAGCCTTTCGAAGGGATGCGCGCCGAGCCTGTAGTCGCGGCTGGCATAGGGATCCTGCGTCGCTGCGGACAGCCCGCCATGTGTGCCCAGGCGCCATGCCAGCCCGCGGACCACCGAGGCGGGCTGTTGCGCCATCGCCTGAAGGGGCAGGTCCGGCGCAAGCTCCATGTCGGTCGTCACGGCGGCCAGAGCGAAGCGCGTCCCGATCCATGGCGCGGCCAGCGTGCCCTGCTCGAGTGTCGCAAGACCCGCCGTCAGCGCCAGCATCCCGAGATGAACCTCGGTCGTGGTCAACGAATGGGCCCTTGCCGAAAAGCCCAGCAGGCGGATGTATTCCGCAAGCACCGTCGCGTTTTCGCAGGCGCGCAGGCTTGCCCGGGGACGTTGCGCATCGCGGATCCATTCGGCGCCCGGCTCGTCGGGGCGAGGATCCCGGTTGAAGGCGCAAAGCAGGACGATCGCATGGGTGTGACCGTTCAGGGGACGTTCCGGTGCGGCAAGCGCCTCGCGCAGGTTGGCCATGATGACGTCCACGCCGGTGGCGAGCGTCTTGGTCTGACGGCTTTGCAGCTCTTCCGCCAGCCTCGCCGCGGCCGGATTGCGCCGTGGCTCGGCCAGCAGGGCGCGCTCCGGCAGCTCGCAGACGCCCACCATGGAGGCATCGCCGAAATAGGCGAAGGCCTTCAGATGATCGGCCCGGGTCCGCGGATCATCGGGAATGCGCGCCCGCGCCGGATTCGGCGTCCCGTCGCGCAGGACGTCCATCATCGCCTGATAGGGTGCCATGGCCGGTACGATGCTGAGCGGATCGTCCGATCTTTCGAAATCGAGGCCGGGCAGCGGGATGTCGGGAAACGCGCGAAACGACTCCGACTTCCGCCTGAGACGTTCGAGCGGGTAGCCGCCGAGATGGACCGGCCTGTCGCGGGACGAGAATAGTTTCATGATCTCAGCGTTGACCGGAACGCACGAAAGGTCCAGCGGCTTGCCGACAGGTCGGCCAGGATGGGGGCGCGGTGGGACCGCTTGCCCGTGGCATCGCCAGTGCTAGGCTGGGCGCGGGCGGGACGAACAGCCGCAGGCGGAAGGTGAGGCAGCATGCGGGAATACGACAGCTATGACGCCACCGGGCTGGCAGAGATCGTGGCGCGCAAGGAGGTGTCGCCCGACGAACTGCTGGATGAGGCGCTGCGCCGGACCGAACAGCTCAATCCCGCGCTCAACGCTGTCGTCCACCTGCGCCCCGAGATCGCCCGCCAGCGCATCGCCGAGGGGCTGCCACGCGGCCCGTTCCGGGGCGTGCCCTTCCTGTTGAAGGATCTCGGGGCCGAGGCGGTGGACTTTCCCTCGCACAACGGGTCGCGCTTGCTGCGGGATACCCGCTACCCTCGGGACAGCGCCATTTTCGAACGCATCAGGGACAGTGGCGTCGTGACCTTCGGGCGCACCACTTCGCCCGAGGGCGGCATTGGCGTCGCCACCGAGGCCGCGGTCTATGGCGGGCCGACCCGCAATCCCTGGAACCTCGATCACACCTCGGGCGGCTCGTCTGGCGGCAGCGGCGCGGCGGTCGCGGCAGGCATCGTGCCGATGGCGCACGGATCGGACGGGGGCGGTTCGGTGCGCATCCCGGCCTCGAGCTGCGGGCTCTTCGGGTTCAAGGCGACACGCGCGCGCTTTCCGGACGGACCCTTCTCGGGTGAGGGATGGGCGGGCATGGCCATCGACGGCTTCCTCAGCCGCACCGTGCGCGACAGCGCCCGGATGATGGATGCCTGCGCCGGACGCGACCCGGGCGCGCCCTATGACGCCCCGCCGCTGGCGCAGGGCTACGCCGCCGCGATCTCGCGCCCGCCGCGCCGCCTGCGCATCGGCATCTGCGACACCACATTCAGCGGGGAAAGCATTCACGCCGACTGCCGGCAGGCGGTGCAGGAAACAGGCGAGCTATTGGAAAGCCTCGGGCACGAGGTCATGCCAATGCTACCGAAGGGCGACCACCTCGGCATGATGCGGGCCTGGACGCGCATCGTCGCCTGCGGCACGGCGCTGGGCATCCGCCGGGCGCTGGCGGCCAAGGGGCGGGGGCTGTCGCAAGAAGATGTCGAGGGCGTTTCGCGTGGGGCCATGCAGATGGCTGAGACGGTCTCGGGCTCGGATTACCTCGATGCCGTGGGAAAGATACACGCCTACGGGCGCGAGATGGCGGCGGCCTTCGATGGCATCGACATCCTGCTTTCCGCAACGTTGGCCGAACCTCCGGCCAAGGTCGGGCGCTTTGCCCACGGGACCGAGGATTACGAGGCCTTCCGCACCGGACCCGAGGGCGTTTTCGCCTATTCACCATTCTGCGCGGTCTTCAACGCCTCCGGCCAGCCTGCCGCCTCGGTGCCGATGCACTGGAACACGCAGGCTCTGCCGGTGGGCGTGCACCTCGCCGCCCCCTACGGGGAGGACGAGATGCTGATCGCGCTTTGTGCCGAGCTGGAAATGGCGCGGCCCTGGGCGGGCCGACGGCCGGAATTGGCGGTCTGAGGGCGATCAGGCGCCCTCGAAGCCTTCGAGCACGTTGACGGTGTTGATGCCGACGGCCTCGATGGCATAGCCGCCCTCCATCGCGAAGACGGTGGGCAGGCCCATCTGCGCGATGCGACGTCCGGCATCCGTGAAATCGGCGCTTTCGAGCTTGAAGAAGCTAATCGGGTCTTCCTTGTAGGCATCGACGCCAAGCGAGACAACCAGCGCCTCGGCCCCCCAGGCCGTGATATTGGCGATGGCGTCGTCCAGCGCCTCGGACCAGCGGTCATAGGCTGTGCCCGGCAGCATTGGGTAGTTCAGATTGCAGCCATCCCCCGCCCCGCGTCCGCGCTCGTCGGCGTAGCCGAGGTAGTACGGGTAGGAATGTTCCGGAGCCCCGTGGAGCGAGGCGAACATGACGTCGCCGCGCTCATAGAAGATGTCCTGTGTGCCGTTGCCGTGGTGGAAGTCGATGTCGAGCACCGCGACCTTCGCCGCCCCGTCGTCGCGAAACATCTGGGCCACGACCGCCGCATTGTTGAGAAAGCAGTATCCACCGTACTGATCGCGCGTGGCGTGATGTCCGGGCGGCCGGCAGAGCGCGAAGGCCGCGCGTTCGCCCCCCGCGACGAGCCGCTGGGCAGATTGGGCGGAGGCCATCGACGACAGCGCCGCGCGCCAGGTGCCGCGGGTCATCGCCGTTTCGGAGGCGTGGCAATAGTAGCCCACCTTGCCGTCGATGTTCTGGGGGATGCGGTCCATGTGCATTCCGCGGGCGGGCATGCCGGCGGCGATGATCTCGCCGGCGGCGCCGGATGCCTTCCAGTCGTCCCAGGCGGTCTCGAGAAACCGCAGGAACCCCGCGTCGAGCAGGCCACGCACCGGGTTCATGTCAACGGCATCCGGCGGCACGATGTCGCCCATGCCCTGCTCCTTCAGCCTGTTCAGCACGTATTCCACGCGCGAGGGGCGCTCGTAGGGGGTGACGAACTCGCCGCCTGAAAGTTCGGCCTGCGGAAAATGCAGGCGGTGGTCTTCGCTGAAGAAGGTACGCATCAAGTAGGCTCCCGTTCATTGTCGCGCGCGGCCCTGCCCGGCCGATTTCGCGCGACGTTAGTCCGAGACGGCAAGCCGTGGCAACGGCAGGCGGCGAGGGCGCGGGTCAGGCAGCGTTTTCCGCTGCCAATTCCCTCATCATCTCGTCGCGCATGATGAATTTCTGCGGCTTGCCGGTGACAGTCATCGGCAGCGCATCCTTGAAGCGCAGATGCACCGGCACCTTGAAATGCGCGATGTTCCGGCGGCAGAAATCGCGGATGGCTTCCGCCTCCGGGCTGGTGCCCGGCTTGGGCACGATCCAGGCGCAGACGATCTCGCCGTACTTCTCGTCGGGAATGCCGAAGACCTGGGCCTGGGCCACGTCCGGATGGGTATAGAGAAACTCCTCGATCTCGCGCGGGTAGATGTTCTCGCCCCCGCGCAGGATCATGTCCTTCACCCGGCCGGTGATCTTGCAATACCCGTCGCCGTCGAGCGTGGCGAGATCGCCGGTGTGCATCCAGCCCTCTGCGTCGATGCTCTGGCGGGTCTTCTCGTCGTCTCCCCAGTATCCGGTCATCACGGAATAGCCGCGCGTCAGCAGCTCTCCCTGGACGCCGACGGGCACTGTCTGACCGTCCTCATCGACGATCCTGACCTCAACATGCGGGTGGATGCGCCCGACCGAAGAGACGCGCTGTTCGAGAGGGTCGTCCACATTGCTCTGGAACGAGACCGGCGAGGTTTCGGTCATTCCGTAGCAGATCGTGACTTCGGTCATGTGCATCTTCGCCTGCACGTCGCGCATGACCTGGATCGGGCAGGGGGCGCCAGCCATGATGCCGGTTCGCAGCGTGGACAGGTCATAGGTGTCGAAATCCGGCAGCCCGAGTTCGTTCACGAACATCGTGGGCACGCCGAAGAGCGCCGTACAGCCTTCGTCGCTGACTGCCCGAAGCGTCTCGGCGGGATCGAACCCCTCGCTCGGGATCACCATCGCCGCGCCCTTGGTGGCGCAGCCGAGTGTGCCCATCACCATGCCGAAGCAGTGATAGAAGGGCACCGGAATGCAGAGGCGGTCTGCGTCGGTGAGGTTCATCGTGGCGGTGACGAAGTGTGCGTTGTTCACGATGTTCCGGTGTGTAAGGCTCGCGCCTTTCGGACTGCCCGTGGTGCCGGAGGTGAACTGGATATTGATGACCTCCTCCGGCGAGAGGCCCGCGCTGATCGTGTCCAGTGCGGCCTTGTCCACCGGATCGCCCATTGCGCATACCGCGTCGAAGGCGAGCGTACCCGGCGGCGCATCGTCGTCCGCCACGATCACGCTGCGCAGATGCGGCAGGCGCGCGGCGGCCAGTGCTCCGGGTTCGCAGGCCGCGATCTCGGGAGCGAGCTCGTGCAACATGGCGATGTAGTCCGATGACTTGAAGGCGCTTGCCGTCACCAGTGCGGTGCAGGACACCGCGTTGAGAGCGTATTCGAGTTCGGATAGCCGATAGGCGGGATTGATGCAGACAAGGATCGCGCCGAGGCGGGCGGTCGCGAATTGCGTCAGCAGCCATTCGGCGCGGTTCGGCGACCAGATGCCCACCCGGTCGCCCTTTCCGATGCCGATCGCCAGAAGGCCGGTGGCGAAGCGGTCGACTTCACGGGCAAGATCGCGCCAGCTCCAGCGGACGTCCTGCGCGACGAAGATCGCAGCCTCGCGGTCCGGCCAGCGTTCAGCAGTGCGCGCCAGCAGGGCCGGGATGGTCAGTTCAAGCAGCGGCTCGGAGCTGACACCTTTGACATGCGAAAGCCCTCCGATGGGCCTGCGGTCCGTTTCTGTCATCTGCCGTTCCTCCTCCCGTCGCGCCGGGGCGCGGCGCTGTCCCTCGCGCTTTTTATCCGCCTTTGCGGGATGGCCCGCAATGGCCGGCGGCGCCTGGGGAAACTGAGATGGCAACATTCCGCGCCAGCCGCTGGCGCAATTCGCGCGGCGTGCTAAGACATCTGATGCCCGCCCGGAGAGATCGCATGACCCCCCAGATCGCCATCCTTGATCTCACCACCTCCTACACCGGCATGCGACCGGGGGAGGCGGCGGGAGAGCTGATCAGGAACTGGCTGCGGCCCGCGATGCCGGAAGCTGCCCTGCACCGCATCGATGTGGCAGGCGGGGCCGCGATCCCGGCGCCAGGGGCATTCGACGGCTTCGTACTGAGCGGGTCCGAGATCGGGGTCTATGACGACCGCGACTGGCTGGCGTCGCTCAGGTCTTTCCTGCTGGCGGCGCGTCAGGCGGGCAAGCCGCTCGTGGGCATCTGCTTCGGCCATCAGCTTATGGCCGACTGTTTCGGCGGCAGGGCCGAGAACGCGGGGAAGGGGGTCATCCTCGGGATGCGGCCCTTCACGGTGGATGGCATGCGCCGCGAGACCTGGGTCTGGCATCAGGACCAGGTGACGCATGTGCCGCCAGGGGCGCGAATCACGGCAGCGGCGGACTACTGCCCGGTGGGCGCTCTGGAGTACCCATTTGCGGCTTATTCAGTGCAGTTCCACCCGGAGTTCACCGAAGACTACCTGCGACGTGAGATCGCCAACTGGGCGGGCACGGCGCTGACCGCGGAAGTGGCAGCGGCGGGGCTCGCCAGCCTGCACGGGGCGGAGGTCGCGCGCGATCTGGTGGCCGCGCGCGCCGCAGAGGTTCTGTGCAGGCGCTAGAAACAGGCTATGAGCAGCTCGGTCGTGTTTTCCCGCGTCATGCCGACCGGGTTTCCCCCCACGCTGGGATCGGCAAGGGCCGACGTGACGAGCGTGTCGATGTCCGGGTTCGTCACGCCCATGGCAGTGAGGTTCGCCGGGATGTTCAGCCCGTCGTTCAATGCGCCGACGAAGGCGCGGAAGCCCGCGAAGCCCCCCTCGATCCCGAGATAGCGCGCGGCATCGCCGATGCGGTCCTCGATGGCGGGGCGGTTGAAGTCGAGCACCGGCAGCATGACCACGGCGTTGGTCGTCCCGTGGTGGGTATGGTGATGTGCGCCGATCGGGTGCGAAAGCGCATGGATCGCTCCGAGGCCCTTCTGGAACGCCACCGCCCCCATCGCGGCCGCGGACATCATGTTGGCCCGCGCTTCGAGGTTGCCGCCATCCGCATAGGCCAGTGGCAGGTTCTCCTTCACCAGCCGCATGCCTTCGAGCGCGATGCCCTGGCTCATCGGGTGGTAGTGGGGGGAGCAGAACGCCTCGAGGCAATGGGCGAAGGCATCCATCCCGGTTCCGGCGGTGATCGCGGGCGGCATGCCCACCGTCAGTTCCGGGTCGCAGATCACCACGGTCGGCAGGATCCTGGGGTGGAAGATGATCTTCTTCTCGTGGCTCTGCGAATTGGTGATGACGCTGGCGCGGCCCACTTCCGATCCGGTTCCGGCGGTGGTGGGCACCGCGACGATCGGGGCGATGGCATCCGCGTCGGCGCGGGTCCACCAGTCTCCGATGTCCTCGAAATCCCAGATCGGGCGGGTCTGGCCGGCCATGAAGGCCACCGCCTTGCCGAGGTCGAGCCCCGACCCGCCGCCGAAGGCGATCACGCCGTCATGGCCGCCCTCGCGATACATGGCAACGCCCGCTTCGGCATTGGTGTCGGTAGGGTTGGGATCGACTTCGGAAAACATCGCCCGGCCGAGGCCCGCCGCTTCCAGCAGGTCGAGCGTTGCAAGCGTGATGGGCAGGGCGGCGAGGCCCTTGTCGGTGACAAGCAGCGGCTTGCGGATGCCGGCGGCCTTGCAGGCATCGGCGATTTCCGAGATGCGGCCCGCCCCGAAGCGGATGGCGGTGGGGTAGGACCAGTTGGCTCTGGGAGACATGTCGTCAGGCTTTCTTGAAATGGTAGCTCTTGGGTCGTGTGAGGTTGTGGTAGCCGATCACCGAAAGACCGCCGCCGCGCCCGGTGTCCTTGCAGCCGGTCCAGCACAGGCCGGGATCGAGGTAGTCGGCGCGGTTCAGGAACACGGTTCCCGTCTCGATGGCATCGCCGATACGTTCGGCCCGTTCGGGATCGGAGGACCAGAGCGAGCAGGTCAGTCCATAGTCGCTGTCGTTCATCAGCGCGATGGCCTCTGCGTCGTCCTTGACCGGCATGATGCCGACCACCGGGCCGAAACTTTCCTCGCGCATGACTCGCATGGAATGGTCCACTTTCGTCAGGATCTGCGGCATCAGGTAGGCGCCGCCATCCTGGGGAAAGAGCTTGGGATCGATCAGTGCGGTCGCTCCCGCCGCCACGGCCTCGGACGTCTGGGCGCGGACGAGATCGGCAAAGCGGGTCTGCGCCATGGGGCCAAGCGTGGTGGATTGCTCGAGCGGATTGCCGAGGGTGTAGCCCTCGACGATGCTAACCGCCTTCTCGACAAATGCATCGAACAGCGGTTCTGCCACGTAGATGCGTTCGATCCCGCAGCAGCATTGCCCCGAGTTGAACATCGCGCCGTCGATCAGGGTCTCTGCGGCTGCGTCGAGGTTGGCATCGTCCATGACATAGCCCGGGTCCTTGCCGCCAAGCTCGAGCCCGAGCCCGGTGAAGGTGCCCGAGGCGGCTGCCTCCATCGCCTTGCCGCCCGCCACCGATCCGGTGAAGTTGACGAAGCCGAAAGCGCGCGCGGCAATCAGGCCGGAAGTGGTCTCGTGGTCGAGGAAGGCGTTCTGGAAGACGTCCTCCGGGATGCCCGCCGCGTGGAAGGCGGCCGCCATGCGTTCGCCCACGAGCGGGGTTTGCGAGGCGTGTTTAAGCATCACCGCGTTGCCTGCGATCAGCGCCGGGGCGACGGTGTTGATCGCTGTCATGTAGGGGTAGTTCCAGGGCGCGACGACCAGCACGACGCCATGCGGTACGCGTTTGATCATGCGCCCGAAGAACCCCTCTCCGGCGTCAAGCTCGATGGGGGCAAGCGCCTCGGCGGCGATCTTCGCCATGTAGTCGGCGCGTTCCTTGAAACCACCGAACTCCCCGCCATAGCGGACCGGCCGGCCCATCTGCCAGGCGAGTTCGGGCACGATCTCGTCATTCATCGCGCCGACACGGGCGACGCCGTCAAGCACGAGCGCCACGCGCTCTGACAACGGGCGGGCGGCCCAGGCGGCCTGTGCGTCGCGCGCGCGCGCCACGGCGGCCTGAGCCTCGGACGCGGAAAGGACGGGTCGTTCGGCATAGACCGACCCGTCGACGGGAGAGATGCAGCGTATCATGTCAGGCCCTTTCAAATCCCCGGGCGATTTCCCAGTCGGTCACCACGCGGTCGAATTCCTCCTGCTCCCACTCGGCGCAGCGGGTGTAGTGATCGACCACATCGTCGCCCATCGCCTCGCGCAGCATCGTGGAATTCCGCAGGGTCTCCGTCGCGGCCCGGAGGGTGCGCGGGACCTCCTGGACGCTCGTGTCGTCGTAAAGATCGCCCTCGGTGGGCGGCGCAAGCTCGAGCTTCTGCTCGATTCCCTTGATCCCCGCCGCCAGCATCGCGGCCTGCGCGAGATAGGGGTTCAGGTCCGAGCCGCCGATCCGGCACTCCACGCGCACGCCCTTGGTTCCTTCCCCGCAGAGCCGGAAACCGGCGGTGCGGTTGTCGACCGACCAGGCGGTCTTGGTCGGCGCGAAGGTGCCTTTGACGAAGCGCTTGTAGCTGTTGACATACGGCGCCAGGAACCAGGTGTAATCCGGCGCGTATGCGATCAGCCCGGCCATGTAGTGTTTCATCAGCTCCGACATGCCGAGCGCGTCGTTCTTGTCGTGGAACAGCGGGTTGCCGTCCTGCCAGAGCGACTGGTGCACGTGGCTCGACGAGCCGACCTTGTCCTGATGCCATTTCGGAATGAAGCTCGCCGCGCGCCCGTGGGCCCAGGCGATTTCCTTGGTGGCATGCTTGGCGATGGAATGGTTGTCGGCGCATTCGAGCGCCGGGGCGTAGCGGATATTGAGCTCTTCCTGACCGGTCTCGGCCTCACCCTTCGAGTTCTCGACGGGGATGCCGGCGGCATAGAGGCAATTGCGCAGCGGGCGCATCACGGCCTCTTCCTTGGTGGTCTGGAAGATATGGTAATCCTCGTTGTAGCCCGAGATCGGCTCGAGGTTGCGGAAGCCCTCCTTGCGGATCTCGTCGTAGCTTTTCGTGAACAGGAAGAATTCGAGTTCCGTCGCCATCATGGCGGTGAACCCCATCGCGTCGAGGCGGGCGATCTGCCTCTTCAGGATGGCGCGGGGCGATTGCGGCACTTCCTTGTGGGTCTTGTGGTCGAGCAGGTCGCAGAGCACCATCGCGGTCCCGGCGAGCCAGGGAACCGGGCGCAGCGTCGACAGGTCGGGCTTCATCACATAGTCGCCGTAACCCGCGCGCCAGCTTGTCGTGGCATAGCCATCGGGCGTCGCCATCTCGAGGTCGGTGGCCAGCAGGTAGTTGCAGCAATGCGTCTCCTCGTAGGAGTGCTCGACGAAGTTCGCGGCATGGAAGCGCTTGCCCATGAGGCGGCCCTGCATGTCCACGGCGCAGACCAGAACCGTGTCGATGGTTCCGTCCTTCACCTGTGTCTTGAGGTCCTTGAAGCTCAGTGGTCCGGGCATGTCTCTGGTCCATTTCGATCTGTGACCGGGGGCACCGGGAAGGCGCCCCCGAAGATTGCGTTTCGATCGGCTCAGCCGAAGTTGTAGGGCGGTCCGGCCTGGTTGATGACCGAATTGTACTCCTTGAAGATGCCGACGATCTTCTGCTGGATCTCGCCTTCCTGCGCGATCTCTTCCCAGAAGGCCTTTGCCGCATTCTCGACCTCTGCCCATTCCTCGGCCGGCACCGAACGCAGCTCGAGCTTGTCGCCGGTCGCCCGCAGCTTGGCCTCTCCGCCCCAGTACCACTGGTTGCGGTAGGTGTGGCCCGCCTCGATCGCGGACATGACGACCGCCTTGAGGTGTTCGGGAAGGTCCGCCCAGCGCTGCTCGTTCACGAAGTACGAGCCGATCCAGGCACCCGAGATGTTGTTGGTCAGGAAGTAGTCGGTGACGTTCGCCCAGCCGACGGTGTAATCCTCCGTGATCCCGGACCAGGCCATCCCGTCAAGCTCGCCGGTCTGCACCGCGACCTCGGCATCTTCGTAGGGGATGTTCATCGGCACGACGCCGAACTGCGCTAGGAAGCGCCCGGCGGTCGGGAATGTATAGAGACGCAGGCCCTCGAGGTCGGAGACCGACTTGATCTCTTTCTTGGTGTTGAAGTTGCAGGGGTCCTGTCCTGCGGCGGAAAGCCATTTGACCCCGACCTTCTTGTATTCCTCGTCCCAGATTTCCTTCAGCCCGTACTGGTTGAAGAGCACGGGCACGTCGAGGATGTGCTTGGTGGCGAAGGGGAAGTAGCCGCCGAACTGGCGCAGCGGCGTCGGCGAGGCCATCGAGTCGTCATCGGAATGCACCGCGTCGATGGTGCCGCGCTGGAGCGCCTGGAACAGCTCTCCGGTCGGCACGATCTGGTCTGCGTAGTAAAGTTCGACCTCCATCTCGCCGTTGGCGGCATTGTTGATGTAGTCGACCATCGGCTTGGTGACATGCTCGCCCAGTGCCGAACCGGCATAGGTCTGCCAGCGCCACTTGATCGTGTCCTGCGCCTTGACGATGGCGGGCGCGGCGAATGCGGCCGGTGCGGCCAGCGCCGCGCCCCTGAGGAATGTGCGTCTTGAAGTCATTGGTAAACCTCTCTGTTGGGTGTCGTTCGGATGCCCGACCCATTGAGGGCCCGGGCGCGAAATCCTCCGCGCGGTCTTTTCGCCGCGCTGTTGCGAAGGATGTCGCCGTGCCGAGGCACGACGATGTTCTGGAATGGCCCGAGGGCTCCGCGTGTCGCGTCACTGGCCATAGATGTAATCCGGCAGCCAGAGGGCGAGTTCGGGGAAGGCCATGACAAGGGCCAGGGCGGCGATCATCACCAGCACGAAGGGCGTGATCGACACGTATATGTCCCTGATGCTGATTTCGGGCGGGGCCATGGCCCGCATGAGGAACAGGTTATAGCCGAAGGGAGGCGTCATATAGGCGATTTGACAGGTGATGGTGTAGAGCACGCCGTACCATATCAGGTTGAATCCGAGCTCCCCCACGAGCGGGACGTAAAGCGGGGCCACGATGACCAGCATCGCGGTGTCGTCGAGGAAGGTGCCCATGACGATGAAGGACAGCTGCATCAGGATCAGGATGACCCAGGGGTTGAGCTGAAGCTTGTCGGTGAAGAGGTTCTCGATCGCCTTGACCGCGCCCAGCCCGTCGAAGACCGCCCCGAACGCCAGCGCGGCAAGGATGATCCACATGAACATGCAGGTGATGCCCAGCGTCTGGCGGACGCAGTTCTCGAACACCTCGCGGGTCATGCGCCCCTTGGCGACGGCGGCGATGAATGCGGCCATGGCCCCGATGGCCGAGCTTTCGACAAGCGAAGTCCAGCCGTTCACGAAGGGCACCATCATCACCGCGAAGATGGCGATGGGCAGGATACCGGCGCTGAGCAGGCCGAGCTTCTCGCGCATCGGGATCGCGCGCAGCTCCTCGCGCGGAAGCGCGGGCCCGAGTTCGGGGTTCAGGCGGCAGCGGATCGCGATGTAGATGATGAAGAGCGTTGCCATCATGAGGCCGGGCACGACCCCGGCGAGCCAGAGCTGTCCGACCGGCTGGCGCGCGATCATCGCGTAAAGCACGAGCACCACGGAGGGCGGCACCAGGATCCCGAGCGAGGATCCGGCCTGGATCACCCCGGTCACCATGATCTTGTCGTAGTTGCGCTTGAGCAGTTCGGGCAGCGCGATGGTCGCCCCGATGGCCATGCCCGCGACCGACAGCCCGTTCATCGCCGAGATCAGCACCATCAGCCCGATGGTCCCGATGGCAAGCCCGCCGCGCAGCCCGCCCATCCAGACGTGGAACATGCGGTAGAGGTCATCGGCGATCTTGGATTCCGACAGCACGTAGCCCATGAAGATGAACATCGGCAGCGTCAGCAGCGGATACCACTTCATCAGCTTCATGGCCGCGGCGAAACCCAGGTCATAGCCGCCCCGGTCGCCCCAGAGCAGAAGCGCCGCGACGACCGCGACAAAGCCGATGGCGCCGAACACGCGTTGGCCGGTCAGCAGCATCAGCATCATCGACGCGAACATCAGCGTGGCGATCAGTTCATAGGGCATCAGATCGCCTCACCACGGATTCTGAGGAGATCCTTGCAGAACTCCGAAAGGCATTGCAGCAGCATCAGAACGATGCCGACGATCATGATGACCTTGATCGGCCAGAGGTAGGGCCGCCAGGCGGTGGGCGAGCGCTCCATCGTGCCGATCTCTTCGGATCCGGTCAGCAGGCCGCCGAAGAACTGGAACGGTTCGGTGCCCCAATAGCCGAAGGAATAGGCGGTCGAGCTCACCGCGCCCCAGAGCAGGACGCCGAGATAAAAGATCAGCAGCAGCACGGTGAACAGGTCGGCCCAGGCCTTCTTGCGCGGGCTCCACTCTCCGTAAAGCAGGTCCATGCGCACATTCGATCCCATCTGCACCGAATAGGGCCCACCAAGCACGTAATAGGCGACCATCGCGAACTGGGCCATTTCGAGCGTCCATAGCGAAGGCAGGATGAACACCTTCGAGAACGAGGACCAGAGCAGGATGCCGACCAGCACGAAGATGCCGTACATCGCGATGCGTCCGACGCGGTAGTTCAGCGCGTCTACCGCCCGGATGAAACCTCGGATCAGAGTCATGCGCGGGCCTTCTCGGCCGGGATCTGGTCCATCGCGGCGCCGATCCAGCCCGCGAACATCTCCGCCATCGCGTCCTGCGCCGCGCCATCGGCGATCAGGTCGTTGCGGACTTCGATCATCACGTTGGGCAGCCCGTTGGCGAGGCCGTGTTCGCGCAAGGTATGGGTCACGCCGTCCTGCGGGCCGTAGGGTGCGTTTCGGCGCACCTTCAGCGTCGTGTGGCGGCCGGCCCCCTCGAGCATCGCATCGGCGAGGCGGGTATCGCTGTCATGCAGGATCCCGATTTCGACCTCGCGCGGCTTGCCGAAATAGATCGGCGTGAAGCTGTGGAGCGTCACAAGCGCGCGCGCCCCGGCGTCGCGGATCGTCTCGGCCAGCGCGCGACGGAACGGATCGTAGTAGGACACGACCCTCGAGAGGCGATCCTCGGCGCTCATGTGGCGGTTGCCGGGAATGTCGAAGATCTCGCTCTTTTCCGGCATGGCAGAGGGCGATTCAGGCGGGCGGTTGCAGTCGTAGACCAGCCGCGAGATGCCCGATGACACCAGGGGCGCGTCGAGCCGGTCGGACAGGCGTTGCGCCAGCGCAAAGGCGCCCGGATCCCAGGCCGCGTGGCTCACCTGAGCCTCGGGGGTGAGTCCCAGACCGCGAAAGCCGGGCGGGATGAAATTGCACGCATGTTCGCACACCAAAACCACGCCCGAGGCGCCGTCGGGGCGGATCACATTGGCTGGCCGCCCTTTGAACTGGCTGTTCTCGTAGTCCATCCGTCCCCCGGTTCCGCGAGCCATTAACTTGTCTTGGCGAAACCCTGTCAACAGAATACTGTAACGAAACGAACACGCGACGTGCTTGTGTAAAATTTGCGATCAAACCGGAGGCCGACCTGCCCGAGAACACCCTTACCATCGCCGACCGAATCCAGTCCCGGCTCGACGACCTGACCCGGGCGGAGCGTCAGCTTGCCCAATCGATCCTCGACAACTACCCGGCCTCCGGGCTCGGAACGGTCTCGGCGCTGGCAAAGGACGCGGATGTCTCGACGCCCACGGTGGTGCGCATGGTCGCCAAGCTCGGCTTTGGCGGCTTTCCCGAGTTCCAGGCGGCGTTGCGCGAAGAGCTGAAGGCCAAGGTCAAGGGGCCCATCGCCCGGCACGACACATGGGCAGAGGGCGCGCCCTCGGGGCATGTGCTCAACCGCTTCACAGAGGCGGTGATCGACAACATCCGCCATTCGTTGGGCCAGATCGACCCCGTGCGGTTCGACGCTGCCTGCGCGATGCTCGCTGACACGACGCGCCATCTTTACATCGTCGGCGGACGCATCACCCACACGCTTGCGGAATATCTGTTCCTGCACATGCAGATGATCCGGCGCGACGTGACCCATATCCAGTCGACCTCGAATGCCTGGCCGCATTACCTGCTCGATGTGGCCGAAGGCGATGTCTTCGTGCTCTTCGACGTGCGGCGCTACGAGGCCAATACGCTCAAGCTTGCCGAGATGGCCCGCGCCCGGGGTGCGCGGATCGTGCTTTTCACCGACCAGTGGCGCTCGCCCGCACATGAGCTGTCCGACATATGCTTCTCAAGCCGCATCGTCGTTCCCTCGGCCTGGGATTCGGCGGCGGCGACGCTGCTGCTGGTCGAGACGATGATCGCTGCGGTTCAGGATCTCGCCTGGGACGACACGCGCGACCGGATGCAGAGGCTCGAAAGCATGTTCGACGAGACGCGCCTGTTTCGGAAATTCACCTGAGCCGCGCCGCCCGAGGGCGAAATGCGCGGTTGCGCAGGCGGGCGACGCGGCGCTAGGCATGGCGGCATCGCAACCCGGAAGACCATGCGCCAGCCCAAGATCCTGACGACGCTCCAGACCTACGACCGGCAGCAATTGCGCGCCGATCTCTTCGCCGGCCTGACCGTGGCCATGGTCGCGATCCCGCTCAGCATCGCCATCGCCATCGCCTCGGGGGCGGAACCGGCGCAGGGCCTCGTTACGGCGATCGTCGGCGGTTTCCTGATCTCGGCACTCGGCGGCAGTCGCGTGCAGATCGGGGGACCCACGGGCGCCTTCATCGTCGTCGTCTTCGGGATCGTCGCCGAGCATGGATATGACGGTCTTGTCACGGCGACCTTCATGGCCGGCTTCTTCCTGCTTGTGGCGGGCTACTTCCGGGCGGGCAGGTTCATCGACCATGTGCCCGAGGCTGTGGTCAACGGCTTCACCATCGGCATCGCGATCATCATCGCCACGAGCCAGATCAGGGATTTCCTTGGGCTCGCCATCCCCGACCTTCCGGCGGAGTTCTTCGCCAAGCTGAGGGCTCTCTGGGAGGCGCGGGGCACGCTGAACGTCACGGCGTTTGGCATTGCCATGATCGCGATGGTGCTCATCGTCTGGTTCCGCCGCATCGCGCCGCGCCTGCCGGGGCTGATCGTCGCAGTCGCGATCGCCTCGGGCCTTGCGGCGCTCGGCGGTCTGTCCGTCGACACGATACAGTCGCGCTTCGGGGACCTTCCGAACGGCCTGCCGAGGCCGCACCTGCCTGTGCTGACATGCGCGCGGTTGGCCGAACTGCTGCCATCGGCCCTCGTCATCGCGTTTCTTGCCGGAACGGAGTCCCTCCTTTCCGCGATGGTGGCGGACCGGATGATCGAAGGGCACCACAGGCCCAATGCCGAACTGACGGCGCAGGGGGCGGCCAATATCGCCTCCGCGCTGTTCGGCGGTCTGCCGGCCACCGGGGCGATTGCCCGGACCGCGACAAACATCCGGGCCGGGGGCCGGACGCCCGTCGCGGGCATTGTCCACGCGCTGAAGGTTCTTGTGGTCATGCTGGTCGCCGCGCCGCTTGCGGGTCATCTCGCGATGCCGGCCCTTGCGGCACTTCTGATCGTCACCGCCTGGAACATGAGCGAGCCTCACAAATGGGCGGAATACGCCCGCGCCCAGCCCGGAGACCGGGCGCTTCTGCTGCTGACCCTCGTGCTGACCGTCGCGGTCGATCTGACGGTCGCCATCGGGGCGGGCGTGGCTTTCGGCCTTGCCTTGCGCCTGTGGCGGCGCAGGTCGGACGGAAGCGACTGGAATCCTCCCGAGCGGTGATCGCGCCAAGGAACTTTTGCCCCGCGCCGCCGGTTTGACCGGGAAGGCGTCCCGGACGCATCCCCCACCCGATATTCCCGGAGGAAATCATGGTAGAGAAGAAAACCGGTCCCGCGACCACGAACGACGCGGGCATACGTGTCCAGAGCGATGAGCATTCGCTGACCATCGGCAGTGACGGCCCCATCGTCCTGCACGACCATTATCTCCTGGAGCAGATGGCGAACTTCAACCGCGAGCGCATTCCCGAACGCCAGCCGCATGCGAAGGGCTCGGGCGCATTCGGCTACTTCGAGACCACGGAAGACGTGAGCAGATACACCAAGGCGAAAGTCTTCCAGAAGGGCGTACGGACCGATACGCTGATGCGGTTCTCGACGGTTGCGGGCGAACGCGGGAGCCCGGACACCTGGCGCGACCCGCGCGGCTTTTCGGTGAAGATGTACACCGAGGAAGGCAATTTCGACATGGTGGGCAACAACACCCCCGTGTTCTTCGTGCGCGATCCGATCAAGTTCCAGAACTTCATCCGCAGTCAGAAGCGGCGTGCCGACAACGACATGCGCGACCATGACATGCAGTGGGACTTCTGGACGCTGTCGCCGGAGAGCGCGCATCAGGTGACCTACCTGATGGGCGACCGGGGCATTCCGAAGACCTGGCGCGAGATGAACGGCTATTCGAGCCATACATACTCACTGGTGAACGACGCGGGCGAGATGTTCTGGGTCAAGTTCCACTTCCACACCGATCAGGGCGACGGGAATGCCTACCTGAGCCAGGACGAGGCGGACAAGCTTGCCGGCAGCGACGGCGATTATCACCGGCGCGATCTGTTCAATGCCATCAGCGAGGGCAACTACCCGAGCTGGACGCTCAAGTGGCAGATCATGCCGTACGAGGATGCCAAGACGTATCGCATCAACCCGTTCGATCTCACCAAGGTCTGGCCGCATGCGGATTTCCCGCTGATCGAGGTGGGCAAGCTGGTGCTTGACCGCAATCCGACCGATTTCCACACCGAGATCGAGCAGGCCGCATTCGAGCCCAACAACATGGTCCCCGGCGTCGGGCTGAGCCCCGACAAGATGCTGCTGGCGCGCGGGTTCTCGTACGCGGACGCCCACCGCGCGCGGCTGGGGGTGAACTACAAGCAGATCCCGGTCAACAAGCCGCAGTCCCCGGTCCACAGCTACACCAAGGACGGCGCGATGCGCGTGGAGAACGCCAGCGATCCGGTCTACGCGCCCAACTCCTATGGCGGGCCGTCGGCGCAGCCCCTGCCGGGCGCGGAGGCGGGGCTTTGGTACGCGGACGGAGACATGGTCCGCAAAGCCTACGCCCTGCGTGAGGACGACGACGACTGGAGCCAGGCAGGTGATCTGGTCCGCAAGGTCATGGACGACGGCGCGCGTGAGCGGCTTGTGAACAACATCGTCGGCCATCTTTGCGACGGCGTCAGCGAGAAGGTGCTCGAGCGCGCCTTCGAGTACTGGCGCAACGTCGACGAGGAAACCGGCAGGAAAGTCGAGAAGGGTGTACGCGAAAAGCTCGGCGGCAAGTCCGACTCGATGGGGCTGGCGTCTGCCGAAGCCATCAGCAAGAAGCACGCAGCCGAATAACTAGCTCAACCGAGACGACAGGCAGGCCGCGGGGAATACTCTGCGGCCTGTTTCGTTACGCTACATCACGCAGCCAAGCTGCCAGGGGACGAATTCGTTGTCACCGAGGCCAAGGGCCTCTGACTTCGACGGATCGCCTGAGGCGACGGCAAGAACCATGTCCAGGATTTCGCGTCCCTTCTCCTGCAGGCTCACGCCCTTGCTCAGGATGTCGCCGCAGTTGATGTCCATGTCGTCGGGCATCTGGGCGTAAAGGGCGTCATTCGTCGCAAGCTTGATCGTCGGGGCGGGCTTGGAGCCGAAGGCGGACCCCCGGCCGGTCGTGAAGCAGAGCACCTGCGCCCCGCCCGCGATCTGGCCCGTGGCCGAGACCGGATCGTAGCCTGGCGTATCCATGAAGGTGAAGCCCGCCGCGGTGACCCTTTCGGCATAGGCGTAGAAGGCGGTAAGCGGCGTGCTGCCGCCCTTGGCCGCCGCGCCCAGCGATTTCTCGAGGATCGTCGTAAGACCGCCCTGCTTGTTGCCGGGCGAGGGATTGTTGTCCATCGTCCCGCCGTTCATCTCGGTGTAGCGCTCCCACCACCGGATGCAGTCGATCAGCTTCTCCGCGGTCTCCCCGTCCGCGACGCGGCGCAGCAGCAGCTGTTCGGCCCCGTAGATCTCGGACGTCTCCGACAGGATCACGGTGCCGCCAAGCCCCACCAGCATGTCCGAGGCGACGCCCAGTGCCGGGTTCGCAGTGATGCCCGACAGCCCGTCCGACCCACCGCACTGAAGGGCGAGCTTCAGATCCGAAGCGGGGCAGGGCACGCGCCGGATGTCGTTGACCAGTGGCAGGAGTTTCATCACCTGCGCCTTGATCGCGTCGATGGTGGCGCGCGTTCCCCCGGAGTCCTGAATGGTCAGGAAATGGAAGCGCTCGGTTCCGGCATCTTCGGCGTTCTGGCGCATGCGTGCGACCTGCATGACCTCGCAGCCGAGCCCGACGAAGATCGCGGCGCCGACATTCGGATGTGTGGCATGACCCCATAGCACCCGGTCAAGCACCGGAAAGCCCGGGCCGTCCATCGCCATGCCGCAGCCGGTGCCATGGGCGAAGGCGCAGACACCGTCGACGTTGGGATAATCGGCAAGCATCCCGCTCATCTCGACCTCGAGCGCGGCGCGGCGGATCACGGTGGCCGAGCAGTTCACGGTGGCGCAGAGCGCGATGTAGTTGCGGGTGCCGATCTGGCCTCCGGGACGGCGGTAGCCGAGGAAGTTGCGCGGCTCCATCTTCGGGACGGCAGCGCGGGCCTGATCCAGATCGACCCCGATGTGGTAGTCCTGATCGTGGGCCGAGAAGGTGCAGTTGTGCACATGCACATGGGCGCCGGGCGCGATATTCTCGGTCGCCGTGCCGATGATCTGGCCGAACTTGATCACCGGGCTGCCCGCTGTCATCGCCTCCCGCGCGATTTTGTGTCCGCCTGCCACCGGCTTGGGCAGAGGCGCGCCAATGCCGAGAGGGTCGTCGCCGGCAGCCGCCCGGCCGGGCAGGATGGCGACCGTGTCGCGAGGGTGAAGAACGAGGGCGTCAGCCATGAAGTGCTCCGGGATGGCTCAGGGCCCGGACGACGCCGCGCAGTTCGGCGAGTCCGCGCAGCCGCCCTATGAGAGGATAGCCCGGATGCGTACCGCGTTCCACATCCGCAAGCAACTCGTGGCCATGGTCGGGGCGGAAGGGGATCTCGGCATCCTTACGCCCCTCGGCGCGGCGGCGCGCCTCCTCGTCGAGAAGTACCCGGACCAGCGCCACCATGTCCGTGTCGCCGTCCAGATGCGCGGCTTCCTCGAAGGAACCGTCGGCATCCTTCGAGACGTTGCGCAGATGGGCGAAATGGATCCGGTGCGCGAAGCGCGCGGCGATGGCGGGCACGTCGTTCGCCGGGTTCGCGCCAAGCGAGCCCGAGCAGAGCGTGAGGCCGTTCGCGGGGCTGTCGACGGCGGACAGGATCCAGTCGATGTCGCCTGCATCCGACACGATGCGGGGCAGGCCGAGGATATCGCGCGGGGGATCGTCGGGATGCACGCAAAGCCGCATGCCGAGCTCCTCGGCGGCGGGCACGACCTCTTCCAGGAAGCGGCGGTAGTTCGCGCGCAGCCCGTCCTGATCGATGCCCTCGTAGAGCGCGAGATTGGCCTTGAGCCCCGCGATGTCGTAGCGGTCGAAGGCTCCGGGCAGACCCGCCATGATGCTTGACAGCAGGGTCTCGCGGTCGGCATCGCTTGATTGCTGGAACCAGACCGAGGCGGCCCGTCGCACGTCTTCCGGGTAATCCGCCTCGGCAGCCTCGCGGCCCAGCATGTGCAGCTCGAAAGCGGCCATGCGCGGCGCGGAAAAGCGCAGGCAGGACCCGCCGCGCGCGACCGGCGCGGCGAGGTCGGTCCGTGTCCAGTCGAGCAGCGGCATGAAGTTGTAGCAGATCGTCGTCACGCCTTCCGCCGCGAGGTTCGCCATCGACTGGCGATAGTCGGCGAAAAGGCCGGCCAGATCGCCTTCGCCGCGCTTGATGCGTTCGTGCACCGGCAGGCTTTCCACCACGACCCAGTCGAAACCGGCCGCCGCGATCTGCGCCTTGCGCGCCGCAACCGCCTCGCGCGGCCAGACGTCGCCCGCGGGTATCTCATGGAGGGCGGTGACGATGCCCGTCGCCCCGGTTTGCGCGATCTCGTCGAGCGCGATCCTGTCGAAGCTTCCGTACCAGCGCCAGCTTTCGATCATCCTGTCACCACTGAGTTGGCGGCGCCGCGCGCGCCCTTTTCAACAAGGGCCGCATAGGCGGCGGCGATATCGTTGCGAAGCGCCGAGGCGAGCCCGGGCGCGAAGACGTCGGAAAGCCCGAGCAGCGCATCGACCTTCCCGGCAGGGTCCACGGCACTGTCGGACAGTTCGCGAAGGCGCGCGGCAAGAGGATCCTTCACCTCGATCGGCGCGCCTGTCTCGTCGATGCCGCCGACATAGCGCATCCAGGCCGCCACGGCGAGGATCAGACCGGGACTGGATCGCCCCGCCGCGCGGTTCTCGGACAGGGTGGAAAGGATGCGCTGGGGCAGCTTCTGCGAACCGTCCATCGCGATCTGCCATGTCCGATGACGGATCGCGGGGTTGGCATAGCGCTCGAAAAGCGCCGCGGCATAGCGTTCGAGATCCTCGCCCGGGGGCGTCGGGACGGCCGGGATGATCTCCTGCGCCCAGAGGCGCTTGACGAAGGCGGCAAACACCGGATCGGCGACCGTGTCGGCGATGGTCTCGTGACCGGCGAGATAGCCGAGGTAGGCAAGCGAGGAATGCGTGCCGTTCAGCATCCTGAGCTTCATGTGCTCGAAGGGCGTGACGTCGCCCACCATCTGAACGCCGACGTTTTCCAGCATCGGGCGCGTGCCGCTCACGAAGTCGTCCTCGACCACCCATTGGCGGAAGGGTTCGTGCATGACTGGCGCCTGATCGTCGAGCCCGGTCTCATCGGCCAGTCCGGTGATGTCCTCCGGTCTGGTCGCGGGCACGATCCGGTCGACCATGGTCGCGGGAAACCGGCCTTCCGCCGCGATCCAGTCGGCGAGGCCGGGGTCGATGGCCCGCGCCAGTTCCAGCACCACGCCGCGCACCAGCCGGCCGTTTTCGGGAAGGTTGTCGCAGGTCAGCACGGTGAAGGGCGCGAGGCCGGCGCGCTTGCGGCGCTCAAGCGCCCGGACGAGAAAGCCCGGCGCGGATTTCGGGGCGGGGCTGACCGTGTCGTGCTGGATGTCGGGATGCGCAAGGTTGAGCGCGCCGGTCGCGGGATTGTGGCAGTAACCTTTTTCGGTGACGGTCAGCGTTACCACCTTTGTCGCAGGATCCGCCATCCGCGCCAGCACGGCTTCGGGATCCTCCGGCGCCACGAGCACTTCGCGTACCGAGACGATCGGCCGGGCAATCCGGCCCTTTGGGCCGAGTTCAAGCGCGGTATAGACGCCGTCCTGCGCCGCGAGCCTGTCGCGGGTGCCTGGGCTTTGCAGGCTGACGCCGGTGATGCCCCAGTCGCCGCCTTCGGCCTCCATCAGCTCCTGAAGATAGACCGCGCCATGCGCCCGGAAGAAGGCGCCCAGGCCCAGATGTACGATGCCCTGCGCGGGGGCCGCGCCGTCGCGGGTGAGGCGGGGAAGATCAGCGGGCAAGCCAGCCTCCATCGATGTTGAGGACCGCGCCGTTGATGTATTTCGCGGCCCGGGAAGAAAGGAACACGGCCGCCTCGGCAATGTCGTCCGGCTGCCCCCAGCGTCCTGCCGGGATGCGCTCGAGGATCGCCTTGTTGCGATCGGGGTCGGCGCGCAGGGCTTGTGTGTTGTTGGTTTCGATATAGCCCGGTGCGATGGCGTTCACGTTGATGCCCTGAGCCGCCCATTCGTTGCAGAGCAGCTTGGTCAGCCCCGCGACGCCATGCTTGGACGCGGTGTAGGAGGGGATGCGGATGCCACCCTGGAACGACAGGAGCGAGGCGATGTTGACGATGCTGCCGCCGGCGCCGCGCGCCAGCAGGGCGCGCGCGAAGGCCTGGCAGGTGAAGAAGACCGCCTTGAGATTGACGTCCATGACCGCGTCCCAGTCTTCTTCGGTGAACTCGGTTGCATCGTTGCGGCGGATGATCCCGGCGTTGTTGACGAGGATGTCGACGGGCGCGTCAGCGAAGGCATCGCGGGCTGCCATCGGATCGGCGAAGTCGAGGCGCAGCTCGCTGCCGCTGCGCATCATCGCCAACGTCTCCGCGCAGGAGGACCGCCCGGCGCAGATCACCTCGGCCCCGGCCCGGTCCATCGCCACCGCGATCGCCTGGCCGATGCCCGTGTTGGCCCCGGTCACCAGCGCGGTGCGGTCTTCGAGGGAAAAGGCGCTCAACGCAAATCCTCCATCCCGACCATGTCCATGTCCTTGTAGTTCACGTTGTCGCCCGCCATGCCCCAGCAGAAGGTGTAGCTGCCGGTCCCCGCGCCGCAATGGATCGACCAGGGCGGGGACACGACGGCCTGTTCGTTCGACATCACGATATGGCGCGTCTCGTCGGGTTCGCCCATGAAGTGGAAGACCCGCTGGCCTTCGGCGAGGTCGAAGTAGAGATAGGCCTCCATCCGGCGGTCGTGCACATGCGCGGGCATGGTGTTCCAGACCGAGCCGCCGTGAAACATCGTGTAGCCCATGACGAGCTGGCAGGAGTCGACCACTTCCGGCAGGATGAACTGGTAGATCGTGCGTTCGTTCGCGGTCTCCGGCGCGCCCATCCTGACCTTGTTCGCCTCGTCGAGCGTGATGCGCCGGGTCGGGTGGGTCGCATGGGCGGGACAGGACAGGATGTAGTAGCGCCCCTTGCCCTCGAAGCTCACCGGCCCGGCGCCGCGCCCGATGTAGAGCACGTCGCCCTTGTTCAGTTCGTGGCTTTCGCCGCCGACCGCCACCGTGCCGGTCTCGCCGATGTTGAGCACACCCATTTCGCGGCGATCGAGCACCGAGGCGGTGCCGCATTCCTTGACCTCTTCAAGGACCAGCGTGGCGCCGTCCGGCACCGCGCCGCCGACGATCATGCGATCATAATGGGTATAGCAGAGCCGGATCTCACCGGTCCGGAACAGCCCCTCGATCAGGAAGTTCTCGCGCAGACCGTCGGTGTCGAAGCCCTTCGCGGTCAGGGGATCAATGGCGTGGCGGGTTTCGACGGTGAGCATCGGGCAGTCCTTTCGGGGTTCGTTCAGAGAAAATCGTCGCGGCGGGGCGAGAAGCTGTCGATCAGCCGTCCCGCCTCGAGACAGCGGCAACCGTGCGTCGCCATCGAGGGGATCACGAAACAGTCGCCGGGCCCGACCTCGCGTTCGTCTCCGTTCACGGTAAAGAGAAACCGGCCGGATTCCACGAAGGTGGACTGGACTTGGGGATGATTGTGCAGCTTGCCCTCGGCGTCCTTCTCGAAGGTGAAGGAAACGACCATGAGCGCCGCATCCTCTGCCAGGACCTGACGCTTTACGCCGGGGTCGGCATCGACGACGGGATAGGATGTGGTCATCTTGACCTCCTCAGTGGAAGAGCGACGGCAGCCAGAGCGACAGCGCCGGGATGTAGGTGACAAGCATCAGCGTGGCGAAGGCCGCCGAGTAGAAAGGCCAGATCGTGCGGACCGCCTGCCAGATCGGGATGCGCCCCACGGCGCAGCCGACGAAGAGCACCGCGCCGACCGGAGGGGTGCAGAGGCCGATGCCGAGGTTCAGGATCAGGATCACGCCGAAATGCACCGGGTCCACGCCGAAGGCCTGAGCGACGGGCAGGAATATCGGTGTGGTGATCACGATCAGCGGCGACATGTCCATGAAGGTCCCGAGGATCAGCAGCACGAGGTTCAGCAGCAGCAGGATCACGATCGGATTGTCCGAGACGTTCTGCAGCAGGGCCACCATCGAGGCCGGCACCTTGGTATAGGCCAGCAGCCATCCGAAGGCGGCGGCGCAGCCGATCACCATCAGCACCATGGCCGTGGTGCGCACGGCAGCGAGCGTCGCCTCGACGAAGTCGTGCCAGCCGAGCGAGCGGTAGACGACGAGCGTGACGAGAAGGGCGTAGACCACGGCGATGTTGGAGCTTTCCGAGGCCGTGAAGATGCCCGAGCGCACGCCGCCGAAGATGATCGCGACAAGGATCAGGCCGGGCATGGCGTTGACGAAAAGGTGGCCAAGCATGCGCAGGCCCGGGAAGGCCTCTGTCGGATAGCCACGCTTTTTCGCCACGAAATAGGCGGCGACCATCAGGGAAAGGGCCAGCAGGAAGCCGGGGATGATGCCGGCGGTGAACAGATCGGCGATCGATATGCGTCCGCCCGCCGAGATCGAATAGATGATCATGTTGTGCGAGGGGGGCAGCATTAGCGCAATGATCGATCCGACGACCGTGATGTTGACGGCGTAATCGATCCCGTAACCGCGTTCTTTCATCTGCGGCACCATCAGCCCGCCCACGGCGGAGGCATCGGCGGCGGCCGAACCGGAGACGCCGCCGAACATCACCGAGGCCAGGATGTTGACCTGCCCGAGTCCGCCGCGAAGGTGACCCACCACCGCGCCGGCGAGCGCCACGAGGCGGCGTGCGATGTCGCCGCGCACCATCAGATCGCCCGCGTAGATGAAGAAGGGGATTGCCATCAGGGCGAAGACCGAGACACCCGAGTTCAGGCGCTGGAAGACCACCACCGGCGGCAGGCCGAGATAGGCGATGGTCGCGAAGCTCGACACGCCGAGGCAGAAGGCCACGGGGGTGCCGATGGCGAGCAGGAAGACGAAGGAGCCGAAGAGGATCCAGAGTTCCATGTCAGAGGTCCTCGACGGGTTCGGCCTCGCCGAAGCGGGCGGTGTGCATTCCGGCAAGGCGGCGCAGGATGCGTTCGAGCGAGAACAGCACCACGAGCACGCCTCCGGCGACCAGGGGGGCGAAGTTGAAGGCGTCCGAGATGCCGAGGCTCGGCATCATGTTGTTCGCGGTTTTCGCGGCGAGTTCCCAGCCGAACCAGATCATGCCGAAGCCGAAGGCGCCGACGGCGATGTCCGAGATCGTGTGCAACCAGGCCTTGACCGCATCCGGAACGAAGTAGAGCACCACGTCGAAGGAGAGGTGATATCCCTCGCGGATGCCCACTGCGGCGCCGAGGAAGATGAACCAGCCCATGATCATGACCGAGGCGGGCTCGGTCCAGATCAGCGAATTGTTCAGCACGTAGCGCCAGAACACCTGCAGGGCGATGGCGACGGTCATCGCGACGAGCCCGGCACCGGCGGTCCAGAGCGCGATCTTGGCGATCATGCCGGTGACGTCGGCCAGCCGCATCAGTTGAGTCCGCAAGGAATGCCTGCCTTTCCGCAAAGGGAAGGCCCGCGACGGTCAGGCCGCGGGCCGCAAGGTCAAAGGATCAGTCGGTGGCCTGGATGCGGCTGACCATGTCCTGAAGCTTGGGGTCGGTCACGTATTTCTCGTAGACCGGCTTCATCGCCTCGATGAAGGGGGTCTTGTCGATGTCGGTGATGACCTCGACGCCCGACGCGCGCACCTTTTCCTCGGAGGCTTTCTCCTGTTCCGCCCAGAGTTTGCGCTGGGTGTCGACCGACACCTTGGCCGCGTCCCTGACCGCCTGCTGGTCCTCGGGGCTCAGCTTGTCCCAGCTCTGCTTGGACATCACAAGGACCTCGGGCACCATAAGGTGCTGGTCGAGCGTGTAGTACTTGGCGACCTCGTAATGGCCCGAGGTGTCGTAGGACGGCCAGTTGTTCTCGGCTCCGTCGATGACGCCGGTCTGGATCGAGGAATAGACCTCGCCATAGGGCATCGGCGTCGCGTTCGCGCCGAGGGCCGAGACCATGTCGACGAACATGTCCGATTGCATGACGCGGAACTTCATGCCCGAAAGATCCTCTATCGAGGTGATGGGCTTCTGGCTGTTGTAGAAGCTGCGCGAGCCGCCGTCGTAGAATGCCAGTCCGATCAGGTCGTGATCGGAGAAGGCCGCGAGGATCTCCTGGCCCACATCGCCGTCCATGACCTTGTGCATGTGGTCGGTGGACTTGAAGATATAGGGCAGGGACGGGACCTGCGTCTCGGGAATGATGTTGTTGAAGGGCCCCATCGAAACGCGGTTGAGGTCGATGACGCCGAACTGGGTCTGTTCGATCGTGTCCTTTTCCTCGCCGAGCTGGGCGGAATGGAACACTTCGATACAGATCCGCCCGCCGGTGCTTTCCTCCAGCGCCTTGCCCATGGCCTTGACGCCCTCGACGGTCGGATAGCCGTCGGGATGGGTGTCGGACGAGCGCAGGGTGACCTCGCAGGCAGCGGCCGCCGTGGCCAGTGCCGACGTTGCCAGAAGTGCTGCGAACATTGTTCTCATGGTCTTCATGGGTTCTCCTCCCGGGTTGGGCTCACTCAGAGCCGGTAGGCTTGCAGGGCAAGCCGGTATGCGAGGTCTTGCGCGACCTCGAATGCATCCGCCTCTGCCAGCCGCCCGGTGGCGACCAGCGTGGCGAGATAGGCGCAATCCACGCGGCGGGCCACGTCGTGGCGGGCCGGGATCGAGCAGAAGGCGCGGGTGTCGTCGTTGAAGCCGGCGGTGTTGTAGAAGCCGCAGGTCTCCGTGGTCAGCTGGCGAAAGCGCATCATGCCTTCGGGACTGTCGAAGAACCACCAGGCCGGTCCCAGCTTGAGCGACGGGTAAACCCCGGCAAGCGGGGCGAGTTCGCGCGAATAGGCGGTCTCGTCGAGCGTGAAGAGGATCACCGACAGGCGCGGATCCGTGCCGAAGGCGTCGAGCAGCGGTTTCAGCGCGTGGACGTAGTCGGTACGGGTCGGGATGTCGAAGCCCTTGTCGCGCCCGAAACGCGCCATGGTCGGCGCGGAATGGTTGCGGAAGGATCCGGGATGGATCTGCAGCACCAGCCCGTCGTCGAGGCTCATTCGGGCCATCTCGGTCAGCATCTGACCCCGGAAGGCATCCGCTTCCTCGGGCGTGCAGGCCCCCTGCAGCGCCTTCGCGAAAAGTTCTGCCGCCACGTCCTGCGCCAGATCCTCTGTCCGGGCAGTGGCATGGCCGTGATCCGATGCGGTGGCGCCGAAGCTCTTGAAGAAGGCGCGCCGGTTGCGATGCGCCGCAAGGTAGCCTTCCCAGCTTGCCGTATCCTCGCCGGTGATCTCGCCCAGCTTCATCACGTTGTCCGCGAACCCGTCGAACTCCGGATCGACGACGGCATCGGGCCGGTAGGTGGTGACGACCCGACCCGACCATCCGGACTCGCGGATCTTCGCATGCCAGTCCAGCGGATCGAGCGCGCTTTCGGTGGTCGCGATGACCTCGATGTTGAAGCGCTCGAAAAGCGCGCGGGGCAGAAATTCGGGCTTGGCGAGACAGTCCGCGACGTGGTCGTATGTCTGATCGGCGGTTTCGGCAGACAGCTTCGTGGTTAGTCCGAAGACATCCTGCAGCGCATGCTCGATCCACATCTGCGAGGGCGTGGCGCGGAACAGGTGGAAGTTTGAGGCAAACAGCCGCCAGATCTTGCGACCGTCGGTTTCGACCGGCCCGCCGTCGACGCGCGGGACGCCGAGATCCGCGAGCGCCACGCCCTGGCTGCAAAGCATCCGGAAAACGTAGTGATCCGGCGTGACGAACAGCTGGGCGGGATCGGGAAAGGGTTCGTTCAGCGCGAACCAGCGCGGGTCGGTATGTCCGTGCGGGCTGACGATGGGAAGATTGCGGACCTCTCCGTACAGCGCCCGGGCGATCTCGCGGCTGCGCCGGTCCAGCGGAAACAGGCGATCTTCATCCAGCGCTGCCATCTTGCCTCCCTTGCCACCCACGAAAACGCGTGACACCCCCAACTCGGTAAACTAGTATGTTAGCCTATCAGCCATGTCAACGTCGAAGGGAGGGGCAGATGGGGCAGGCGCCGCAGATCAGGACCCTCGAACACGTGCAGAGACCCTCGATAGCCGATCAGGTGTTCGAGACGATCTATTCGCAGGTCCTTGCCCTCGAACTTCCGCCGGGCACGAAACTGTCCGAGGCGGAAGTCGCCAAGCAGCTCGACGTTTCGCGCCAGCCCGTACGCGACGCTTTCTGGCGCCTGTCGCAACTGGGGTTTCTGCTGATCCGGCCCCAGCGTGCGACGGTCGTCACCCAGATCTCCGCCGCCGACATCTTCCAGGCCCGCTTCATCCGAACCGCGGTCGAGGTCGAAACCGTCCGCCGCGCCTGCCGCGAGCTGGACGAAACCCATGTCGCGGAACTGGAGCAGCTCCTGTGCGCGCAGGATCAGGCGATCGAGAAAGGCGACCGGCAGCATTTCCATGAACTCGATGACGAATTCCACCGCCGTATCTGCGACCGGCTGGGGCTGGGCTTCTGCTGGGAATTGATACGGGAGAAGAAGGCACATACAGACCGCGTACGCTTCCTGTCGCTCAGCTTCGCGTCCCGGTCGGCCTACGATGACCATGTCGAGATTCTGGACGCGATCAGGGCACGGGACGAGGCGCGCGGCGAAAGGGCCATCCGGCAACACCTGGGCCGCATCGAATCGCTGATCGTGCAGTTGCGTCACGACAATCACGAGTGGTTCGCCGAGGAGGATTGAATGAGCCTGCGTATCGTCGCTGCCGGAGAGTGCATGATCGAAATGGCGCCCTCCGGGCAACCGGGGCAGTTCACGATGAACTTCGCGGGCGACACGTTCAATACCGCATGGTATCTTCGCAAGCTTCTGCCAGAAGGGTTCGAGGTCGACTACCTGAGCGAGATCGGCATGGATTCAGCCTCGCACAAGATGCGCGCTTTCATGGCGGAGGCCGGCATCGGGCTTGACTATCTGCGCATGAGAACGGACCGGACCGTGGGGCTTTACCTGATCGAGCTCGAGGGGGCCGAACGGCATTTCTCCTACTGGCGCGGTCAGAGCGCGGCACGCTGCCTCGCCGAGGATCCCGAACGTCTGGCCAAGGCATTCGGCGGTGCCGCGATGGTCTATGTCTCGGGCATCACGCTTGCCATTCTGGATCCTGCCGGACGGCACAACCTGCTGTCATCGTTGGCCGAGGTCAGAATGCGGGGCACCACCGTCGTGTTCGATCCGAACCTGCGCCCGAGGCTCTGGGACAGTCACGAAGAGATGTGCGCGGCGGTCATGTCGGCTGCCGCCCATGCCGACATGGTGCTGCCCTCGTTCGACGACGAGGCGCAGTTCTTCGGCGATACCGATCCGCAGGCCACGGCGGAACGCTACGGCGGTCTGGGATGCGGGCTTGTCGTCGTCAAGAATGGCCCCGGCATCGTCACGGCCCTTCACGAAGGCCGCATTGCGACACATGCCGCCCTTCCGGTGTCCGACGCCGTGGATACGACGGCGGCGGGCGACAG
Source organism: Sulfitobacter sp. LCG007 (assembly GCF_040801785.1). Classification (NCBI taxonomy): domain Bacteria; kingdom Pseudomonadati; phylum Pseudomonadota; class Alphaproteobacteria; order Rhodobacterales; family Roseobacteraceae; species Roseobacteraceae bacterium LCG007. The sequence goes on along the minus strand of NZ_CP161805.1, from coordinate 3,319,155 downwards.
CTTCAATGCCGGGTTCATTGCCGAATGGATCCAGAGAGGCGACCTTGCCGCCGCCGTCGCGCGCGGTTGCGAGGTCGCCAGCAAGGTCATCCGCAAGCGCGGTGCGCTGGTCGCCCTGGACTGACGCAAGCGTGCGTGACTGCGCAGGACCGCGCGAGCCGTCCCGGCTTGTGATGCGGATCCATCTCGAATTTTAACCGTTTGTCGCGTTTCCGGCGCAAATGGCCGATTTGAAGGGCTATCTTTTTCACGGCGCCAAACATCTGCCTCATTCGGGTCGAATTTTGCGCCACATTGCCGCCTAGCAGACTTGCGACACGCGCCAGAACGGCCGGTTTTCCCACTCCTAAGCCAGAGGGATTCCGCCATGGCCACAAATTCTTCTCTTCCCGTCCGCGTTCTTCTGTGCGTTGCGCTTTGCGTCCCCGGTCTGGCGCAGGCCAGTGCCGGCGACGGAATGGCAGCGCTTGTCTGCCCCGGCTCCGTTTCCACACCCCTCTGCCAGGCGTTGGCTACGGCCCTCGACCTGCCGGCCAGCGAAGACACACCGAAGCAGGCGGCCGCGGACCGGCTGCTGATCCGCTTCATCGCCGAGCATGAGACGGCCGACAGCCTGTCCGGACACCTTGTCTGGATCACGGCACAGGGCGACACGGGTCGGGGTCCGACCCTTGACCTCTCGGTCGTCGATGCCGGTCTGAACGCGCAGGCCATGGAGGCCTACGCCATGCAACTGGTGCGTCTCAGCAAGCTGCCGCTCTGATCCAGAACGCCAAACCGAAGGAACGACATCATGTGCACCCTCTGCCAGACACTCGACCCGGCTTCCCGCGATGGCGGCCTCCATACCGAAAGCCTGGGCGCCACCGGTTCAGGTGCATCTGTCGGCGCGACGCTGCCGGTCTATTCCTATGACCAGATCGCCGACTACCTCACCGACGGTTTCTGGGCCGACAAGGGTCAGGTTACGCGCGCCTTCAACGTCCAGACCGGCGGGACGATCACGGTCAACTTCAACGCGCTGGGCAATTCCGGGCGGGACGCCGCACTCAAGGCGCTCGACGCGTGGTCCGCGGTCACTGGCCTGACGTTCCAGAGCTCGAGCAACGCGCAGATCACCTTTTCCGAGAACCTTGCGGGCGCCTACAACAGCTCGGTCACTTCCGGAAACACGATCATCTCGTCGAGCATCAACATCGAGACCGGCTGGAAGGCCTATGGCGACTACTACCTGCAAACCTACATCCACGAGATCGGCCATGCCCTCGGTCTCGGCCACGGCGGCGATTACAATGGCAGCGCGAATTTCTCGACGGACGCCCACTATGCCAACGACAGCTGGCAGACGACGGTGATGTCCTACTTCGACCAGAACCAGAACCCAAATACCGACGCCAGTCGCCTCTTCCTCGCCACCGCGCAGATGGCGGACGTCATCGCGATCCAGAACCTCTACGGCACGCCCACGAGCGTGCGGACCGGGGACAGCATCTACGGCGACAACCAGAATACGGGACAGTTCGGCATGGACCTGCCCTCGAACTGGGCGGTCTGCATCTACGACAACGGCGGCACGGACGTCATCAACCTCGGCTCGCGGGCATATGACCAGATGCTCGACATGAGGGCGGAAACCTATTCCAACATCAACGGGCGCATCGGCAACGTCTCGATCGGGCGCGGCACCATCATCGAGAACGCCATCCTCGGCGCGGGCGACGATTTCGTGAACGGCAACTCGGCCGCCAACCGGATCGAGGGCGGCTCGGGTGCCGATACCATCCTCGGGCAAGGCGACAACGATGTGCTGATCGGCGGGGTGGGGGCCGACAGCCTCAGCGGCGGTTCCGGCGCGGACCGTTTCGTCTACATGGCGATGAACGAGGCAGGGGATACGATCACCGACATCACCATCGCGGGCGGCGACCGGATAGACCTGAGCGGTCTGCTGAGCGCCATCGGCTATTCCGGAAGCGATCCTGTCGCGGACGGCATCGTATCACTGCAGGGCGGATCCGGGGGCTCCTGGCTGATGATCGATGCGGATGGGTCGGGCGCTGGAGCGCCTGTGCAGCTGGTATTCCTGACCGGCATCGACCCGAGCGCGGAACTCGCGACGCTGATCGACGTGTCGAGCCTGCCCAGCGATCCGAACCCGGGCGGGAACTACGACACCGTCTACACGATCACCGACAGCTTCATCACCGCCTGGACCGCGTCGCGCAGCGTCATCTCGGACCCGGACGGCGGTGAGGACACGCTCGACCTGAGCGCCGTATCTTCCGGTTCGCGGATCGACCTCACCTCGGGCGTCATCGGCAAGGTCGGGCGCAAGTCGTTCCAGATCGCCGGCGGGACCGAGATCGAGAACCTGATCCTGACGGAATTCAACGACTTCGGCTGGGGCAACGAGCGCGACAACGCGATCAGCGGTGGCGCCGGGGTGGACAAGCTCTACGGAAAGGCCGGCAACGACACGCTTTCGGGCGGTGCGGATACCGACCGGCTTTACAGCGGGTCGGGCAACGACCTGCTCGACGGCGGGGATGGCGACGACCAGCTTTATTCCGAGGCGGGGTCGGACACGATGACCGGCGGGCTCGGCAATGACAAGTTCTACGTCAGCGACGGCGGCGCGCTGATGGACGGTGGCGAGGGCCATGACAAGTTCTACGGCGGGGATGGAGACGACACGGCGATCGGCGGGGCCGGCAAGGATTATATCAAGGGCGAGGGCGGCAATGACCTCGCCGATGGCGGCGACGACGACGACAAGCTCTATGGCGCGGATGGCGACGACACGCTCTCGGGCGGGGCGGGATCCGACTACCTGCGCGGCGACGACGGCGCTGACGTGATGGACGGCGGCGCGGATGCCGACCGCCTCTACGGCGGCGACGGCAACGACACGATGACCGGCGGGGACGGCGAGGATTACCTGCGCGGCGATATCGGCGACGATGTCCTTTCGGGCGGCGGCGACAAGGACAAGCTCTACGGCAACAACGGCAATGACGTGATGTCGGGCGGTGGCGGCAACGACTACCTCAACGCCTCGAACGGGGACGACCAGCTCATGGGCGGCGCGGGCGACGACACCCTGACCGCGGGCAATGGCGACGACAGCCTCTCGGGTGACGACGGGAACGACTATCTTGAAGGCAAGGACGGCAACGATGTGATGGACGGGGGCGCGGGCGACGATTCCATGCGCGGCGGATCGCACGACGACGCCATTTCGGGCGGCGACGGCAACGACAACCTGACCGGCGATCTCGGCAACGATACGCTTTCGGGCGACGCAGGCGACGACACGATTTCCGCAGGCAGCGGCGACGACCTGCTTCGGGGCGGAAGCGGCAACGACGATCTTGCCGCCAGCAGCGGCAACGACAGCCTTTACGGCGGTACCGGCGAGGATACGCTCGATGGCGGCTCCGGCGACGATATCATCTGCGGTGGGGCGGGTGCCGACACCCTCGTCGGCGGATCGGGCACGGACTGCTTCGTCTTCACCGGAGTCGCCGAGATTGGCGACACGATCACCGACTTCAAGGCCCGCTACGGGGAGACCATCGATATCTCCGGGCTGATGTCCGAGCTTGGGACAACCGTCGCCTCGGCGCTCTCGTCGGGCGCGCTCGGTCTTTCCGGGGACGGCACGGGCTCGTCCTGGCTGGAATACGACGCGGATGGATCGGGCGGGGCGGCGGCGCTGCAGATCGCCTATCTCAGGCTCGTCTCGGACGACACGACGCTGAGCGGCGACTGGCTGGTGTGACCGCCCGCGCGCGGGGGCCGGGGAGCTGGCCTACCAGGATTTCCCGCGCGCGCCGATAGGCCATAGCGTCTCGACGATCCCGCCACGGATGCAGACATACCAGTCGTGCAGGTTGCAGGTGGGATCGCAATGGCCCGGCACCAGCTTCAGCCGGTCTCCGATTTCAAGCCGGGCCTGCGGATCGTCGACCTCGCCATGCTCGTCCGAGGCTTTCGCGTATGTGACGTCGGTGCGCCCGAACACCAACGGCAGGCCGCTGTCGAGCGACATCGACTTCAGCCCCGCGTCGACAACCGCGCTGTTCTGCCTGCGATGGCTCATCACGCTGGTGAGGATGAAGAGGGCATTCTCGAATTCGCCCGCGGCAAGACCCCGGCCCTGCGCATCCCGAACCCGTCCGTAGTCTGCATCCATGAAGGCGTAGGAGCCGCATTGCAGTTCCGTATACACGCCAGACAACGCTTCCAGCCGGTAGGACCCGGTGCCGCCGCCCCCGACGATCGGGCAGGAATACCCCGCCTCGCGCAGCATATCGACCGTCGTGGCGGTCTTCGCGATGGCTTCGCGTGCGCGACCTGCCCGATCGGCGTGATCGCTCACATGCTGCAGCCCGCCGTGATACGCCTGCAGACCCTCGAAGCTCAGGCCCTGTGCCTGCGAGATCAGCGCAGCAAGCGAAACCGCTTCCTCCCCCGGCGCGACCCCGCAACGCCCCTGACCGACGTCGATTTCCACGAGACAGCCGATCGTCGTCCCCTCGCGCATCGCCGCCGCCGACAGCTCGGCCACGTTTGACGCATCGTCGACGCAGCAGAGCACCCGCGCGCCGAGCTTCGGCAACCGCGCAAGGCGGGCGATCATGCGGGCATCGCGGACCTCGTTCGTGATCAGCACGTCGTGGATTCCGCCGCGCACGAAGGCCTCGGCCTCGCTGACCTTCTGGCAGCAGATGCCGACCGACCCGCCGATGCGTTGCTGAAGCAGGGCGACATCCACCGCCTTGTGCATCTTCCCATGCGCCCGCAGCCGGACACCGCTGGCCTCGACGAATTGTCCCAGCCTGGCGACATTGCGTTCGAGCGCGTCGAGGTCGAGCATCAGGCAGGGCGTCACGACATCTGCCAGCGTCATTCCCGGCAGGGCGGGAACGTCGTAGCCGACCTCGAGGCCGTTCCAGTCAAGCCGCCTGTCCACCTGGGTCTTCAGTGCGTCATCCATTGCGATCCTTTCCTTCCGTCATCCGGCGCACGAGGACCGAGCGCAGGTCATGCATCGCCAGAAGCAGGGCGTCGGACAGCTCTGCTATCTGCTCCGGCGTGGCGCGGGACTGGGCCCATTGGGCGGTCAGGTTCAGGCGGTCGACCATGCGGCGCATGTCGTCCATCTCCCGCCGCGACAGGAACGCGCGCCGTGCCTCGACCCAGTCGGCAATCGCAACGCGGTCACGTTCCGTCAGCTTGCGCTCGCCCTGCGCCCTGATCTCGCCGCTGCGAAGGTTCACCACGGCGATCTGATCCATGTCGAGCCGACGCTGGCGATTTTCGGAGTCAACGCGGAAGACGGCCGCTCCGTTTTCGCGAATACGGAAGTAGTAGTCAGGAAAATCGCACATCGCCCGCCTTTCGGTGACATCCCTTGCAGATACCAGTGCCGACGGCGCGGTGCCACCAGATCCGGACCAACCCACGGGTGAAACGAGAGTCTGCCCGGCCTCAAGCATTGACTCGTCGCGTCAGTGCCCTGCAAAAGAAGGCCTGTACCCAATTCGTCTTATTCTAGTTCTTTGAAAGGCAGATCGCATGAATTTCCGACCAAAGCTTCTTTTCGTCGCCGCGGCCATCGCGGGCCTCTTCGCTTCGGCGGCATCCTCGGCAACTTACCGGATGAGCTACGAGTTCGGGACAGGCGTCCTCCTGCAATCGGTCGTGAACGGCAAGCTTCAGTCGGACGGTGACACGGTTGACGTCGGTCGGGTCGTGAACTTCTGGATCAATGGCGTCACACAGCCAGTCGTCAGTTTCGGCAGTGCGACCAGTCTGATCGCTTCCGTGACCGCGCCGCCCGTCCTGAGCTTCAGCGGGACGGGTCTCGATTTCTGGATCTGCTCGAGCGTGAATTGCGGAAGCGGCATGGCCTTGCTCGAGGGACATCCGCCCCTGCCGGACGTGGCGATCCTGGGGGGCGATCTCGAGGCCTATGACAGCTCCCGCTATAGTCTGACGGCCGTTCCGCTCCCGGCCTCGGCCCTGTTGATGGCGCCCGTCCTCGGGATTCTGGCCTTCGGACGACGGCGCAAGGCCGTCGCCTGATGGTGTCTGCCGGCCTCAGCGCAGGCCGGCGCAGAAGTCCTGAATGCGTGTGCAGGCTTCTTTCAGTGCTGCGTCTGACGTCGCATAGCTGATCCGGAACGCAGGAGAGAGTCCGAAGGCGGCGCCGAAGACCACGGCGACGCCCTTTTCCTCCAGAAGCGCAGTGGCAAAGGCCTCGTCGTCCGCGATCTTTGCACCGTTTGCCGAGGTCTTGCCAATGAGGCCAGCGATAGACGGATAGACGTAGAAGGCGCCTTCAGGGACCGGACAGGTCATCCCATCGATCTCGTTCAGCATCGACACGACCAGGTCTCGCCTGCGCTTGAAGATCGCGTTGTTGGGCGCGATGAAATCCTGCGTGCCGTCGAGCGCCTCGACCGCCGCCCATTGCGAGATCGTGCAGGGGTTGGAGGTCGACTGCGACTGGATCTTGCGGATCGCGCCGATCAGCTTCTCCGGACCCGCCGCATAGCCGATCCGCCAGCCGGTCATCGCGTAGGCCTTGGACACCCCGTTGACCGTCAGCGTCCGGTCGTAGAGGCCCGGCTCGACCTGTGCGGGTGTGCAGAACTCGAAGCCGTCGTAGGCGAGGTGTTCGTACATGTCGTCCGTCATCACCCAGACATGGGGATGGCGCATCAGCACGTCGGTCAGCGCCTTCAGTTCGTCCCGGCTGTATCCGGCGCCCGTCGGGTTTGACGGCGAGTTGAAGATCAGCCATTTGGTCTTCGGGGTGATCGCCGCCTCGAGCTGTTCGGGTGTCAGCTTGTAGCTCGTCTGAAGCTGGGCTTCCGCGATCACCGGCGTCCCGCCGGCCAGCAGCACCATGTCGGGGTAGCTGACCCAGTAGGGCGCGGGAATCACCACCTCGTCGCCGGGATTGAGGGTCGCCATCAGGGCGTTGTAGAGCACCTGCTTGCCGCCGGTGCCTACCGTGACCTGTGACGGGGCGTAGTCCAACCCGTTGTCTCGTTTGAACTTTCTGCAAATCGCCTGCTTCAGCTCTGGAATTCCGTCGACGGCCGTGTATTTAGTCTTCCCATCCCGGATCGCCGCGATGGCGGCATCCTTGATGTTCTGCGGCGTGTCGAAGTCCGGCTCGCCCGCACCGAGGCCGATGACATCCTTGCCGGCGGCCTTCAGCTCGGCGGCCTTGGTCGTGACGGCGATTGTCGGGGATGGTTTGACGCGGGCAAGGGTCGCGGACAGGAGTTCCATGTCGGCCTCGATCAGATGGGAAATGGTCAGCTTCGCTCTTAGGGACTGGCATCGACGGGTTCAAGCGGGATCGGCTTCTGCCGGCGCTCGCGGAACCGCAGACAAGGGAAGGAGATCGAATGAGCACCGACGATGACTGGTATGGGCCGGATACGGCGACCTTCGGGGACAGGATGACCGGGGCACGAGAGGCCGCCGGGATGAGTCAGTCCGATCTGGCGCGGCGGCTGGGCGTGCGGCTCGAAACCCTGCGCGCCTGGGAGGAGGATACCAGCGAACCGCGCGCCAATCGCCTGTCGATGATCGCCGGGGTGCTGAACGTCTCGATGCCCTGGCTGCTGACGGGTCAGGGCGAGGGCATCGAAGCGCCCGAGGAGGGCGACAAGGCCGATGCGTTGCCGCTTCTTCACGAACTCCGCGAGCTGCGCTCGGACATGCTCAACCGGGCGGAACAGCTTGGCCGGCTCGAGAAGAAGCTGCGCGCGACGCTGAGGCGGTGATGGCGATGGAGCAGGAGACGCGCGAGAACCGGATCAAGCGCCTCAGGATGCGGTCCATGCGGCGCGGCATCAAGGAGATGGATCTGATCCTGGACGCCTATGCGGTGCGCAATCTTGCCGGGATGGCACCCGACGGACTGGACCGCTACGAGGCGCTTCTGGACGAGAACGACCACGACATCTACGCTTGGGTATCGGGTCAGTCGCAGCCCCCCGAGGATCTGGCGCCGCTGATCGCGGATATCGTCGGGCAGTTGCCGGACACGGCGGTCTGACAGGCGGCGCGCGCCGCATTTCTAGCTTTTTAACGAAATCTTGGCTTTTAAGCCTCAGTTTGCCATCCGACCGCAATGAGTCGGAGCGTCAGATGAGCATTCAGGATCCCATTCCCGCCGGTTCGCAGGCGCCGGGCCAGAACCGGGAATTCATGCTGGGATATCTCGAGGCTCTGTCGCTGGTCGAGCGGCTTCACAGGCTGCTGCTCGACGTCATCAAGGACGAATTCGAGCGGATCGGGATCCTCGAGATCAACGCCGTTCAGGCGCTCCTGCTCTTCAACATCGGCGAGAACGAGGTCACGGCGGGCGAACTCAAGACCCGCGGCTACTATCAGGGCAGCAACGTCAGCTACAATCTCAAGAAGCTGGTCGACATGGGCTACATGCATCACCAGCGCTGCGAGATCGACCGCCGGTCGGTCCGTGTGAGGCTGACGGAAAAGGGGCGCAAGATCAGGGACGTGGTCTCGACCCTTTTTGCGCGTCATGCGGACGGTCTCGACAAGAACGGGACTCTGGGGCCAGACGGCATCGAAGATATAACCCGGTCGCTCAAGCGCATGGAACGCTACTGGACCGATCAGATCCGCTACATCTACTAGAACTCGACATCGGCGCGCCGGACCAACTGGCGCGCCGAGCCACCCGCGCCTCTCTGCCGGTGCCGCTTTCGGGTTGAATTCAGGGGCGGCGTCCGGACGGGTCGAGCCCGCTCAGCAGCCTGCCCTCCAGTTCCCGCTTCAGTTTTCGCGCCATCGCCTGGGCATAGTCCTCGTACCCCAGCGCGGTCTCGACGAAAGCCTCGGGGCCGATGATGACCTCGGCGCGGAAATAGGCGGTCAACTCGGCGGTGACGTCGCGGCCTGCGTTGTCCGACCCGACAACCAGCCCGTTGACGGTGACTCCCTCTGCCGTGACGTCCGGCTTCACGTCGCGCGGACGCGGCCCGAGATTTGACTTCCCGTCCCCCGATATGTCGAGCGTCCGCTTCCAGCAGTCCGGCGCGCCGGCCAGATGGGCTGCGCCTGCCGTCATCGCCTCTCCGAGGGCGGTGCCGGGTGTCGTGACCCGGCGCTCGGCGCTGGCGAGGGTGGTGCTGATGGCCTTGAGGGCCGCCGGGCCGTCTACCGTCGTCCAGGGCACCAGCACCGCCTGATCGCCCGGACCGCTCCATTCGAAGACGAGCAGCGCCACCGGTGCCTGCGGCTGCGACAGCAAGATCGCCCTCACCTCGGGATCGTTGAGCGCCGTCACCAGACCGTCGAGTTGCAGGCGATATTCGTGCAGGTCGACCGACCCGGATACGTCCAGCGCCAGGGCCAGGGCCTGTCTGCAGGCAGCCTGTGCGCCTCCGGCGAGGTTGAACAGCAGAAAAGCGGTGGCAAGACCCCGCAGCACCGCTAGCCCCTGCGCTCCTGCGCCGGCAGGGTCGACCTGCCGACAACCGGCGCGCTCAGCTCGCGTTCCAGCTTGCGCCGCATTGCGCGCTCGTAGTCCTCGAACCCGTCCGCCTCTTCGAGGAATGCGGCCTCGCCATGCAGGACCTCGCGCCGGTAGAAGTCGGCCAGCGCCGCACCGGCACGCGGATCGCCCTGCTTGATGACCAGTCCATTGACCGTGATCCCGTCGAACGGAAACTGCGCGTAGGCCAGTGCCGGAGGGAAGCCATCGTTGTTCTGTCCGTCACCCGCCATGTCGAGGGTCTTGGCGAGGCAGTCGGGGGCTTTGCGCAGCAGCCCCGCCCCGTATCCAAGCGCATTGCCCAGAGCCGTCGGAAACTCGGTATCGGCTCGCCGGCTTTCGGCAATGACCCGGGACGCCCGATCCAGCGCCGCGTCGCTGTCGATCAGCGTCCAGTCGAGCAGCAGCCGATGATTGAAGCGGCCTGACCATTCGTAGATGGCCAGCGCCACCGCAGGCCCGGAAGCGAAGAACGCCTCGCGCACTTCGGGCGCCACCAGCGCCGCGGCCATGCCTCCGCGCTGAAGCCGGTCCTCTCGCGCATCGACCGAGCTCGACACGTCCATGGCGAGCAGAAGGGCGAGGCGGCAATCCTGCGCCGCCGCCGCGTCCGGGCCCGCCGCGAGGGCGGCAACCGCAAGCCATAGCCGCCCGAGAAAGATCACCAGTGCCCGGTGTTTTCCATGCTGGCCCATGGTTCGGCGGGCGGCAGCTTTTCGCCGGTCTGCAGGAGTTCGATGGAAATGTTGTCGGGAGAGCGCACGAAGGCCATGTAGCCGTCCCGCGGCGGACGGTTGATCGTGACACCGTTCTCCATCAGCATCTGGCAGGTATCATAGATGTTGTCGACGCTGTAGGCGAGGTGGCCGAAATGCCGGCCGTCCGAGGGCAATCCGTCATCGCCGTCCCAGTTGTAGGTCAGTTCCACCGGGCAGTCCTCCTGTCCCGGGGGCGCCATGAACACGAGGCTGAAGCGTCCGCCTTCGTTGTCGATCCGGCGTGTTTCCCTCAGTCCCAGCAATTCGTAGAAGTCCATGGATTTCTCGAGATCCTTCACGCGCACCATGGTGTGCAGATATTTGAGGCGCATTTCGGCGGTCCTTTCGTTGTGGCGTTGCGGGCGAACCTAGCATGTCGGGCAGCGCTTGCCAGCCATCTCAGAATTTCGACTCGATCCCGACCGAGATCGAGGTTTCGCGCGACTCGAAGCGGCTGACGTTGGAATAGCGCTTCCCGGTGCTGATCCTGAGGTTTGGTGCAAAGCCCGCGTAGTCGAAGTCGGGAAAGAACAGGTTCACGTCGCCGTAGAGCGATCGGTCCCGTCGCCCGCCGGGCACCTCGAAGATCGCCACGTAGTCGGGATAGTCCGTCTGGCCAAGCGTCAGGCCCGCCGTCACCGTCGCGGGACCGAACGGTCGGGAAAAGCCGTAGACCGCCCTCAGCGCGGCTGCGCGCATGCGTGAATTCTCGAAATCCGAAGTGGTTCTCTGGAGGTTGAGCGACAGTCCCAGCGTATCCCCGTTGGCAAGCGCGTGGTCGATGCCGGCCACAAGCGCATGTTCGGTCGCATCGAAAAGCGCGGCAAGGGCGTCGAACTGGCGCTCGAGCGATCCATCGAGCGCGAGGGTGGTCTTCTCGCCCAGCCGCCAGCTCCGCCCGCCCGAGACGGTGATGAAATCCTGACTGGTCGCGCCGCCGGACCAGAGCCGCCCCGCGCCAAGCCCCAGCCTTCCCGACCCCTGTCCCTTGCCGATCGCAAAGGCATGATCGAGTGACACTGCCGAATAGGTATAGCCCAGGTCGCCGTTCTCGATCTCCGGAGCCTTTTTCCTTCCCTCCTGCGAAAGCGCGACCCGACGCACGTAGACGCGCGCTCCGATCCGGGTCCGGCTGCGGTCATCCGCGCGCAGGCGGTAGCCGATCGAGATGTCGGTGTCGAAGATCGTGCCGGGCAGGGCCAGCGCGGCACCGCTCAGGCGACCTGTGAAGGGAATGCCGTCGATCACCTGCAGCGCGCTGTCGGCCCCGTCGTTGACGTTGTCCGAGGGCCGCACCGCCGTGCGGATGTACAAACCGAAGGGGTTCAGCCGCCGGACCCTGGCGTAATCCTCGGCAATCCTCTCCTCGATCTCCTCGCTCGGGGCATAAAGCGCCGCCCGGCGCAGCCAGAGTTGCGTCGTGGTGGGCCGGCCGTCAGCGAAGGCGAGGCGCGCGGCAAGCTCGGCGGACTGGAAGCGCCCCAGATCGGTCTCGGACAGCCGGAATGCACGCGCGGCCGCCCTCCGGCCGGGCCCCGGCCTTCCAAGCGCGCCCTGTGCCTCGGCGATGAGGTAGTGCAACAGCGGATCCCCGGGCGTTTCCTTCAGCAGGGCCTGCCCGAGTTCGATGACGAATTCCGGGTTGCCGCCTTCGGATGCCGCCAGGATCGCGATTTCGCGCGCCTCGGCCACGCTCACCGAAAGGTCGCCCTCCGCCTCCTGCGCCCCGGCACCCTGCGATGACACAAGGACAGCCAGCGCAAGCGCCGTCAGCGCGCGGCACAGCACGAATGGCAGGGCGGAAAGGGCCACCTAGCGGTCTGGCTGCCTGCAAGCCCGGTCCTGACCCTTCTTGCCGCAGGCGCCGAGGACGAAGATCCCGAATTCCTCGGGATCGGAGGCGCCGTCGATATGGTTCGTCACATGCACAGACCCGGCCACCTCGGATGCCCCCTTGCCCGCGAAAACGCCGCCGTAGGTGCCTTTGGATTGCCTGTTCTGCGTCACCGACCCCGTGAAGCTCCCGTTGTCCTCGATCGGTGACAGACCGAGCGCGAGATCGCGTATGCGCACCTTTCTGCCCCGGTCATCCTCGAAATCGTTCAGTCTGCGGTTGGTGACGACGCCGTCGACGGCGCGGTCCGAGAAGCTCCCGGTCAGAAGCACGCGCCCCGTGATCTCGGTCGCCTGTGAGGGCCGAAAGCTCCCCGGCGTGCCTTGCCTGACGGGTTTGAGGTCCTCGCGCGATCCCTCCGCGTTCAGCAGACCAACATAGCGCCCGGCGTAGCTGATCAGGCCGCCCCTGCGGTTGCCGCCCTGTGCCACGGGTGGGGTATAGTTCGCGCTCTTGTAGCCGGTTCCCCCAAAGAACTCCTCGAACTGGCCGCCGGTCGTCACCACGACCGCCTCGGCATTGCGGAGCTTCCTGACATAGGCCGTGCTGTGCCTGTCGAGCGAACCGTCCTGCTGCGTGTAGGCGGAATAGCCGACCCGATCCATGTTCTCGCGCCGCCGGTAGCTGCCGCTGTAGGGCGAATCCTCGGAGGACACGCCCCGGATGACGAGGCGCTCTCGTCCCGCCTTGTAGTTGAAGCCTTCGAGATCGGAAGCCAGAGACTCGGGGATCTCGATCCTGCTGCTCCCCGTGCCCGGCTCGGCCGGATCGACCGGGGCTGGTTCTTCGAAGGGGTTGCCGTCGCCGCAGCCGGCGAGCGCCAGGCTGAGGGCGAGAATGATGGGTTGGATGTTCATGCGCGACGGCCTCTGTCCCGGAGTTTTGCCGGCAGTCTCGTGCAATGACCCCCGATGTCAATCGGACTGGCCTGCGCCGCCCCGCATTTCTTCGCCATCATGGCTGAATGGCAATACCGCATATCGCGGTTTTCGCGACCGTGCCTGCAATATATAGTTGCATTCGACTCATCATCTGGAAAGGACCGCCCCATGCCGCTCAGCCCCGAACAGCAGGCCGAAATCGACGCTCTGCGGGCCGATCCCCAGCCGACCCTGCGCGCCGTCGCCCCGGGGATGGAGGCGCATCTCTACAAGGCCCGCCCCGTGCTCGACCACGGATTCGTGCGTGTGATCGACTACATGGGCGACGACGCCGCGATCTGTCAGGCGGCGCGGGTGAGCTACGGCAAGGGTACGAAATCCGTCTCGAACGACGAAGGGCTCATCCGCTATCTCATGCGGCACTGGCATTCGACCCCCTTCGAGATGTGCGAGCTGAAGCTGCACGTCAAGCTGCCGGTTTTCGTCGCGCGCCAGTGGATCCGCCACCGCACCGCCAACGTCAACGAATACTCCGCCCGTTATTCGATCCTCGACCGCGAATTCTACATCCCCGCGCCCGAACAGCTGGCCGCGCAATCCGTGGTCAACAACCAGGGCCGGGGCGCCGCGCTCGAAGGGGCCGAGGCCGCGCGGGTGCTCGAGATCCTCAAGGCCGACAGCAACCGCGCCTATGACCATTACGAAGAGATGATATCGCAGGACGGTCAGGACGGGCTGGCGCGCGAACTCGCCCGGATGAACCTGCCCGCCAATATCTACACGCAATGGTACTGGAAGGTCGATCTGCACAACCTCTTCCATTTCCTCCGCCTGCGCGCCGACGCCCACGCCCAATACGAGATCCGCGTCTATGCCGACGCGATCTGCGAGATGGTCGCCGACTGGGTCCCGGCGGCGTATCGGGCCTTCGAGGACTACCGTCTGGGCGGAGCCACCCTGTCCGGCAAGGCGCTTGATTGCATTCGGCGAATGCTCAAAGGTGAGCAGGTCACGCAGGAGACCTCGGGCATGAGCAAGGGGGAATGGCGGGAGTTTGAGGGGGTTATTGGATGAGTGCTGTTGTAGTCGAACCAACTTGGCTCGCAGTGTTAGTTCAAATTGTCGACTTGACCAAATCGCTTGCCTGGCCGATATCGGCTATTTTTATTGCATGGCTTTTCTCAGGGGAAATCAAGAAGCTGCTTCCGAGAATACAAAAGGTCTCAACCGCTGGAATCGAGCTGCGTCATGCAGAACAAGGAGATAGGAAACTTGAAGATGAGACAGGAGCAAAGGTCTCGGACGTCAAAACTGAACCACTAACTGACCCTGTGGCCATAGAGATTGAATCTGCAAACTTGGAGGCGCTTAACCAATTGCCGCAGCAGGACCCGAAATCCAGAGAGGAGAAGTTGCTCCGCGCGCTAACAGTCCAACAGCTGCACAAGAATTTTGCTTTTATCTATGTGAGTATTTTTGGCAGTCAAATCCGGGCGCTGAGAGAGCTCAATTCGCGGCCGATACCTCGTGCGAAAGCCGAGAAATTTTTTGACGATCTCGGCAACAAGTACTCGGAGTTTAGGGATTGGTCTCTGGATAATTATCTGGATTACTTATTCCGTTGGAGGCTAATTGAAGAAAAGAATAAAGAATTCTATATTACCGAAACGGGAAGAAACTTCCTTCAATTTATTGCTTCGCATCAACTTTCTGAAGAAAGACATTTGTAGCTAGTCGCTTAATTGAAATCCTTTATAGCTGCTGAAATGCACACGCCGCTTTGTGCTCGGCAACGCCGAGCAGCGTCCGCCTCGCCCCCATTGGGCTAGCGTTTCGCAGCCACCCCTCGGTCCGGACTTTGCCACCTCCACAAAGCTGAGAAGCGGCACATCTGCTCAACAAAGAAAGCCGCGCCCGAAGGCGCGGCAGTCATGAGGCAGGTCTTCAAATGTCTTACGCGGCTTCGCGCTCGTGTTTGCCCTCGCGGACTTCCTCGATGATCTTCTTCACGAAGGCGTCGAGGTCTCCCGGCTGACGGCTGGTGATGATTGCCTGGTCGCAGACGACCTCGGCATCGACCCATTTCGCCCCGGCATTTTCCATGTCCGTGCGGATCGACTTGTAGGACGTCGCTTCGCGCCCCTCGATCACGCCGGCTTCGATCAGCATCCACGGCCCGTGACAGATCGCGGCGATGGGCTTGCCGGCGTTGTGGAACTCGCGCACGAGATCGACGGCATCCGCCTTGGTGCGCAGCACGTCCGGGTTGATCTGCCCGCCCGGCAGCACGAGGGCGTGGTAGTCGGCCATGTTCACATCGGCGATGGAAAGGTCCGCAGGTACGGTTTCGCCCCAGTTCTTGTCGTCCCAGCCGGTGATTTCCTTGCCCTCGGGCGATGCCACATGCACCTCCGCACCGGCTTCACGCAGCTTGGTCAGCGGCACGGCGAGCTCGGATTGCTCGAAGCCGTCGGTTGCCATGATGAGGATCTTTGCATTGGTGATATCGGTCATATCCGTCTCCTTGTTTCTTTCAGCCCCGTCGTTGCAGCGTTAACGGAAAGGGCGCGGCGAATGTTCCATCTGGCGCAGCGGAAGGAGATCACGGATTTGCGAGATCGCCGCGAGACACGCGCACAGGCGGGTGACCCTCAGGCCGCCGCGGTCGGCATGCCAGAGGCGCGGCTGCACATCGCGCCATGCGGCGGTCAATGCGATGATATTGGGGGAAAGCTGGTGTCCGACCCTCGCGGATCGGACGAGGCTATTCATTCAGGAGCCGTCGCCGGACGGGCCTTCGAATTGCGGGGGAGTCTGCTCCGACGCGAACCGGTGCAGATGTCAGAGAAGCTTCAGCTCGGTCGCCATCTTCCGGCCATCGCGGCCTTCGGACAGTTCGAAGCTCACTTTCTGGTTGTCGGCCAGCCCCGTCAGACCAGAGCGTTCGACGGCCGAAATATGCACGAATACGTCCGACCCTCCGCTTTCCGGTGCGATAAAGCCGTAGCCTTTCGTCGTATTGAACCATTTCACGGTGCCATTTGGCATGGTGTCCGTGCCTCCTTTAGACAGTCATACCGCGCGACCGGGACCGCGCAGCCTTTCATCCGCAGGGAGTTTACCGGCAAGTTAACGCCCCACAGGCCAAGAGATTGCACTTCCGAAACAAAAATCAAGCCAAACAGGGTGAAACTTGCGGAGAATCCGGTTAGGTGGGGCAGCGTGGATGAATTTATGTTGCAACTCTATGGACTGAAGAACTGCGACAGTTGCCGTGCGGCGCTGAAGGCGCTGCCGGGCGCGGTTTTGGTGGATGTGCGGGCCGATGGGCTGCCGGAAGGGCTGCTGGATCGCGCGCTCGAGAGGTTTGGTGCGGCGTTGCTGAACACGCGCTCGACAACCTGGAGGGGGCTTGATGCGGACGAACGCGCGCGTCCTGCGGCCGAGTTGCTGGTGGACCATCCGGCGCTCATGAAACGGCCCCTGATCGATGACGGCGAGCGGCTTTATCTCGGCTGGAGCAGCGTCACCCGGGCGGCGCTTGGCGTCTGAGCCAGGTCCGGCGCGACAGGAGCCGGTCGAGCGACAGCGGTCCCGGACCTTTGACGACAAGCACGATCAGGACGAAGATCCAGAAGATGCGCTGATCCATGATCGCGCTGTCCGGGACGCGGTCGAACCAGGCGCCCAGCGTGGCGGGTTCGTCGATGGCGCCGTGTCCATGGAGGTCGGTCATGGTCTGCAGCGCGATGAAGCCGATCATGCCGAGGGCGGCGAGGCGGGTAAGAAGACCGGCGACGATGAGCAGGGGCAGCAGGAACTCGGCCAGGGTGCCAGCGAGAACGACAGCCCGGTGCCAGGTCTCAAGCTGCGAGGCGTCATAGCTGACGGCCTCCATCGCGCGGGGAAAGATCTGGACATGGGCGCCGGCGGACGGAGGGAAAAGACCCACGAGACCGTCCCCGAGCTTGGTCCTTGCCGAGGCCCAGAAGTAGACCAGCAGGGTCGCGGCGAAGACGAGACGGGCCAGCAGGCCCAGCAGCCCATCGGCGCCAGCCAGACGTTCCAGAATGCCACGATATGGTGCGCCTATGTGCCGGCCTCCTGCGTCATGGCCAATGCGCCCGTGTCCAGGGCAAGCCGAAGCGTGGCGGCGAGGTCGAAATCGGGACAGCCTGCGCGCGCCGCATCGAAGGCTGCGCCCAGCGTCCGACCTGCCCCCAGGGCCTCCAGCCAGTCCGCCGCTCCGGGCGGGAGGGGGTGGGGAGCGGGATCGTAGTCCGGCCGGGCGACAAGCACGTCCTGGGGCCGTGCAGCGGGTTTTTCGGCATCCCGTTCGAAGGTGTACCGCCAGATGTCGTAAAGCGGCCAGGCCGAGCGGATCACGATGCAGGACGGCGCTGGCGAAAGGCGCAGGGCCAGCAGGGCATCCGGATCGACCTGGAACGCCGCCGGATCCGGTGGGGCATGGTCCGCTGCGTGATAGGAACGCCTCAGGGCAAGGTCCAGCCGGGCGCAGTCGGGCAGGTATCCGACATGCGCCAAGGGGGCATAACTCACCAGAAACGAGGGCATTTCGTCGCCGTAGAACATCATGACCGGCGTTGTCGGCGGATGGCTGCGCAAGAAGGCGAGGGCGAGGGGCTCGAATGCATCCCCGACGAGCTTGCGCAGAAGCGGAAAGGCGGTTCCAAGCGCGTCGCGCAGCGAGACGGTGACGTTGTTGCGGTAGACCGAGAAGCGGCGGCTGGCGGGTGCGCCATTGGTTCCGCGAAGCGTCGAGGGCACCGCTCTCGACGGGTCGAGCAGCGATGCCGCGAAATCCGCGCCGAAAGCCGGATCCGGCCCGCTCATCCGGCCTGCCGGGCAAGGTGCATCGAGATGCGCCCGGCCTCTGCCTTCAGTTCGGACCAGGGTGGCACGTCGTTGTCTCGCTCCAGCAGCACAGGACGCGGGCCGCTGCGGGTAAGCGCCTCGTCGAGCAAGGCCCAGACCGGGTCGGCCACAGGCGCCCCGTGGCTGTCGATCAGAAGGGGCGCGCCGTCGTCATCGCTGTCCTCGTCATGTCCCCCGACATGCATCTCGACCACCTTCGACAGCGGGAAGGCGTCCAGATAGTCAAGCGGCGACAGGCCGAGATTGGTGGCGGAGATGAACACGTTGTTGACGTCGAGCAGCAGGCCGCATCCGGTCCGCAGCGCCAGCTCGGCCAGGAAATCCGTCTCGGCCCAGGTGCTTTCTGCGAATGTAAGATAGCTCGACGGGTTCTCGAGCAGCATGCGCCGTCCCAGCGTGGTCTGTACCGCGTCGATATGCTCGGCAACGCGGCGCAGGGTTGCCGCGGTATAGGGCAGGGGCAGCAGATCGTCGAAATACGCCCCGGCATGGGTCGACCAGGCCAGATGCTCGGAAAAGGACGCCGGCTGCATCGCGTCGACCAGTCGTTTCAGCCGTCCCAGATGCTCGGCATCAAGCGGTCCGTCGCCGCCGATGCTGAGTCCGACCCCATGGATCGAAAGCGCGAAGCGTTCGGAGAGGGCACGCAACTGCGCCAGAGGCCGGCCGCCGTCGCCCATGTAGTTCTCGGCATGCACCTCGATCCAGCGGACATCGCCGGGATCGGCCATCAGCTCTGCAAAATGCTGCGGCTTGTAGCCGACGCCCGGCGCGGGGGGCAGGCTGTCAAAGTGGTGAAACGTGTCTTTCATCCTGGCCGTCCGCATCTCCGGTCAAGGCGGCGCCCGGGTTCAGCAGGTGCCGGAATGGGCGGCCTCATGCCGCCCGCCGTCGACTGATCTCAGGCCGGCAGGTCACGCTCGACCGGGTCGAGCGAACCCTCGCGCGGGCTGCCATCGGCCATGTCGGGCAATTCGATCTCGGCGCAGGTCCCCTTGTCGACCAGCTTCCAGGCGTTGCCCTGATAATCCGTAACGGACGTGCCGGCGCATGTGGTGCCGGGGCCGGCTGCGCAATCGTTTCCGCCGGCGAGCGCCACACCATAGCATTTCTCTTTCGCCGCTGCCTGGGCCGGGGCGGCCTGCGCGACCAGGGCTGCCGCGACGGCGCCCGCGATTGCGGCGGTCTTGATGGTATCGGACATGTAAAACTCCTTCACTCGGATTGTCTGTACCCTTGACGGGTATCTAGACTGCGACGAACGCACCCTACCACTCACGAGAGGGTGAGTCACAGCCGTGTCAGGCGCTTGTGCTTTACGCCACGGGAAATATCCAGAAAAAGCGGACTTGCCCGCGAAATTGTTACAGTGCGCCCGGGCGCATGCGGGTCAGGCCGCGCGTCCGGGCCGCATTGTTACAGCATGTCCGGCGGCGTCGCCGCGCGCGAGAGAGCGGCTGTAACATTTTCCAGCGTCTCGACGGAAGTCTGCTTTTCTCCCAGCCTGCGCACGGTCACTGTCCGGTCCTCGACCTCGCGGGCGCCGATTGCAAGGATGACGGGCACCTTGCCGACGGAATGTTCGCGGACCTTGTAGTTGATCTTCTCGTTGCGGGTATCGGCCTCGGCCCGGACGCCTGCCGCCTTCAGCGCCGCGACGACTTCCTGCACGTAATCGTCCGCCTCCGACACGATGGAGGCGACCACCACCTGACGGGGCGCGAGCCAGAACGGCAGCTTGCCCGCATGGCTTTCGATCAGGATGCCGATGAAACGCTCGAAACTCCCGAGCACGGCGCGATGCAGCATATAGGGCCGATGCTTCGCCCCGTCGGCACCGATATAGCTTGCCTCCAGCCGCTCGGGCAGGTTCGGATCGACCTGGAAGGTGCCGCACTGCCAGACGCGCCCGATGGCGTCGGTCAGCTTGAAATCGAGCTTCGGCGCATAGAAGGCCCCTTCGCCGGGATCCAGCGTATAGTCGTGGCCGGCCTTCCTGATAGCCCCTTCCAGGGCGGCTTCCATCCGGTCCCAGCTTTCCTCTGTCCCGACCCGCTTCTCGGGACGGGTCGCGAACATGATCTCGAACTTCTCGAAACCGAGGTCGCGGTAGATACCGGCAAGGAATTCGATGAAGCGGGCGCATTCCTCCTCGATCTGGTCCTCCGTGCAGAAGATGTGGGCGTCGTCCTGGGTGAAGCCGCGAACCCGCATGATACCGTGCAGCGCACCGGAGGGTTCATAGCGGTTGCACGAGCCGAACTCGGCCATCCGCAGGGGCAGGTCGCGATAGGACTTGAGGCCCTGGTTGAACACCTGGACGTGGCAGGGGCAGTTCATCGGCTTCAGCGCGTTGATGGTCTTTTCCCGCGCATGTTCCTCGTCAACCTCGACGATGAACATGTTCTCCTGGTAGTTCGCCCAGTGCCCGGAACGCTCCCACAGGGACCGGTTCACGACCTGCGGTGTATTCACCTCCACATAGCCGCCCGCGCGCTGCTTGCGGCGCATATAGTCCTGCAGCGTGGTGTAGATCGTCCAGCCGTTCGGGTGCCAGAAGACCTGTCCCGGCGCCTCTTCCTGCATGTGAAAGAGATCCATCTCGCGCCCGAGTTTGCGGTGGTCGCGCTTGGCGGCCTCTTCCAGCATCGTCAGATGGGCCTTGAGCTTTTCCTTGCCGGTGAAGGCCACGCCGTAGATTCGCTGGAGCATCGGGCGTGTGCTGTCGCCCCGCCAGTAGGCTCCGGCTATGGACATCAGCTTGAACGCGTCGCCCGGGACCTGGCCCGTGTGCTGAAGGTGAGGTCCCCGGCAGAGGTCCTGCCAGTCGCCGTGCCAGTACATGCGCAACGGCTCGTCGCCCGGGATCGCGTGGATCAGCTCGATCTTGTAGGGTTCGCCCGTCTCCTCGTAATGCCGGATCGCGCGGTCCCGATCCCAGACCTCGGTGCGGACCGGATCGCGGGCGTTGATGATTTCCTTCATCTTCTTCTCGATCCGCCCGAGATCCTCGGGCGTGAACGGTTCGGCGCGGTCGAAGTCGTAGTACCAGCCGTCCTTGATCACCGGGCCGATCGTTACCTTGGTATCGGGCCAGATCTCCTGCACGGCGCGCGCCATGATATGCGCGAGGTCGTGGCGCACGAGCTCGTTGGCCTGCGCCTCATCGGCCATGGTGTGAATGGCGATCGCGGCATCCTCGTCGATCGGCCAGGCGAGATCCCAGTGCCGGCCGTTCACCGTGGCGCTGATCGCCTTCTTGGCGAGAGAGGTGGAAATCCCCGCGGCGACATCGGCCGGAGTGACGCCGGCATCGAAGCTGCGTGCATTGCCATCGGGAAAGGTGAGAGAGATCTGGGCCATATCGGCTGTCCTCGTCGGTTTGGCGCCTACGAGACGCCCGGTTGCGGGTTATGATGCGGCGCTTTTGGCGGTGGGCTGCGGGGCTGTCAAGGCGGGCCTCCCGCGGTATGCCGAAGAATACGTTGACTGCGACGTTTCCGATGTTAAATCCGACCTGTTTCCAATCGGAAACTTTGTTGCTCGGGGAATCAGATGGCACGCTACAACCGCATGTTCGAGCTCAGCATTAACGACGTCGACCGGATCGAGGAGGCACTGCGCGCGCGCGGGCGCGAGCTGTGCGCGATGCGCCGGGCGCTGTCCGAGGGCAATCCGGCCGACATCCAGTCGATACAGGTGATCGAGGCGGACCAGCGCGGCAACGAGGAGCTGCTGGGACGGATCCACAACCAGAAGATCTTCTACCGGCCCAAGGCGCAGCCCTACGTCAGCGGCTGACACCGGCGCCCGTCGGGCAAGACGCCTCACGCGACGGGATGCCTGCGCGCCCTGCGCAAGGTGATTGGATCGAACGCCTGCCCCATTGCTGTTCCCGGCCATGCCGCGCATGATCGCGCCATGACCGGGAAATCGCAACAGCTGCACACCCCGCAAGGCCGGCGCATCGCCTATCACCGCAGCGACGGAAGGCGCCCATGGGTCGTCTTCCTCGGCGGGCTGAAGTCGGACATGGAGGGCACGAAGGCGCTGCATCTCGAAGCGTGGTGCCGCGCGCGGGGCCAGGCATTCCTGCGCTTCGACTATTCCGGCCACGGCTCCTCTTCGGGAACGTTCGAGGAGGGCTGTATCGGCGACTGGGCGGAGGATACCTTCGAGGCGGTGCGCGCCTTGACCGATGGCCCCCTCGTGGTCGTCGGGTCCTCGATGGGAGGATGGCAGGCGCTGCTGCTGGCCCGCAGGATTCCCGGACGTATCGCCGGTCTCGTCACCATCGCGGCAGCGCCCGACTTCACCGAGGACGGCTACTGGGCCGGTTTCACGCAAGACCAGCGCCAAACCATCGAGGCGGGAGGGCGGGTCGAACTTCCGTCCGACTACATGGAACCCTATGTCGTGACCGCCCGAATGATCGAGGACGGCCGGCGCAACCTTGTCCTGCGCGACCCGCTGGAACTGCCCTTCCCGGTGCGCTGCCTTCAGGGAACCGCCGACACGGCGGTCAGCACGCAAACCGCGCTGCGGCTGCTGGAGCACGCACATTGCCCGGACATGCGGCTTACCCTGGTCAAGGATGGCGATCACCGGTTTTCGGACGCGCCCAGTCTTGCGCTGATCGAGGCGGCCGTGGCCGAACTCACCGAAACGGAGATCTGAGAGCATGGAACAGCGGATCAGCCTCGTCACCCTCGGGGCGCGCGACCTCGAAAAGCTTGCGCGTTTCTACAAGGCCCTCGGGTGGTCGCGGGTCGATAGCCCTGACGGCGTGATCGCCTTCGACCTCCTGGGACAGACCGTCGGACTGTTCGGCCTGCAGGACCTCGCCGACGATATGGGGGTCCCGGTCGAGACGCTGGGCCATGGCGCTTTGACGCTCGCGCACAATCTCCATTCGCCGGACGAGGTGGACGACCTCATGGCCCGGGCCGAAGCGGCTGGCGCACGGATCGTCAAGCCGGCGGCAAAGTCCTTCTGGGGCGGCTATCACGGCTATTTCGCCGATCCCGAGGGGCATGTCTGGGAGATCGCGCATAATCCGTTTTCGCCGCTGGGGCCCGAGAACCGTTTCCGGTGGAACGGCTACGGCGCCTGAGCCATGCGCAAGCCCGCCAGCATGTGGAGCCTCGAGACGCTGGGACGCGTGCGGCTCTCGCGGCACTTCTACATGCGCGATTTCCTCTTTTCGGAGATCGGCGGGTTTCACGGCATCCCGAACATCCCCGAATGTCCCGACCTCGCCATCGCGCACGGGCGGATGCTCTGCACCGAACTGCTCGACCCGCTGGAAGAGACTTTCGGCCGCCTCGCCATCCGCTCCGGCTACCGCTCGCCCGAGCTCAACGCCTATGGAAATGCGCATCGCCTGAATTGTGCGCGAAATGACAATCCGCTCGAATGCCACATCTGGGACCGTGCCGGCGGCGATGACGCCGTCGCGGGCACTTCGCTGGTGATCCCGTGGTTCGCGGATCGCCATGCCGAGGGACGCGACTGGCGCGACCTGGCCTGGTGGATCCACGATCATCTGCCCTATTCCGAGATGTGGTTCTTTCCCAAGCTCGCGGCCTTCAACCTCGTCTGGCGGCCGAAGCGATTGCGCACGATTTCCAGCTATATCGCGCCGCGCGGCATGTTGCTGAAGGCCGGTGAGGAACCGGGCGAGACCGCGGAGGCGCGGCGCAGTCGCTACAGCGACTTTCCGCCCTTTCGCGGGATCGCGATGCCCTGAGTCGCGGCAATGACCGCTGCCGCGCTTGCCGGGCGCGTGTGGCCTGATAGAGTCGCGCGCGAAGACGAGCCAAAGGATGTGCGACCCGTGAATTTTCCGCTCTTGCGAAGCGACCCACAGAGCGGACGCTGGATACGCCGGTTTGACTGAGCCGCTCGTCTTCCTGCCCGCAATGATGTGTGACGCGCGGCTGTTCGGTCCGCAGATCGCCGAGCTTTCCGCGACACTTGCCGTGACGGTCGCGCCGATCACCAGGGGTGACCGGATCGAGGAGACTGCCTCGGGTCTTCTCGACCTTCTGCCGAGGCGTTTCGCGCTTGCCGGGGCAGGGATGGGGGGCAACGTGGCGATGGAGATCCTTCGCCGCGCGCCCGAGCGCGTCAGCCGCCTTGCCCTCATCGCCACCAGCCCGCTGGCCGAGACGCCACAGGCCGCCGCCGACCGGGAAAGGCAGATCATCGCGGCCCGGACCGGCAGGCTGCTCGAGGCGGTGCGGGAACGTCTGCCGAAGAAGGGTCTGGCGCCCGAGCCGACGCGCGAAGCCGTCTATGAGCTGGTTCTCGACATGGCGGACACGCTGGGCCCCGAGATCTTCGTGCGCCAGTCGCGTGCGCTCCAGCGCCGGCGCGACCAGCAGAAGACCCTGATGTTGTGCCGTGCTCCGACGCTGGTGCTTTGCGGCGCGCATGACAGCATCTGTCCGGTCCAGCGCCACAGCTTCATCGCCGAGCTGATCCCCTTTGCAAGGCTGCACGTGATCGAGCATGCGGGGCACATGCCCAGCCTCGAGGCTCCGGGCGAGACCACCGAGGCCCTGATGCGCTGGATGCAGTCCCCGGTGATGGCGCGCTGAACGCGTCTAGGCGTGCGCGCCCTTCGCGGGATCGGCATCACCGATGGTCGGAAGCTTCCGACCGTTCGCGGAGGCGCCGTTCATCGATACGCTCTTCGCGGGCGCGCCCGCGCTGTTGGCGTCGATGAAACCCAGCACTAGCGGACGGATGTTGTCGCGCCAGCTCTTGCCCGCGAAAATCCCGTAATGCCCCGCCCCTTCTTCAAGGTGGCTTGCCTTCTTTTCATCGGGCAAGCCGGTCAGCAACCGCAAGGCGGCGACGCATTGTCCGGGAGCCGAGATGTCGTCCTTCGAGCCTTCGACCGTCATCACGGCGACTGTAGTGATCTTGCCGATGTCGACATGCTTGTCGTCCACGACGAAGTCGTTGGTGGCGATCTCGCCGTTCTTGAATATCCGCTCGACGGTTGAGAGGTAGAATTCTGCCGTCATGTCCATGACCGCGAGATATTCGTCGTAGAACTTGTTGTGCTTGTCGTGGTCGCCGGCCTCGCCCTTGGCGACCCGGCTGATCTGGTCCTGGAAGGCGCGGAAATGCGTTTCCGCATTCATCGAGATGAAGCTTTGAAGCTGCAGCAGGCCCGGGTAGACCATCCGCCCGATGCCGGGGTATTTCATCCCGACGCGCTGGATCATCATCTCTTCGAGCTGCCCCATCGTGACGCTGTGGCCGAAGTCCGTCACCTCCGTCGGTGCCGCACCCGGGTCGATGGGGCCGCCGATCAGCGTCAGCGACCGCGGCTGCGCTTCGGGGTCTTCCTCGGCAAGATAGGCTGTCGCGGCCAGCGCCAGGGGCGCGGGCTGGCAGACGGCGATGACATGGGTATCGGGCCCGAGTTCGCGCATGAATTCGACGAGGTAGAGCGTGTAGTCCTCGATGTCGAACTTGCCTTCGCTGACAGGTATCTCGCGCGCGTTGTGCCAGTCGGTGATGTAGACGTCAGCGTCCGGCAGAAGACTGATCACGGTCGAGCGCAGCAGCGTTGCGTAGTGGCCGGACATGGGCGCGACCAGCAGGATCTTGCGGGCCATCGGCTTTCGGCCGGGCACGACGAAATGCAGCAGGTCCCCGAAGGGCCGCGCAAGCGTGACCTGGGTGCGGACCGGCGTTTCCTTCCCGTCCTTGCGCACCATCGGCGGGATGTTCCAGTCAGGCTTCACCACCATGCGCTGGAACGTGCGCTCGGTCACCTCACCCCATGCCGCGAGCCAGCTCATTGCCGGGTTCGGTATCAGGGCAAGTGCAGGGTAGGCGCCGATCGCCTGCGCCGTCGCCCCGAGCCACTGGTTCGTGTTTCGGATCGTCTCGATGAGGTCGTAGGTCGCCAACTGGCGCATGGGGGGTCTCCTTGGTACAATCCGGAATTGCCGGGCCTCCGTCGTATTGCCCCCTGAAGCCGCCGACGGTTTGCTGCACCTGCGAAGTTAGGGAGGAAAAGTTAACATGACAATACAAAGCGAGGTGGAAAGCCCTTTTTCGGCGGAAATGCTGGAGCAAATGAGTGTAAATCTAAGAAAAGTTGAAGAACTCACCTCGCGGTTGCAGCGCGTCCTGACGCATCGCCAGACACACCACCCGGCACTCGACGGCCCGAATCAGGAGCTCTTCGGAAAGGCGGCGCAGGCCTATTTTGCGGAGGCGATCAACAACCCCACCCGTCTGCTCGAACGCCAGATGAACTACTGGGCCGAGACGATGACGCATTTTCTCGAGGCGCAGAAGGTGCTGGCCAGCGGCAAGCTCGCCGCGCCCGAGGATCCCGGACCGAAGGACCGCCGCTTTGCCAACCCGCTGTGGGATACCCACCCTTACTTCAACTTCATTAAGCAACAGTACCAGATCAACTCCGAGGCCTTGCTTCAGGCCGTCGAGGACGTCACGCATCTTGATCCCACGGAAAAGAGGCGGCTCAAGTATTTCTCGCGCCAGATCGTCGACATGATGTCGCCGACGAACTTTCTCGCCACCAACCCCGACGCGCTGGAGCGGGCCGTCGAGACGGAGGGCCAGAGCCTCGTAACCGGACTCGAGAACCTGATCCGGGACCTCGAGGCCAACAACGGCGAGATGGTCGTGAAACTTGCCGACGAATCCGCCTTCGAGATCGGCGGGAACATCGCCACGACTCCGGGCAAGGTCATATACCGCAACCGCCTGATGGAGATGATCCAGTACGAACCCGCCACCGACAAGGTCTACAGCACGCCGCTTGTCATCTTCCCGCCCTGGATCAACAAGTTCTATATCCTCGATCTCAAGGCGCAGAACAGCCTCGTGAAATGGATCACCGAGCAGGGCTACACACTTTTCATGGTGTCCTGGGTGAACCCCGACTCGACCTACCGCGATATCGGGATGGAGGATTACATCAGCGACGGCTACCTCGCGGCGATTCGCGAGGTGAAGGAGATCACCGCACAGAAGCAGGTCAATGTCGTCGGCTACTGCATCGCGGGCACGACGCTCGCCCTGACCCTCTCGCTGCTGAAAAAGCGCGGGGACAAGTCGGTCCGATCCGCGACCTTCTTCACGGCGCTGACGGATTTCTCGGATCATGGCGAGTTCACGCCGTTCCTCACCAACGACTTCGTTGACGGGATCGAGCTCGAGACGGTGGCGAAGGGTGTGCTGCCTTCCGCGATCATGGCGCGCACCTTTTCCTTCCTGCGCTCCACCGACCTGATCTACGGCCCGGCGATCAAGAGCTACATGATGGGCGAGACGCCGCCCGCGTTCGACCTGCTCTACTGGAACGGCGACGGCGCGAACCTTCCGGGCAGGATGGCGATGCAGTATCTGCGCGGGCTCTGCCAGCGCGACGAGTTCGCGCGCGAGGGTTTCGAGATCATGGACACACGGCTGAAGATCTCGGAGGTGGACGTGCCTCTCTATTCGGTGGCCTGCGAGGGCGATCACATCGCCGCCTGGAAGGACTGCTACCGCGGCGTTCAGCAGATGGGTGCGCGCGACAAGACATTCGTTCTCGCCCAGTCGGGCCATATTGCCGGCATCGTCAATCCGCCGGGAAAGCGGAAGTATGGCCACTACGTCAACGGCGACCTCAGCCTCGATGCGGACGGCTGGCGAGACGGCGCCGAGTTCCACGAGGGAACATGGTGGCACCGCTGGGAAGCATGGCTCGCAAAGCGGTCGGGGTCCAGGATCGATTCGCGCATACCGGGTAATTCCACGCATCCTGTGCTCTGTGAGGCTCCCGGGACTTACGTAAGGGCAAAGGCCGCGATCTGAATTTCCATACTTATCCGCATGTTGCCCAGTTTTCGCTGCATTGCAGGGTAAAACCCTTGTAATGCTGCGCTGCAGCATGTACATATTGCTGCAGAAGCGAAAGGCGGGGTGGCCCGCTAGCGAGTGAAAGGAAATTGAGATGACCAAGACCCCCGACCTGACCAGCATGTTCAAGGACGTCATGGGCTCGTTCCCGGTTGACACCGCCGCGATGGAGCAGGCGTTCAAGACCACGGCGACGCTGAACGAAAAGCTGAGCGCCGTTGCGCTGAACGCGGCCGAGAAGTCGACCGAGCTTTCCAGCAAGTGGACCCAGGACACGCTGTCCAAGATGTCCCAGATGTCGAAGGCAAAGGCAGAGCCGGCCGAATACGCGAAGGCGATCGCCGACTTCGCATCGGCCTATGCCGAAGGCGCAGCCGAGCAGATGGCGGCCTATGCCGAGATCGTCAAGAAAGCCCAGATGGAAACCGTCGAGCTGATGATGGCTGCCAGCAAGGACATGAGCGAAGACGCGACCGCGGCGGTCAAGAAAGCGACCACCGAGGCGAGCGCCGCAGTGAAGAAAGCTGCCGTCGCGAAGTGACGGAGCAGACGCGGCGCCGAATTCCTCCCCGTCGGTATTCCGCGAGGGGCGGGCTTGCAGAAGCCCGCCCTTTCTTTTTGGCCGGGGCTGCCCTAGGCTGCACTGCAGCGTGTTCCCGCAAGGAGATCAGCCGGTGACAGAGAGCGACAAGAAATCCTTGCTAATCAAGCGGTACGCAAGCCGCAGGCTCTACAACACGGAAACCAGCGACTATGTCACGCTCGAGGATATAGCGGGTTTCATCCGCGAGGGCCGCGAGGTCCAGATTGTCGATCTCAAGTCGGGTGACGACCTAACGCGGCAGTATCTTCTCCAGATCATCGCGGAACACGAAAGCCGCGGAGAATCCGTGCTTCCGGTCGACGTGCTCAACGACCTCGTGCGCAGCTACATGACACCGGGCGCCAGCGTGGTGCCGCAATTCCTGCAGGCGTCCTTCGAGATGCTGCGCAACGGTCAGTCCCAGATGCTCGACAAGATGTCGGCGCTGAACCCGATGGCGCGAATGCCGGGCTTCGAACTGATGCGCGCCCAGCAGGAAGCGTTCATGAAGGCGATGACGGGGACAAGCTGGGGAACGAGCGGGCCGCGGCCCGATGACGAAGGGCAGGGTGGCAACGGAGACCTCGACGCGATCAAGCGCCAGCTTGCGGAACTTCAGGACAAGCTTTCGCGGCTGAAGTGACCCGGCAGCTGCCGGGCGATCTGCCCGGCAGCGGGCGGACCATCAGGCGGCTGCACCGCGTGTCGCGTGCGACACCGCCGCAAGCAGCACATCCGCGACGGCATCGAGCTCGTCCCGGGTCAACCGTACCGGCAGCCGGACGTCACAGGCCCGCATGAGCATCGCCCGCGTGCGGGGCAGGTCCGGCAGATCCTCGATGAATTGCCAGTTCCAGAAGGCGCGCGCATTGTCGGCACTCAGACCGAAGACCTGAACCTTGATCCC
The DNA here is from genome assembly GCF_040801785.1 of Sulfitobacter sp. LCG007. NCBI lineage: Bacteria > Pseudomonadati > Pseudomonadota > Alphaproteobacteria > Rhodobacterales > Roseobacteraceae > Roseobacteraceae bacterium LCG007. The sequence goes on along the minus strand of NZ_CP161805.1, from coordinate 3,289,792 downwards.
GGAGGCCTCGGCGGCGGCGGCGAATGCGGTGACCTCGTCATCGTTAAGCCCGGTGAGGTTGAACTGTATCGAGTCCGGTGCCCGTTCTTCCCCGGGCAGCGGTTCGGGCACGGAAATCCAGGGCGAGGCATCGAGCCGCGCAGCCACATGATCGTGGCCTGTCCGCCCCGCAGCGACGCGCCGGTCGAGTTCCGGCAGCTGTGCGCGGATGATCGCCGCGGACATGTTGGATAGCCGAAGATTGTAAAGCGGCAGGCGGTTCTGCCAGGTCGCGAAGCATTCCTGCAGCACCGGATGCTTCTTCCAGTTGTGCTCGTAAGCCCCCGACATGATGATCGCGCGGGCGACCAGATCGGCATCATCGGTGATCAGGATGCCGCCTTCGCCTGCGTTGATCATCTTGTAGGACTGGAAGGAAAAGCAGCCCACGCGTCCGATCGTGCCGATCTTGCGGCCCCTCCAGACAGTTCCGAGAGAATGCGCCGCATCTTCGATCACTGGCACGCCTGCCGCATCGCACAGCGCCATGATCGCGTCCATGTCCGAGGTGTGACCGCGCATGTGGCTGATGATGACGGCCTCGACACCGTCCGACAGTCTGGCTTCGAAATCCTCGAGGTCGATGCGATAGTTCTCGCCCACCTCGCAGAGCACCGGCCGACATTCCGCATGGATGACCGCGGACGGAACGGCCGCGAAGGTAAAGCCGGGGATCAGCACCCTGGCATCGCGCGGCAGGCCGAGGGCCTTGAGCGACAGGAAAAGCGCGGCGGAACAGGACGACACGGCAAGCGCGTATCTCGACCCCATGAGGCGAGCGAATTCGGCTTCCAGCAGAGACACCGGCGCGTTGCCCGGCGCGGTGTAGCGGAAAAGATCGCCCGACTGGAGCAGGCGCTCGATCTCCCCGCGCACGGCATCTGGGATCGGCTCGGCGGCGTGCATGTCTGGAAGCGTCATATTTCGATTTCCTTATGCAAGGTTTTCGAAATGGTAAAACAGCCGACGTTCCAGTTAAAGTGAAACTTCCGTGTCGGACGCGCGCGCCGGGTCAGATCCCGAGCCGGTCGCGCAGCGCGTACCACGACATCGCCAGCACCAGCAGCGGGGATCGCAATGCGGCCCCGCCGGGGAAGGCCGGGATCGGGATCGCGCTCATCGTGTCAAAGCCTTCGCTGTCGCCTGCGATCGCCTGTGCAATGAGCATTCCGGAATGGACCGCCGTGCCCACCCCGTGGCCGGAGTAGCCCGAAGCGGAAAGGATGTTCGGCGCCACGCGCGCGAGATAGGGGAAGCGCTTCATGGTGATCGCGAGCGTCCCGCCCCATGCGTAATCTATCTTGACGTCCTTCAGGTGCGGAAAGACCACGCTCATCGGCTTGCGGACCTTGGCCGCGATATCTTGCGGGAAGCGGTAGCCATAGCTTTCGCCGCCGCCGAAGAGCAGACGCCCGTCGTGGCTGAGCCGGAAGTAGTTCACCACGAAACGGCTGTCAGCCACTGCGATGTCGCTGGTGAGAACCTCGCGGGTTCTCTCGCCCAGCGGCTCGGTCGCGGCGATGAAATTGTTGATCGGCATGACCCGCGCCGCGACCTTCGCGTTCAGCGAACTCAGATAGCCGTTGCAGGCGAGGATGACGTGATCGGCCGTCACATGGCCCGCATCGGTGCGGATCGTGGCGGGGCGGCCCTCATCGATATGGTGCACTTCCGAGCGTTCATGGATCCGTACGCCCGCCTTCTCGGCAGCACGGGCGAGGCCGAGGGCAAAGGCCAGCGGGTGCAGATGCGCGGCGTCCCGGTCGAGCAATCCGCCTTTGTAGTCGGGCGAGGGGCAAAGTGCATGGCAGGCCTGCGCATCGAGCGCCTCGACATGGTGATATCCGTAGTGCTTCTGAAGATGGTCGGCGTAGTCGTGCAGATGCGCCACATCCGCATCAGTCGATCCGGTCCAGGCCACGCCCGGCTTCAGGTGGCAGTCGATCCCGTGTTTCGAGATCAGCGCCTTGACCAGCGCCTTGGCCTCTTCGCCAAGTTCCCAGAGCGCCCGTGCCTGCGACGTCCCGGCCATCTTCTCGAGCGCCTGCTGGTCCTGACGCTGCCCACTGCCAAGCTGCCCCCCATTGCGCCCCGATGCGCCAAAGCCGACGCGATGCGCTTCAAGCAGGATGACCGACCGCCCCGCCTCGGCCAGATGCAGCGCCGCCGAAAGCCCGGTGTAGCCGCCCCCGATCACGCAGACATCCGCCTTGGCTGCTCCCTTCAGCGCGGCGAAGGGGGGCAGGGGGGGCGTGCTCGCGGCGTACCAGCTCTTGGGGTATTCGCCGCGGCGGTCATTGGCGTGCAAAAGGTTCAAGGGACCTCCAGAGAAGTCTTGTCGGTTTCACTCAGCGGGCCGCGACGTCAGACGTTGAGCAACAGATGTTCGCGTTCCCAGGGCGAGATGACCTGCAGGAACTCCTCGTATTCCGAGCGTTTCACGATGGCGTAGACCCGCGCGAATTCCGGCCCGAGCACCTCGTGGAGATCCGTGGCCTCCTCGAACAGGTCGAGCGCCTCGCCCAGGACCCGCGGGATGTCTCCCTCTCCCACATAGGCGTCGCCCTTGAACTCGGGCTTGGGCCGTTCGCTCCCGGTCATTCCCAGATATCCGCAGGCGAGGCTCGCGGCGATGCCGAGATAGGGGTTGCAGTCCATTCCCGCCAGCCGGTTCTCGACCCGCCGCCCCTCGGGGCTGGAGAGCGGGATGCGGATGCCGGTGGTGCGGTTGTCGCGTCCCCATTCGAGGTTGATCGGCGCCGCATGGTCCTTGACGTAGCGCCGGTAGCTGTTGACGTAGGGCGCGATCACCGCCAGCGCGTTGGGCATGTGGTTCTGTAGCCCGGCGATGAAGTGGAAGAAGGCGTCGGTCTCGTTGCCCTCCTCGTCTGAGAAGAGGTTCTTGCCCGTCTTCAGATCCAGCACCGAATGGTGGATATGCATCGCCGATCCGGGCTCGTCCGCGATGGGTTTGGCCATGAAGGTGGCGAAGCAGTCGTGCCGCAGCGCGGCTTCCCGGATCAGGCGCTTGAAATAGAACACCTCGTCGGCCAGCTTGACCGGGTCCCCGTGGCGCAGGTTGATCTCGAGCTGGCCGGCCCCTCCCTCCTGCGTGATCCCGTCGATCTCGAAGCCCTGTGCCTCGGCGAAATCGTAGATATCGTCGATCACCGGGCCGAACTCGTCCACCGCGGTCATCGAATAGGCCTGGCGCGCAGCCGCCGGCCGCCCGGAGCGGCCCATCATCGGCTTGATGTCATGGGCTGGGTCGAGATTGCGGCCCACCAGATAGAATTCCATCTCGGGCGCCACGACCGGTTTCCAGCCGTTGTCGTTGTAGAGCTTGCAGACATGCTTGAGAACGTTGCGCGGGCTGCAGGGAACCGCCGCGCCGTTGCGGTCGAAGGCGTCGTGGATCACCTGCAGCGTCCAGTCGCCCGTCCAGGGCGCGGCGGTCGCGGTGCTCATGTCCGGCCGGAGTATCATGTCCCGCTCGATGAATCCGTCCTCACCCGCGGCCTCGCCCCAGTCCCCGGTGATGGTCTGGAAGAAGATGCTGTCGGGCAGGTGGAAATATTCCTGCCGGGCGAATTTCGACGCGGGCACGGCTTTGCCCCGGGCAATGCCGGGAAGGTCCGAGATGATGCATTCGACCTCGTCGAGCCTGCGCCCCTCGAGAAATTCCCGGGCTGCCTCCGGCAGCTGTTCGGTCCAGTCGGCCATCAGGCCCTCACTTTCCTGAAGAATTCCGCCATCAGGCGGGCCACGTCCATCCGGTCCGTGGGCTTGTCGAGCTGCGCGGACGCGGCCGCGAGGATCGCCGGATCGACGACGCCCTTGCCCCGCGTCCGGATCAGCCCGTCGATGAATTCGGAATCGTATTCGGGGTGGGGCTGGATCGTCCAGATCCTGTCCCCGTAGACGAGCCCCGCGTATTGGCAGAAATCGTTGCTGGCAAACACCTCGGCATCCGCCGGCTTCTCCGTAACCTGGTCCTGGTGCCAGGCGTTGATCGTGAGCTCCTTGCCGTCGATCTGATAGGCGGTGCGCCCGACAGACCATCCGCGCGCGAATTTCTCGACCTTGCCGCCCAGCGCCTGCGCGATGATCTGATGTCCGAAGCAGACGCCGATCATCGGCTTTGCCGCTTCGTAAGCCGCGCGGATAAAATCCTCGAGCGGCGGGATCCAGTCATGGGCCTCATAGGCGCCGTGGCGCGAGCCGGTGATGAGCCAGCCGTCGGCGTCCTCGATGCTCGAGGGGAATACCCCGTCGACCACCGACCAGCTCTGGTAGGTGAAGTCGCCGCCGAGCAGGCGCTCGAAATAAGCGTCATAGTCGCCACGCTCCCCCAGCTCTTCGGGAGGATGGCCGGTGATCAGAATGCCGATCTTCATTTGCTTTGCCATGCTGCTGTCAGACCGTGTCGAGGTAGATGTTCACCTGTTCCGACGGAGTCAGTTCCTGCATGTAATGCAGTTCCTGCCGTTTGGTGAGCACGAAATTGCGGATCATCTCGGGGGGAAAGATGCGCTGAATCTGATCGCACTGCTCGAAGGCATCGATTGCGGTGGACCAGTCTCCGGGCACCTGGGGCAGGTCCGCGGCATAGGCGTTCCCGGTGATCGGCGCGGGCGGCTCGAGACCGTCCTCTATGCCGTTGATCGCGGCCCCCAGGACGGCGGCCAGCATCAGGTAGGGGTTGACGTCCCCGCCTGACACGCGGTGTTCGATGCGGCGCGCCTTGTAGCTGCCCGAGGGAATGCGGATCGCCGAGGTCCGGTTTTCGTAGGCCCAGCTGATCCCGGTCGGCGCATGGGCGCCCGGCACCATGCGCTCGTAGCTGTTCAGATGCGGCGCGAATATCAGCGTCGATCCGACCATGGCGTTCATGCAGCCCGCCACCGCGTGGCGCATCAGGGCAGATCCCTCCGGCCCGCCGTTGTCGAAGATGTTGTTGCCGTTCTTGTCGAGAACGGAGAAATGCGTGTGAAGGCCCGAACCCGAATAATCCTCGTAGGGTTTCGCCATGAAGGAGGCGGCGAAGCCGTGCTTGCGCGCCATGCCCTTCACCAGCATCTTGAAAAGCCAGGCATCGTCGGCCGCGCGCAGGGCGTCGTCGCAATGCATCAGGTTGATTTCGAACTGGCCCAGCCCGGCTTCCGAGATCGCCGTGTCGGCGGGAATGTCCATCTCTTCACAGGCGTCGTAGAGATCTGTGAAGAAGGTGTCGAACTGATCAAGCGCCCGGATCGAGAGCGTCTCGGCCGCCTTGCGCCGCTTGCCCGAGCGCGGAGAGACGGGAACTTCCAGGTTGCGCCCGGAATCGTCAATGAGGAAGAATTCCAGCTCGACCGCGCAGACCGGAGTCAGCCCGCGTTCGCGGTAGCGATCCAGGACGGCACGCAGCGCGTGGCGCGGATCGCCCTCGTAGGGCCGCCCGTCCTCGCGAAACATCCAGATTGGCAACAGGGCCGTGGGCGCATCGAGCCAGGGCATCGGCATGAAGCCACGCTCGGTCGGGCGCAGGATTCCGTCGCGGTCGCCGCTTTCGAACACCAGCGGGCTGTCGTCGATATCCTCGCCCCAGATGTCGAGATTGAGCACGGACATCGGAAAGCGCGTGCCTTCCTCCACCACCTTGTCAGCGTAGCGGGTCGGAATGCGTTTGCCGCGCGCCTGTCCGTTGAGGTCTGCTGCGGCCACACGGATCGTGCGTACCTGCGGGTTCTTTCGAAGCCAGTTCTTCATGGGTCACCTCGCCCGGGCTGACTTCTGAGGCGGATCTGCCCTGCTGTGGCCAGCGCCAAGCATAATTTGATCAAATTGCTGATACTACCGGATCAGGTTGGGACGCAACCTCAATCTGCGGCGGGTGGTTTGCGGCAAGTGCCGGTTGAGGCGCGAATTCACGAAGCCGAAGACCCCTGTTATGGCCAGGGTGAGCAGGATGAAGTAGCCCGCGAGGATCGGGTACGGCACGAAGGGGTTGAAGGTCTTGTCGGCGAAGTAGCTCGCGTAATAGAGCGCGTCTCCCCGCTGCTGCCAGGCGGGGAACCCGGAAAAGAACACCAGTGCCGTGGCGTGAAACAGGAAGATCGCCTCGTTCGTGTAGGCGGGCCAGGCAAGGCGCAGCATGGTCGGCCAGACGATCCGGCGGAAGCGCGGCCAGCCGTGCATGCCATAGGCGTCCGCCGCCTCGGTATCGCCCTTGGGGATGGACTGGAGCGCGCCGTAGAAGATTTCGGCCGAATAGGCGGAGGTGTTGAGAAACAGGACCAGCAGCGCGCCGAGCCAGGCGGCAGTGAAGGGGTCGAAGAAGGCATAGCTGCCCTTGAGGCTCAGGAACAGGAAGTAGCCGAAGAAGAACTGGATGAAGAGCGGCGAGCCCCGGAAGATGAAGATGAACCACTCTGAAGGTTTGCGCAGCCAGCGATTGGCGGATGCCTTGCCAAGCGCGATGGCCGTGGCGAAGAAGAAGCCGAAAAGCAGGGCCATCACGCCGAAGTAGATGTTCCAGATCATGCCGGAGCCGATCAGCACGACCTGCTGGCAGAGGTCGAAATTATCTCGCGGCAGCAGGCGTTCGCCGTAGCCGACGGAGCGCAGGGCGTAGTCCTGGAAGGTCTGCCAGCAGCTCATGCCGGGGCCTTGCGCTGGCGTTCGCCGCCCGAAGTTGCCTGTCCGAAGGTCAGACGTGCCATGAGGCGATCGAGCGCCTTCTCGGATACCCAGGTCAGGAAGAGATAAAAGACCAGCAGGGCGAGGAAGTACCACATGCGCCAGTCGCCGTGCGGATAATCGGTGAACTTCGGTGTCTTGGTCCCGCCCAGTTCCCGCGCCCAATAGACGATGTCCTCGACGCCCAGCAGAAACAGGAGCGGGGTGGCCTTGATGAGAACCATCCAGAGGTTCGAGAGGCCGGGCAGGGCAAATACCCACATCTGCGGCACGAGAACGCGCCAGAAGCTCTGGCGGCGTGTCATGCCATAGGCGGCCGCCGTCTCGAGCTGCGCTTGGGGCACCGCACGCATGGCGCCGAAGATCACGTTGGCCGCAAACGCGCCGAACACGATGGCGAAGGTGATGACCGCAAGCGCGAAGCCGTAGCCTTCATGGACCCATTGCGGCGAACTGCTGAGCGGCATCTTGGCGGCCTGGCAGACGACAAAGTCGCTGCCCTGCCAGACGGCATCCTCCCAGCCCGGACACAGCACGCGGTGACGCAGATACTCGATTGCCTGGTCAAGCGCGATGACAAAGAAGAGGAAGAAGGCAATGTCAGGAACGCCCCTGACGATGTAAATGTAGGCCTTGGCGAGCCAGGCCAGCGGGCGAAACTGCGACCGCGCGGCGGCGGCGATGGCAAAGCCGAACGCCAGCGCCACGGGGGCGGTCACGGCAAGAAGCAGAAGCACGGTCACGACCGACCAGTAGAGCGACAGGTGCACCCCGGTGGTCAGGTAGCAAGCCAGCCATTGCCAATCTGGCAGCATGCTCGGATCTGTGCAGAAACTGAAAATGCGTTAACCTCGTCGCGTGCGCCGGGAAATTCCGGCCCGGTCGCAGGAAGTCCGGGGGCAGGCGGACCCGCCCCCGGTACCGGATCAGTACTGTCCGACTGCGTCGCCGAACCATTTGGTCAGAAGCGCGTTCAGCGACCCGTCTTCCTTCATCGCGGTGATCGCAGCGTCGAAGCGTTCCTTCAGCTCGGTATCGCTTTCGCGCAGACCCATGCCGATGCCGCCGCCAAGCGGAACCGGCTCGCCCACATACATCAGTGCACCGCCCGATTCCTCGACCAGGGGTGCGAGGTAGTCCTTGTCGGCAAAGACCGCGTCGGCCTCGCCGTTGCGGACAGCCGCCACGGTCTCTTCGGGGGTTGCGAATTCCACCAGCGTCGCACCGCTTTCGGCGACGTAGCCGGCCTGGATGGTCGAGGTCTGGGCTGCGATCACGCCACCTTCGAGATCCACGTCCTCGGACGCCGCCACATAGGCCGAATCCGTCGGCGGAAAGTAATCCTGGGTGAAGTCGATCACCTCGTCACGTTCGTCGGTGATGCTCATGCCCGCCATGATCGTGTCGTAGTTCGACGACACGAGGTTGGGGATGATGCTGTCCCAGTCGTTCTTGACCCATTCGCAGGTCATCTCGGTGCGCGTGCAAAGCTCGTCGCCCAGTTCGCGTTCGAAGCCGTCGATCTCGCCGGCGTCGTTGATGAAGTTGTACGGAGGGTAGGCGCCCTCGGTGCCCATGCGGATCGTCTTGTCCTGGGCCATGGCCGCACCTGCAGCAAGGGCCAGGGCGGCCGTGGAAAGGATCAGTTTCTTCATTGGTCGTACTCCCGTGTTCATAGGTTTCACGCTGCCTGGGTTGCGGAAAGGAACCCGCGCAGCCGTTCTGATTTGGGGGCGCCGAAAACTTCCTCCGGCGTCCCTTCTTCCTCGATCAGGCCCTGATGCAGGAACACCACGTGATCCGATACGTCGGCGGCCATCTTCATGTCATGCGTGACGATCAGCATGGTCCGGCCTTCCTCGGCCAGTGCCTTGATGACGCGCACCACCTCCTGTTCCAGTTCCGGATCGAGCGCCGAGGTCGGCTCGTCGAACAGCAGCGCCTCGGGCTCCATGCAGAGCGCCCGCGCGATGGCAGCCCGCTGCTGCTGGCCGCCTGACAGCTGTGCCGGATAGACGTCGCACTTGTCGCCGATCCCCACCTTGTCGAGATAGCCCCGCGCAGCGTCTTCCACCGCGCGGCGGTCGCGGCGCAGCACGGTAAGGGGCGCCTCCATCACGTTCTGCAGGATGGTCATATGGGCCCAGAGGTTGAACTGCTGGAAGACCATGGACAGGTTGGTGCGGATCCGGATAACCTGGGCCGGATCGGCGGGGCGCCGGGCATGGCCATCGCCCTTCCAGCGCACCGGTTCTCCCTTGAAAATCACGTCACCGCGCTGGCTGTCCTCGAGAAGGTTGCAGCAGCGCAGAAGCGTGGACTTGCCGGATCCCGAGGAGCCGATGAGCGAGGTGACATGCCCCTTCGGAGCAGAGATGTCGACGCCCTTCAGAACCTCTAAAGACCCGTAGGCCTTGTGCAGGTCTTTGATTTCTATAACCGGTGTCGAATTGGCCAAGGCGCGGAACTTCTGTGTGTTTCACGTCGATAAGGCGGGAAAACGCAACTCAATGCAACTTGGAAAGTGCCTGTTTTCCGGGCGGTGAGGGCCAGTTGACCGCAAGTAAGGGGCGCTTGCGCCTAATTTTCGCGCGGTGGGTTCGGTTCCAGGAGGTAGTCGGCCTCCTGTATCCTCACGAGACGCTTGATCAGCAACCGGGCGCGATCCCGCTGCGACAGCCTTGCGAGGGCGCGCTGCATGGCTGCGAAGAGAGGTTCGGGATCGACGGTCTTCGCGGTGATGTATGGCAGCCCGGGCGTGGGGCGCGTATGGCCGATGGCGCGCAGCCGTCGGCCAATGTCGGACTCGCGTTTCAGCAGGATCCAGGTCGCGGCGTCGAGCGCAGCGATATCCGCCTCGCCAATGGCGACCGCCTCGGCGGAAACGGCATGCGCTCCGGTGTCGACGATCCGCCCGAAACGAATGTCCGCGCCGGTCTCTGCCAGATGGTTCCAGATCGATCCCCAGCCCGATTGCGACAGCACGTCATTGCGCGCCAGCGTCGCGCCGTCGAACTCGGCAAGCTTGCGCCTCGGATCGTCATGGCGCACGGCGATCATCGAGCGATAGTAGCCAGGCGCGCAACCCCGCAGCCCGTAGTCGGGGGTGCAGACGTAGTTGACCTTGCCGTGCAGAACCGTGCGGAAGGGCAGGCCGCATGTCTGCGACAGCAGCATATCCGGTGATTCCCAGCTCGAATGCAGGTCGAGGTCCCGGCTGAGACGGTCGGGCCCGCTGCCGTATTCCTCACGGATCAGTGCCCAGAAACGATCGTTCGCGTCCGCGGTCGTGGCGCGGTCGTACATCGGAAGGCTTGCGAACATCAGTCGCCTTCGACCCTCTGGCGGGCCAGAGCGGAATCGACGTCCGAGACGCCAAGCAGGCTTGTGACCATGCGCAGCAACGAATCTTCCTCGTCGGCGCGTTCGCCGTCGGCAAGGACCACCTGCCAAAGCGCCTCGACGACGTTCAGACGTTCCTCGTAGGCAACCGCGTCCTTGATGGCCCTGGTGAAACGGACCGTGTCCGGAGCTTCGGCCTCGATCGCCTCGGCTTCGGCGCGCAAGGCCTGTGCCCCCTGGCCGGTCAGCCCGTAGCGTGCCTCGGTGATGCGGTCGATCCTCTCCTTTTCGGCGGCCCCGTAGGATCCGTCCGAACGGCCGATGCGCACCAGCAGGGCTGTCAGCGCAAGGCGGGCATCGACAGCCTCGAGCTGCGCGGGTTCGGGCTGGGTCAGCCGCTTGAGAAATTCACCAATCATGATGCGGATATAGACGACGCCCGGGAAAGTGCCAACCGCCTGACCTCACCGGTTCGCGAAGCGGGTGAGCGCGCTGGCACGTGCGAGCGCCATGTCAGTATCCGTCAGACCCAGCGCGAGCTCGATCGCGGCCAGCTGGATCTCTTCGTCCGCGCCCCTCTCGCCGTCAGCCAGCGCCACGGACCACATCGCATCGGCGAGGGCCTTGCGTTGATCGTACGGGACTTCCTCGCGCAGGATCCGGGCGTATTCCGGGGTGCCCGGCGCGTGGCGTTCCAGCGCCTCGCAGGTCGCTCTCAGCCGGGCCGCATCGAGCGGCTTCAGATCGAACGTCCTCGCGAGGATGCGATCGATCTGGCCTACCTCCTTGGCATTGTACTGCCGGTCGGCCATCGCCACGCGCACCAGCAGCGCGCCGAGGGCGAGCTGCGCGTTGGGTTGGGGAAGGGGTTTGGGATCGGGGGCACGGCGGGGGAACAATCTCGTTAACATGAGCGGTATCTAGCTTACATCCGGCGCGCGTCCAAAGCGTAAATTGTCGATGGCGAGCCCTTCGACGTCGGTATTCGTGATCACCACGCCCGCGATGTCTATTTCATTGCCGCTTCGGGCGAATCCGATGGCTGTCTCGCCCGCCCCGAAAAGGTCCAGTTCGCTGATGACAGATCCGTCGCGTCGCAGAAACATCGCCCGTGCATGCCCTGCCTCGCCGCCCCTGATCTGGAAGGACAGTTCCACCTGATCGTCGTCGAACAAGACGGCAATCGCTCCCTCGCCCTGTCCTTTGCGCTTCGGAAAGCCCGCGGGGCCGTAGCCGTTCAGCACGTTTTCCCCCGACATGTAGACCACCGACAGACCCTGCCCCGGGGCGCCCGGCAACAGTGTGAGCGGTGGCAGGGCGCGGCCCGTCACCCTGTCGTGGTCTCCCTCCCGATCCAGCATCTGTCCGGCGAAGCGTTCGCCGAAGCTGGCGCCATCCATGACCAGCAGATCCTTTACCAGCCGTCCGGGACCGTTGGACGACTGGGTTTCCTGGAAGGTGATGATCCGCGTGAGGCGCAGGATTTCGGGATCGACAATGCAGACAGGCGTCTCGCAGGCATGGGCGTGCGGGGCAAGGCAGATCAGCGCAATGTGCAGCAAACGGGCCATGGCGTGATCATGCCAGAATTTTCGCATCCCGTCTCTGCTCCAGCCGCCGTCGCCCGAGGCGTCCGGGTCACAGGGCGGCGAAAAGCCCGGAGAGCCGTTTCGCCTCGGCGTCGAGACCGAAGGGCGGGCGGATCACGAAGAGCCCCGAACCCGTCATCCCGTGTCCCAGCCGCGCCGGAGCGAACCGGACCTCGTGGCGAAGCGCCTCGGGGTGCGCCGCGTGAAGGTTCTTCAGCATCGGCGCATGCGCGCCGGTCGTCAGGATCGGATACCAGAGGACCAGTATTCCGACGTTCCAGGCCCGTGTGATCCGCTCGACATGTGCCGGGATGGTCTCGTAGTCGCTCTTGATCTCGTAGCTTGGGTCGATGAGCAGAAGACCGCGCCGGGGCTCAGGCGGACAGAGCGAATGCGCCAGCTCGAACCCGTCGCGCCTGTGCACCGTCGCGGGCCAGGGCGCCATCGCACCGGCCAAGGCAGCGTGCTCTGCCGGATGCAGCTCCGCGAGGTCGAGCCTGTCGCACGTGCGCAGAAGCCGCGCGGCGATCATCGGCGAGCCGGGATAGCTGCGTGGACCGTGCGCGGCGCGGACCTGCGCGATGACGCGCGCATACGGATGGTCGCTGTCGAACCATCCTTCGGTCCGGGCGATTCCGCGCGCCGCCTCGCCGGTCTTCAGCGCCGCGGCATCGCCGAGATCGTAGAGCGCGCGGCCGGCATGCGTTTCGATATAGCTCAGCGGCTTGTCCTTGCGCATCAGGTAGGAGAGCATCCATGCCAGCAGCGCGTGCTTGTGCACGTCCGCGAGATTCCCCGCATGATAAATGTGCTGGTAGCTGAGCATGGGGCGTTCTTACCCGATGCGCTGGTCGGCGCAACGGCATTGGTGCTGTAGGGAAACTGCCGCGAACATTTGCAAACCCGGTCGGCGACCGGCGGAAATCGGCCTGCGGCGGGCGAAAACCCGCAGTATGGCCGGGCTGACCCATCAGATGTCATTGCAGCGCAATAGCGCGCAGGTAGTATTCGCGGGATTGATGTAGTCCGCTGTTTCGGAGTGTGCGAACAATGATGTTACGATTTCTTGCGACAATTGCTGCCGTGGTGCTGGGCACCGGCGTTCAGGCAGCCACCGTATCGACATCCTACGATCTCCAGCTTGAACTCGAGCGGATCACCTTCGTCAACGTCGAGCTGACCGACATAGACGGCGACACGAAATTCTTCGACAGGGTGGACAAAAGCGCTTTCATCTGGCCGCTTGACCGGACTCTGCCATTCTCGAAAGGCCAGAGTGGAGTGTTTCAGGCGCAATTCGAGACATATCCCGACGGCGAGGTCGCTGACGTCGTGTCCTGCAGGTTCCTCGGCTACGACTGCGACACCCGGAGCTTCGGGGACTTCATCGGGATGTCGCCCGGCTTCGTGTCCTTCTATCTCGATGGCGGCTTCGGGTTCGACTATGTCGATTTCGCCGGCGGCACCGCGCCGGGCGATGCGTTCCGGGTGACACTGTTCGATGCCGGGCCGACCTTTCTCGGAGAGAGTGACGATTTCGTCATCTACGGCGATATCGTATTCGGGTTCCGCGTTCTTCAGGCGCAGCTGACCGCCGTGCCGCTGCCTGCCGGGTCCTATCTTCTGGGTATCGGCCTTGGCGCGCTCTTCTTCCTGCGGCGCAGGCAGCGTCGCGCCTCCTGACCTGTCAGGCGGGGGAGCGATGCCCCCGCCTGCGATTTGCGGTCAGACCAGTCGCGACACCTCCTTGGCGGCGCGCACGAAGTCCTTGAAGAGCGGATGCGGATCGAAGGGCTTGGACTTGAGCTCGGGGTGGAACTGTACCCCTATGAACCATGGGTGATCCGGCCATTCGATGATTTCGGGAAGCCGTCCGTCCGGGGACATGCCCGAGAAGCAGAGCCCCGACGTCTCGAGCTTGTCGCGATACTTGATATCGACCTCGTAGCGGTGGCGATGGCGCTCGTCGATGCTGGTCTTTCCGTAGATCTCGGCCACGCGCGTACCCGGTGTCAGCATTGCGTCATATGAGCCAAGCCGCATCGTCCCGCCGAGGTCGTCGCCCTGCCGCCGCTCGACCTTGGCGTTGCCCTGCACCCATTCCTTCAGGTGGTAGACCACCGGCTCGAACCGCTTCTTGCCGGCCTCATGATCGAATTCCTCCGATCCCGCGGTGGATAGGCCCGCCACGTTGCGGGCCGCCTCGATCACCGCCATCTGCATCCCGAGGCAGATCCCGAGATAGGGTACCTTGCGGGTACGGGCGAATTCGGCCGCCTTGATCTTGCCTTCCGTTCCGCGCTCTCCGAATCCGCCCGGCACGAGGATGGCGTGAAAGCCTTCCAGGCGGGGCGCGACGTCCTCGGCGGAGTCGAAGATCTCGGCGTCGACCCACTCGACATTGACCTTTACCCGGTTGGCCATGCCGCCATGGGTCAGCGCCTCGGCGATGGATTTGTAGGCATCCTCAAGCTGCGTGTACTTGCCCACGATGGCGATGTTGACCTCGCCTTCGGGATTGTAGATGCGGTCGGCCACATCCTCCCATCGCGCGAGATTCGGTTTCGGCGCGGGTGTGATCTGGAAGGCGTCGAGCACCGCCTGGTCCAGTCCCTCACGGTGATAGGCAAGCGGCGCCTCGTAGATCGACTTCAGATCCTGCGCCGCGATCACCGCCTCGGGGCGGACGTTGCAGAACAGCGCGAGCTTCTCGCGTTCCTTTTCGGGGATCGGTCCTTCCGAGCGGCAGACCAGAATGTCCGGCGCGATGCCGATCGAGCGCAGTTCCTTGACGGAGTGCTGCGTTGGCTTCGTCTTCAGCTCGCCCGAGGCCCTGATGAAGGGCAGCAGCGTCAGGTGCATGAAGATGCATTGACCGCGCGGGCGGTCCTGTCCGAACTGGCGGATCGCCTCGAAAAACGGCAGCCCTTCGATGTCGCCTACGGTGCCGCCGATCTCGCAGAGCATGAAATCGACCTCGTCATCGCCGATCGAGATGAAATCCTTGATCTCGTTGGTGACGTGCGGAATGACCTGGATCGTCTTGCCCAGGTAGTCGCCCCGGCGTTCCTTTTCCAGCACGTTGGAATAGATGCGCCCCGAAGAGACCGAGTCGGTCTTGCGGGCGGCGACGCCGGTGAAACGCTCGTAATGGCCCAGATCGAGATCGGTTTCGGCTCCGTCGTCGGTCACGAAGACCTCGCCATGCTCGAAGGGTGACATCGTGCCGGGATCGACGTTCAGATAGGGATCGAGCTTGCGCAGCCTGACCGAGAAACCGCGCGCCTGAAGCAACGCGCCGAGTGCCGCCGAGGCGAGACCCTTTCCAAGCGAGGATACAACACCGCCGGTGATGAAAATATATCGGGCCATCGCGGAAATCTCTCCCCGTGCTTCTTGTGCGGACTTCGGTTTGCGTCTTGAAAAAGCCGCGCGATAAGGCTGCGAATACACGCAGCATCACGGGACTTAATCATATCAGGATTCGTGGGGTGAAGGCAAGGCATGCCGCAAGATGCTGCGGGCAAAAACCGCGCCTCCTCAAGGTGTTGTATTCAGACGGTGATGCCTCAGTCGGCCGAGGGAACCAGCGGATCGCTGCCTTCGGGACCCGGCGGAAGAAGGCTGTCGTCCGTGGGAAGGGTGGACGAGGCGGGTTGCTCGGCGGCGGGGGAAGATGTGCCCAGACGGTCGATGACCGAGGTGCCCGCCGATTTTTCCGCTGCGATGATCGTCAGCGTGACCGAGGTGCCGATAAAGGCGATGGCAAGAAGCCAGGTGACCTTGCCCAGTGCCGTCGCCGCGGCGCGCCCCGAGATGGCCCCGCCACCGCCCATGCCCAGCCCGCCGCCTTCGGAGCGCTGCAGCAGCACGATGCCTATCAGGCTGAGCGCGAGGATCAGGTGGACGATGAGGATGACGTTTTCCATGGGCTTCCGCTGTCCGGCTTCGAGGGTCTGGCGGTATCTATGCAAGATTGCCCGGGGGAGCAAGGGCGCATGCTGGCGGTGCTGGACATGGCAGGCCCTGCGCGCAATGCTGCCCGCATGCCCCATGACGATCACGACCATCCGCATTCCCTGCTGCCGCCCGAGCCCGCGCTGCGCGTGAAGGCGCTCGAGACGCTGCTGGTGGCCAAGGGGCTGATCGATCCCGACGCGCTCGATGCGATCATCGACACCTACGAGAACCGCATCGGCCCACGCAACGGCGCGCATGTGGTGGCGAAGGCCTGGAGCGATCCGGCGTTTCGGACGGCGCTGCTCGAGGATGCGACCCGGGCAGTGTCGGAACTGGGCTACTACGGGCGACAGGGCGAACACATGGTGGCCGTCGAGAATACCGAGGACGTTCACAACATGGTCGTCTGCACGCTTTGCTCCTGCTATCCGTGGCCGCTGCTTGGCATTCCGCCGACCTGGTACAAGTCCGACGCCTACCGCGCCCGCGCCGTGCGCGAGCCTCGTCGCGTTCTGGCCGATTTCGGCGTGGAACTGCCGCCGGAGACATCCGTGCGGGTTTGGGATTCGACGGCCGAAGTGCGCTATCTCGTGATCCCGCGCCGGCCCGCAGGCAGCGAGGGGCTGGACGAGACGGCGCTCGCCGCGCTGGTGACGCGCGACAGCATGATCGGCTGCGGTCTGGCAAAGATGCCATGACCCGTGTTAAAGATGCCATGACCCGTGTTCACGACATGGGCGGCCGCTTCGGCGACGGGCGGGTCCAGCCGGAAGCGGAGGATGTGCGCTTTGTGCAGGACTGGCACAGGGGCGCGCTTGCCGTCACGCTGGCCGCAGGCGCGCTGGGGGCCTGGAACATCGACATGTCACGGCACGCACGTGAAAAGCTCGCGCCCAAGGACTACGCGCGCTTTTCCTACTACGAGAAATGGCTCGCGGCGCTGGCCGACATTCTGGTCGAGAAGGGGCTCATACGCCGCGAAGAGCTGTCCGGCGCATCCCCCTGGGAAAGCCCTTCCGCATCGAAGGCATTGAAAGCCGACCGGGTCGCGGCAGTGCTGTCGCGGGGCGGGCCTGCCGACCGCCCCGGTGGACCCCCGGCGCGCTTCGTTGCGGGCGACATCGTCCGGACGCGCGCCGTCGCTGAAAATCTGCTGGTCGAGGGCGGTCATACGCGTCTGCCCGCCTATGCCGCCGGCGCCCGCGGGCGAATCCTGCGCTGCCATGGCAGCCATGTGCTGCCCGACGCTTCGGCGCATGGGCTCGGCGACGCACCCGAACCGCTTTACGCCGTGGCCTTTCCGGCCTCCGAACTCTGGGCGCATCCCGAACATCCGGGTGACGAGGTCGTGCTGGACCTCTGGCAGAGCTACCTGGAGCCGGACGCATGAGCATGCCCGAGCCCGTCTTTGCCGCCCCGTGGCACGCACAGCTCTTTGCCCTGACGGTGGCGCTGAACGAGGCCGGGCATTTCACCTGGCCAGAATGGGCCGAGATCTTCGGGGCAAGCCTCAGGCAGCATGGCCTGACGCGCGAGCTCGATGGCGGGGAGGATTATTTCCACGCCTGGCTCGATGCGCTCGAGAGGATGCTCGCCACGCGCGGCCTCGCCGAGGCGGATGCGGTGGCTGCCCTGCGCGCGCAATGGGAGGCGGCCTATATTTCGACCCCTCACGGCGCTCCGGTGCGCCTGACGGAAGCGCCCGAAGTTTGAGGTTTCGCCCCGGCGGCGGGGCAGCTATACCGGCCCGGGTTCAATCGCAGCGGAATAGAAAATGGCCAACGTCGTCGTCGTCGGCGCCCAATGGGGCGATGAGGGAAAAGGCAAGATCGTCGACTGGCTGAGCGAGCGCGCCGACGTCATCGCGCGCTTCCAGGGCGGTCACAACGCGGGGCACACGCTGGTCATCGACGGCGAAGTCTACAAGCTCAGCCTGCTGCCCTCTGGCATCGTCCGGCCGGGCAAGCTGAGCGTGATCGGCAACGGTGTCGTGCTCGATCCCTGGCATCTGAAGAAGGAGATCGAGGGCCTGCGCGGGCAGGGCGTCGAGATCACGCCCGAGACGCTGATGATCGCCGAGAACACGCCCCTGATCCTGCCGATCCACGGAGAACTCGACCGCGCGCGCGAACAGCAGGCCTCGGTCGCCAAGATCGGCACCACCGGGCGCGGCATCGGGCCTGCCTACGAGGACAAGGTGGGCCGTCGCTCGGTCCGGGTGGCCGATCTTGCGGACAAGGCAACGCTGGAGCTGCGCGTCGACCGGGCGCTCGTTCATCACGATGCGCTGCGCAAGGGACTCGGGCTCGACCCGGTCGATCGTGACGCGCTGGTGGCGCAGCTGCGCGAGATCGCACCGGTCGTGCTGGAATATGCGGCGCCGGTCTGGAAGGTGCTGGGCGAGAAACGCAAGGCGGGCAAGCGCATCCTTTTCGAGGGCGCCCAGGGCGCGCTGCTCGACATCGATTTCGGCACCTATCCGTTCGTGACCTCTTCCAACGTGATCGCCGGGCAGGCCGCGACCGGGACGGGGCTGGGACCGGGGGCAATCGACTTCGTGCTGGGCATCGTGAAGGCCTATACGACCCGCGTGGGCGAGGGGCCCTTCCCGGCTGAGCTTCTGGACGGTGACGGCCAGCGGCTGGGTGAGCGCGGGCATGAATTCGGGACCGTGACCGGGCGCAAGCGGCGCTGCGGCTGGTTCGATGCGGTTCTGGTGCGCCAGACCTGCGCGACCTCCGGCGTAAACGGCATCGCCCTGACCAAGCTCGACGTGCTCGACGGGTTCGAGACGCTGAAGATCTGCATCGGCTACGAACTCGACGGCGCCCGCATCGACCATCTGCCGACGGCGGCGGACCAGCAGTCGCGCTGCACGCCCGTCTATGAAGAGATGCCCGGCTGGTCCGAAAGCACCGAAGGCGCGAGAAGCTGGGCCGATCTGCCGGCCAACGCCATCAAGTATGTGCGCCGGGTCGAAGAACTGATCGATTGCCCGGTTGCGCTGCTGTCGACCTCGCCGGAACGCGAGGACACGATCCTCGTCACCGATCCGTTCCAGGACTGATCGGACATGGCGCTGAGCTGGAAGGCAAGACGACGCTGGTCGCTGGTGATCCTGCTGCTGGGCCTGCCGGCCTACGTGGTGATCTGCGTCAGCATCGTCAATGCGCTGGACCGGCCCGCGATCTGGCTGGAGCTGCTGGTGTACGTGCTGCTGGGGATCCTCTGGGCGTTGCCTTTCCGCTTCGTGTTCCGCGGAATAGGCAAGCCCGAACCGGATGACGAGACAGAACGGCGCTGATCGGTTCTGCCGAACTGAAAACGGCGGGCGCAGGGCCCGCCGTTTCAAGTTGCTGCCCTCGCCGCCTCAGCCTGCGGCGCGGTGGTCGGGCTTGAAGCCGATTTGCTTGGAAGCGGAAAAGCGGCCGCCGCGGATCTTCTCGATCTTGCCTGCCCGGATCAGCTGGCCGAAAGAGCGCAGGCTGTCCTCGCGGCTGAAGGCATCTCCGTCGCGCGCCTGACGCAGACGCTGCATGAGTTGCTGGCGGGAAAAGTCGTCGCGGCCCTCCACGAACGAGAGATATGCCGCCGCCGCCTCGAGCAGGTCGGGCAGGTTTTCCGCGCCCTTCTGTTCGGCGAACTCCGCAAACCCTTCCCCGTCATCGGAGGAGCTTTCCTGAGAGCCCAGGCTCGCGACACGGCGGGGTCGCACGGGCTCCGAGAGGCGCGGCTGATCGAGGTCGACGCGCTGTTCGGCGACCAGCTTGAGCGGCGAGGGGCGCGTTTGCGCGCGCCGTTCGGCGCGGTCTACGGTCAGGATCGTGCGGCGGGGCCTGACCGCAGCCTCGAGGTCGCTGCGATAGGCGGACTGATCGGCATCGTCGGTGTCGTCGGTGCCGAGCGCCTCGTCAGCCTTCTTCGCGGCCACCGCGGCCCGCAAGTGCGTGAAGGCCCGGCGACGGTCGCTCGACTCCGGATCGTCCATCTTTTCGCCGGCTTCGGCCATGAGGCGGGAAATGTCGTTCTCGTCCGTCGCACGCCCACCCAGAAGCGCTGCGCCCTTCCCGCTGGGCCGTGCGTACGATTCAACCTCGGCAAGCTCGCGCCTGAGCGCTTCCTCTTCTTCTTCCGAAAGGCTCGACCCGTGGACATCGGCGTCGGTCGCGCTTTCGTCGTCCTGCGCCATGTCCGTCATTCCGGCGCGCCCGTTCGGGTGCAGGTCGACGTCAGCCGAGTCGATCATTTCGGTCCCGGCCAGATCGGCGTCATCCTCGTCGTCATCCAGATCGTCATCGAAGTCGAAGTCGGCATCGTCGAATGAGTCCTCGTCATCGAGGTCGTCCTCATCCCGGTGTGCATCCTCCGCATCGGCGTCGTAGCCTATGGCACGGTCTTCGTCCTCGTCGCCGAGGGCCTGTTGATCTTCCCAGTCATCGGCAACGATGCTGTCCTCGCCGAACGCGACTTCGATCCCCTCTCCGCCGAGCGCGGATGCCCGGCCGGCCTCGGAAAAGACGTTCTCTGGCGCGCCGGTCTCGTCTTCGGTTCCAGCGGTCGGATTGTGCCTGGCATCGCTCAGCGCGCCACGAAGCGCGGAAATGTCGATCTGGTCCTCGTAATCCTCTTCGTAGATCTCTGCCCCGATCGACAATGCCGAGACAGCCGCCGCATGGGGTGCATCGGTTTCGTCATCCTTGCGAGCTGAAGCCGCAATGACACGCGCGGACCAGTCAACCTGCGCATCCTCGCCGGTTTCTTCGTCCGCCGAATCGCCTTCGGCAAACACCGAGGGGTCCGATGGCGTCAGCGATGTCGCGGACTGCGCCCCGGCGTCGGGTGCGTCATCCGCGTTCAGTGCCTGCTCGATGTCGCGGAGCGCGGCGGCACGTACTTCATCCACGTCTGCGTCTTTCCCGCCGGTTTCCGCACGCTTCAACACCACCTCGCGGATGCGTTGCAGCTTGGACTCCATCGAGGCGGGATAGGCCGCGGCGGACATCGAAACCGGCGTCGGGACCGATTCGGCACTGGCGTCCCGGTCGTCGTCATAGGTATCGCCGCTGTCGGCCCATTCTTCGGCCGCCATGTCCGTCGCATGATCATGTGCAGAGGCTTCGGGTGCGGCACGGTCGTCTCCGATGGCGTCAACTGCCTCGGAGACGACGGCCATGTCGGCTTCGTCCGCGAATTCGGCGAAGGCCTCCCCAGGATCCGTTTTATTGCCGTATACCGTCTGACCGGCGTCCGAAAGGGATGCCGTGGCGGCGGCATCGGATGCGGCAAAAGGCGCTGGCGGATGCGCGGCCCCGGAAGCCTCCCGAGCGCGCAGCATGATGTGCCCGTCCTTCTCGCGCGCCTCGACAACGCGGGACACCTCGCGCTGTGCGATGCGCGCAAGCATGTCGGCATCGGGCTGTGGCGGTTCCGCGCCGAAATAGCGGTCGTCCGCCGCAAGATCCCTGAAATATTCGGCTATGGCTTTCATGGTGCCGAAGGAATCGTCGAAACCTTCGAGCGTGCAGGAGAAAGTCCCGTAGGAAACCGTAAGGATCTTGTTGTTGCCCATCATCGGATTGCGAGTCCTGTGCGATTTGTTCAACAGACTGTTTACCACTGTGGACGGGGCCAAACCGGCCCGATTCTGTGCCGAGTTAAGTATCTTTTCGTGGCAGGAATGTGGCCTTCTTGACCCAAAGGCGTTAAAAGTGAATGAAAACAACAGTTATCCGAAGCGCTGATCCTGTTACTGTTCTCGGAGGAGGCGAACTCTTCGAGGGTGATCTCTCTCTCGCACTGTCCCTTGCGCCGATACTCGTGGCGGCGGACGGGGGGGCGGACCATGCCATGGGGCAAGGCCGGATGCCGGATGCGGTGATCGGAGACATGGACTCCGTGCGGCCGGAAACGCTCGCAAGTCTGCCGCCCGAGCGTATCCACCGGATCACCGAACAGGACAGCACCGATTTCGACAAGGCCATCCGCAGCATCGAGTCCCCGCTTCTGGTCGCGGCGGGCTTCTGCGGCAGGCGCATGGACCATCAGCTGGCCGTTTTCAACACCATGGTCAGGCGGGCGGATCGCGTCTGCCTGTTGCTTGGGGCGCAGGAAATCGCGTTTGTCTGCCCGCCGCGGATCACGTTGCCGACGCGGGCAGGAGATGTGGTCTCGCTGTTTCCGCTGATGGCCGTGACAGGGCGCTCCGAAGGGCTCGAATGGCCCATCGACGGTCTCGAATTCAGCCCGGGCGGCAGGAGTGGTACGTCCAACCGTGCGCTTGGACCCACTGTGATCGAGATGGACGGGCCGGGGATGATCTGCCTGCTGCCGCGGGCGCTCATTCGGCAGGGTGCACGGATCCTCGCGGCGTTGCCACCTTGCGCGCGATGGCCCGCTCGCGCAGGACCACATACAGACCCGCACCAATCGTGATCAGGATGCCCAGTCCCGCGACCGGGTTCGGCAGATCGCCGAAGACGATCAGCCCGATCAGCGTTGCAAAGGGTATCTCGAGATACTGCATCGGAGCCAGCGTCGCCGCGGGCGCGTAGCGCAGGGCCCAGGTCATGAAGAGATGCGCGACGGTGCCGATCACGCCGATGGACAGCATCAGGATCCAGTCCATCGCGGTCCCGATCACGACGCCAAGCGGCGCGATTCCCGCATCCCGCGTCAGCCAGAGCAGCGGCGCCATCATCGCGACGGCCATGCCCCCGGATACCGCCTGCAGGCCGATCGGATCCGTCTCCTTGGCGATCTGGCGGGTGATCAGCATGAAGACGGCGAAGTTCACGGCGACGCCGACCGGCAGCAGCGCGGGCCAGCCAACTTCGGCAAAGCTCGGCTGCACGACGAGCAGCGTGCCCGCGAAGCCCGCCGCGCTGGCGAGGATGCGGCGCGGACCCACGTATTCGTTCAACAGGTAATGTCCGAGCACGAGCATGATGAACGGCATCACGAAGGCGATGGCGACCGCATCGGCCAGCGGCAGATAGCGCAGCGCGCTGACCATCATGGCGATGCCGGCGATATGCAGGACCGTGCGCACGAGCGTCAGCCACAATACCCGCCCGCGCATGCGCCAGGCCCGGCGCGTGAGGATGATCAGTGGCGCAAGCATGGCCGCCTGCAGTGCGAAGCGGACCAGGACGATCTGCCCGACCGACACGCTTTGCCCGAGGATCTTGGCCACCGCATCGCCCATCGGCGCGACGATGCAGAAGGCGAGCATGAGAACGATGCCCAGGACGGGACGATCTGCGGACATGGGCTTCCTCTGCCGGGCTGCATTGCGGAACGGGCCGCTGAGTGCCGACCCCGTTAACCCTATTTCAGAATAGAGTTAATGCTTTATCAACAGTTGGGGACATTGACCGCAAGGCCGCCGAGAGAGGTTTCCTTGTACTTCTCCGACATGTCGGCGCCGGTCTGGCGCATGGTCTCGATGCAGGCGTCGAGCGGTACAAGGTGGGTGCCGTCCCCGCGCAGTGCGAGCGAGGCCGCCGATACCGCCTTGATCGCGCCGAGTCCGTTGCGTTCGATGCAGGGGACCTGCACGAGGCCGCGGATCGGGTCGCAGGTCATGCCGAGATGGTGCTCGAGCGCGATCTCGGCGGCATTCTCGATCTGTTCGGGCGTCCCTCCCAGCACCGCGCAAAGTCCGGCGGCGGCCATTGCCGCGGCAGAGCCGACCTCGGCCTGACAGCCTGCCTCGGCGCCCGAGATGGACGCGTTGAACTTCACCAGACCGCCGATGGCGGCGGCGGTCAGCAGGAAGTCCTCTATCCGACGCTCCGAGGCGCCCGGAACATGGTCGAGGTAATAGCGCAGTGTCGCGGGCAGCACGCCCGCCGCGCCGTTCGTCGGGGCGGTGACGACCTGACCGCCCGCCGCGTTCTCCTCGTTGACCGCCATGGCATAGACGCTGATCCAGTCGTTGATGGTATGCGGCGCCGTCAGGTTGCGCCCGCGCTCGGCCATCAGCGCCTCGTGGATTGCCTTGGCACGTCTGCGCACCTTCAGACCCCCCGGCAGGATCCCGTCCGAGGTCAGCCCGCGCTCGATGCAGTCGTTCATGACCTGCCACAGCCGTTTCGTTCCCGCCGAAAGATTGTCGATGCCGCCGCGCGCCGCCTCGTTCGCGCGCTTCATCTCTGCGATGCTCTTGCCCGAGGCGGCGGCCATCTCGAGCATCTCGGCAGCGGTCTTGAACGGGTAGGGCACCGGCGCGCCATCGTCCGTGGCCCTGCCGGCGGCCAGTTCCGCCTCGGTGAGAACGAAGCCGCCGCCAACGGAATAGTAGATCTCGCGCAGGATCACGTCGCCCTGATCGTCGGTCGCCATCAGCATCATCCCGTTGGCATGTCCGGGCAGAGGCTTGTCATAGTCGAATATCAGGTCCTGCTTCGGCCGGAACCGCAGTGCCGGCAGATCCGGCGGCGCCACCATCCCCTCGGCCTCGATCCGCTCGAGTGCCTCGGCCGCCTTGTCGGCATCATAGCTTTCCGGCGTGAACCCGGCGAGCCCGAGGACCGTCGCGCGGTCGGTGGCGTGCCCGACACCGGTAAAGGCGAGCGAGCCGTGCAAGGACGCGCGCAGCCCGGCGAAATGGAAGGGCGAGGTGCGCATGGCATCGAGAAAGCGTGCGGCGGCCACCATGGGACCCATCGTGTGCGAGGAGGAGGGGCCGATGCCGACCTTGAACATGTCGAAAACCGAAAGGAACATCAGGTGGCGGTCCCTTCGGGCGGGTTCGGGGCGCTGGGAGCGGTGAAGGGCGTGGGGCCCAGACCCTCGGCCAGCATGGCGGCGGCGGTCGAGGGTCGGCGTTCCAGCGCAAGGGCCATGGCATGGAGCGCGGGATAGGACCGCAGACGCAGCCAGCTGTTGTCGGCCTCGCGCGGATAGAGCACGATCCAGCGCAGCATCGGCGCGAGATAGAGATCGAGCAGGGATGGGGCGGACATATGCGCCCAGTTCGCCTCGAGCGTTGCCAGATACTCGGATATGCGTTTGCGTTGCGTGGCGCGCAGGGCCTCCTGATGGGCCAAGTCCGGACCGACATAGCGATGCGGGTAGAAGATCATCCGCAGTGCCGGGTGCAGGGTGTTGGACAGGAAGAACAGCCATTTGAGGAAATTGCCGCGCTCCGGGTCCTGCGGGGCGGGGGCGAGCCGGCCGTGACGATCCGCAAGCCAGAGCAGGATCGCGGCGGTCTCGAAGATCGGTCCCTCCGGCGTTTCGAGCACCGGGATCAGCCCGTTGGGATTGAGCGCGAGATAAGCCGCTGCGCGTTGGCCGCGTTTCGCCCGATCGACAAGCGCCGTCCGGTAGGGAAGGCCCAGTTCCTCGAGCGCAAGCCTGATGACCAGCGAGGCATTGTCGGGTGCGTAGTGGAGGCGATACTCGGACATGAAGCCGTCATATCCGAACCGCGCCGGGCTGCCGACCGGAAAGCGACCTGAGGCACTACAAAGCAGACGCCGGCGCCGCAAGCCGGCCGCGACCGCCTGTCCGGCCGGCAGAACCGGGGAGACATCCTGCGGTGCGCCGGGCCCGCTCAGTCCGCGACGGCCTCGTGCACCTCGATCACGTTGCCGTCCGGGTCGTAGAAGAAGATCTGATGCCAACCCGCGACGGCCGCGTGGCCCCAATCGGAAAACGGGATGCCCTTCGCGTCCAGATGGGCCTTGAAGGCGCGCAGGTCGTCGGTCCGGTAGGCGATGTGCCCCCTCGCCACCGGGTTGACCACCTGCCCCGTCGCGAAGCCCGCCAGCACGTCACGGCGCGCCAGATGCGTCTGGATCGCTCCGTCGCTGACGAAGGCCACGTCACCGGAATAGCCCTTCGTCTTCTCGAGGACCGGCAGGCCCTCGGTTTCGCGTGAAAGCCCCAGGATGTCGCGGTAGAACGTGTCCATGCGTCCGACGTCGTCGGTGCTCAGGTTGATATGGTGCAGCCGCAGTTTCATCCGATGTGCCTCCTCCGCTGGCCCTGCCGCTGAGATTGCGCGCATTTGCAGCGTCGCGGCAAGCCATCCGTCGGATGCGTTCGCCCCCTGCCCGTGCCAAGGCTTGCAGGTGCCGGGGCGGGGCGGTAAACGGCGCGGAAACACGGAGGTAGTCCCGATGTCCATCGACCAGTCCACCGCCGCGCGCGTGGCCAAGCTGGCCCGCATCCGCGTCGAGGAAAGCGACCTGCCCGCGATCGCGCAGGAGTTCAACGCCATCCTCGGATTCATCGAGCAGCTGAATGAGGTGAACGTGGACGGCGTGGAGCCGATGACCTCGGTGACCCCGCAAAAGCTCAAGCGCCGCGCAGACGCCGTGACGGACGGCAACCGGCAGGCAGCCATCCTCAGCAATGCCCCCGACGCGCGCGAAGGATTCTTCGCCGTCCCGAAAGTGGTGGAGTGATCCCATGGCAGGCGACCTGAACCAGCTGACCCTTTCCGAGGCGCGCGACCTGCTCCGCAAGGGCGAAACAACCTCCGCCGAACTGACCGAGGCCTGCCTTTCAGCCATTGACGGGGCCGGGGCGCTCAACGCCTTCGTGCACCATACACCTGAGATCGCGCGCAAGGCTGCCGCCGAGGCCGACAAGCGCCTTGCCGCCGGCGACGCGCCCGCCATGTGCGGCCTTCCCATCGGCATCAAGGATCTCTTCTGCACGAAGGATGTACCCAGCCAGGCCGGATCGCGCATCCTCGAAGGTTTCCTGCCGCAATACGAGAGCACGGTCAGCCAGAAGCTGCTGGATGCCGGGGCGGTCATGCTGGGCAAGCTCAACATGGACGAATTCGCGATGGGCTCGTCCAACGAGACATCCGTCTACGGCAATGCCGTGAACCCCTGGCGGCGCGGCAATGACGACACCGCCCTGACCCCCGGCGGCTCTTCCGGCGGGTCGGCCGCGGCGGTGGCGGCTGACCTCTGCCTCGCCGCGACGGGTACCGATACCGGCGGCTCGATCCGCCTGCCCGCAGCCTTCACCGGCACGGTCGGCATCAAGCCGACCTACGGACGGTGTTCGCGCTGGGGGATCGTGGCCTTCGCATCCTCGCTCGATCAGGCCGGTCCGATGACTAAGTCCGTCCGCGACGCCGCGATAATGCTGGGCGCGATGGCTGGCCACGACCCGAAGGATTCGACCTCTGCCGAACGCGAGGTGCCGGATTTCGAGGCGGCGCTGATCGGGGACATGCGCGGCAAGAAGATCGGCATCCCGCGCGAATACCGGATGGAGGGCATGCCCGACGAGATCGAGGCGCTCTGGCAGGATGGCATCGCAATGATGAAGGAAGCCGGCGCCGAGATCGTCGACATATCGCTTCCCCACACGAAATACGCTCTGCCGGCCTATTACGTGATCGCTCCCGCCGAGGCATCTTCGAACCTCGCCAGATACGATGGCGTGCGCTACGGACATCGCGCGAAGCTCGAACAGGGCGACGGCGTGACGGAGCTTTATGAAAAGACCCGCGCCGAAGGGTTCGGCGAAGAGGTCAAACGCCGCATCATGATCGGGACCTACGTTCTTTCGGCCGGTTTCTACGACGCCTATTACAACCGGGCCCGCAAGGTGCGGACGCTGATCAAGCGCGATTTCGAAACCGTCTTCGCCGACGGTATCGACTGTATCCTGACACCCGCCACGCCCTCCGCCGCCTTCGGTCTGGGCGAGATGGCCGATGCGGATCCTGTGCAGATGTACCTCAACGATGTCTTCACGGTCACGGTGAACCTTGCCGGTCTGCCGGGTATCTCGGTGCCGGCGGGGATCGACCGTCAGGGCCTGCCGCTGGGCCTGCAACTGATCGGGCGGCCCTGGGAAGAGGGAGAGTTGCTCTCGTCTGCCTATGCGCTCGAGAATGCAGTGGGCTTTGTGGCAAAACCGTCCAGATGGTGGTAGGAAGGTCCTTCTCTTGAAAAGGGAGAACACGATGATGTTTCGCACCCTACTGATCGCACTCGCCTTGTCCGGTGTGGCGGCCTGCGCGCCACAGGTCCCCGATTCGTCCCAAGGTGCCGGCTTCGAGAATTCCGCCGATGCGCAGCGCCAGCGCGACCAGGCGCTGGCCGGTTCCGGTCTCGCCGCCGAGCAGCCCCAGACCGTGCTGCCGCCCGCCAGTTCCGTGGCGTCCGGACCGCTCGACCCCACGGGGATCGGCAGCGCCCCGGTGGATACGATGGGCGTTTCCGGTGGCGACAGCGCCGAGGCGACAGCCTCCGAAACCCAGCGGATCCTGATCGAGACCCGACCCGCCCTCGGCTCCGAACTGCCGGCCGGCACGCCGGCGCCGGCTCCGGAGGTTGCGGCGGTACAGAGCCCGGCCCCCTCCGCGGCGAGCGGAACTCCTGGGACGACCATTACCCAGAATGACTATCTCGAGTTGCTGCAGCGCGATGGCGAAGGGGGAAACTGGCAGCCTCCCACGCCCGCGCCGTCGCAGGTCATCACGCCCGAGGCTCTGCCCGAGCGCACGGGCAAGGAAGGTCCCAACATCGTGGCCTATGCGGTCCAGACCACCAACCCGCCGGGTCAGAGCATCTACAGCCGCGGGGGCGGTTCGGCCTCTCGCGCGGCCCGCAACTGCGCCCAGTACGACTCGCCGGATCAGGCGCAGATGGATTTCCTCGGTCGCGGCGGCCCGGAGCGCGACAGCAAGGGACTTGACCCGGACGGCGACGGTTTCGCCTGCACGTGGGATCCGACGCCGTTCCGCAAGGCGACTGGCGGCTGACCGCGCATCCGCACATGCGGATTGTGGACAGACCTTCACCGAATTGCGGCCCGCGTCGGGACGGGCTGCTGCCGAGCCTCGTCGTCCTGCACTATACCGCCATGAAGGACGCCACCGCCGCGCTCGAGCGACTCTGCGATCCGCTCGCAGAAGTCTCGGCGCATTATCTGATCGCGCTTGACGGTACGGTCGTGCGGCTTGTCTCCGAAGAGCTGCGCGCCTGGCACGCCGGGGCAGGGGAATGGGGCGGGCAGGAAGACATAAATTCGCGTTCGATCGGCATCGAGCTCGACAACACCGGCAGTCATCCTTTTTCCGAGCCGCAGATGGCGGCGCTGGAAGCGTTGCTCGGCGAAATCATGGAGCGCTGGGGCATACCGCCCGAGGGCGTGATCGGGCATTCCGACATGGCCCCGGGCAGGAAGCAGGATCCGGGTCCGCATTTCGACTGGGCCCGGCTGGCGCGACAGGGTCTGGCGGCGGGAGCCACCGGTAGAGCCGAAAACGCACCGTCCTGCAGCGGCGGATTTCGCTCCTTGGCGAAGACAGCGGGTTTTTCTGCGCCTGTCGACGACGAAACGCTGCTGGCCGCTGTCCGGCTGCGCTTCGCACCCTGGCGCAAGGGGCCGCTCGGACCCGCGGATCACGTCTTTCACCACGGGCTGTCCGTTGAATGAGGTCGCCCATGAGGGCATTGCGGCCATTGACCCGCTCTGCGGAATGGCGCAGATGTCTGACCGCGCGGAAGGCCGGATGGCCGCGGGCCCGGCAACGGGTTCGAGGAAAGTCCGGACTCCAGGAAGTGACGGTGCCGGGTAACGCCCGGGCAGGGTAACCTGACGGAAAGCGCCACAGAGAAGAAACCGCCGCGCCTTCGGGTGCGGCAAGGGTGAAACGGTGGGGTAAGAGCCCACCGCGCCGCTGGTAACAGGGGTGGCATGGCAAGCCCCACCGGGAGCAATGCCGAATAGGGACCGCGTGCCGCCGGGAAACCGGGGGCGGGGCCGCTTCAGCCCCAGCAGGTCCGGGTTGGCAGCTCGAGCCCGCGGGCAACCGCGTGGCCAGAGGAATGGCCATCCAGGGGGCGCAAGCCCCCGGACAGAATCCGGCTTACAGGCCTTCCGCGCACGGTTTTCCCGGGGTTTGCCGCTGCGCGCCGGATTCTTTCGAAGAATCCGGCCCGGAAAATTCGAATTTTCCGGCCGCCCCGCGCAGGCGGTGGAAAATGCGGTTGACTCGGAGTGGCAGATGGCTAGAACGCGAGGCTCAGGATTTGATGCAGCCCTCCCCTGCGGAGCGGTGCCGCAGGAGACACAACATGGCGAAGCCGACAACAATCAAGATCCGCCTGAATTCCTCGGCGGGGACAGGCCACTTCTACGTGACCAAAAAGAATGCGCGCACGATGACGGACAAGATGGTTGTCCGGAAGTACGATCCCGTCGCGCGCAAGCATGTCGAGTACAAGGAAGGCAAGATCAAGTAGGGTCTTCCTCCACGATTCTGACTGCCTGAAGCCACGCTGTCGCGTGGCTTTTCGTTTTTCGCAGCGGCGTGGCAGGAGTCAGGCCAGCGGATTCTCCGCGGGCGCCCCGGTCATCGTGGTGAACCGCCTTTCTTGGTTGAGCCTGTCGACATGCTGGATCCTGTCATGTTCCGGATAGCTGACCCGGTCGAGCATGGCGCGGGTTCCGATCACCAAGTATCGCGCAGGCGCCTTGCTGCGGTTTACGAGACAATGGCCAACGGCCGTGTAGCGGGGCCAGCAGACGGCGTCGCCGGGTTCGAGCTGCGTTGACTCGCCATCTTCCACGGCCCAGACGATGCCCGACAGGATCAGCACCATCTCGTCCTCGTCCCTGTGCCAGTGGGGTAGAGAGCTCTGGCTGCCCGGCGCAAGCTCTTCGACGAAGGCCCCGAACTGGGTCAGTCCACCGGTATCGCTGATGAGGTCGGCGCTATAGCCCCCAGCGGGTGCTCCGGGCCGGCCACCTCCCTTCTGGCGCTGCCTGCCTTCACGATCGTCATGGAGAATACTCCTCTGTGGCGGGCCGACGGAGATTGCGGGTATGCCGCTTCCCGCGCTGGCGCAGGTCAGGGCCGCTTGGGCGCCTGATATCCTAGCAGGCTAGGCCGAAGCGGACGTTCGGTCCAGCAACACTTCCCGGTCGCTTTCGCCTCCGCTGCTCAGGGAAACCGGGCTTGGTCCGGGCCTGAAGCTTCATTTTAATTCCGTTCCCAAGAAAAAGGCCGGGTCCTTTCGGACCCGGCCCCATCACCGCATTTCAATCTGCGTCATTCACGATTGCCGAAGAGCTGCAGGAGGAACATGAACATGTTGATGAAGTCGAGATAGAGGTTCAGCGCCCCCATGATCGCAGCCTTGCCCAGCCACTCGCCATCGCCGGTGTGGGCATGGGCGAGATAGGTGTTCTTGATCGACTGCGTGTCGTAGGCGGTGAGGCCGGCGAAGATCAGCACGCCAAGCACAGAGATCGCGAATGCCATTGCCGAGGAGGCAAGGAAGATGTTCACGATCGAAGCCACGATCAGGCCAATCACGCCCATGATCAGGAACGTGCCCATGCCGCTCAGGTCACGTTTCGTCACGTAGCCCCAAAGCGACAGGCCGGCAAACGAGATCGCCGTGATCAGGAATACCTGCGCGATCGAGAAGCCGGTGAAGACCAGGAAGATGGAACTGATCGACAGACCCATCACCACGGCGAATGCGTAGAAGACCAGTTGTGCGGTCGCTGCGGACATCCGGTTGATTCCGGCGCTGAAGCCGAACACGAATGCAAGCGGTGCGAACATGATGACCCACTTCAGGGGCGACGTGTAGAGCGTCGCGCCGAACTGTGTGAGGTATTTGTCGGCGCCGATCTGCGCCACGCCAAGGGACGGATCGGTCGTCATCGACAGTCCCGATATCGCCCATGCGGCGGCAAATGTGATGAGCATGCCTACGGACATCGTCCCGTAGACCTTGTTCATGTGCGCGCGAAGACCCTCGTCAATCAGGTCAGCGCGCGTACCTGCCGCAGTCCGGATTGTATTCACGTCAGCCATTAATCCCTCCAAGGTTGCACGTCGTCCCGCGGACCCGCGGGAATTGCAACGAATATCGGGACGATGACTGCTGTATTCAAGTGTATTCGGCCCTGTTTGCACATGTTGACCGGAAAGTTATCGGCGGAAGCGAATTCCGGGTCCGGATATGGTCGTCAGCCGGTCATTTCCGCATCCATGCCGAGGGCGCATCCCAGAATGG
The DNA here is from genome assembly GCF_040801785.1 of Sulfitobacter sp. LCG007. NCBI lineage: Bacteria > Pseudomonadati > Pseudomonadota > Alphaproteobacteria > Rhodobacterales > Roseobacteraceae > Roseobacteraceae bacterium LCG007. Next base: position 3,258,165 of record NZ_CP161805.1, on the reverse strand, counting down.
CCGCGACGCCTCGCGCCGGGCTTCTTCCTCCGATACGCCGATGTCGTCGAGCATGCGCGCGTCAAGCTCGCCAAGTGCCGTCCGGGATCTCGATAGCGACATCAGTTTCCACAAGTCCATCACGCGACTGCGCGGTGCGCGGGTGACCCGATGCGAGTCAGACATCGACATGTCGTCTCTCCTTTCAAGTTCTGTGAGTATTTTCGAGTTCTCATCAATTCTGTTGATGTAAATAGATCTTCGCGATATATTCGGAAAACAAATATTTGTTCCGTTGCGCATCAAGGAAGGTGATATGAGGAATCTGGACGTCACGACGCTCCGCTCGTTCGTGGCCGTTGCCGATGCCGGAGGCGTCACGCGGGCCGCGGGTTTTCTGCACCTCACCCAGTCCGCTGTCTCGATGCAGCTCAAGCGCCTCGAGGAGATCATGGGTGTCAGCCTGATAGACCGCAGCGCCCGGAAAATAGCGCTCACCGCCAGTGGCGAGCAACTTCTGGTCTATGCCCGCCGGATCGTCGCGCTGAACGACGAGGTCGTGACGCGGCTGACGGATCAGGCCTATGAGGGGGAGATCCGGCTTGGAGTGCCCCATGACATCGTCTATCCGGCGATCCCTCAGGTCCTGAAGCAGTTCAACGCCGATTTCCCGCGAGTCCGGGTGCACCTCGTGTCCTGGAACACCATCAACCTGAAGTCCGAGTTCGCGCGCGGAAACTGCGACATGATCCTGACCACGGAGACGCAGACCGAACCGGGATCCGAGGCGCTCTGCACCATGCCCCTGTGCTGGGTCGGCGCCCAGGGCGGGGCGGCATGGCGGCAAAGGCCTCTGAAGCTCGCATTCGGTCGGCAGTGCATCTTCCGGACCCGCGTCGCAGAAGCGCTGGACCGGGCAGGTTTACCCTGGGAGGTCATCGTCGAAACCGAAAGCGACCGGGCAATCGAGGCCACCGTAAGCGCGGACCTCGCCGTACATGCGGTGCTCGAAGGTACCGAACCGCCGCATCTGGAACGGATCGATCATGGGGGTGCGCTGCCCGACCTGCCGCGGCAGGTCATCAATCTCTACGGTTGCGGGACCGGAAAAGGCGTCGTTCACGACGCCCTTGCGGATTGCCTTCGCAGGGCTTTCGGCGGGAAAGATGCGGCAGAGGTTCGACTGAGGGCGGTCTGACCTGCGCCATACGCCAACGTCCCTCAGTCGCAGCGCCTATTAACCATGCATTTTACTTTTTCCGACATTCGCGAAGTTTCCGCTGATCGGTGTTCTTACTCGATCGGCAGGATCCGGCTTGCCAAATTGCAGCTATTCGGCGGAGCCTGAAACCTCTAGCTATGCGTGAAATATTTAGCGGGAGGCTGCCCAAAAGCCCCTTATCGGCAACCTATGATTGAATCTGGCATGTCCGAAATGATATCGCCGGCTGTGTCTGGGCATGTGAAAAGGCAAGATCCCCCCGTGGGATGGCGCAGGGAACGCGCGTCCTGATTGTGTAAAGAGGGAACGTTTGGGTGCCTGTGCGCGTCCATAGGTATTGATCAGGTCCGACTAAACTGTATGGTGTGGCAGCGTCGCTTCCGGGGCAGAGGCGGACAAGAAGGCACTCATGCGTTGTAGATTCTGGACCATGAGATCTCTCTGGGGTTGAGGTAGTTTTAGATGACTCATGTGGTGGATGTACATGTCGGAAAGCGGATCCGACAACGACGCTGGCTGGTGGGGATGACCCAGCAGCGACTTGCCGAACTGGTGGGTATCAAGTTCCAGCAGATACAGAAGTACGAGACTGGCGCGAACCGCGTATCCGCGTCGCGTCTGTGGGATATTGCCGACGCGCTCGAAGTCGAGGTCTCGTTCTTCTTCGAAGGCCTCAAGGCGGATCAGGATCCCGACAAGCGCAAGCTGAGTTCGATGCCCGATGACATGATGGGGGACAAGGAAGCGATGGAGCTGGTCCGCAGCTACTATGCGATCCCCGAAAATCAACGCCGGCGCCTCTTCGAACTGGCCCGTGTGCTCAGCGACGTCGCCTGATCGATCGCCACTTGCCTGAGCGCCCTTGCCGTGGCAGGGGTCTGACATGGGCAGCGATATCAGTGAGATCGACAGGATAGCCAATCTGATGGCAGATGCGGCCGGTGCCGCTATCCTCCCGCATTTCCGAAAGGCGGGGCTTCAGCAGACAAGCAAGCTATCGGGGGGATACGATCCCGTCACCGAGGCGGATCGCGCCGCCGAACTGGCTATGCGCGACATTCTGGCGCGGGAACGTCCCGATGATGCGATCCTGGGCGAGGAATTCGGTAACAGAACCGGCAGCACGGGAATGACCTGGGTGCTGGATCCCATCGACGGCACCCGTGGTTTCGTCAGCGGGACGCCGACCTGGGGCGTTTTGATCGCCGTCTCCGATTCCGCGGGACCCTTCTACGGGATGGTCGATCAGCCCTATATCGGCGAACGGTTCACCGGGGCGGCGGGTCGGGCCTGGATGAAGGGTCCGCATGGCGACGGCGATCTTCGCACCTCGGACTGCGCACGGCTTGCCGATGCGACGCTTTTCACCACATTCCCCGAAGTCGGCAGCACCGAGGAGGCCGCCGCCTTCCGCGCGGTTTCCTCGCAGGTGCGCCTGACGCGATACGGGACCGACTGCTATGCCTATGCGTTGCTCGCCGCAGGCCAGATCGAACTGGTCATCGAGGCAGGACTGCAGCCCTACGACATACAGGCGCCGATCGCGCTCATCGAGGCGGCGGGCGGAATGGTAACCGACTGGCAGGGCAAGGCGGCCCATGGCGGTGGACGCGTGCTCGCGGCTGCCAATCCCGCCATCCATACCCTGGCGCTGGAAATACTGCGGCAAGCCCCTGAATGACCGAAGTCCTGATCCGCGGCGCAGAGCTCATCCTGACGATGGACGACATGCGCCGGGAGCTCACGGGCGAGGATATCCTGATCCGCGATGGCACGATCGCGGCGATCGGCCCGGCCCTCTCGACCACCGGAGAGGTGATCCGCGCACAGGGTTGCCTCGTGACGCCCGGTCTGGTCAACACCCACCACCATCTCTACCAGACGCTCACCCGCGCAGTACCGGGGGCGCAGGATGCCTTGCTCTTCGGATGGCTCCGGACACTCTACCCGATCTGGGCCGGTTTCACGCCCGAGCACATGTTCGTCTCGGCCCAGATCGGCCTCGCCGAACTCGCGCTGTCGGGCTGTTCGCTGAGCTCGGATCATCTGTACCTCTACCCCAACGGCAGCCGGCTCGAGGATACCATCCACGCCGCCGCCGACCTCGGGCTGCGCTTTCACCCGACCCGCGGGGCCATGAGCATCGGCGAAAGCGCCGGAGGACTGCCCCCCGACAGCCTGACAGAAAGCGAATCCGCGATCCTGGAGGATTGCATCAGGGTCGTCGACGCATTTCACGATCCAAGCGACGGTGCGATGTGCCGCGTCGCCATCGCCCCCTGCTCGCCCTTCTCGGTCAGTCGCGAACTGATGCGCGACGCAGCCCTTCTGGCGCGCGACAAGGGTGTCATGCTGCACACGCATCTCGCCGAGAACGACGAGGACATCGCCTATTCGCTCGACATGTTCGGCTGCCGTCCGGGACAATATGCCGAAGATCTCGGCTGGACCGGGGATGACGTCTGGCATGCCCACTGCGTCAGGCTGGATACGACCGAGATAGGCCTATTTGCCCGCACCGGCACCGGCGTTGCCCATTGCCCCTGCTCCAACTGCCGGCTCGGCAGCGGGATCGCCCCTGTGCGCGAGATGCGCGATGCCGGCGTCAAGGTCGGGCTGGGCGTCGACGGGTCGGCATCGAACGATGCCGGCAATCTGGTGTCCGAGGCGCGCCAGGCCATGCTGCTTCAGCGGGTCTCGCGCGGGGCCGATGCGATGAGCGCCCGTGAGGCGCTCGAAATCGCGACCCGTGGCGGCGCCGATGTCCTGGGCCGGCCCGATTGCGGCCGCATCGCGCCCGGCAAGCGCGCCGACATCGCGATCTGGGACATGAGCGGCGTCGAGGCGGCAGGAAGCTGGGACCGTGCGGCGCTGATGCTGGCGGGGCCGGCTCGGGTGCGCGACCTCCTGGTCGAGGGGCGCCGGATCGTGCGCGATTGCCACATGGTGACGGTCGACCTGCCATTGCTGGTTGAAAGACAGAACTGGCTCGCCCTATCCTTTGCCGAATGAAACATGTCCGCCTCTCCGCCACGCTTCTCCTGATCGCTGCGCTGATCCCGACGCTGCTGCCCGTGCGCCCCGCCCTTGCGGATGCGTCGGCGGTCCCGGCCGTGAACCGCATGCGCGAGAGCAGGGGCCTGGCGCCACTCAGCTATTCCCGCACGCTCGAAGCCGTGGCCCGGCGCCATGCCCGCGACATGTCGAGCAACGGCTTCTTCTCGCATACGGGGTCGGACGGTTCGAACGTGGCCGCCCGGAGCAGGGCGCAGGGGTATCGCTACTGCTTTGTCGCCGAAAACATCGCGAAGGGCCAGAAAACCCTCGGCGCGGCGCTCCAGAGCTGGTGGGATTCGCGTCCCCATCGCCGCAACATCATGACATCGCGCGTGCGTGAATTCGCCGTGGTGGGCACCGGCGACGTCTGGGTGATGGTCCTCGCGGATCCGGGCTGCTGAACGCGGCTCCGGCTTCCTTTGCTCACAAGTATCCCGGGGGAGTCGCGCGCAGCGCGATGGGGGCAGCGCCCCCCGCCTGCGCCGCTCAGATGCGCCGCTGTCCGGCGATCCACACACCGGCCACGGCCCGGTCGTCGCCCATCATGATCGTCGGAAAGATCGCTTCCCAGACATCGCCCGCCCGCGCGGCCCGCTGGGCGATGGCGGGCGTCGACCCGAGGTCGAGCACGCAGAGATCGGCCTCGATTCCCGGGGCAAGCCGGCCGATCCGGTCCGATATGTGCAGGGCGCGCGCAGACCCGGCGGTGGCCAGCCACATCAGCTGCGCCGCATGCAGCGGTGTGCGGCGAAGTTGACCGATCTCGTAGGCCGCCGCCATCGTCCGCAGCATCGAGAAGGAAGAACCGCCCCCGGTATCGGTGGCAAGGCCCACCGGAATGCCGCGCGCCGCAAGCCCCGCAAGGTCCATGAGACCCGATCCGATGAAGGTGTTCGAGGTCGGGCAATGGACGAGCGCGGCGCCGGTCTCGGCCAGCCGGTCGATCTCGCGGGGCGTCAGGTGGATCGCGTGCCCGAACACGCTGCGTTCGCCCAGAAGCCCGTGACGCTCGTAGGTGTCGAGATAATCGCGCGCCTCCGGGTACAGTCCCTTGACCCAGGCGATCTCGTCGGTCTGCTCGCTCAGATGTGTCTGCATCAGGCAGTCGGGATGCTCGGCCCACAGGCTCCCCAGCGCCTCCAGCTGCTGGGGTGTCGAGGTGGGAGAGAAGCGCGGCGTGATGGCATAGCTCGCGCGGCCGCGTCCGTGCCAGCGGTCCAGCAGCGCCTTGCTGTCGTCATAGGCGCCTTGTGCCGTATCCCGCAGGCCCTCCGGCGCATTGCGGTCCATGCAGGTCTTGCCGGCGACCACCCGCTGGTTGCGCCGTTCAGCGGCGGCGAAATAGGCATCGACGCTCTCGGGATGCACCGTTGCATAGGAACATACCGTCGTTGTCCCGTTGGCCAGCGTCAGGTCCAGGTGCCGCGCCGCGATCTCGGCGGCATGGGCCGGATCGCCAAAGCGCATCTCCTCCGGAAAGGTGTAGGTGTCCAGCCAGTCTATCAGGCGCTTGCCCCAGCTGGCGATGATGGCCGTCTGCGGGTAATGGGCATGGGCATCGACGAATCCGGGGCAGATGAGCCCGCGCCCCATATCGACCACCTCGGCCTGCGGGTGCTCCCGGCGCAGCGCCGCGCCGTCTCCCACCGCGCGGATCTGCCCGTCCGCCACCAGGACGCCGCCCTGCGAATTGATCCGAACCACTTCTGGCCAGGGATCTCGGAACGGATCGCCTTCGCCGGCTTCGAAAGTCTGTCCCAGAATGAGAAAATCCGCGCCCATGTCCTATCTCTAGGCGACGAACCCTTCGAGGTAAATCGGCTGCTGCGGCGCGGTCGGGAAGCATTGTAACAGCGGCACTGCCTGCGTAGGTTTGCGGCGGAATAAGGAGGGCGCCAGCCATGTCCGATCGGATCGAAGACGAGGTCGAGGAGATCGAGGACGAGGTCGGGGAAGACGCCTATTCCCTCACGCCGAAACTGATCGCGGCCATCCTCTACTCGGTCGAGATCGAGGATCGCGACCAGCTCATCGCGCTGATGGATCCGCTGCACCAGGCCGACATCGCCGACCTTCTCGAACAGATCAACGCCTTTGATCGCGCCCGGCTGATCCGGCTTTACGACAGGGAATTCGACGGCGACATCCTGTCCGAGCTCGACCCGTCCGTCCGCGAGGAGGTCATCGCGCTGCTGACGCCGCAGGTGCTGGCGGAAGCAGTGCGCGAGATGGACAGCGACGACGTGGTCGATCTGGTCGAGGATCTGGAGGACGAGCAGCAGACCGCGATCCTCGGCGCCCTTCCCGAATCCGAGCGCATGGCGGTGCAGCGCGCGCTGTCCTATCCCGAATACTCCGCCGGGCGACTCATGCAGCGCGAAGTGGTCATGGCCCCGGAGTTCTGGACAGTCGGCGAGGCCATCGACCATCTGCGCGCAACCCCGGCCGAAGAGCTGCCCGACCAGTTCTACCATATCGTCCTCGTGGACCCGCGCCTTCATCCGGTCGGCAACGTGACGCTGGGCAAGCTGATGCGCTCGAAGCGCGAGGTGCGGCTCTCGGACATACAGGAAGAGACCTTCCGCATCATTCCGGCGATGCAGGAAGAGGCCGATGTGGCCTATGCGTTCAACCAGTATCACCTGATCTCGGCCCCCGTCGTGGACGAGGAGGGCCGGCTCATTGGGATCATCACGATCGACGACGCGATGGCGGTGCTCGACGAGGAACACGAAGAAGACATCCTTCGCCTTGCGGGTGTCGGCGACGAAAGCTCGCTCTCGGACCGGGTGATCGAAACCACGCGGCTGCGCCTGCCTTGGCTCGGGGTGAACCTGTTGACCGCGATCGTGGCCTCGATGGTCATCTCGCTTTTCGAAGGGCAGATTGCGGAACTGGTTGCGCTGGCGGTGCTCATGCCCATCGTGGCTTCGATGGGCGGCAATGCCGGAACCCAGTCGCTGACCGTGGCGGTGCGCGCGCTTGCCACCAAAGACCTGACCGGCAACAACATCTGGCGCGTGATACGGCGGGAAGTGCTTGTCGGGCTGATCAACGGGCTCGTCTTCGCCCTCGTCATGGGGGTCGTCGGGCTGATCTGGTTCGGCTCTCCCGCGCTCGGCTATGTCATCGCGGCATCCATGGTGATCAACCTCGTGGTCGCGGGATTCGCGGGCACCGTGATACCGATCCTGCTGGAGCGGACCGGGGTCGACCCTGCGCTGGCCTCCGGCGCCTTCGTGACCACGGTGACGGACGTGGTCGGTTTCTTCGCCTTTCTCGGCCTCGCGACGATGGTCCTTCTGTGAATTCGCCCGACCTCGGCGCGTTGAAGGCTGCGGCGCGCGCCGACGCCTTCGCCCGGCGCAAGTCGGCGCGGGCGGCGGATCCGGGCACCGGGGCAGGCGTGTTGTCTGAGCTGCTTGCGGGCTATCGCGGAGTGCCGCTGTCGGGCTATCTCGCCATCCGCACCGAGATTGACCCGCTGCCCGCCATGGCCGAGGCCGCGGCACATGGCCCGGTGGGCGTCCCGGTGATCGAAGGCGCGGGTCTGCCGCTGAAGTTCGCCAGATGGGAGCCGGGAAGGGCTCTCGTGCCCGGACCTTTCGGAGTGCCGGTTCCGGAAACGCGGGAATATTTCGAACCCGAACTGCTGGTGGTGCCGCTTGCGGCATTCGACCGCAGTGGCGGGCGGCTTGGCTATGGCGGGGGTTTCTATGATCGCACGCTGGAAATGCTGCGGCACAGGCGGCCGACGCTCGCCGTGGGTTTCGCCTACGCGGCGCAGGAGGCCGAGGCCCTCCCGCTCGAGCCGACCGACCAGCGGCTCGACCTGATCGTGACAGAGCTTGGCGTGATCGAGCCCGAACGCGGCTGAGCGGCCGCGAAGGCAGGGGCTCAGAGTGGCCAGAGGAAGGGAATGACCGCGGAAACGATGACCGACATGCTGAGGTTCAGCGGGATGCCGATACGCATGAAGTCGGTGAACTTGTAGCCGCCCGGGCCGTAGACAAGGGTATTGGTCTGGTAGCCGATGGGCGTCGCGAAGGCGCAGGAGGCGGCAATCATCACCGCGACGACAAGCGGGCGCGGATCGAGACCGAGCGCCTGGGCAAGACCGATGGCGATGGGCGTCATGATCACCGCGACGGCGTTGTTCGAGACGATTTCCGTCAGCGTGGTCGTCAGCAGGAAGACCACGAATACGACGAGGGAGGGCGGAACCGACTGCAACGCCGGTGCGATGCCGTCCACAAGCAGCCTGACCGCGCCGGACTCCTCGAGCGCCGCCCCCACTGCGAGCATGGCGAAGATGAGCGCCAGCAGGCTGCCCTCCACATGCGAGAATGCCTCGTCCGCGTCGATGCATCCCGTGAGCAGGACGATTGCCACACCGACGACCGCCAGCAGCAGGATGGGCGCGACCTCAAGCGCGGCAAGCACGACGATCCCGATCATGACCGCCACCGCGATGGGCGCATGCGAGCGCCGGAAACCGCGCACGGACGGCTGCGAGACGTCGACCATGTCCATCTCGGAAGCCAGACGCTGGATGTCTTCGGGCGCACCCTCGAGCAGCAGCGTGTCGCCTACCTTGACCACCAGATCGTCGAGCTGGCGCCCGATGTTCTGGTTCCGGCGGTGCACGGCGAGGGGGTAGACGCCGTATCGGCGGCGCAGGCGCATCGCGCCAAGCGAGCGTCCGACCATCCGGCATCCCGGTGTGATCAGCACCTCGACGGTCGTCGTCTCCACTGCCGAGACCTGGTCGACGCGGCGCAGTTCCTTGTTGGCCTGGAGGCTCAGCAGTTCGGTCATCCGTGTCCTCAGCACCACCCTGTCACCCACCTGAAGCGCCACGTTTCCGAGGTCGCGGCGCAGCGACCGGTCGCCGCGGATGACGTCGATGAGGCGTACGCCGTCGCGCTTGAACAGCTGCACGCCCAGCACGTCACGGCCGACGAGGTTGCTGTCGGGCGGAATGACGGCCTCGGTGAAGAACTTCATCTTCGAGCGGTCAGACAGCATGTTTGCCATGCTTTCCCGTTCGGGCAACAGGCGGATGCCGAAGAGGATCATGTAGATGAACCCCCAGGCGCAGACCACGAGCCCGATGGGCATGATCTCGAGGATGCCGAAGGGCTCGAGCCCCTTGCTGCGGGCGACGCCGTCCACCAGCAGGTTGGTGGACGTCCCGATCAGGGTCAGCAGGCCGCCCATGATCGCGGCATAGCTGAGCGGGATCAACAGCTTGGACGCCTTGGTGCCAAGCGTCTCGGAAAGCCTGACGAAGACCGGGATCATCACGACGACGACGGGCGTGTTGTTCATGATGGCCGAGGCCACCATCACCGCGACGATGACGACGGCGACCGCGGTCCTCGGGTGGGTGCGGGCGTAGCGCTCGGCTATCTGGGTGAGCACGTCAAGCGCTCCGGTACGCACGAGCGCGCCCATCACGATGAACATCGCCGCTATGGTCCAGGGCGCGTTGTTCGAGAGCACCTTCAGGGCGTCGTCATAGGGCAGGACGCCGGTCGCCAGCAGGACGGCCGCGCCGCCGATCGCCACCACCTCGGTGGGGTAGGACTCGCGGATGAAGAGCGCGAACATGGCCGCTACAACGAGCAGCGCCAGGACCGGGCTCACAAGGGGCGAGAGTTCGAGGAACTGGGTCATCTGGATCCTGGCACCATCTTGCTAGGGGCGAGTTTCCCCGATCGGCGAAATGCCCGCAAGCGGGGCGTTCCGGCGGGGCTGGACGAGGTACATGCCCGCGAACATGCAGGCGAGGGCAAGCCATACCGACGGGGCATAGGCCTCGCCGAGCATCACGTTGGCCCAGAGCATGCCGAAGCCGGTCACGAGATAGCTTACCTGGATCGCGAAGACCGACCCGGCGCGGCCGACGAGCCAGACATAGGCCGTGTAGACCGCCACATGCACCACAGAGGCAGCGGCGAGGGCCCGCCCGGCCGGGGTGTCGACCAGTGCCTCGGGCGCAATGAACTGACCGCCGAGCAGGGCGAGCGGAACGGCGACCGCGAGGCCGGCCAGAGAGGCGCCGTGCAGGACCTGCGCCGCGTCCAGTCCGCCGGTGCCCCATTTGGCGACATAATTCCCCTCGAAAGCGTAGAAGACTCCCGAGGCAAGCGCGACCAGGATCCAGCCGAACCTGACCTCCGGCGGCAGGGACAATCCCGGCGAGACGATCAGCAGCACGCCGACGAGCCCGAACACAAGTCCGGACAGGCGGCGCATCGAGAAGATATCGTTGCCGAGCAGCAGGGCGATCGGAAACGCCCACATCGGGATCATGGCCATGAGCAGAGACAGGATCCCGGCAGGCAGATGCACCGCGGCCAGGTAGGTGGCGGCATTGGGCAGGATGGTCCCTATCATGGCGATAAGGAAATAAAGCCGAAGATGGCGCGACCCGAGCGGCAGCCTGCTCTGCCGCACGAGCGCGACGGCGGAAAGGATCACGGACGCGATCATGAGTTGCCAGACCAGCAGGCCGAAGGGCTGGAATCCGCTGGAAACCGCGATCTTGGTCAGCGGCTGGGTGAGACCCCAGCCCGCGCCCATGACGACGAGGATCGCCGTGTAGCCCAGGACGGAGCGGCCAGTCACGGAAGGGCGGCCTCCAGGAGCCCGCCGCTCCGGACCATGGCGATGCGCGTGGCGCGACCCGTGCGGTCGTCGGTCTCGACGAAGGTGCCGCAGAGCGTTGCCGGGCCATTTGCCGGGGTGAAGCGCTCGCGGCCCATGCCGGTGACGAAGCGGCGCAGCGGTTCTTCCTTGTCCATGCCGATGACCGAGTTGAAATCGCCGCACATGCCGGCGTCGGTCTGGTAGGCTGTACCGCGCGGAAGGATCATCGCATCCGCCGTCGGAACGTGGGTGTGGGTCCCGACGACGAGACTTGCGCGGCCGTCGCACCAGTGGCCCAGGGCCATCTTCTCCGACGTGGCCTCGCAATGCACGTCGACGATGGCGGCCTGTGCGAGACCGCCGAGGGGATGGGCCTTGAGCACCGGCTCCAGGGCAGAAAACGGGTCGTCGAACGGGCGTTTCATGAAGACCTGGCCGAGAACCTGAGTGACAAGGACCTTGCGACCGTTCTGCGCGGTGAACAGCCGCGCGCCCTTTCCGGGCGCCGATTTGGCGAAGTTCAGCGGGCGTATCACGCGCGGCTCGGTCTCGATGTACTGCATCATGTCCTTCTGGTCGAAGGCGTGATCGCCAAGCGTCAGGCAGTCTGCGCCCGCATCGAGAAGGGATTTCGCATGGCTCGCGCTGAGACCCACGCCCGAGGTCGCGTTCTCGCCGTTGACCACGACGAAGTCGGCCTTGAGCCGTTCCCTGAGACCGGGCAGCTGTGCGGTTATGGCCGAGCGGCCGGCGCGGCCCATGACGTCGCCTAGGAAGAGCAGCTTCATGGGCGGATGCGTAGGCCGCGGCAATCGCCTCGGCAAGTGCAATATGCGATCGCCGGAAGCGGGCGCGGGCATTTCCGGGGATTCCGCCCGCGAAAGCCGCACCGCCGCGGGCGCTGTCGCGATGGCGTCAGAACGGCCAGAAGATCATGATTGCGGGTATCGAGACGGCGATGACCACAAGCTCGAGCGGCAGGCCCATGCGCCAGTAGTCCCCGAACGCATAGCCGCCCGGGCCGAGGATCAGCGTGTTGTTCTTGTGGCCGATGGGGGTCAGGTAGGCGGATGAGGCGGCGACGGCCACGGCCATCAGAAAGGGATCGGGCGAGACGTCGAGCGCGCGCGCCATCTCGATCGCCACGGGCGCTGCCACGATCGTGGTCGCGGTGTTGTTGAGCACGTCCGACAGGGTCATCGTCACCACCATGAGGGCGGTCAGCACGACCCAGGCCGGCAGCCCTTCGGTCACGGAAACCAGCGCCCCCGCGATCAGTTCGGTGCCGCCCGCCTCCTCAAGCGCGCCGCCCAGCGGAATCATGGAGCCAAGCAGCACGACCACTGGCCAGTTGATATGATCGTAAAGCTCGCCCAGCGGCACGATACCGGCCAGCACATAGGCCGCAACGACCAGTCCGAGCGCCACGGGCAGATAGACAAGCCCGAAGGATGCCGCCGCGACGGCGCCTGCGAACAAGCCGATGGCAAGCCAGACCTTGCGGTCCTGCGTCACGTTCAGACCCCTGTTCGCCAGCGGCAGCGCCCCGAGCCATTCGGTGACGTCGGGCGCCGCGTCCCGAGGCACCAGCAGAAGCAGGATGTCACCGCCCTTGATCCGGGTCTTGCGCACCTGTTCGGTGATCTTGCGCCCGCGGCGCGAGATTCCCAGCAGCACCGAGCGCATGCGCCACTCGAGGCCGATGGACTGTGCGCTCCGGCCCTGAATGCGCGCACCTTCCGGCACGACGACCTCGATGATCTCGACGCCCTCGCTTTCGGCCCGCAGCTTCTCTTCGCGGTCGGTGTCGGCCAGCTGCAGCTTCGCGGCCGCGCGGAATTCGTCGATGGCTTGCGGAGATGCCTCGAGCACGATGGCGTCGCCTGCCCTGAGCGTCTCGTTTCTGGCCTGCCCGTAAAGCCGCTGCCCGTTCCGGATCAGCCCCAGGATCGCCACATCGCTCTTGTGCGCTTCACCGCGCATCTCCGCGAGGCGCTTGCCGATGTGTTCGCTCTCGTCCGGCACCGTCAGTTCGGCGATGTATTGCGAGATGTCCTCGGCGCGAACGGTCGTGTCCTCGCGCGCCGGAATGAGACGCCAGCCGACCAGCGCGACGAAGGCGAGACCCGCAAGCGCGGCCGCACCACCCACCGGAGCGAAGTCGAACATGCGGTAGGGCTCGCCCAGGGCCTGCCCGCGATAGGCTGCGATGATGATGTTCGGGGGTGTGCCGATCAGCGTGGCCATGCCGCCGAGGATCGTGGCGAAGGAAAGCGGCATCAGCGTCAGGCCCGGGCTGCGCCCCGCCTTGCGTGCCGTCTGGATATCGACGGGCATCAGCAGCGCAAGCGCGGCCACGTTGTTCATGAAGGCCGAAAGCACGCCGCCGACCGCGCCCATCATCGTGATATGCGCGCCGAGGCTGCGAGAGGAATCGACGAGCGTCCGGGTGATCAGGAAGACAGCGCCGGAATTCACCAGCCCGGCGGAGACGACAAGCACGAGCGCAACGACGATCGTCGCCGGATGCCCAAAGCCGGCGAAGGCGTCCGAACTGGGCACCACGCCGAGAAGAACGGCGACGAGCAGCGCCACGAAGGCCACGAGATCATATCGGAACCGGCCCCAGAGCAGCAGGGCGAAGACGGCGGCAAACAGCGCGAAGAGGATGATCTGGTCGGTGGTCATGTGGGAATCCGTTCTTGCGGGAGGCAGATCGGCGCGCCGAGGTGCAGCCGTCAGGTGTCCTGGTAGAGCGCGACCAGTTGCCAGATCGCGAGGATGACGTTCTGGGTCGCCACCGCGGCAAGCACCATGCCCATCACGCGGCTGACGATGGCGGCCCCGCTCTGGCGGATCACCCGCATGATCGGTCCCGCCGCCAGCATCGCGAGGAAGGCGAAGCCCAGCACAAGGGTCATGATGGCGAAGGTCGCGACCTGCTCGGGCACCGAGAAGCGGTTGTTGTCGGTCAGCAGCACCACGGCCAGCATTGCGCCGGGCGAGGCCAGCGAGGGCACCGCAAGCGGGAAGATCGCCGGGTTCTCGCCCTCGCGGATCCCGCCCGCACTGTCATGCGTCCCGAAGATCATGGTCAGGGCGAAAAGGAAAAGCACGAGGCCGCCGGCGATCTGGAAGGCGGGAAGCGTGATCCCGAGGGCGTCGATCAGGAACTGTCCCAGCACGAGGAAGAAGGTCAGGACCAGGAAGGATGCACCGACCGCCTGGAGCGCGATCTTGCGGCTCGTTGCGGCATTGCGTCCCGCGGTCACGGCGAGAAATATCGGCATTGTCCCGATCGGATCGATCACGACCCACAGAGTGACGAATTGCTGGACGAAATCGCTTGGCATCTTCTGTGCGGCTCTCCGGGTGCTGATTGTTCGGGACTGCAACATCACGTTTGCGCCCATGGCGCAATGAAACTCTGGGCCGGCGCGCCCGAATGGGCTCGGTTTGCGGCTGCATGGCAGCGCGGCAAAGGCTTGCGGCGGCGTCGAAGCCTGACGTATACGGCCTGTCATTCGAATTCAGCCGGAGAGAGATCCATGGCAGGCCATTCAAAATGGGCAAACATCCAGCATCGCAAGGGGCGCCAGGACGCCGTGCGGGCCAAGCTGTTCTCCAAGCTCTCCAAGGAGATCACGGTGGCGGCCAAGATGGGCGACCCGGATCCCGACAAGAACCCGCGGCTTCGCCTTGCGGTCAAGGAAGCCAAGTCGAATTCGGTGCCGAAGGACGTGATCGAACGCGCGATCAGGAAATCGATGGCCGGCGAGGGCGACGATTACGAGGAAATCCGCTACGAGGGCTACGGGCCCAACGGTGTCGCGGTGATCGTCGAGGCCATGACGGACAACCGCAACCGCACCGCGTCGAACGTCCGCTCGACCTTCACCAAGAACGGCGGAAACCTCGGCGAGACGGGATCCGTGGCATTCATGTTCGAGCGCAAGGGAGAGATCTGCTATCCGGCGTCGGCGGGGGATGCCGACACGCTGATGATGGCGGCGATCGAGGCGGGCGCCGAGGATGTGGAAAGCTCGGATGAGGGACATGTCGTCTGGTGTGCCGACACCGATCTCAACGAGGTCGCCACGGCGCTCGAGAAAACTCTCGGCGAGTCCGAGTCGACCAAGCTGGTCTGGAAGCCCACGACCACGGCGGAGATGGACCTGGAAAGCATGGAGCGTTTGATGAAGCTGATCGACGCTCTCGAGGATGACGACGACGTGCAGCGCGTCACCACCAATTTCGAGGCTTCGGAAGAGGTCATGGCCCAGCTCTGACGTCCGCTGTGGCCCAAAACGACAAAAGCCGCCCCTCGGGGCGGCTTTGAAGCATCATGCGGGGAAAATTCCCGCACTGACCGGTTCAGCAGAACAGTGCCCGGGTGATGAAGTTCCCGCCGCACGCGCTGGTCTGCGCGCCGATGTCGCCGCCCGAGACCGCGTCGATCACGGCCGGTGCCGCCGGCCGCTGTCGGCTGAGGCGACCCAGAAGCTGGGTCAGGGCGCTCAGACGCTCTTTCGCTTCCGCCGCGCCTGCCTCGCTCTGTACGCTCAGGATCTTCTGCTGCGTGTGCAGCGCGGTCTCGATAATATCGAGATCACTGGAATTGAGTTCAACTGAAAGACTATTGCCGAGCATTTCTATGCTTCCTTCTTATCGCGCACCGCCTATGTAGGCAGTCGCCGGCTGGATTGAAGTATTTACGTCGCAGGAACAAGAAAAGTTTTGCGCCGATACACGCTTAGGGATCACTTGCGCGTGAAGGGCCTGCCGCCGGGTGGCCAACTTCCGGTTTGATGGGCCGGCCGAGGCAGGTTAGTCATACCGGATCACCTTGGGCGAGGTCCGGATGATCGCCACCTTTGTCTCCGGCTTCCTGCTCGGATTTTCCCTCATACTCGCGATCGGCGCGCAGAATGCCTTTGTGCTGCGCCATGGCCTGATGCGACTGCATGTCTTCGCGATCTGCCTGATCTGCGCCCTTTCCGACGCGTTGCTGATCGCCGCCGGTGTCGCCGGCATCGGCGCCATCACTCGCGCGCTGCCTTGGTTCGAGCCCCTGATGCGCTACGGCGGAGGTGCCTTCCTGATTTGGTACGGCCTGCGCAGCGCCCGGTCGGCCTGGAAGGGCGGTCATCGCATGCGCCCCGAGGGCGAGTCTGCGCCGTCCCTGCGCGCGACGGTCCTGATGGCGCTGGCCTTCACCTGGCTCAACCCGCATGTCTATCTCGACACGATGCTGCTCGTCGGATCGATCTCGGCGCAATATCCGATGCCCGGAGTATTCGGCGCCGGCGCGATGCTGGCGAGCTTCGTTTTCTTCTTCGCCCTCGGTTACGGCGCGCGCATCCTGGCACCGCTTTTCGCCCGCCCGCGAAGCTGGCAGGTCCTCGATGCCCTCATCGCCGTGACCATGTGGGCGATCGCCCTGAGGCTGCTTCTCGGTTGAGCCATCTTGCGGCGGGCGTTCATTTGGGATGTTAAGGCGTCATGAACACTGAAAATTTCCAGCGTCCGGTCGTCGGCGTCCTGTGGATGCTGACCTCGGGCATCTGTTTCATCTGTGTCACGGCGCTGGTCAAGTCCCTCGGTCCCGAGATTCCACCTGCTGAATCAGCCTTCATCCGATATGCGCTGGGGCTCGTCTTCCTGCTGCCCGCCATCGGCCAGCTCCGGCGCACGCCCATTTCGCCGCGCCTGTGGCGCCTATTCGCCGTGCGCGGCGTCATACACGCGTTCGGCGTCATCCTGTGGTTCTACGCGATGACACGGATCCCGATCGCCGACGTCACCGCGATGAACTACATGGCACCGATCTACGTCACCATCGGGGCGGCGCTCTTCCTCGGCGAGAAGCTGGCCGCCCGCCGGATCGCCGCCGTGGGCATCGCCCTGATCGGGGCCTTCATCATCCTGCGGCCGGGCTTTCGCGAGATCGGCAGCGGTCATCTGGCCATGATCGGCACCGCCATCGTCTTCGGCGGCTCCTATCTGATCACCAAGATCCTTTCGGGCGAGGTCCCCGCCGCTGTGGTGGTCGCGATGCTTTCGGGTTTCGTGACCGTCACCCTCTTCCCCTTCGCCCTCGCCGACTGGGTCGACCCGAGCTGGCATCAGGTCGGTGTCCTCTTCCTCGTCGCCTGCGCCGCGACGGCGGGGCATTACACGATGACGCTCGCCTTTGCCGCCGCCCCGGTGACCGTTACCCAGCCCGTCACCTTCATGCAGCTGATCTGGGCGGTCCTGCTGGGCTATTTCGCCTTCGACGAGGGGATCGATGTCTGGGTCGTGACCGGCGGGCTCGTGATCCTCGGGTCTGTCAGCTTCATCACCTGGCGCGAGGCGGTCCTGAACCGCAGGCCCATCACACCCCCGGTGGGCGCTACAAAATACTGACGGCGTTAGTTGATTGACGAGTCAATCAAGGGCGCGTTAGGATCGGGTCGCAATTGCTGCAGGTCCGTCTTATGCCAAAACTCGGAATGGAAGTGATCCGGCGCTCCGCGCTGGTGGAGGCCACGATCGCCGAGATCGGCGCGCGCGGCACTCTCGAGGTCACCGTCGGCCAGATCGCGCGCCGCGCGGGCATGTCGACGGCGCTCGCGCACCACTATTTCGGCGGCAAGGACCAGATCTTCCTCGCTGCCATGCGCCAGATACTGCGTGATTTCGGAGCCGAAGTCGTTCGCGGACTGCGCGCGGCAAACACGCCAAGGGAGCGGGCAGAGGCGATCATCGAGGCAAGCTTTGCCCCTTCGTGCTTTGCGCCGAATACCATCGGAGCCTGGATGACGCTTTATGCCCAGGCACAGACACATCCCGAGACGCTGCGCCTGCTCCAGCTCTATCAGCGCCGCCTGCGCTCGAACCTGACGCAGGCGCTGCGCCCGATCAGCGGGGACCCCGCCCGCGACGCCGAAACCATCGGCGCCCTCATCGACGGGCTCTACCTGCGCGCCGCACTCTCACGCTCGTCGAGCGCCGAAGCCGCGCGCGGCACGGCGCTCTCGATCCTCGATCACCTGACCGGAAACGCCGAATGACTCGCCCGAATATCCTGATCCTGATGGTGGATCAGCTCAACGGCACCCTCTTTCCCGACGGGCCGGCAGACTGGCTCCATGCGCCCAATATCAAGGCGCTCGCGGCCCGTTCCACCCGCTTCCGCAATTCCTATACGGCAAGCCCGCTCTGCGCGCCGGCGCGGGCGGCCTTCATGTCGGGCCAGCTGCCCTCGGCCACCGGCGTCTACGACAACGCAGCCGAATTCCCCTCTGCGGTGCCTACCTATGCCCATCACCTGCGGCGAGCGGGTTATCACACCTGCCTCAGCGGCAAGATGCATTTCGTTGGCCCCGACCAGCTTCACGGCTTCGAAGAGCGGCTTACCACGGACATCTACCCGGCCGATTTCGGCTGGACCCCAGACTACCGCAAGCCGGGCGAGCGCATCGACTGGTGGTACCACAACATGGGGTCGGTGACGGGCGCGGGCGTTGCCGAGATTTCCAACCAGATGGAGTATGACGACGAGGTTGCTTACA
Organism: Sulfitobacter sp. LCG007; assembly: GCF_040801785.1. Classification (NCBI taxonomy): domain Bacteria; kingdom Pseudomonadati; phylum Pseudomonadota; class Alphaproteobacteria; order Rhodobacterales; family Roseobacteraceae; species Roseobacteraceae bacterium LCG007. The sequence goes on along the minus strand of NZ_CP161805.1, from coordinate 3,239,697 downwards.
ACGCACAGCGCAAGATCTACGATCTCTCGCGCGGCGCGGACGACAGACCCTGGATGCTGACCGTCAGCTTCACCCATCCGCACGATCCTTACGTCGCCCGCAAGAAATTCTGGGATCTCTACGAGGATTGCGAGCATCTGACGCCGCAGGTGCCGGCGATCCCCTACGAGGAACAGGACGCCCACTCCAAGCGCATCTTCGACGCCAACGACTGGCGCAGCTTCGACATTGCGGAAGAAGACATCCGCCGCGCGCGTCAGGCCTATTTCGCCAACATTTCCTATCTCGACGAAAAGATCGGCACGCTCCTCCAGACACTCGAGGACACCCGCCAGGAGGCCATCGTCGTCTTCGTCTCCGACCACGGCGACATGCTGGGCGAGCGCGGGCTGTGGTTCAAGATGTCCTTCTACGAGGGCTCCTCGCGCGTGCCCCTGATGATCGCCGCCCCGGATATGGCCCCGGGTCTGGTCACCGCGCCCGTCTCCACCATCGACCTCTGCCCGACGCTCTGCGACCTCGCGGGTGTCTCGATGGCCGAGGTGGCGGACTGGACCACGGGCAGCTCGCTCGTGCCGCTCGGGCAGGGGGGAAAGCGAACCGAACCCGTGTGCATCGAATACGCGGCCGAGGCTTCCCACGCGCCGATGGTGAGCCTGCGAAAGGGGCGCTGGAAACTGAACCGCTGCGCCCTCGACCCCGACCAGCTGTTCGACCTGGAAGCCGATCCGCACGAGCTCGAGAACCTCGCCGGACACCCCCGCCACGCCGAGATCCACGCCGAACTGCGCGCCGAAAGCGAGGCGCGCTGGGATCTCGATGCCTATGACGCGGATGTCCGCAAGAGCCAGGCCCGCCGCTGGGTCGTCTACGATGCCCTGCGCCAGGGCGGCTATTACCCCTGGGACTATCAGCCCCTGCGCCGGGCCTCCGAGCAGTACATGCGCAACCACATGGATCTCAACCGCCTCGAAGAGAGCAAGCGCTTCCCGCGCGGCGAATGAGGCTTCCTTTGCTGAGAAATATCCCCGCCCGAGGCAAGAAAGTTCTGCCATGACCTACCCGACCCAGCCCACCGCCAGCCATTTCATCGACGGCGCCTATGTCGAGGACAGGACCGGTGCGGAAATCCCCGTCATCTACCCCGCGACGGGGGAACGTATCGCCGCCGTGCATGCGGCAACCCCCGCCATCGTCGAACGCGCGCTGGCTGCCGCGCATCGCGCCCAGAAGGGCTGGGCCGCAATGACCGGGACCGAGCGCGGGCGCATCCTGCGCCGGGCGGCGGACCTCATGCGGGCGCGAAATCATGAACTCTCGGTGCTCGAGACGCAGGACACCGGCAAGCCCTACCAGGAGACCTCGGTCGCCGACGCGACCAGCGGCGCCGATGCCCTGGAATATTTCGGCGGTCTGGCCGCGGGCCTTGCGGGCGAGCACATCCAGCTTGGCGAGAACTGGGTCTATACCCGCCGGGAACCCTTGGGCGTCTGTGTCGGCATCGGGGCCTGGAACTACCCGACGCAGATCGCCTGCTGGAAGGGCGCGCCCGCGCTCGCCTGCGGCAATGCGATGATCTTCAAGCCTTCCGAGACCACGCCGCTCTGCGCCCTGAAGGTGGCCGAGATTCTCTACGAGGCGGGCCTGCCGGCGGGTCTTTACAACGTCGTTCAGGGCCTGGGCGAGGTCGGCGCGGCGCTGGTGACGGACCCGCGCGTCGCCAAGGTGTCGCTGACCGGCTCGGTGCCGACCGGACGCAAGGTCTATGCCGCCGCCGCCGAAGGCATGAAGCATGTCACGATGGAACTCGGTGGCAAGTCTCCACTGCTGATCTTCGATGACGCCGATCTCGACAATGCAGTCGGCGGCGCGATCCTCGGGAATTTCTACTCTTCCGGTCAGGTCTGTTCCAACGGCACACGGGTCTTCGTGCAGAAGGGCATCAAGGATGCGTTTCTCGACCGTCTCGCCAGCCGCCTCTCGAAGGCCGTGATCGGCGATCCGATGGACCCGGCCACAAATTTCGGCCCGATGGTTTCCGAACGGCAGATGGAAATCGTGCTGGGCTATATCGAGAAGGGAAAGGCCGAGGGCGCGCGGCTGGTCTGCGGCGGCGATCGGCTGAACCGCAACGGCTTCTACCTTGGGCCGACGGTCTTTGCCGACGTGACCGATGACATGACCATCGCGCGTGAAGAGATCTTCGGGCCAGTGATGGCCGTACTGGACTTCGAAGACGAGGAAGAGGCGCTGGCGCGCGCCAACGACACGCCTTTCGGCCTCGCTGCCGGGGTCTTCACCCGCGATCTGAACCGGGCCCACAGGGTCGCGGCGGCCTTCGACGCGGGGACCTGCTTCATCAACAGCTACAACGACGCTCCGGTCGAGGCGCCTTTCGGTGGGGTCAAGGCCTCGGGGGTGGGGCGCGAGAATTCGAAGGCGGCGATCGAGCATTACAGCCAGGTCAAGTCCGTCTTCGTGCGCATGGGCGATGTGGAGGCACCGTTCTGAGCGGCGTGCAGCTGGCGGCGTGATCCAATTGAGCGTTGCCGCGCACGCGCCTTGTGCCTGCGAACGCGTGACGCGTCGGGCCCGGTGACGCGCGGGTCGCGCGTGATGAGTTTTTGCCGAGAGGTGCCTGAGCACGCAATCCGCGTCTCAGGACAGCTCGTTGAGGCTTGGTGCGATTCCCCGCGCCGTCAAGGACAGGCCGCCGCAAGCGGCGGGGCTTCGCCTCCTTGACCGCGCGCGGAATCACGAGAAGGCGGGAAGATGGAAGCGGATTTCGTTATCGTGGGGGCGGGCAGCGCGGGCTGCGCCATGGCCTACAGGCTGAGCGAGGCGGGCGCCTCGGTGATCGTGGTGGAACATGGCGGCAGCGATGCCGGACCCTTCATCCAGATGCCGGCGGCGCTGAGCTATCCGATGAACATGAAGCGGTATGACTGGGGCTATTTCTCCGAGCCCGAGCCGCATCTGGGAGGCCGGCGGCTCGCCTGTCCCAGGGGCAAGGTTATCGGCGGATCCTCCAGCATCAACGGCATGGTGTACGTCCGCGGCCATGCCATGGACTTCGATCACTGGGCCGGGCAGGGCGCGGATGGATGGAGTTACGCGGACGTGCTGCCCTATTTCAAGCGGATGGAAAGCTGGCACGATGGCGGCCATGGCGGGGATCCCGCATGGCGCGGGTCGGACGGTCCGCTGCATGTCAGCCGGGGGCCCCGCAGCAACCCGCTTTTCGCGGCCTTCGTCGAGGCCGGCCGGGAGGCGGGCTACGAGATCACCCCGGACTACAACGGCGAGAAGCAGGAAGGCTTCGGACCCATGGAGCAGACGGTCTGGCGCGGCCGGCGCTGGTCGGCCGCCAATGCCTATCTGCGCCCCGCGCTGCGCCGCGAGAACTGTGCCCTGGTGCGCGGGCTCGTGCAGCGCGTGATGATCGAGGAGGGCAGGGCGGTGGGCGTCGAGGTGACGCGCGGCGGCCGGCGCGAGGTGATCCGCGCACGCCGGGAGGTGGTACTCGCGGCGTCGTCGATCAACTCTCCCAAGTTGCTCATGCTTTCCGGTATCGGCCCTGCATCCCATCTGGCGGAGCATGGGATCAGGGTCGTCGCGGATCGCCCCGGCGTCGGGCAGAACCTGCAGGACCACCTCGAGGTCTACGTGCAATATGCCTCGCGCCAGCCGATCACGCTCTACAAGTACTGGAACCTCGTCTCGAAAGCCCTGATCGGGGCACGCTGGCTGTTCACCGGAACCGGTCTCGGCGCGTCGAACCAGTTCGAAAGCGCCGCCTTCATCCGCAGCCGGGCGGGTGTGGCATACCCCGACATCCAGTACCACTTCCTGCCGATCGCCGTGCGCTACGACGGCAAGGCCGCCGCAGAGGGGCATGGTTTTCAGGCTCATGTCGGCCCGATGCGCTCGCCCTCGCGCGGCGCGGTCACGCTGCGGTCGCCCGATCCGGCGGAGGCGCCGCGCATCGCGTTCAACTACATGTCGCAGGACGAGGACTGGGAAGACTTCCGGCGCTGCATCCGGCTGACGCGCGAAATTTTTGCGCAGGAGGCTTTCAAGCCCTTCGTCAAGCACGAGATCCAGCCCGGAGCAGGTATCGAGAGCGATGCGGAAATCGACGCCTTCATCCGCGACCATGCCGAAAGCGCCTACCATCCCTGCGGCACCTGCCGGATGGGGCGGGCGAGCGACCCCGGCGCGGTGGTCGATCCACAGGGGCGTGTGATCGGCGTGGACGGGCTGCGGGTCGCCGACAGCAGCGTCTTTCCCCGCATCACCAACGGCAACCTCAACGCGCCTTCCATCATGGTAGGCGAAAAGGTCTCGGATCATCTGCTCGGGCGCGACCCGCTGCCGCCTGCCAACGATCGGCCATGGATCCATCCGGAGTGGCAAAGCGCCCAACGATAGCAAGCCCGCGCGTTTACGAAGCTTAACAAATTGCTTCCGGTGCCCGGTGCGCCGCGGTATTGCGGGTCCATGGTCCGATTGCTCTGCCTTGCGCTCTTCTGTCTCGCGACGCCGCTTTCCGCCGACACCATCGTCGGAACCATCCGCGTGATCGACGGAGACACCATCGATATCGGCAAGACGCGCATCCGTATCTTCGGGATCGACGCGCCGGAAACCGACCAGCAGTGCGCGGACGGACAGGGTGCGATCTGGGAATGCGGCGCATGGGTGAACGCGCAGGTCCGCGCGCGTTTCGAGGGGCGCCGGGCCGCCTGCACGCCGCTGGAGCGCGACCGCTATGGCCGTTTGGTGGCGCGCTGCCGCGTCTCGGGCGAGGACATGGGCGAGCGCATCGTCTCGGAGGGGCTGGCCTTCGCGTACCGGCAATATTCGATGGACTACGATCTGACCGAGAAGGCCGCGGCGGCAGGCGGTCGCGGTCTGCACACGAGCCGGGTACAGACGCCGGCGGAATACCGGCGGAGTCAGGTTCGACAAGAGGTCAACGAGACCGTGTCCGGGACCGGCAACTGCGCGATCAAGGGCAATATCTCCGGCAAGGGCGAGCGGATCTACCATATGCCGGGGCAGCGCGACTATGTGCGGACCGGCATTCGCGAAGACAGGGGCGAACGCTGGTTCTGTTCCGAAGCCGACGCAAGGGCCGCGGGCTGGCGCAGGGCGCGGCGCTGAAGCGTCACTCGACCTGATAGGGCAGCACGTCGCGGCGGTTGGTGTCGACCCGCAGGCGGCGTTCGAGCGGCGGAACGGATCGCTGGTGGCAATCGGTGCGTTCGCAGATGCGGCAGGAGATGCCGATCGGTTCGAACGCCGATGCGCGCCCCAGATCCATCCCGTCGGCATAGACGAGATCGCGGGCATGGCGCACCTCGCACCCGAGCGCGATGGCGAAACGGCGCACCGGCGCACCGAAATGACCCGCGGCCTTCGAGACATCGCGCGCGAGCGAGATGTAGCGCACCCCGTCCGGCGTCTCGGCGAGCTGGCGCAGGAAGCTTCCGGGCGTTTCGAAGGCGCGGTGCACGTTCCAGAGCGGGCAGGCGCCGCCGAAGCGGGCGAATTGCAGCCGCGTCGCGGAATGACGCTTGGTGATGGTGCCGGCCTGATCGACGCGCACGAAAAAGAAGGGGATGCCCTTGGCCCCGGGCCGCTGAAGGGTCGAGAGGCGATGCGCGACCTGCTCGATCGAGGCGCCGAAGTCATTGGCCAGTATCTCGAGATCGTGGCGACATTCCACGGCGCGGCGCTGAAACATGTCGTAGGGCATCAGGGCGGCCCCGGCGAAGTAGTTGGCGAGGCCGATCTTGGCGATGGCCCGCGCCTCGGTGCTGTGGAAGCGCGCGAGGTCGAGGGTGGCCTCGAGCAGAGGATCCTGGCGGATCAGCGCGAGCTGGAGAAGAAGCTGGAAGACCTGCGTTTCGGGCGCGACGCGCCGCGACAGGACCAGCAGCTTGCGTTCGGGGTCGTAGTGGCGAAGCCGATCGCCATCGCCGAACTCGACCCTGACGCCCACATTGCCAAGGGCGGAAACCGCGGCGACCCGGATATTGCGGAATCCGCCCTGCTTCTGGGCGAAATTCTCGGCCGCGCGGTCGACGGCATCGATGTAGTTGTCGCAGTAGTGGAAGAAGTCCCGCACCTCTTCCCAGGGCGACGGCGTCGACCGGGCGTCCTCGCGCCCCAGCGCCTCGTCCAGAGAGGCGAGGCGTTCCTGCATCTCGCGGAAGTTGCGGTGCAGGGTGAGGAAGGCCCTGGCGAATGCCGGGGCATTCGATGCGGCCAGGCGCAGATCCGCGACGGGAGCGATGTCCTTCCCGAAGACCGGGTCCGCCATCGCCTCGCGCATGTCGCTGACCAGCCGCTCGCTGTCGCCCTCGCTGAGCTCGGTCACGTCGAGGCCGAATTCCTGGGCGAGCGAAAGCACGACGGTCGTGCTGACTGGACGGTTGTTGTTTTCCATCTGGTTCAGATAGGGAAGCGACACGCCCAGCTTGGCGGCGAAATCCTTCTGGGTATGGCCAAGCCGGGTGCGCAACTCGCGCAGTTTCGCCCCGGCGTACAGTTTCTGCGATGCCATCGCTCGGTCCCCGTTCGCATTCTGCCGACGCGCAGTCCTTGCAGGCAGGCACGTGCGCAGGCAAGTTTCGCAAACCGGCCCCGGGAAGGCTACCCCACGTTGGTTAATGGCGGGCGAACGGAAGTGCTTCAGATCTTCAGGCCGAGCCTGCGTTCGCGCCAGTAGACGGTAAGGATCGAGGCGACACCGGCAATGGACGTCGCGAACATGATGTAGAGCAGGGGCAGGGCGCCCGTTTCTGGCGTCAGCAGGGCCCCTGCGAGCGCGCTGAGCGCGGCGCCACCGCCGATCATGATCGATCCGCCAAGTCCCGAGGCCGTACCGGCGAGCAGCGGTCGCACGGACAGCATGCCCGCGGTGGCGTTGGGAATGACCAGCCCGTTGCCGATGCCCACCGTCGTCATCAGCCCGAAGAAGCTGAGCGGCGTGCCCGCGTCGGCAAGGAATATCGCCAGCGAAACGAGCACCCCGGTCGCGTTGAGGATGCATCCCCAGAACACGAGGGGGTTGACGCCGAATCGCATCGCGTAGCGGCCGGTGAGGAAGTTTCCGATGAAATAACCGATGGCGGGAAAGCCGAAGAAGAAGCCGAGGGCAGAAGGCGAGAGGGAAAAGACCACCGATCCGACGAAGGGGGCCCCGCCCAGATAGGCGAAGAACGATCCGGAACAGAAGGCGGCGGCCAGCGAGTAGCCCCAGAACCGCGGCGAGCGCAGCAGTTCCGGATAGTCGCCGAATTGCGCGAGCATCGTCTTGCCGCTGGGTGCCGCCGTCTCTCCCTGGTCGGCCCAGGCCAGCCATGTAGTCAGCGACCCGAGCACGAGCAGCGCGCAGAAGGTGGCTTTCCAGCCGAAGAATTCGTCGAGCACGCCGCCGACCATCGGACTGATCATCGGCACGACCGCCATGCCCATGGTGACATAGCCGATCATCGAAGCCGCCTTGTCCTGGGTGTAGAGGTCGCGCACGACCGCGCGGCTGAGCACGAGCCCGACGGCCACGCCAGCCTGGCACATCCGGAACACGAGAAAGACCTCGGCGGTCGGCGCGATGAGGCAGCCCAGCGTCGCGACAAGAAAGATTCCCATGCCCCAGAGGACGACGCGCCGTCGCCCGAGATTGTCGGAGATCGGGCCGATGAAGATCTGAAGGACGGCACTCACCAGCAGATAGAGCGATACCGACAGCTGCATGACGCCATAGTCCGTCTGGAAATAGGCGGTCATCTTCGGCAGGCTTGGCAAGAACATGTTCATGACCAGCGCCGACATTCCCGAAAGCAGGATCAGCGTAGCGATATGCGGGGCGGTGGAGCGGTCCAGGAACCGGACCCGAGGCGGGTTGTCCATGCAAACGGAGGTATCGTCCGCCGCCGCATGTGTCCATGCCGCACGAGCAGGACGCCGGCGATTTGCCGATTTGCACTTCGCTGAGACATTGCAGAATATACTTTGCAAATTTGCCAGAATTCGCTTCGGTTGACTGGAGGCGACGGATATGGTGCCCGGCATAGTCGGAGGGGCATGGATGAAGGATATCATCTCGGAACTTGAGGCGCGCCGTGAGGCCGCCCGGATGGGCGGTGGCGAAGCGCGCATCGCCGCCCAGCATTCGAGGGGAAAGCTTACGGCACGGGAACGGCTCGACCTGCTGCTCGACGAGGGCAGCTTCGAGGAGTTCGACATGTTCGTCACCCATCGTTGCACCGACTTCGGCATGGAAAGGCAGAAACCTGCCGGCGACGGAGTCGTGACCGGCTGGGGTACGGTCAACGGGCGCATGGTCTATGTCTTCAGTCAGGACTTCACCGTCTTCGGCGGATCGCTTTCCGAAACCCACGCCCAGAAGATCTGCAAGATCATGGATCTTGCGGTCCAGAACGGTGCGCCCGTCATCGGCATCAACGATTCCGGCGGCGCCCGTATCCAGGAAGGTGTCGCGAGCCTTGCGGGCTACGCCGAGGTGTTCCAGCGCAACATCGAGGCGTCGGGCGTCATCCCGCAGATTTCGGTCATCATGGGCCCCTGCGCCGGTGGCGCGGTCTACAGCCCGGCGATGACCGACTTCATCTTCATGGTGAAGGACACATCCTACATGTTCGTCACCGGCCCCGATGTGGTGAAGACCGTGACGAACGAGCATGTCACGGCCGAGGAGCTCGGCGGGGCCGCGACCCACACCCGCAAGTCCTCGGTCGCCGACGGCGCCTTCGAGAACGACGTCGAGGCGCTGGCGGAGGTGCGCAGGCTGGTCGACTTCCTGCCCTCGAACAACCGCGACAAGCCGCCCGTACGCCCCTTCTTCGACGATCCAAACCGCATCGAGCCCTCGCTCGACACGCTGATCCCGGAGAATGCAAACTCGCCCTATGACATGAAGGAGCTGGTCCTGAAGCTCGCCGATGAGGGCGACTTCTACGAGATCCAGGCGGATTTCGCGCGAAACATCGTCGTCGGCTTCATCCGCATCGAAGGGCGCACGATCGGCGTGGTCGCCAACCAGCCCATGGTCTTGGCGGGTTGCCTCGACATCGACAGCTCCCGCAAGGCCGCGCGGTTCGTCCGTTTCTGCGACGCCTTCGAGATTCCGATCCTGACGCTTGTCGACGTGCCGGGCTTTCTGCCCGGTACCAGCCAGGAGTTCGGCGGCGTGATCAAGCATGGCGCGAAGCTGCTCTTCGCCTACGGGCAGGCGACTGTCCCGATGGTGACGGTGATCACGCGCAAGGCCTATGGCGGGGCTTACGACGTCATGGCCTCGAAGCATCTGCGGTCGGATTTCAACTACGCCTGGCCCACGGCCGAGATCGCCGTGATGGGTGCCAGGGGCGCGACGGAAATCATCCACCGCGCGGATCTGGGGGATCCGGAGAAGATCGCGAAGCACGCCGCGGACTACGAGGAAAGGTTCGCGAACCCCTTCGTAGCGGCCGAGCGCGGCTTCGTGGACGAGGTGATCAAGCCCAGCACGACACGCAAGCGCGTGGCAAGGGCCTTCGCTTCGCTGCGAAACAAGACGACGCGGATGCCGTGGAAGAAGCACGACAACATTCCGCTTTAAGGGAACCGGAATGATCGAGCGCGCATTGCCTCCCGAAGGAGGTCGACATGACCAGGAATCACGGCAACAGCGTCAAGGACGACGAAACCTACGAGCAGTTGCGCAAGCAGGGCGCATCCAAGCAGAAGGCCGCGCGGATCGCGAATGCGAAGGCGAACCCGGACATGCACCCGTCACGCAAGGGCGGCAAGCAACCGCCCTACGAGGAATGGACGAAGGACGAGCTTTACCAGCGCGCAAGGGAAATCGGGATCGACGGGCGCTCGAAGATGTCGAAGGACGACCTGATCTCGGCGCTGCGCGACTCCTGAGGTCGGTCTGCCTTGCCGACGTCGGGCCAATGTCATGAGGCCTGCCATCGCATTCGCCGTGGCCTGGTTGGCACTTGCGACGACGGCAGCCCGGGCGATGGAGCTGCCTTCCGGGCAGGACGTCGAACTGAGCGAGGTCCTGGTGGAAGAGGTCGAAGGCGAGACGTGGCTGCGCTTCAGATTTCTTGCGCCGCAGATCGCCCCCGAGGGTGGTGGCTTTGCTTTCGAGGACGTCGAGGATGACCTCGCCTACCTCTGCGACGACGTGGCACTTCCCTATCTCGAAGCGCATGATCTGAGCGGCAATCTGGTCATCGTCACATTGCAGGACAGGCCTGTCGCCTTCGGGGATTCCGACCCCGACGCAACGCAGTACATAGACGCCTTTCGCATAGACAGCGGCGCCTGCATCTGGGAGGGCTTCTGATGCCTCTACAACATATGGTAGAGTTGCGGCATGTTGCCGATGATGGTGCGACATTGCCGACACAGCGCCGCGCAATAGTCGTGTCCAAGTATCTTTCCCCTCTGACTTCGCTTATGATTCGGCCGGGGAATACCCGAACCTACGCAACCGGGTTTCGCTCCGATGGAAGAACTTCCGAGGCAGCGACCCAACAAGGAACTGACAGGAGACTTAGATGTCCAAGAAAATGGTACTGCTGGCCGCATTCGGCTTCATCAGCTTCGCCGGCGCCTGCGCACAGCAGGAAGAGGCAGTGGTTGTCGTGCCTGAGCCGGTCACCGTCGAGCCGACCTACACCGGTAAGCTCTGAGACTCTGATACCGGGGCGGGCGGTAACGCCTGCCCCTACCCGCCTCGGCACCTCCAGCCACCAGGGAGGCGCAAATGCTCAAGCATAGAGGCTTTCCGGGCCGACTTGCCGGAACCGATCTCCAGTTCACAATCCGCCGTGCGAACCCGAAGGGAATCACACCGCTGGTAGCGCGTCAGCGCTATGCGGACCGCAAGGCGGTCGACCGGCATGCGGATGAGGCGTTTTTCCGTGCGCTTTGGGATCACTTCGGCACGGAACCATTCGAACGCGGCAATCTCGACGCGGGACGGCTGTCATGGCTTTTCGGACGCGAGGTCGTTCCTGCCACGGATCCGTTCGACCCGGAAGACTACGAGGCCCTGCTTGTCATCGACGAAGGGCTTGCCCGCCGCAGTTTTCCCAACGTGTTCGAGGATGGCTCGGAATGATCCTGCGCGCCAGCCAGACGTGCCGGCGGGAGTATGCCCATCGGCCGGACCGGACAAAGAAACCGCTTTGCGATTCAACCTATACGGTTAATGATAGAGGTGCGGGTGTCCCGAGCTATCCCCGACGGACATGCGCTCTCGACCATCTTACCCCTTCCCCTGGCGGGCGGCCTTGTTCCCCAATCTCACGGCCGTCCGCTTCTTTCGGCAGACTGAGCGCAACCCCGCCGACGCCGTGGGTCGTTCGTCCCTTTGCGGGGAACCGGGTAACTGACCGTGGCGTTGATGGCCTGACAGTCACGAACGTAAGGGGTAACCAGCCATGTCTCTCAGAAACTGTATTCTCGCGCTCGCTGCCTGCGCCGGACTTGCCGCTTGCGGCGACACCATGGGCGAACAGTCGTTGGGCGGAGGGGCCGTGGGAGCGGCAGTCGCGGGCGTTACCGGTAACAACCCGCTCACGGGCGCCGCGATCGGCGCCGGTGGCAACATCGCGTATTGTCAGACTTATCCGGAGCGCTGCTGAAGCGTCTCCCCAAAGGTATTGTAGCCAGTTTCGGGCCGTTCGACGTTCAGTCGGGCGGCCTTTTTCGATTTCCAGAGCCGGTCTGTGCACCGATGACCTTCCGACAGGGAAAGATCGTTCATGTTCAAGAAGATCCTGATCGCCAACAGGGGCGAAATCGCCTGTCGCGTCATCAAGACGGCGCGCAAGATGGGCATTTCGACGGTCGCCATCCATTCCGATGCGGACCGCTTGGCGCTGCATGTCCAGATGGCCGACGAGGCGGTCCGTATCGGCCCGCCTCCCGCGAACCAGTCCTACATCGTCATCGACAAGGTGATCGAGGCGATCAAGGCGACGGGGGCCGAGGCGGTGCATCCGGGCTACGGCTTCCTTTCCGAAAACCCGAAGTTCGCCGAGGCGCTCGAGCAGGCCGGTGTCGCCTTCATCGGACCGCCCGTGAAGGCGATTGAGGCCATGGGCGACAAGATCACCTCGAAGAAGATCGCCCAGGAGGCGGGCGTTTCCACCGTGCCCGGCTACATGGGCCTGATCGAGGATGCGGACGAGGCAGTGAAGATCTCGAACGAGATCGGCTATCCGGTGATGATCAAGGCCTCGGCCGGGGGCGGCGGCAAGGGAATGCGCATCGCCTGGAACGACAGAGAGGCGCGCGAGGGGTTCCAGTCGTCGCGCAACGAGGCGGCGAACTCATTCGGAGACGACCGCATCTTCATCGAGAAATTCGTGACCCAGCCGCGCCATATCGAGATCCAGGTGCTCTGCGACTCGCATGGCAACGGCATCTATCTGGGCGAACGGGAATGCTCGATCCAGCGGCGCAACCAGAAGGTGGTCGAAGAGGCGCCGAGCCCCTTTCTTGACGAAGCCACGCGCAGGGCGATGGGCGAACAGGCCGTGGCACTGGCCCAGGCGGTCGGCTACGTCTCGGCCGGTACGGTGGAGTTCATCGTGGACGGGGACAGGAACTTCTACTTCCTCGAGATGAATACGCGGCTGCAGGTCGAGCACCCGGTCACAGAACTGATCACGGGGGTAGACCTTGTCGAGCAGATGATCCGCATCGCCAACGGCGAGAAGCTGGGCATCCAGCAGGACGACGTGACGCTTACCGGCTGGGCCATCGAGAACCGGCTTTATGCCGAAGACCCGTACAGGGGCTTCCTGCCGTCCATCGGTCGCCTGACGCGCTACCGCCCCCCCGAAGAGATGGCGGCCGGTCCCTTGCTGAAAAACGGGAAGTGGCAGGGCGACGCGCCCGAGGCCGACATGGCGGTACGCAACGATACCGGCGTCTACGAGGGCGGCGAGATCTCGATGTACTACGACCCGATGATCGCCAAGCTCTGCACCTGGGCGCCGAGCCGCGGCGAGGCCATCGAAGCCATGCGGGTGGCGCTCGACAGTTTCGAGGTCGAGGGCATCGGTCACAACCTGCCTTTCCTGTCGGCGGTGATGGACCACCCGAAATTCGTCGCGGGCGAGATGACGACCGCTTTCATCGCCGAGGAATATCCCGATGGCTTCGAAGGCGTGGAGCTGCCCGAGGAGGCGCTGCGCAGGATCGCCGCGGCCTGCGCGGCCATGTACCGGGTGGCGGAGATCCGGCGCACGCGTGTATCGGGGCGGATGGACAACCACGAGCGCCGGGTGGGCAACAACTGGAATGTGACACTTCAGGGCCGCTCCTTTGACGTCAGGATCGGTGCGGACCCCGAGGGCGCGACCGTCCGCTTCAAGGATGAAGGGTTCAGCCTGCGCGTGGCGGGCGACTGGGTGCCGGGCATGCAACTTGCCAAGATGACGGTGGACGGCGAACCGCTGGTGCTGAAGGTCGGCAAGATCAGCGGCGGCTTCCGTATCCGGACCCGCGGGGCCGATCTGAATGTCCATGTGCGCCGTCCGCGGCAGGCGGAGCTTGCCTTGCTGATGCCGCAGAAGATCGCACCGGATACCTCCAGGCTGCTGCTCTGTCCGATGCCGGGCCTTGTGGTCAAGCTGGACGTCCAGGAGGGAGACGAGGTTCAGGAGGGCCAGGCGCTCTGCACCATCGAGGCGATGAAGATGGAGAATATCCTGCGCGCCGAAAAGAAGGGCGTCGTCTCGAAGGTCAATGCCGGTCCGGGTGACAGCCTCGCCGTGGACGAAGTGATCATGGAGTTCGAGTGACCCCGTGAGCGAGCAACGCCCCATAGTGCCGAAACACATCCGAGGGCGAACTCAGCGTCCGCTGGCGCGGTCCTTCATCTCGCGGATCTCGCGCTGGCGGTCGGGCATCTTGTCGATGCTCCTGGTGATCTCGCGGACATGCCAGGGAAACGGCTTGCGCAGCCCCAACTCGCCGTCCTTGCCGAGGATCGCGAGCATGAAGCCGCGCGGGCGCAGTTTCATGCGGAACTCCGACCGCGCGTCGGGATCGGTGTCGGTGATCACCACCACGTCGCGCATCTCGAGTTCTTCGGTCCGCGAGAGCAACAGCTCCATCTGTTCGGTAAACGCGGGATCGTCCGCGCTGTCGGCGAAGACGACCACGGGGCGCTTTTTCCACTGGAACTGCTTGAGCTCGACGTCCTGGGCCGTCACGAACAATGCGTCCGGATCGATGGCGCCGTTCGCGTCGGCCGCCACCGGAAGGGTGAAAAGGCAAGCGATAACAATGGCTCGTATTCTGCGCATCTGGGCTCCTGACGTTCTTAATATAGACGCAGCGGCCGCGGATGCGATGGCGAGGGCGCCATTTTCCGACATCAGCGGTGCGGCAAGGGGTCTCGCATGAGGCGTTGGGCCGCCCTTCCGACAGCGGCCAGCCGGGGCGGTCGCCGCGCAAGCGGCTCCGCAATTCATTGCTGCGCATGCCGCAAACACAGCGACGTGCATGAGCACGCGGGAGGGAGACTGCCCGCAGCCGCATGCTCCAGGGAGAGGACCGATCCATGACAGCCGAAGACAAGTGGCGCAAACTGGCCGCGGCCGAGTTGCGCGGGAGGCCGGTCGACAGCCTGAACTGGCACACGATCGAAGGCATCGACGTCAAACCGATGTACGATGCCGCGGATCTGGAGGGTGTCGACCACCTGGGATCCGTGCCGGGAGAGGCGCCCTTCACCCGCGGCGTGCGCGCGACGATGTACACCGGCAGGCCTTGGACGATCCGGCAATACGCGGGCTTCTCCACCGCCGAGGAAAGCAACGCCTTCTACCGTCAGGCGCTGGCGAACGGTCAGCAGGGCGTGTCGGTCGCCTTCGATCTGGCCACGCACCGGGGCTATGACAGCGATCACGAACGCGTCGAGGGCGATGTCGGCAAGGCGGGTGTGGCGATCGATTCCGTCGAGGACATGAAGATCCTCTTCGACGGCATCCCGCTCGATCGGGTCTCGGTCTCGATGACCATGAACGGCGCCGTGATCCCGATCCTGGCGAATTTCATCGTGGCGGGCGAAGAGCAGGGCCACGAGAAGGCGCTGCTGTCCGGCACGATCCAGAACGACATTCTCAAGGAGTTCATGGTCCGCAACACCTATGTCTACCCGCCCGAACCTTCGATGCGGATCGTGGCGGACATCATCGAATACACCTCGGAGAACATGCCGAAGTTCAACTCGATCTCGATTTCCGGCTACCACATGCAGGAGGCCGGCGCGACGCTGGTGCAGGAACTGGCCTTCACGCTGGCGGACGGGCGCGAATATGTCCGTACGGCTATCGCGAGGGGCATGGATGTGGACCGCTTTGCGGGCCGGCTGTCGTTCTTTTTCGCCATCGGGATGAATTTCTTCATGGAGGCGGCCAAGCTGCGCGCGGCGCGCCTGCTCTGGAGCCGGATCATGGCGGAGTTCGAACCGAAGGACCCCAGGTCCTCGATGCTCAGGACCCACTGCCAGACCTCCGGTGTCTCGCTGCAGGAACAGGACCCCTATAACAACGTCATCCGCACGGCCTACGAGGCGATGAGCGCGGTGCTGGGGGGCACGCAGTCGCTCCATACCAACGCGCTGGACGAGGCGATCGCCCTGCCGACGGAATTCTCCAGCCGCATCGCACGCAACACGCAGCTGATCCTGCAGGAGGAGACGGGCGTCACGAAGGTCGTGGATCCGCTGGCGGGTTCCTACTACGTCGAGAAACTGACGGCCGACCTGGCGGATGCGGCCTGGAAGCTGATCGGGGAGGTCGAGGAACTCGGCGGGATGACGAAGGCGGTTGCCTCGGGCATGCCGAAGCTGCGGATCGAGGAAGCGGCGGCGCGGCGACAGGCCGGGATCGACCGTGGCACCGAGGTGATCGTCGGCGTGAACAAGTACCGGCGCAGCACCGAGGATGCCATCGACATTCTCGATATCGACAATGCCGCCGTGCGGCGCAGCCAGATCGCGCGGCTGGAGAGGGTACGTGCGGAACGGGACACGGCGGCCTGCGAGGCGGCGCTCGGTGAAGTGGAGCGCCGGGCGCGTGATGGCGGCAATCTGCTGGAAGCGGCGGTCGAGGCGGCGCGGGCACGGGCCACGGTGGGAGAGATCAGCATGGCGATGGAAAAGGTGTTCGGCCGGCACAGGGCCGAGGTCAAGACGTTGGCCGGGGTCTATGGGGCTGCCTATGAGGGCGACGAGGAATTCGCGGCGATCCAGAAATCGGTCGAGGAATTCGCCGAGCAGGAGGGACGCCGCCCGCGCATGCTGGTGGTGAAAATGGGTCAGGACGGGCACGACAGGGGCGCCAAGGTGATCGCGACTGCCTTTGCGGATATCGGATTCGACGTGGACGTCGGCCCGCTGTTCCAGACGCCCGCCGAGGCGGCGCAGGACGCGGTCGACAACGACGTGCACGTGGTGGGCATCTCGTCTCAGGCGGCGGGGCACAGGACGCTCGCCCCCCAGCTCGTGCAGGCTCTGAAGGAGGCGGGAGCCGAGGATATCCTCGTGATCTGCGGCGGGGTCATCCCGCAGCAGGATTACGGGTTCCTGCGCGACAGCGGAATCAAGGCCATCTTCGGTCCCGGTACGAACATCCCGAAGGCGGCCCAGGACATTCTCAGGCTCATTCGCGAAGCGCGCCACTGAGGGCGGGGAGGGGGCCGTCTGCCCCCGCCCGCCTGACGGCGGCCCCCCCGAGGATACTTGCAAGCAAAGGAAGCGGGCCGTCAGGCAGGTTCGGCCACCGCCTGCGTCTGGCGGGGCGCAAGCATCAGCGCGGTGAATCCGAGGAGGCCCGAAAGGATGGAGCCGCCGAGGACGCCGAGGCGCACCTCGTTCATCAGGAAGGGATCGGAAAAGCTCAGGCCGCCGATGAAGAGCGACATCGTGAAGCCGACCCCCGCGAGGCAGGCGATGCCGTAGATATGCATGACCGTCGCGCCGTGGGGCATCCGGGCGACACCGAGACGGATGAGCAGCATGGTGAAGCCGAAAACGCCGACCTGCTTGCCGAGGATCAGACCGAGCGCGATGCCAAGGGGCAGCGGATCGAGCAGGTTCGTGAAGGTCATGCCCGCCAGCACCACACCGGCATTTGCGAAGGCGAAGATCGGGATGATGAGGAAGTTCACGTAGGGCGTGAGGGCATGTTCCAGGCTGTGGAGCGGTGACTTGCCCCACCGGTCCTTGAGCGGGATGCAAAAGGCCGTGATGACCCCGGCCAGCGTGGCGTGTACGCCGGATTTGAGAACGAAGTACCACATGATCGCCCCGAGCAGGATCGCCGGAGCGATGCGATGGGCGCCCCTCAGGTTCAGCAGGATGAGGCCCGCAAGGGGCAGAAGCGCCAGCATGAGATAGTGCGTCTTCAGTTCGGCGGTGTAGAAAATGGCGATGATCAGGATGGCGCCGAGATCGTCGAGGATGGCGAGCGTCAGCAGGAACACCTTCAGCGAGGCCGGCGCGCGCTTGCCGACAAGGGCGAGGATCCCCAAGGCAAAGGCGATATCGGTCGCGGCCGGGATGGCCCAGCCGCCGAGGTGCTCGGGGCTCGTCCAGTTGACGGCGACGAACACGAGGGCAGGAAGGATCATCCCGCCGAGGGCGGCGACACCGGGCAGCACCACGTCGCGGGGGTTCCTGAGCTTGCCCTCCAGCAGTTCGCGCTTGAGCTCGAGACCGATGAGAAAGAAGAATATCGCCATCAGCCCGTCGTTGATCCACAGGATTACGGGCTTTTGCAGGCCCTCGCCGTCGACGAGAACCGCCAAAGTGGCATTCAGGGCGCCGTGATACAGTCCGGAAACCGCTGAATTGGCGACAAGCATTGCGGCGACCGCCGCCAGCATCAGCAGCACGCCCCCCGCAGCCGGATGCTCCAGCAGTCGTTCAATTCTACTTTCAGTCATCTCGTGCCGCCCCGTCCTTTTCTTTCGGTTCTGAGTGAGTTGGATAATGTCTGGCTCTTATCAATAGGCCGGGGCATTGTGCCACAGGTAGTGTGCGCCTGTCTGCATCCGCCGGGGAGAACTGTCATGAAACTCGATCACATTGCCGTCTCGGGGGAAAGTCTCGAGGCCGCCGCCGACTGCGTCGAGGCGGCGCTTGGTGTGCCGCTCGGGGCGGGCGGGAAGCATGACGTGTTCTTCACCCACAACCGGTTGCTGGGTCTCGAGGAGGGGCTCTATCTCGAGGCCATCGCCGCCGATCCGCAGGCGCCCTCGCCCGGGCGGCCGCGCTGGTTCGCACTCGACCGCTTCGAAGGGCCGCCCCGTTTGACGAACTGGATCTGCCGCAGCGATGCGCTCGAGGCCGAGCTGGCGCGGATGCCGGCGGGCTCGGGCGCGCCGGTGGACCTGCGCAGGGGAGATCTGCACTGGCGCATGGCCGTGCCAGAGAGCGGCGTCCTGCCGTTCGACAACTGCGCGCCGGCGCTGATCGAATGGCAGACGCAGACGCATCCCGCGATGAGCCTCGCGCGAAGCGGGGTCCGTCTTCGGCGACTGACCGTATCGCACCCTCGGGCGGAACAGCTCAAGGCCGAGCTGGCGCCGCTGCTCAGCGACACGCGGGTGGCCTACGAAGCAGGTGTCCCCGGTCTGGTCGCGGCTTTCGACACGCCGCATGGCCCGCGCGAGCTTGGCGCGTGATCCGGGCGGCCCGCGCGTCGGACGCGGAGGCGATCCGGGAACTCTGGAACGAGATGATCCGAGATACAGTTTTCACGTTCACGACGGTCGAAAAGACGACTGCGGGGGTGTCGGCGATGATCGCGGAACGGCAGGGGGCGAGCTTCGTCGCCGAGACCGGGGGCCGGTTTGCCGGCTTCGTGTCTTTCGGGCCGTTCCGTTCGGGTCCCGGTTATGCGCATACCGTCGAGCACACCGTCCTGCTGCACTCCGGAAGCCGGGGCGGGGGGGTCGGGCGCGCGCTGATGGCGCGGGCCGAGGCGGCTGCGCTGGCGCTTGGCCATCACGTCATGGTGGCGGCGATCAGTGCAAGCAACCCCGGGGCCGTGGCGTTTCACGGGCGGCTGGGCTTCATCGAGGTCGCAAGGATGCCGGAAGTGGGGCGCAAGAACGGCCAATGGCTCGATCTTGTGCTCATGCAGAAAACCCTCTAGCGCGTTTTTGACGCCCTGACAGCGCTAACGTCAGAAGCTATCCTGCCCCCATGTCGATCTGGACCCGCATTTCCGACGCGCTTGCCGCGCTCGCCAACGGCGAGGCGCTGTCGGTGGTTTTCGACCGATTGCGGAGCCCGCCCGAGCGCTCGATCGCCTTTACCATCGCGGTGATTGCGCTGGGTGCGAAGATGGCGAAGGCGGACGGGCAGGTGACGCGGGACGAAGTGCGCGCCTTCCGGGAAATCTTTCACATTCCCCCCGAGGCCGAGTCGCAGGCGGCGCGGATCTTCAACCTCGCCCGGCAGGATGTGGCGGGATACGAGACATACGCCGGGCGGATCGGCGCGATGTTCGCCGCCCAGCCGGAAATGCTTCGGGATCTGCTCGAGGGTCTGTTCCATATCTCTCTGGCGGATGGTTCCTATCATCCCAAGGAGGACGCATTCCTCGCCCGGGTTGCCGAGATCTTCAACATCCCGGAGAAGGAGTTCATCCGATTGCGGATGCGCATCGTACCGGACGCGCCCAAGGATCCCTACACCGTGCTCGGGGTCGATCCCGGGGCGCCGCTTCCCGAGATCCGGACCGCATGGCGCAAGCTCGTGCGGGAGAACCATCCGGATGCGCTGGTGGCGCGCGGTCTGCCGGAAGAGGCGCTGAGGCTGGCGCAGAGGCGGATGGCGGACATCAACCTCGCCTGGGAGCGGATTTCAGGCAAGGCGGCCTGATGCGCATCGCCACGTATAACGTGGAATGGTTCAATGCCCTGTTCGACCCGGAGGGCCGGGTAAGGCACGACGATGGCTGGTCGGGGCGATACAACGTCCGGCGCGGCGCGCAGGCTGCGGCACTGGCAGAGGTGTTCCGGACGCTGGACGCCGACGGCATCTTCATCGTCGAGGCTCCCGATGCGACGCCACGCAGAAGCACGGCTCTGGCCCTTGAAACCTTTGCCGCAGAGGCCAGGCTGCGCGCCCGTGAGTGCGTCACGGGGTTTCTCAACGAAACGCAGCAGGAACTGGCCTTCCTTTACGATCCCGACAGGCTTCAGGCGATCCATGCGCCCCGGGACGGGGTTGGCGAGGTGCCGAGGTTCGACGGCGTCTATCTCATCGATCTGGATATCGACGCCACGCGCGATCAGGTCGTCTTCTCGAAGCCGCCGCTCGAGCTTTCGGTGGAGACGGCGAAGGGCTTCGCGTTCCAGATGATAGGCGCGCATCTGAAATCGAAGGCGCCCCATGGGCTGACGGATCCGGATCAGATCATGCAGCGTGCCATCGCGAACCGGCGAAAGCAGCTGGCGCAGGCAGTCTGGCTTCGGGCGCGCATCGATCAGCACCTGAACGCAGGCGCGCCGCTGATCGTGCTGGGCGATCTGAACGACGGCCCGGGCCTTGACGAGTACGAAAGCCTTTTCGGGCGGTCCTCGGTCGAGATCGTGCTGGGCGCGGACGAGAACCTGCAGCTCTTCGATCCGCATGCCCGTCTCGCGCTGAGCCGGCGGCTCGGCGCGATGCCGACCTCGGCGCGTTTCTGGGTCGAGCCGGAGAGACGCTTCCTGCAGGCGCTGCTAGACTACATCATGGTAAGCCGAGAGTTTCTGGCCCGCGAACCCGTCTGGCGGATCTGGCATCCCTTCGACGATCCGGAGTGCTGGGAGAACACGAGCCTCAGCCGGGCGCTGCTGACTGCGTCGGATCATTTCCCGGTCACGATCGACATCGACATCTGATCTCGATTTCCTTGCGATTGGCGCTATCATTACATGCATGTGGAAAAGATCCATGTCCTTCGCACTTGCGGCCTGCCTGTCCTTCCCGCTTTCAGCGCAGGAAGACAGGGCACCCTCGCTGATGGAGCGTGGCGCGGACATGTTCCTTCAGGGCCTGATGGACGAGATGGGCCCCGCGATAAAGGGCATGAAGGAATTCGTCGACCAGATGGGTCCCGCGTTCAAGGACATGATGGCCGAGGTCGAGGACTGGAGCGCCTATGAGGCGCCCGAGATGTTGCCGAACGGCGACATCATCATCCGACGAAAGGAACCGCGCGATCCCGATGAGACGCCGCCCGCCGGAACGGACGGTCCGCAGCCGGGCGGCCCCCAGATCGAGCTCTAGCGCCGGTTCAGGACTTCGGTTTCCGCGCCCAGCGACGCCGCAAGCGACTGGAACCGCGACTCTGCGACCTCTCCGTAAAGCGGCACCATGTCGGGGGTGAGGCGGAGTTCGAGCTTCTTCTTCTTGGGGAACCAGTGCAGCGTGCCGCGCTCGGCGCCCTGCGTCATCCAGAGCATCGAGCCGAAGCGCATCGCCTTGCCCAGTACCTCTGCCTCCTTCTGCTGCCTCTCGTCGAGCAGGCCGAGAAGGGCCTCGAACCGTGTGCCTTCGCGCTTGTTGGAATAGCGGTGCAGCAAGGCGAGGCCGAGATAGACCCGTTCGGAATGCTTGAGCCCCCCGAGGTTCGCGCGGGTGGCGTTGTCGAAGCAGGTTTCGGCGCGGTAGTCGGGATGCGCCCGCCAGCTGACGTCGTGCAGCAGGCATGCCGCCTTCACCAGCCGCTTGCGGGTCGTGGGCGCGGATTTGAAAAGCGGCAGAAGGAAGCCGTAGAGCTGCTTGCCGAAGCCCGGCATCCGCGCATCCTTGGCCTCGGCGAAGCGGCAGGCCTCGATCAGCGGATCCCGGTCGCGCAGGCGCTGCGGCATCTGCTCGTAAAGCATCCCCTCGCGGATGCCGTAGCTCGAAATCGCGATGTCCTTGGGCTTGAAGGTCTTGACCAGCCGGCTCAGCACCTCGGTCGCGAGCGGCACAAGGCTCATCCGGGCCGAGGACAGGCCACACGCGCTACGCAGCTCGTCCAGATCGGCTTCGGCGATGTAGTTCACGGTCGCGCTGACCGAACGCGCGGTCATCCTGTATTCATGCAGCACGTGGAGCGGATAGCCGCGCCGATGCATGTCGATCCGGGCGATTGCGCGCCAGGAGCCCCCGACGAGAAAAAGCCTGTCGCGCTGAGCGCCCATCGCGGCCTGCAGCCCGCTCATCGTTTCCTTGATATGTTTGGCGCGTCCGCTCTTGCCGCCCTTGACGTCCTGCAGCTTCAGCGGCCCGAGCGCGGATGTCACCCGCCGTCCGACCCGGCCCTCGCTGATCTCGGCAAGCTCCATCGAGGAACCGCCGATATCGCAGACCAGCCCGTAGGACCCCGGCCAACCGAGGAGCACGCCCTGTGCCGAGAGCCGCGCTTCCTCGCGTCCGTCGATGACCCAGATCTTCAGGCCGGTCTCGCGGCGGACCTCGTCGACAAAGTCCGGACCATCCTGGGCATCGCGCACTGCGGCGGTGGCGACGGCGGTCAGTTCCGGCAGCTCCATCCCCTGCGCGAGCCGCTGGAAGCGGCGCAGGGCGGCAATGGCGCGGATACGGCCCGACGGATTGAGCTTGCCGGTCTCCGAGACACCCTGACCCAGGGCGCACATGATCTTTTCGTTGTAGAAATAGGCCGGGGACCTCGCAGCGCCGTCGAATACCACAAGACGCACCGAGTTTGATCCTATGTCGACAACACCGACCCGCGAAAGGGCCCGTGCGGAAGGATCTTCGAAAAGCGGGCGTCCGAAAAGATTGACGTCCGGATGCGCGCCATCGTCAAAGTCTGCGCCTGCGGCTTCCAGGATCTGCGCCATGTAGGTCCTCGGTGTTTTCCGCCGCGATCACCCTGTTGCAATCCGGCGCCATGGTCAACCACGCGAAAGGTGTCGCGCGCGGGGTTCAGTCCTCGGTATGCGTCAGGGACGGCACGTCCGCCGCGCCGGCCGATCCACGACCCGAAAGGGACGGGTTCTCCATGAAGAAGCGGTGACAGCTGAAGGCAAAGGCGCCTTCGGGCGGGGTCTGGCGGGTGAAGGTGCCGTCCGGGCCCATGACCCAGCTCTGGGCGACGTCGGCGAGGTTGGCGGCCATGATCTGGCTGACGATCTGTGCCTTGACGGTCGGATTCTCGATCTCGACCAGCGTCTCGACCCGCCGGCTCAGGTTGCGGCCCATCCAGTCGGCGGAAGAGATGAAGACCCGCGCCCCTTTGTGCGGCAGACCCTTGCCGTTGCCGAAGCAGACGATGCGGCTGTGCTCCAGAAAGCGCCCGACGATGGACTTCACGCGGATGTTCTCGCTCACGCCCTTCACACCGGGCCTGAGCCCGCAGATGCCGCGCACCACGAGGCTGATCTTCACGCCCGCCTGGCTTGCGGCATAAAGCGCGTCGATCACCTCTTCCTCGATGATCGAGTTGAGCTTGGCCCAGATCGCGGCAGGACGACCGGCCCGCGCGTGCTCGGCCTCGGCTGCGATCAGCTCCAGCAGTCGCGGTTTCAGCGTCAGTGGCGAGATGGCGAGATTGTCGAGGCTTTCCGGCTCGGCATAGCCCGACAGGAAATTGAAGACCTTGGTCGCGTCCCGCCCGAGGCGCTGGTCGCAGGTAAAAAGCGACAGGTCGGTATAGATGCGCGCGGTGATCGGGTGATAGTTTCCCGTGCCGTAATGGGTGTAGGTCACAAGGTCCTTGCCTTCGCGGCGCACGACGGTCGAGATCTTGGCGTGGGTCTTGAGATCCAGAAAGCCGTAGACCACATGCGCGCCCGCGCGTTCGAGCCGCCGCGACTGACGGATGTTGGCGGCTTCGTCAAAGCGGGCCTTCAGTTCGACCAGAGCCGTGACCGACTTGCCGTCCTCCGCCGCCTCGCAGAGCGCCTCGACGATCGAGCTGTCCCGGGAGGTCCGGTAGAGGGTCTGCTTGATCGCCACGACATTCGGGTCGCGCGCTGCCTGCTGAAGGAAACGCACCACCATGTCGAAGGTCTCGTAGGGGTGGTGCAACAGCATGTCCTTGGTGCGGATCGCCGCGAAGATGTCGCCATCGTGGTCCGTGACGCGTTCGGGCACCCGTGGCGTGAACTGGGGCCAGAGCAGGTCGGGCCGACCGTCGAGCACCAGCGCCGAAAGGTCGGCGACGCCGATCATGCCGTCGATCTCGATCACCTCCTCGGGGATGACGCCAAGCTCGCGCATGACGACATCCTTGAGCTTGGCCGGCGCTCCGGCGGAATGGGTCATGCGCACGACCTCGCCCCGCCGCCGGCGCTTGAGGGCCACCTCGAATTCGCGCACGAGGTCCTCGGCCTCTTCCTCGACCTCAAGATCGCTGTCGCGCAGCACCCTGAACCCGAAATGCGCCTTCAGCCGGTAGCCGGGAAAGAGCCCGCCGACATTGTGCAGCAGGAGGTTTTCGAGCGCTATGAACCGATGTGCGCCGCTCTGCGCAGGCAGCGGCATGAAGCGCGGGATCTGCGCCGGGATCGGCAGCAGCGCCTGAAGCGGACGCTTGTCCGCGACCCGTTCCATCTGCAGCGCCAGCGCGTAGCCGGTATTGGGGATGAAGGGGAACGGATGCGCAGGGTCGATGGCGAGCGGCGAGAGCACGGGAAAGACCTGCGACAGAAAGACCTCGGCCAGATAGTCGCGATCTTCCTTGGTCAGCTCGTCGAGCGACAGGACCGAGATGCCTTGCTCTTCCATCTCCTGAAGGAGCCGCACGAGGATGCGCTGCTGCGTGTTCATCAGGCGGCGGGCGTTCTCGTCGATCAGCACCAGTTGCTCGGTCGGTGTCAGCCCGTCGAGGGACGGAGTCGCGTTTCCGGCATGGGCGAGTTCGCGCAGGCCCGCGACGCGGACGGTGTAGAATTCGTCAAGATTGTTCGCCGAGATCGACAGGAACCGCAGGCGTTCGAGCAGCGGGACCCTGGGATTCTCGGCCTCCTCCACCACGCGCCAGTTGAAGCCGAGCCAGCTGAGTTCGCGGTTGAAGAAGCGGCTCGGACCCGAAAAGTCAAATTCGGGTATCCCGGTGGCCGGCGGGAAGTCGGACCGCAGGAAATCGGAGTAGGGCGGCACTGTGTCCGGGGTTCGCGGTTTGATCGTCATGTCCCGTTATCGCGCGCCCTGCGAGGCCTTGTCCAGAACGCTTGCCGCAAGCGCGCGCGAGAGCGGGCTCTTGCGTGCGAGCGAGGCGGCGTCGAGCTCGGCGACGATGCGGCCGGCCGCGGCAAAGGAGCGGTCGATGCGGGCCAGAAGGTAGGGGATGAGTGGGGCGGGCGGGGTAAGCTGGCGGTCGGCGAAGAGTTTCGCCAGCACGGCGCCAAGAAGCGTGTCATCCGGCGGATCGAGGGTGGCGACAGGGGTCGCGGCGATCCGGCTTGCCAGATCCGGCAGGTCGATTGGACAGCCCGGCACGGGACCGCTGCCAGTCATCAGCAATGTGCGCCCCTCTGCAAGCACGAGGTTGTGCAGGTGGAACAGCGCCGTCTCAGCCGCCGCGTCACCCGCAATCCGGGGCACATCCTCGACGGCCACATGCCCGCGCGCGAGAAGCGCGACATCGGCGCCGGGCAGATCGGCCGCCGCGATCACCCGCGCGGCCGAGCGGCTTGCCCAGACATGGACGAGATGGGTCTTTCCGGCCCCTTTGGGTCCGCTCAGGAGCAGCTTGCCGCCCGCCCATTGCGGCCAGGCCTCGATCATCGCCACGGCGACGGCATTCGAGGGCGCCACCAGAAAATCGTCGCGCCCCAGCGCCGGCACCCCGGGCAGGTCGAATCCAAGCTGCTCGGCCATGTCAGAGGTCTTCCCACCTGTCGGTCGAGGGGCTTCCCTTGTAGAGCATGCTGTTCCGGTAGAGCTCGAGCACGAAGCGGGCGATCACCCCGAGCGCGGCGGCCAGCGGGACGGCGACCAGCATTCCGACGAAGCCGAACAGCGCTCCGAAGACCGACAGCGCAAGGATCAGCCATACCGGATGCAGTCCGACGGAATCGCCCACGAGCTTGGGTGTCAGGAAGTTGCCCTCGACCACCTGGCCCAGGACGAAGATGCCGGCGACGAGCCCGATCGAGAGCCATTCCCCCCAGAACTGGAACAGCGCCAGCCCGATCGCCAGCGTGCCGCCGATGAGTGCCCCGAGATAGGGGATGAAGGTCACGAGACCCGCGAGGAAGCCGACGACCAGCCCGAACTGCAGGCCGACCACCATGAGCGCGACGGCGTAGTAGGTACCCAGGATCAGGCAGACCAGTCCCATCCCGCGCAGGAACCCCGCGAGGGTATCGTCGATCTCGCGCGCGAGACGGCGGATCGTGGGCGCGTGTTCGCGCGGGAGAAGGTCGTCGATCCGGGCCACCATGCGGTCCCAGTCGAGCAGCAGATAGACGGTGACCACCGGTACGATGACGAGCAGCACCATGATGTTGATCAGCGAGGCGGCGGAAGCGACGGCGGTGTTGAGAAACTCGCCTCCCTTCGACTGAATCGTCTTGCCGATGCTGTCGAGCGAACTCCTGAGTGTCGATCCGTCATCCAGCAGCGAGGGAAAGCGCTCGGTCAGGACGGTACTGATGTTCCTGGCATATTTGGGCGCCGCATCGACGAGCGCGACGGTCTGGTTCACCAGCGTCGGCACGACGAGCAGGGCCATCAAAACGAAGATCAGGATGCCCACGACGGTGATGACCGCCGTGGCCGCGACTCGGCTCAGGCCCAGCCGTTCCAGGCGGTCGGCGACCGGATCGAGGAAATATGCGATGGCCCCGCCAAGGATGAACGGCATTAGGACGTCGCCGAGCGACCACAGGAGAAGCCCGAAAACGAGGGCGGCGATCCCCCAGTACCTGAGTTGCATGCCCATCGGCAGCGCCATCGGGACGATCCTTCGCTCGTTTCCCCTCAAATCGCCCATAGGACCGCTGGTTGCAAGGGGAATGAGGCCGCGCGCGGGGCAGCGAAGCCGCCTGCGGGCGGCCCCGGCGGTGCGGCGAACGCGATTGCGGGGGCGCGGCGTTTGCCCTAATCAGGGCCGGCGAATTCCAAAGAGGTACTGCATGCGCCTGACCCGCTACTTTTTGCCCGTTCTGCGCGAGACGCCGGCCGAGGCCCAGATCGTCAGCCACCGGCTGATGCTGCGCGCAGGCATGATCAAGCAGTCCTCTGCCGGGATCTATTCGTGGCTCCCGCTGGGCTTCAAGGTGCTGAAGAACGTCGAGCGCATCGTGCACGAGGAACAGCAGCGCGTTGGGCATATCCCGCTCCTGATGCCGACGCTGCAGTCGGCCGATCTCTGGCGCGAGTCCGGACGCTACGACGACTACGGCGAGGAGATGCTGCGCATTCGCGACCGGCAGGATCGCGACATGCTCTACGGGCCGACCAACGAAGAGATGATCACCGACATCTTCCGCAGCCACGTAAGCAGCTACAAGGATCTGCCGCTGACACTCTACCACATCCAGTGGAAGTTCCGCGACGAGATGCGGCCGCGGTTTGGCGTGATGCGGGGTCGCGAGTTCCTGATGAAGGACGGCTACAACTTCGATCTGACGAAGGAAGATGCGCTTCACGCCTACAACCGGCATCTGGTGAGCTACCTGCGCACCTACGAACGCATGGGCCTGCAGGCGATCCCGATGCGCGCAGACAGCGGACCCATCGGCGGCGACGACACGCATGAATTCCTGGTGCTGGCCGAGACGGGCGAATCCGAAGTTTTCTACGACAGTGAAATCACCGAGCTGAAGTTCGGCGACCGCGAGATCGATCCGAACTCGCACGAGGCCTGCCAGGCGGTGCTCGAGGAGTTCACCTCGCGCTACGCCCGCACCGACGAAACCCATGACGAGGCACTCTTCGCGCAGGTTCCGGAAGAGCGTCGCCGGTCGGCACGGGGTATCGAGGTAGGGCAGATCTTCTATTTCGGCACCAAGTATTCCGAACCGATGGGCGCGACCGTTCAGGGCCCGGACGGCAAGCCTGTTCCGGTCCACATGGGCAGCCACGGCATCGGCGTGAGCCGACTTCTCGGCGCTATCATCGAGGCGAGCCACGACGACAAGGGCATCATCTGGCCCGAGGGCGTGACGCCCTTCCATGCCGGTATCGTGAACCTCAAGCAGGGCGACGCCGAGGCGGACGATGCCTGCGAGAGGATCTATGCATCGCTCACCGCCAACGGGCTCGAACCGCTCTACGACGATCGCGACGAACGCGCCGGCGGGAAGTTCGCGACCATGGACCTGATCGGCCTGCCGTGGCGGATCACCGTGGGGCCGCGCGGGCTCAAGAATGGCGTCGTCGAGCTGACCAGTCGCCGCAGCGGCGAAAGCGAAGAGATGTCGCCCGAGGCCGCCGTGGCGAAGCTTGTCGAGATCTACGAGCCCCATCGCTACACCCGCTGAGGCGGCCAAGGATCGAGGAGACCCGAGTGGCGCGCAGCCCAGCCCCGTTTTCGGCCTTTGAATGGATGATCGCCTGGCGCTACCTGCGCGCCCGGCGCGCCGAGGGCGGGGTCAGCGTGATGACCTGGATCAGCCTGATCGGCATTGCGCTTGCCGTCTTCGCCCTGATCGCGACCCTTGCCGTCCGCTCGGGCTTCCGCGCGGAATTCGTCGACACGATCGTGGGCGCCAATGCCCATGTGACGGTCTACGGGCTGGGCGAGGTCAACGAGGCCGGACTGCTCGACCGCACGATCCGGGACTACGACGCGCTGGCCGAAAGGATCCGCGCCGTCCCGGGCGTCACCCATGTCTCGCCGCTTGTGAAGGGACAGGTCCTCTCGAGCTATCGCGGTGCGAATGCCGGGGTGGAGGTGTTCGGCATCGCGCCCGGGGACCTCGCACAGATCCCGCGCATCGCCGATCCCGAGGCCGCCGAAGGCGATATCGGGGATTTCGCCAACGGCATCGCCATCGGCTCGGGCGTCGCACGCGAGCTGAACGTGCGTCTCGGAGACCGGATCAAGATCGTCTCGCCCAACGGGGTGCGCACGGCCATGGGAACCGCGCCCCGGGTCAACGCCTATGACGTGACCTACATCTTCACCGCCGGGCGCTATGACATCGATCGCACCCGCGTGTATCTGCCCTTCGCCGACGCGCAGTCCTTCTTCAATCGTGAGGGCGTCGCGGACGAGCTCGAAGTGCTGGTCGACGACCCCGACGACGTCGAGCGGATCGCGCCCTATCTGCAGGAGGCGGGCGGCGCGGTTCAGGTCTGGACCTGGCGCGACGCGTCCGGCGGGTTCCTCCGGGCGCTCGAGGTCGAAGACAACGTGATGTTCGTGATCCTGTCGACCCTGGTGCTGATCGCCACGATGAACATCGTCTCGGGCCTGATCATGCTGGTCAAGAACAAGGGCCGCGACATCGGGATATTGCGCACCATCGGGTTGACCGAGGGCTCCGTCCTGCGGGTCTTCTTCCTGTGCGGCGCCTTCACCGGCATCGTGGGAACGGCCATCGGCGTCGTGCTCGGCTGCCTCTTCGCGATCTACATCGACCCGATCTTTTCCTTTGTGAACATGGCAATGGGCGGCGGCGTCTGGGATCCGGCGATCCGGGGCATCTACGCGCTGCCGGCCGAGCTGCATCTTTCCGATGTGCTGAAGGCGGTCGGCCTCTCGCTCGGTCTGTCCTTCATCGTGACGATTTTTCCCGCCCGCCGCGCCGCGCGGATGAACCCGATCGAGGCGTTGCGCTATGAGTGATCCGGTGCTGCGCCTCTCGGGTATCGAGAAGTCCTACAACCCCGGCACGCCGGCCGAAGTCGCCGTATTGCGCGGCATCGATCTGGAGGTCGCGAGGGGCGAGGTCGTGGCTCTGGTGGCGCCGTCCGGGGCGGGCAAGTCCACGCTCCTGCATATCGCCGGCCTGCTCGATACGCCAGACAGGGGCAGTGTGGAAATCGGCGGCGCGGCGATGAATGGCCTCGGCGACGCACGCCGCACGGCGGTGCGGCGGGCCCAAGTGGGCTTCATCTACCAATTCCACCACCTCCTGCCCGAGTTCAGCGCGCTTGAGAACATCGTGCTGCCCCAGCTTGCGGAGGGGCAGGGCCGGCGCGCCGCCGAGTCGCGCGCGCGCGACCTGCTGGCACAGGTCGGCGTGGGGGAACGCGCCGGGCATCGTCCCGCCGCGCT
The DNA here is from genome assembly GCF_040801785.1 of Sulfitobacter sp. LCG007. NCBI lineage: Bacteria > Pseudomonadati > Pseudomonadota > Alphaproteobacteria > Rhodobacterales > Roseobacteraceae > Roseobacteraceae bacterium LCG007. The sequence continues at coordinate 3,209,461 of NZ_CP161805.1, read as the reverse complement.
CTCGGGAGGCGAGCAGCAGCGCGTGGCCTTCTGCCGGGCGCTTGCCAACGGGCCGCGCCTGTTGCTGGCTGACGAGCCGACCGGCAACCTCGACCCCGCGACGTCGGATCAGGTCTTCGGCGCGCTTATGGAACTGGTGCGCAGCACAGGCCTTTCGGCGCTGATCGCGACCCATAACCTGGAACTTGCCGCCCGGATGACCCGGCAGGTCCGGCTGCAGGCCGGACAGCTGGTCCCGGCCTGATCAGGCGCGCTGCGTCACCCAGACGCCAAGCGCCATGATCCCGATGCCGAGCGCCCGCTTGAACTCGAGCGGCGTCACGCGCGCGCCGAACAGTCCGAAATGGTCGATCGCCGCCGCGCTGACCAGCTGCCCGATCAGCACGAAGAAGACCGCGTTCCCGATCCCGAAGGTCGGGGCGATGTAGGTCACGGAAAGGACGTAGAAGGCGACGAAGAGACCGGCGAGAAAGAGGTGCTTCGGCGCCGTCGGTAGCCGCGAGAAGGCCTGTGTTCCGGTGAACAGCGCGACCGCCAGCGCGGCGGCGAAGGCCACCACGAACAGCACCGTCGCCGCCACCGCCGGAGACCCGATCCTCCCCCCGAGCGCGGCGTTGAGCGCGGCCAGCAGCGGTATGCCGACACCGGACAGGAACATGATGAACGCGTAATGAGCCATAAGCACTGTCCTTCAACCGCCAAGCCGGTATGATCGGGTTATGGCCCTGGCGCCGGACATCGGCAAGAGCGGTCCAACAAGCAGGCAGAGGGAGAGTAACCGATGGAATTCAGGCTTTTGTTGGGAGGTCTCGGACTTGTGGCCGCGATCGGATGCACCCGCGAGGTGATGCCGGAGGCGGATGACGGCGCGATGCTGTTTGCCCAGAACTGCGTCTCCTGCCATGGCGCGGATGCGCGGGGCGACGGACCGCTCGCCGCCGAGCTGCCGAAGAAACCCGCCGATCTGACCACGATCTCGCTGCGAAACGGCGGCACCTTCCCGCGCGCGCAGGTCATGTCCACCATTGACGGCTACACCAAGGGCACGAACCCGGGCCGGGTCATGCCGGAATTCGGCGCGCTCATGGTCGATGCCGAACTCGTGCCGGTCGAGGTCGACGGCACCCTGACGCCAACTCCACGCCCGTTGGCCGCCGTGCTCTACTATCTGGAATCGATCCAGCAGCAGCCCTGATCAGCTGCAGATCCCGGGGATTTTGACCCCGCGCCAGGGCATCAGCACATCGTTGGCCCGCGAATTTTCGAGCGGGGCCACCGGCATCGCCTCGGAAATCATCGCGTGCAGACGCCGGGTCCTCGGCGCGGTCGGGTCCAGCGCGCGGCAGCAGACGAATTCCTCGACGATGGTGCCCTGCTGTTCGAAGCCGAAATCGGCGAAACTGCGGCCCTCGCTCAGCTCGAAAAGGTAGGGGTCGTCGCTGTAGCGATGCTCGGACGCGGCGCGCAGCGGCGAATACCCCGTCTTGGCGCGGTTCTGCCATTGCCAGACATGGGTCAGCTCATGCGCCAGCAGCATCGCCTCTACCAGCGAGATCTGGCCCGGGTAATCTGGCATGTAATCGTCGAGATACCAGTCCCGGTCGAAGAGCACCGTGTTGAAGAAGGTCACGGCGGCGGGTTTCGAGGTGATGACCTGATCGCTTTCGAGCGGGGGCAGGATGCGTTCGCGGCAGGAGGTGCGCGGGCGCACCTTGTGCCGGAACGTCACCGCCCGCGTGGGCGCTCCGTCCCTCAGGCGCACACGCGACAGGTCGAGCTCGCTGCCCTGGATAGTTTGCGCGAAGGCCATCTCGCCCTGCGTCATCGGTCGCCCGCAGGCTGCCGTCAGCGCCAGGATCACGAGCGCAGAGACCAGCCGCATCAGCGTGCGAAGGTCGCCATGGCAAGCGCCACGGTCTTGTGAGAGGGCTCGTCGAGGATGGCACAGCGCGCGAAGATCAGCGACCGTCCGGCCCGCGTCACCTCGGCCTCGGCGCGCAGGGCGTCACCGGAGGCAGGGCGCAGGAACTGCGTGTCGAGCGTGACCGTCCCGACCGGAACCATCTCGCCCAGATGGCCGCAGCAGCCCAGGACCATCGCCGTGTCCGCCAGGGCTGCAACCGCCTGACCCGAGACGATGCCGCCCACACGCTCGATCTCTTCGCTCACGGGTATGGACAATACGGTCCGGTCCGGACCTATCTGCTCGACCCGGGGCCGGAGGGCGCGGATCCACGGCGCGAAATTTGCGTCCAGAAAGGCTTGGGCGGCTTCCGGTGTCAGACTGGCGGGTTCACTCATGGCCGCAGTCTCACCCTGTTTGGGGCGAAAAGGAAAGGGGACCCCGCGACGATTTGATCGAGGTCAGACCTGTACGCGACAAACCGTGCGAGGATGTCCTGCGAGGAGAGGAGAGTCGCGATGAAACATTTTGCCACCACACTGGCCCTCGCGCTTTGGTGCGCTTCGATGGCGCAGGCGCAGGATACCGCCGCGGGGCAGGCGCTTTTCGCCCGCCATTGCGCAACCTGCCACGGGGAGGAAGCGCGCGGGAACGGGCCGATGGCGCCAGCCCTGTTGCTCCAGCCGACCGACCTGACGCGGCTTGCGGCCGGCAATTCGGGCGTCTTCCCGGTGATGCGGGTGGTCATGCGCATCGACGGGCGCGATCCGCTGGTCAGCCATGGGTCGCCCATGCCGGTCTACGGGGAATTTTTCGAAGGGGATGTCGCGAGCATCAAGGCCGAAACGGGACAGCCGATCATGGCGAGCCGGCCTGTCATCGATCTTGTGCACTATCTGCAGGAACTGCAGGAATAGGCGGCCTTTCGAACCTCGGAAGGCCGCCCGGGCGTCACAGAGGTCAGCCGACGACGTTGTAGCCGCGGCCGCGCATGCAGTTGCGCACGATCTGTTCCTTGCTCTGGTTGCGGTTGATCTGGTCCGCGGTCACGCCGACCAGCGCACCGACCAGCGCCGCGTCACGGACGTTGTTGCCCTTGTTCTTCACGATGGCAGCCGTACCCGCGCCCGCAACCGCGCCCGTCGCAGCCGAACGGCCGGTGCTGCCACCGACGACGCCCTGGCTCGCGGCCAGTTGCTGGCACTGCTGCAGGTCATAATTGTAGTTGGCGCTGACCGGGCCATCGACCACCGGCTGAACATTCGCGCCCGTCGTGGCGCAGGCCGAAGCAAGCATGAGAAGCGGCACGGCGGAGAGTTTTACAAAACGATACATGATTACAGAACCTTTCCTTAAGTCTGCGTGGCCCAGGCGCCATCGCGCCAAGAAGTAGCATGGGTCGCGGATCTGTCCAGCACGTTGTGCGTGTAGTGAGCGGTGTTTTGCAAGTGTTTACGCCAAGCTCCTCAGCGAGCTTTGGCGGTTTCGAGCAGACCTTACTTGCCAGCCAAGTCCATGTACGGTGCGGTCAGAGCATCAATCTTCTTCACCATGTCCAGTACCGCCTTGTCGTTGGCGCTGATCTCGTTACTCACATCTTCCCACATTTTTTTGTCTGGGTTTTTGTACTGAAGGTCGAGCCTTGATCTGCTTCTTCGGGCTATTCGGGATAAATTATGAAGCTTCAACATGTTATCGTGAATTTTTGGCGAGAACAGATATTCTGCCTCGCCCAGTACTTCGAGCAGCTCGCGCTCTGCGGTGGCAATGTCCGTTTTGGGGCCGTCGATTGATTTGTATGCGAGGTTTTTCGCCCGCTGGAGCACCTTATAGCGCTGGTCGAACAGTTTTTCTCTGGAATTGGACTTCGCCAATCTCAATTGACGATACGCGATCAGGGAGCCGATTATTGCGATACCCAGTGTAAGCAGAGCAGAAAGAATTTCGACCCACTCCATCGTAATCCATTAAATCCTCTACAAGTTCGAAGTCCGGACCTCAAACATCCAGCTCCTCCACGAACCGGGCGTTCTCCTGGATGTACTGATACCGCAGTTCCGGCTTCTTGCCCATCAGCCGCTCGACCAGGTCTCCGGTTTCGCCCGGTTCGTCCTCGTCGATGCTGACCCGGATCAGCTTGCGCGTCTTCGGATCCATGGTGGTTTCCTTGAGGTCCTTGGCGTCCATCTCGCCCAGGCCCTTGAAGCGCGAGACGTCGATCTTGCCCTTTCCGCCAAGCCCCCTGGCAAGCCACATGTCCTTCTCGGCCTCGTTGAGGCAGTAGACCCGCTTTGCCCCCTGCGTCAGGCGGAACAGGGGCGGGCAGGCGAGATAGAGGTGCCCCGCGTCGATCAGCGGACGCATCTGGGTGAAGAAGAAGGTCATGAGCAACGCCGCGATATGGGCGCCGTCCACGTCGGCGTCGGTCATGATGATGACCTTGTCATAGCGCAGATCGTCGAGGTTGAAGCGGGTGCCCATGCCGCAGCCGAGCGCCTCGCAGAGGTCCGAGATCTCCTGGTTCGAGCCAAGCTTGGAGGAGGCCGCGCCGAGAACGTTGAGGATCTTGCCGCGCAGCGGCAGCAAGGCCTGTGTCTCGCGGTTGCGCGCGCCCTTGCCCGAGCCGCCGGCGCTGTCGCCCTCGACGAGAAACAGTTCGGTGCCTTCGCGGTTCTTCGAGCTGCAATCGGCCAGCTTGCCCGGCAGGCGCAGCTTCTTGGTGGCCGTCTTGCGCTGGGTCTCCTTCTCCTGACGGCGGCGCATCCGCTCCTCGGCGCGCAGTACGAGGAAGTCGAGGATCGCCCCGGCGGATTTCGTGTCCGAGGTCAGCCAGTGGTCGAAATGGTCCCGCACGGCGTTTTCCACCAGACGCGACGCTTCGGTCGTGGCGAGACGGTCCTTGGTCTGTCCGACAAATTCGGGTTCGCGGATGAAGCAGGATACCAGCGCGCAGCCGCCCGTGAGCAGGTCCTCGCGGGTGATGTCCTTGGCCTTGCGATTGTTCGAGAGCTCGCCATAGGCGCGGATGCCCTTCAGGATCGCAGCCCAGAAACCGGCCTCGTGGGTGCCGCCCTCGGGTGTGGGAACCGTGTTGCAGTAGGACTGGATGTAGCCGTCGCGCGAGGGAGTCCAGTTGATGGCCCATTCGACCTTGCCCGGAACGTTGAACTTCTCGCGGAAGTCGACAAGGCCCGCGAAGGGATGGTCGGCATAGGTGGTGGCCTTCCCCATCGTCTCCTTGAGATAGTCGGCAAGGCCGCCGGGGAAGTGGAAGGTGGCCTCCTGCGGGGTTTCGCCGTCCGGGATGGCGGATTTCCAGCGGATCTCGACGCCGGAGAAAAGATAGGCCTTCGAGCGGACCATCTTGAAAAGCCGCGCGGGCTTGAAGCGGTGATGTCCGAAGATTTCCTCGTCGGCGTGGAAGGTTGTGGTGGTGCCGCGCCGGTTGGGGGCCGCGCCGATCTCCTGCAGCGGGCCCAGGGGGATGCCGCGGGAAAAGCGCTGCTCTACCAGCTTGCGGTCGCGGGCGACCTGCACGACCATCGAATCCGACAGCGCATTGACGACCGAGGCACCGACTCCGTGCAGGCCGCCGGAGGTCTCGTAGGCCTTGCCGGAGAACTTGCCGCCTGCATGAAGGGTGCAGAGGATCACCTCGAGCGCGGATTTGCCGGGGAACTTCGGATGCGGATCGAAGGGCATGCCGCGCCCGTTGTCGCGGATGGTGAGGGCGAAGTCCTCGTGCAGCTCGACCTCGATGCGGGTGGCATGGCCCGCCACGGCCTCGTCCATAGAGTTGTCGAGCACCTCCGCGGCGAGGTGGTGCAGCGCCCGCTCGTCGGTGCCGCCGATATACATGCCGGGACGCTTGCGGACGGGTTCGAGCCCTTCGAGCACCTCGATGGAGGACGCGTCATACGTCCCGGGATCGCTTCGGGGAGTGAGGAGATCGTTCATGCCGCTGCTCTTGTCGTTGGTTTTCGGGGAGTATGGCAGAGAGGGGCGGTGCGGAAAAGTCCGGCGCACGCATTGGCTGTGGAAAAGACTGGGCCTTGGCGTGGCGGCGCGGCCCGGATAGCCTCGGGCGGCAATGGGGGGGTGTCGATGAAGATCGCGGTTCTTGACGATTACGCGGGGGCAGCGCTTGAGCTCGCGGACTGGAGCGGGCTCGGCGAGGTGACGGTCTTCCGGGACACGCTGCGCGATCTTCATGCACTGGCGGCACGGCTGGCGCCGTTCGAGGTGATCTGCGCCATGCGCGAACGCACGCCCCTGGGCGCGGACCTCATCGCGCTGCTGCCGAACCTGCGGCTGATCGTCAGCACGGGGCCGCGCAACGCCGCAATCGACCTTGCCGCTGCACGGGAACGCGGAATTTGCGTCTGCGGGACCGAAGGGCGCAAGACGACGACATCCGAACTGGCCATGCTGATGATCCTGGCGCTGAACCGGCGGCTGCAGCCGGAAGCCGCGGCGCTGCGCTCGGGTGGCTGGCAGGAAGGGCTTGGGCGCGATCTGGCCGGGCTGACGCTGGGACTGATCGGGCTGGGCAACATCGGGGGGCAGATGGCGACGCTCGGGAAGGCCTTCGGGATGGAGGTGCTGGCCTGGTCGCAGAACCTGAGCGCGGCACGCGCCGCCGAGGTCGGCGTCGAGCGGATGGAAAGCCTTCCCGCGCTGATGGCGCGTGCGGATGTGTCGAGCGTGCATCTGGTGCTTTCGGAGCGCTCGCGCGGGCTGATCGGGGCAGAGGCTTTCGGGGCGGCGAAGCAAGGCCATGTCTTCGTCAACACCTCGCGCGGACCGATTGTCGACAGCAACGCCCTGCTTGCGGGACTGCGTGCGGGCAGGCCGGCGATGGCGGGTATCGATGTCTTCGACGTCGAACCGCTGCCGGCCGATGACCCGATGCGGGATCGGGCGTTGATCGAAGGGGGGCGGCTGCTGCTGACTCCTCACCTCGGCTACAGCACCGAGGCGACCTTCCGGCTTTACTATCGGCAGACGGTCGAGGCGATCCGGGCCTGGCAGTCGGACGATCCGATCCGCGTCATGGCGTGATCCGACAGTGTTGGCTCACTCGCCTCTGGCGCGGCTGACGAAGCTCAGGCCCTTGGCGCTGTGCGGGGCAAAGCCCTCCCAGTAGCTGTGATCCTCGGACGGGCGGCCATCGTCCGAGAGCGCCACGACGCCGTCCTCGGAATTCGGGACGAGATCGAGGAAGGACACCATCTCTTCGGCACCTTTCAGGTGAAGGCCGAAGAAGGCCGTGGCGAAATGCTGGGCGATGTTGTTCATGCGCACCGTGTCCCAGACCGGGTCGGCATAATGCTCGAAGGGAACGAAATCGAGCGTTTCGACCGGCTCCCAGCTTTCGGAGGGAGCGGGCATCGGGGCCGCCGCGTTGTGACCGGCATTGTGGAATGTGAGAAGGTGGCGCTCGGTGCCGACCGCGCTTTCGAAAAGGCCCTGGATCGAGGCGTAGATGGACACGTCGTCCGACGATCCCGCCATGAAAAGCGTCGGCACACGCAGTCCGGCCAGGCCGCGCGGCTCCCACAGGCCGGCATGGCCGCCCCACGGGCCGATCACGACCATCGCTTTCACACGCGGATCGAACAGCGCCTCGTGGCTTTCCGAACCGGACTCGAGCCGCGCCAGCAACCGGTTCGGCGGCGCCCAGCTGAAGTCCGGCGCCGCCTTGCTCAGACCTGCGCCGCCGAGCACCAGCGCACCGTATGCGCCCATCGAATACCCGATCACTCCGATCCTGTCGGGGTTCACGATCGACCCGAGCGGTCCGTCCGGAGCAGCCATGCTGTCGATGACGAAGCGTTGGTCGAAGGGACGGTTGAAGAGCGTCGAGGCGAAGCTGCCCTGGTCGGCATAGGTGCTGTCGGCGTGGTCGATCGAGACCGCGACATAGCCCTTCGATGCGAGGTTCTCGCCCAGATGCGACAGCAGCAGGCGATTGCCGGGATACCCGTGAGAGATCACGATCAGCGGGAACGTCTCGCCATCCGCCGGCTCGGCGTCGCGATGCGCCCGCCCGCTCAGCGTAATCTCGGTGGCGCCGTCGCGCAGGAGCGTGCGATAGGTTCCCCCGGCCTGCGTGGCCTGGGTCGCCGGGTACCAGACCTCGAGCGTGAAGGGGCGATCGTAAAGCGGTTCGGTCTTGCCGGTGACATGGATGATGTCGATCTGGTCCGGGTTGACCAGCTCGAGCGTCTTCACCCCCACGGGATAGCGTCCCGGCTGCGCCAGCTGCGGTGCATCGGGCCGGATGAGATCGATATGATTTTCACAAAGAGCCGGACCCGCGACAAGCGCGGCCGCGGTTGCGAGTGTCGAAAGTTTCGCCATGTCCGCTCCGGTTGCAGTCTTTTGGCGCAGAGTGACAGGATTTCCTCTCGGGTCAAAGACTTATCGCATGGTCTGCCGAAAAAAGCGGCGAATTTGCGATGCTGCGTGGTTCGTATCTTGGTTTCGTTGTCTTCATCGCTTTGAATCCGGTCTGCTGGTGCGCAAGCCACCTCTCTTCAAACCAGCTCCCGCCGGGGAGGCGCCACGGCATCGCGGATGCCGGATCGCGCAGGAGCAGCGTCCGGGCCGCAACCGCGCGCCGCCTCAACGAACGTCTTCCCTTGGTTCGCTCACACGGATAAGGGGAGCCATGGCAAAGACGATGACATATCCGGATCACGTGCGCGCGATCCTCGGCCTCGGCTTGCCGCTGATCGGCGGGCATCTCGCGCAGATGGCCATCGGCGTGACGGACACCGTCATGCTGGGCTGGTACGGTGTCGATGCGCTGGCCGCAGCGACGCTGGGAACCACCTATTTCTTCGTGCTCTTCATCTTCCTGTCGGGCTTTGCCTGGGCCGTCATGCCGCTGGTGGCGGCCTTTGACGCCGAGGGTGACGAGACCAGCCTGCGCCGGGCCACACGCATGGGAATGTGGCTCTCGCTCGGCTTCGGGATCCTCGCCTTGCCGGCGATGCTCTGGGCCGCGCCGGTGCTGCGCATGATGGGGCAGGGGGATGCGCTGGCCGCTGACGCCGCGGCCTATCTGGGCATCGCTGGCTTCGGTATCCTGCCGGCTCTGCTCGTGATGGTGCTCAAATCCTACCTTTCGGCGCTCGAGCGCACCAAGGTGGTCCTTTGCATCACCCTTGTCGCCGCCGTCGTCAACGCCTTGGGCAACTATGCCTTCATCTTTGGCAACTGGGGCGCCCCCGAGCTCGGCCTGCGAGGCGCGGCCATCGCGTCCCTCTCCACGAACACGGTGTCGTTGATCGGGCTCGTGATCTACGTCCAGATCGTGCTGCCGCAGCATCACCTCTTCCAGCGCCTCTGGCGCGCCGATCCGGCAATGCTTGGCAGGGTGTTCCGGCTTGGCGTGCCGATCGGGCTGACGTCGCTGTCGGAGGTCGGACTTTTCGCGGCGTCGGCGGTGATGATGGGCTGGCTCGGTACCGTGCCGCTGGCGGCGCATGGCATCGCTGTCCAGCTCGCGTCGATCACCTTCATGGTGCAGCTCGGACTGGGTAACGTGGCGACCATCCGCGCCGGCAATGCGCTGGGCCGGGGCGACGCTGGCCACATGGCGCGCGGGGCGAGTGTCGTTACTGTCCTGTCAGTGCTGTCGGCGCTGGCGACCGTCGTGCTGTTCGTGAGCCTGCCGGAGCCGCTGATCTCGCTCTTCATGCAGCGCGACGAACCGCAGCGCGACGCGATCCTCGGTGTCGGTGTCGGGCTGCTTGCCATGGCGGCCCTGTTCCAGCTCGTCGACGGCACCCAGGCGGTGGCGCTCGGTCTGCTTCGCGGCATGCAGGATACCCGCGTGCCGATGGTTCTGGCGGCTTTCAGCTATTGGGTCGTGGGCATGCCGGCCTCCTACCTGCTCGGCTTCGTCCTGAGGCTCGAGGGGATCGGGGTCTGGCTCGGCCTCGTGCTGGGTCTCGGCGCCGCGTCCATCACGCTCAACATGCGTTTCTGGTCAGTCGCATTGCCGCGGTTCGGCAGCACGGCCACCCAGGTCGCCTGACCGCCGAACGGAAGAGGTCCGCAGGGTTTCCAGCCGTATTCGGGATCGGCAGGCACGGAAATACCGCTCGCCAGTGAACCGGGCAAGCGATAGAAGTTGCGAATGGTTCGCAACATCGCGCTTTATCCCTGGTTCAAGTTCCTCCAGTCGCTGAGCTTCTGGCAGGCGACCTGGTTCCTCTATTTCGAAAGCCGGCTCTCGGCTGCAGACGCGATCCTGCTCTATGTCGTCTACGACGTCTCCACCACCGTGCTGGAAGTGCCATCGGGCTACATGTCGGACAGGCTCGGGCGCAGGATCACGCTTGTCCTGTCCGGATTTGCCAGCGTCGGCGCCTGTCTTCTGTTCGTGGCTGGTTCGGATTTCGGCCATTTCGCGGCGGCCAATGTCTTGCTGGGAGCGGCGGCCGCCTTCGCCTCCGGCACGGATTCGTCGCTGCTTTTCGAAAGTCTCGCGGCCGAAGGCCGCAGCGCCGAGATCGACAGGGCCGAACTGAAGGCCTGGCGCTTCACATTCACGGCGCTGGCGATTTCCGCGGTGACGGGCGGGGTGCTCGCTCTGGAGGCCGGTGTCCTTCCCTATGTCGCAACGACGGCATCGGCGATTGCGGCGCTCGTCGTGACCTTTCTTTTCCGCGAACCGCCGCGCGCGCTGCGGGAAAGCCACTGGGACGGCCTGCGCGAACTGAAGGAGAGCCTGACGAATCCGGCGCTGCTGTGGCTGCTGTTCCTGTCCCTCGCGATGTATGTCTTCAGCCACATTCCCTACCTCTTCGGCCAGCCTTTCATCCGCGAGGCCATGCAGGCCGCGGGCTACGTCAGTGAAACGCCGGTCATCTCGGGCGCGGTCACTTTCACGATGATGCTGGTCTCGCTCGCGGTGTCGACGGTGGCGCTGCCTGTGCGGCGGCTGATGGGCATGGCGGGCATCCTGCTGCTTGCCTTCGGTATGCAGATCGCCCTCACCCGAGCCCTGGCCGCGTCCAATGGCCTTTTCGTGATCGGGCTGCTGTTCTTCCGCATGGTCCCGGATTCGCTGTCACGGCCCTTCATGACGGCGCGCATTCAGCCGCTCCTGAAGGATGGGACGCGCGCGACCTATTTCTCGCTGCAAAGCCTCGCCGGGCGCATGCTGTTCTCCTTGACCCTCAGCCTGGCCGCGATGCAGGCCAGCGATGCCGCCAGCCTGCCCTATTCGGAAATCCAGGCGATCCTGAGCGTTTATGTCGCGACCGGGATCGTGTTCTGGCTTGTCCTGGCCGCGACGGCGCGAAGGTCCGGCCTGATCGCGCCCGGTCCCGGCAGCGCCGGAACCTGAAAGCGCGCGCGTCAGGTCTTTTTTCGGTCGTCCACGATGGTCATGCGGGCCAGTCCGGATTCGCCCAGAGGTACAGCGGCGAAGGGGCCGCCATGGCACATCTCGCCGGGGTCGGTGACATCGGGCGGGGATGCTTCCGACAGGATCTTCTCGGCGAACTGTTCGGCATTGTCCTTCGGGCGATAGCCGAGGAAGGCGGCCTTCGTGTTGTCGACGGGCACGCGGTCGTTGTCGGACACGCCGTAGACGATCGAGAAGCCGACCGATGGCGTGTCGATGGCGCGCGTGACCAGCTGGATCAGATCGTCGTAGGACAGCCACGATCCCAATGCCCGGGGCGAAGTGACCTGCGCGGCGCTCAGGATCCGCAGATGGACGGACTCGAGCTGGCGCTTGTCCCAGTACATCGACCCCAGATCCTCGGTGAAGCACTTCGCAAGGCCATAGAAGGTGTCCGGCCGGTGCGGCGCGTCGATGCCGATGCGGTCGCGTTTGAGATGCATGCCAACTGCATGGATCGACGAGGCATAGACAACGCGGCGGGCACCGGTCCGGTAGGCGGCTTCCCAGACGTTGTAGGAGCCGACGAAATTCGGCCCGAGCAGCTCCTCGAAGGGCTTCTCGTCCACGATGGCGCCGAAATGGACGACCATCTCTGCCCCGTCGATCACGGGGGCGACCTCGTCCATCTTCGCCAGATCGGCCTTCTTATAGGTCTCCCCCGGATAGAGCGTGCCGATATCCTCGGCGATGTCGGTGCTGACCAGCTCCTCGCACATCCTGCTGAGCGGTTCGCGAAGGTAGGAGCCAAGACGCCCGGCGGCGCCGGTGAGGACGAGTTTCTTCAGCATGTGAGTGCCCTTTCTGATCTTCGCGCCATCATTGGCGGGGTGGAGGGCCGGTGCAAGGCCCGCTCGCGCCGTTTCCTTGCGTCAGATGATCGCCTTCTCGAGAAACCTCCGCCCCGTGGTGACCCGGTCGAAAGCAAAGTCGGACAGGTCGAGGCTCCGGTATTCGCCGTAGGCGATCCATTCGGCCAGCCCGCGTCCGATGGCGGGCGACTGCTGCAGCCCGTGGCCCGAGAAACCGTTCACGAAAAGGAAGTTCTCGACCTCGGGATGCGGGCCCACGATCGCATTCTGATCGAGCGTGTTGTAGGCGTAGTGGCCCACCCACATGTTCACCAGCCGGATCTCTTCGAACTGCGGGATGCGCGCCGCGATCACTGGCCAGAACTTTTCTTCCCAAAGCGAGTGATCCGCGTCGAAGTCGGTGTAGTCCACCGCCGGGTCGTCTTCGGTATGCCCGCCCGCCATGTAGTAACGTCCATCCGTGCGCATGTGCACGCCCGACGGGTCGATGGTCAGCGGAAGGTCCCGATCGAGCGGGCGGGCGGCGTCGAAGATGTAGGTGTAGCGCTTGCGCGGCTCGACCGGCATCTCGATGCCGAGCATGCGCGAGGTGAGCACCGCGCGCGGCCCCGAGGCATTGACGACGACACCGGCCGAGACGGTTTCACCCGATTTCAGCGTGACGCTTTCAACGCGAACGCCGTGCCGTGTCATGGACACCGCTTCGTCATGGACGAACTCGACCCCGTTCGCGCGCGCCTTGCGCCGGAACCAGTCGAACATGGTCCCGCCGTCGAAATAGCCTTCGTCGACGAGGTTGAGGTTGCCGCCGAGGATCCCGTCGAGAGCGTAGAAGGGATAGGCGGCCGCGATCTCCTGCGGGCTCAGATGCTTCGTTCCGGCGCCATGGGCGGCCTGTATCAGCTGGGCCTGCCTCAGCGACGCGGCGAAATCGGGTGTTTCTGCGAGGTAGAGGTAGCCGAAGGACTGCAACGCCAGCTTCGGCACCTCGGGGTCCTCCATGTAGGTCGGAAAGTTCTTCACGAACTCGGCGCCGAACTGGGAGATGCGGATGTTCGTCTCGTTGGTGAACTGCTGGCGGATGCAGCTGTTGGTGTGGCTCGTCGAGGCGTAAGCGTAGGTCGGGTCGCGCTCGATCACGAGGATGCGGCCCTGAAAGCCCGGCGTTCGCGTCAGCCACCAGGACACCGCCGAGCCGTAGATGGCCCCGCCGATGATGACGACATCGTAGCTTTCATGCGCCGGCATTCTCAGGCTTCTCCGCGACGCACAGCGGCTTGCACTTCCGCGATTTCGGCTTCGGCCAAACCGTAGTCGCGGGCGGCACTTTCGGGGCTGATGTAACCCCGCGCCAGGTCGCGCGCCACGTCCTCGCGGGGGCGCTCCTTCGGATCGCCGTAGCCGGCGCCACCGGGAAATGCCATGTGGACACGGGCCCCGTGCGGGACGAACTGGCGTCCCTTGCCCTGCATCGGCGTGCCGTCGTCCCGGGCGATCCGGGTCGGCGCTCCGTCGCCGCCGCCCGCGCGGCCCCGGGCAGGATGATGCAGCCGGTCCAGCATCGCCGATATGTCGAATTCGTGGCCCTCGACCGCGCCCACCTCCATGTACTGGCCGAGCCCGCCGCGTCGCGTTCCCGCCCCGCCCGAGTCCGGACGCAGTTCCTTTCGCCAGATGATGATCGGGCCGCTATGCTCCGTCGCCTCCACCGGCATGGTCATGACGCCCGAGGGAAACGCCGTGGCGTTCATCCCGTCGAGACCGGGCCGCGCGCCCGAGCCGCCGGAGTTGAAGGTCAACACCTCCGCCCGCCGGGCGCCGGCAGGAGCCGGGGCATCGGTGCGCGGGCGCAATGACATCTGGAAATTGCACAGGCATCCTGCGCCCTCGGCCGGGACGGTGCGTGGCAGCAGCTTGTCGAGTGCGTCAAAGACTGTGTCGGGAATCATGTGCCCGATGACATGGCGCAGGGCGACCGGTGCCGGATGCGGGGCGTTCACGATCGACCCCTCGGGCGCGGTGATGCGGAAGGGTTCGAGCGAGGCGGCGTTGTTGGGGATTTCCGGCGCGATGGCGCATTTGAGCGCATAGCAGGCATAGGCCTTCGTATAGACCATCGGCACGTTGATCCCCTTGGGATCGAGCCCTGAGGTCCCGGTGAAATCACAGGTTATGTGGTCGGCCCCGATCTCGAGGCGCACCCTGAGGTCGACGGGTTTCGAATAGCCGTCGATGCGCATCGCGCCCTCGGCCGATCCCCGGTCCAGCGCCGCGATCCGTTCGAGCGTGGCACGGCGGGAATTCTCAAGGATATAGGCGGAGATGCCGGACAGGTCGGTCAGGGTGAACTCGGCCATCATGTCCGACAGGCGCCGCTGGCCGATTTCGTTGCAGGTCGCCAGCGCGTGGATATCTCCGATCAACTGGTCCGGTTCGCGCACGTTGCCCCGAATGATCTGTACCAGCGTCCGGTCGACCTCGCCCTTGCGGGCGAACTTCATGATCGGGACGTAAAGGCCTTCTTCATAGACCGAATTTGCATCCGCCCCGAAGCCGCGCCCGCCAACGTCGACCACATGCGCGGTACAGGCAAAAAAGCCCACGAAGTCGGTTTTGTGAAAGGCAGGCGTGACAACGGTGAAGTCGTGCAGGTGCCCGGTGCCCTCCCATGGATCGTTGGTGATGTAGACATCGCCCTCGTGAATGTTCTGGCGCCCGATGCGGCGGATAAAATGCGCCACCGCGTCGGCCATGGCGTTGACATGTCCCGGGGTGCCGGTCACCGCCTGGGCAAGCATCCGCCCCTCGGCGTCATAGACGCCGGCAGAGAGATCGCCCGCCTCGCGGACCGAGGTGGAGAAGGCGGTGCGGACAAGCGCCTGCGCCTGTTCCTCGACGACCGAGATGAGGCGGTTCCACATCACCTGATATGCGACATCCGAAGTCATGCGGCAGCCCCCTTCGCGACAAGGTCTATGGTACCGTCCGATTGCGCGCGGGCCATGCGACTCGTGGGAACGATGATCGTGGTTTCTGCCTCGGTGATCACGGCGGGTCCCGCGACGGATTGCCCCGGCGCGAGGTCTTTACGGGCGATGGTACGCGCCTCGACCATCTGTCCAAGTGCCGGATCGAAAATAGCTCTGGTGTCTGCACCTGCCTCGAGCGGCTGATCCTTCGCGCCGACCATCGGCTCCGCAGCCTGCTGCGACGTGGTGGCGTTGACGGCCCAGACCGTTATTTCCACATCCATGCCCTCGACCGTGCGGCCGAAAAGCTTGTGATAGGCGTCCTCGAAGAGAGACAGATAGCGCGCTCGGTCCGGATCGCGGGCATCCGCTTGGGACAGGATCACCGGAATTTCCCAGCCTTGCCCGGTGTAGCGCATGAATACCTTGAACTCGGCGGCGATGTCGGCACGGGCGTCGCAGGTGCGCACGAAACGCGTCGATTCGGCCTCCAGATCGGCCAGCAGCCTGCGCACCGCTTCGGGATCAAATCCCGACAGACGCATGTAGGCGGACCGCGTCGCCTCGAAGCTGAAGGGTGCCCGCAGGAAGCCGATCGCCGACCCCACGCCCGCGCCCTGCGGCACGAGGCAGCGCGACACGCCGAGCTTTTCGCACAGCCGCGCGGCATGGAGAGGGGCCGCCCCGCCGAAGGCGATCATGGTATATTCCGACAGGTCCTCGCCGTTCTCGACGGCGTGCACCCGCGCGGCATTGGCCATATTTTCGTCGACGACCTCGGCCAGTCCGAAGGCCGCTTCCCGCGGATCCATGTCAAGCCTGTCCCCGATCGCGGCACTCAGCGCGGCATTGGATAGCTCGGGATGCAGACGGATCGATCCGCCGGCGAACCCCTCCGGGTCGAGCTTGCCCAGCACCAGATCGGCGTCTGTCACCGCAGGGCGTTCGCCCCCGCGCCCGTAGCAGGCGGGTCCGGGTTCGGATCCGGCACTTTCCGGCCCCACGCGGATCTGGCGCAGGGCGTCGACCGACCCCAGCGATCCCCCGCCCGCGCCGATTTCGACCATGTCGATCACGGGGATCGAGATCGGCATGCCCGAGCCCTTCTTGAAACGGTAGCTGCGCGCGACCTCGAAGACGCGGCTTGTCTTGGGCGTGCGGTTCTTGATCAGGCAGATCTTTGCCGTGGTGCCGCCCATGTCGAAGCTCAGCACCTTGTCGAGCCCGTGACGCGCGGCGATATGCGATGCGAAGACCGCCCCGCCAGCGGGGCCGGATTCCACAAGCCGCACCGGGAATTCTGCCGCGCTTTCGATCGAGATGATCCCGCCTCCCGAATGCATCAGGAACACCGGGCAGGTCACGCCCGCCTCGCTCAGGCGGCTTTCGAGGCGTCCCAGGTAGCTCTTGATCAGGGGCTTGATATAGGCGTTGGCGACAGTGGTGTTGAAACGCTCGTATTCGCGCATCTGCGGGCTGACCTCGCAGGAGAGCGAGACCATCGCACCGGGAACCCGTTGGGCCAGCACGTCGCGCACCATGCGTTCATGCGTCTCGTTGAGATAGCTGTGCAGAAACCCCACGGCGATGCTGTCATAGCCCGCCTCGGCCAGGTCGTCCGCCAGCCCCTCGACCTCGGCGCGCTCGAGCGGGATCAGCACCGAGCCATCCGCCCCGACGCGCTCGGACAGGACGTAGCGGCGCTGGCGCGGCAGCAGCGGCTCGGGCAGGGAGAGGTTCAGGTCGTATTGCTCGAACCGGCTCTCGGTGCGCATCTCGATCACGTCGCGAAAGCCCCTGGTGGTGATCAGTGCCGTCTTCGCGCCGCGCCGCTCGATAAGCGCGTTGGTGGCCAGGGTCGTTCCGTGGATCATCTGGCCGATCTCGCCGGCCGCGATGTCCGCCTTCGCGCAGACCTGCGCGATGCCCTCGAGGATGGCGTCTTCGGGGGCCGCGTATGTGGTCAGGACCTTGGTCGAGAACTGGTGGCCCGCCACTTCCAGGACGACATCGGTGAAGGTACCGCCGATGTCGACGCCCAAACGGTTTTCCGCCTTGCCCATGCCTGTCCCCGAACCCCGCCGCCGAATCGTTGTCGCGGGCAGGCTAGCGCGGCCCGCTCCATTGCGTCCAATTTTTCAGTTGGATGGATTGGATCAGGAATTTTGATCGTCTGCCGCGATGGCGCATGCGAGCCTCGCTGCTTGCGCAACGAAGTCCGGGCAGCGGGTGGGGTCGAACCGCGCGGCAAAGCTCAGCGGGTCGGGGGTCCAGCGGTAATCCAGCTGAAGGAGCCGCCCCTGGGCCAGCGGCGTCCGGACCTGGGCACGAGGGAGGCAGGCAAGCCCGTAGCCGTCCATCGCCATCTGCATGCAGGCCGCGAGGTTCGAGGATGGCACGAGCCTGGGGCGTATCGATCCTGCGTCGGCCAGATGGGCGGCGAGCTGGTCGTAGGGCTGGGTGCCCCGCGCATGGGTCAGGATCGGATGGGCAAGTATGTCGGTCTTTTCCATTGTCCTGCGCGCGTCGAGCTTCAGTGCCGCGCCGGCCACCCAGACAAAGGGATAGTCCCCCAGCGGCACCGTGCCCGCGATCGCGCGCGAGAAGGGTCCGTTCTGGAAAGTCAGGTCGAGCGTCCGGTCGAGGAGCGCCCTCGAAAGACTGGAAGACAGGTCGACTGTCAGCTCGACCAGCACGTTCGGCAGGCGATCTTTGAGTGCCGAGAGGAAGGTGGCAAGCCACGTCTGGACGACGAGTTCGGTTACGCCGAGACGCAGGACCCCCTCCACCAGCCCGGCATCGCCCACAGCGCCCACGAGATCCTCGACCGAGCGAAGGATCGTGCGCGCATGGATCAGCAGCGTCTGCCCCCGGGGCGTGAGATGCACCGATCCCGCGTCACGCTCCATCAGCAGGACGCCAAGCGCGGTTTCAAGCCCCGCGATCCGCGCGGAAATGTTGGGCTGGGTGGTGTGAAGCCGTTGCGCCGCCCGCCGGAAGCTGCCCAGATCGGCGACACTGACAAAGGCCTCGATCTGCTTGAGTGTGACGGGTCTCATCGCGGGTCGGCCTCGACTGCGGTTTCGATGCCATTCCGAAAGGGGGACGTGCCGTTCTGATGCATCGCTTTCGTCCCGGCCCGAAGGGTTTTCGCGAACTCTAGGCAGGTTCGGCGCGACAGTGAAGGCTCGGGGTGACAGCGCACGGAGAGTGTACGGTGGCCGGGTTTGACTAATCCGGCAGGAGGGCCAGTTTGTCGGCGAGGTATCGTTGTGGCCGCACGGATTGCCAGAGGTTCGAATGGATCGCACGCAGATCGAGGCGCTCATCGGCAGGGTGGCTCAGCGAGACCGGGCCGCTTTTGACGACCTCTACAAGGCAACTTCCGCCAAACTCTTCGGCATTGCCCTGCGCGTCCTGGGTGACCGGAGCGCTGCGGAGGACGCGATTCAGGACACCTACGTCAAGATATGGAACAATGCCGACAGATATGCCGCGAACGGACTGTCGCCGATGACGTGGCTGATCACCATCGCGCGCAATACCGCGATAGATCGTCTGCGCGCGCGCAAGGCGGGGCGGACGGATATGGATCACGTACAGGGCGAGCTCGTGGCCTTCGGCCCGACGCCGGAACAGTACGCGGTCGCGGCGTCCGAAGCGCGCCGGCTGGTCGATTGTCTCGACGCGCTGCCTGAGGACCGGGGCGCCGCGATCCGAAGAGCCTACCTCGATGGAGAGAGTTATGCCGATCTGGCCGATCGGTTCCGCGTTCCGCTGAACACGATGCGGACGTGGCTGCGGCGCGGGCTGATCGCCCTTCGGGAGTGCATGTCGTCATGACCGAGGCACCCGAGGAATTCGATGCGCTGGCCGCCGAATATGCGCTTGGCCTGACGCCCGAGGGAGAACGGAAAGCCGTTCGCGAGCGCAGTTTCCGCAACCCGGACTTCGCCAATGCGGTTGCTCTGTGGCACGAGCGTCTTGCGGCCATGACCGATGACATCGACCCGGTCCGGCCGCCGCGCCGTGTAGAGCGTGCGATCCGGGCGCGGCTTTTCGGTGCCGGGCATGTGCCGCTGCTGCGGCGCGCGGGCTTCTGGCAGGGCGGCAGCCTTGCGGCGATCGCGCTTGCCGGGTTCATCGGCTTCCGGCAACTCGATCAGGGCGCCCCGGTGCCGATCTATGCAACTCAGATCACCGGCGAAGAAGTTACCGTGCTTGCAGTGTACGACCCGCTGCGCGACGGGCTCGCCCTGAACCGGACCGCCGGGAATGCGCGGCCGGGGCGGGTGCTGGAAGTCTGGGCAATCGCGCCCGATGCCGCGCCGGTGTCCCTGGGCCTGCTGCCGGAAAGCGGAACCGTGCATGTGCAGCTCCCCGAAGATCTGAAACCGATCGCGGGCCAGCTGACGCTTGCGGTCAGCGACGAGCCACCCGGCGGTTCGCCGACCGGTTCACCCACAGGCGATGTGCTGGCTGCGGGCGAGGTTTCCGAATTGTGAGACGGGGAAGACAATGCCCGAAAAACGTCTCATTTCGGTGAAACTTCTTTGAACCCTGAGCCGTATGTCCACCGGTAGCGGCGAAAACCGGTCCGGAACCGTCTGTCACGCTGAGTTCAATGGCGCGACTGCCGGGTTTGCGGATCAGAGGTCGAACCGGGCCTTGTGGTCGGAAATCTCCGGCGCGGGTAATCAGTCACGGCAGGCCGGAGATCCTGGGGATCCGGTCTGCCATTTCTGACTTGTCCACAGGCCGACGGATCCAATCAGCCGAATGTGGCGAAACTGCAATCCTGACTTGAATTTCTGGGATAACACCGCCTTCGTGTGCATGTAAGGAAAAGCGCGGTTGGCGTAACGCGAAACGCTACGCCTGCTTGTCCGCGCCGCGCGCTGGCCGCGCCCAACCTTACGCTGCGGCACACCCAAACATTTCAAGGGCGTGCAACCCGTAGTTACGCATGCGTGTTGCGGTGCTTTAACGTTACGGAATGTCCCGCAACACGCTTGTCCCGAGTCATATCCACAGGCCGTAAGGCTGCGAACGGATCATTCTCGTAGGCGACCCCGGCAAGATACAGTCCGTGGGGCGGGCAGACCGGCCCGCAGGCCGCGCGGTCGCGGGCGGCAAGCGCGCCGCGGACATCGTCAGGATGCCAGGCGCCTGCGCCGACGCGTTCCAGCGTTCCCACGAAACTGCGGACCTGATTGTGAAGGAACGAGCGCGCGCGCACGTCGAAGTGGATTTCCGGCCCCTGCGCCGTCTCTTCGCGGCGGACATCGAGCCGGTCGAGTGTCTTGACCGGGCTCTCGGCCTGGCATTCGCTTGAACGGAACGTGGTGAAGTCGTGCCGGCCCACGAGATGCGCCGCCGCGGCCTGCATCGCGTCCACGTCCAGCTCATGCTTGACCTGCCATACCAGTCCCGCCTGGTGCGTCGCGGGCGCCCGTCGCATGAGCAGGCGGAACAGGTAGCGCCGCTCGCGCGCCGAGAAGCGCGCGTGCCAGTCGTCGTCGACCCTGGCGCAGTCGCGTATGGCCACGGGCGCGGGCTTGAGGTGGAAGTTGAGCGCCTCCGACAGGCGGAAGGGATCCCAGTCGCGTTCCATGTCGCAATGGGCGACCTGTGCCAGGGCGTGGACGCCCGCGTCCGTGCGTCCCGCCGCGGCGATCACATGGTCATGCCGTTCAAGCCGCCCCAGCGCTGTCTCGATCGCGCCCTGAACCGATGGCTGCGCCTGCTGGCGCTGCCATCCGGCAAACGGGCCGCCGTGATATTCGACCATGAGCGCATAGCGGGGCATGAGGCTGCCCCTAGCCTGCCCGCAATGCGCCGTCAAACCTTGCCTTCACCGAGGCGAGGGCGCTACGGGCTGGCAAGCGCGGGAGCCACGTCATATGTATTCACGACGCGACGTCCGAGGAGCGAACACGTCTTGGTCATTTCAGCGATTGCCGATTCCGTCCTGCGGCAGGTCGAAACGGTGCAGGATACGGTAAGCGAAACGCTGTTTGAACCTGTCGTTCGGCTGGGTGTGACCGGTCTGGCGCGCGCGGGCAAGACAGTCTTCATCACGTCGCTTGTGGCCAACCTGCTGGACCGCGGGCGGATGCCGCAACTGGCCGCCGCCGCCGAAGGGCGCATCGAGGCCGCCTATCTGCAACCCCAGCCCGACGATACCGTGCCGCGCTTCGACTACGAAGGCCATCTGGGCGATCTGACCGCGCGCGACCCGCGCTGGCCGGAAAGCACCCGCACGATTTCCGAGCTTCGCCTGTCGCTCAGGGTGCGGCGGGGCGGTCTGCTCTCGGGGCTGCAGGGACCGCGGACGGTTCATATCGACATCGTGGACTACCCCGGGGAGTGGTTGCTCGACCTGGGCCTGATGGAGAAGACATATTCCGAGTGGTCCACCGACGTCCTGACGCGTATCCGCGCTCGGGAAGAGGCTGCGGAATACCTTGCAGTCGTCGGCCAATCAGATGGTGAAGCCGATCTCGAGGAGCAGAAGGCAAGGCGACTGGCCGAGAGTTTCACCGCCTATCTCCTGGCTGCGCGCGATGCCGGCTATTCCGATTGCACGCCCGGCCGTTTCCTGCTGCCTGGCGACCTGGCCGGTTCACCCGTCCTGACCTTCGCGCCCCTGCCGGCCGGAGGCGCGCCGCGCGGTTCGCTGCGCCGCGAGATGGAGCGGCGCTACGAGGCCTACAAGCGGCAGGTGGTCAAGCCGTTCTTCCGCGATCATTTCGCCCGGATCGACCGGCAGGTCGTGCTGGTCGACGCCCTGGGGGCGATCCACAAGGGCCCCAGGGCGGTCGAGGATCTGCGCGCGGCGATGGCGGACATCCTCGGCGCGTTCCGGCCCGGGCGAAACGCCTTTCTCGGAAGGCTGTTCATGGGGCGGCGGGTCGAGAAGATCCTCTTTGCCGCGACCAAGGCGGATCACCTGCATCATACCCAGCACGAACGCCTGACGGCGGTCATGACGGCGCTGCTGCGGGAAGCCGGCGACCGGGCCAGGTTCGCCGGCGCACAGACCGCCGCCATGTCGATCGCATCGCTGCGGGCCACCACCGAGGAAACCCGCGCGCATGAGGGCGGGACGCTTGATGTGGTGCGCGGAACGCTGCTCGAGACCGGCAAGCCCGCCGCTTTCTACGCCGGCGAGTTGCCGCACGACCCGAGCCACCTGCTGAATCCGGCACGCAGCGGTGCGCAGGCCTGGCTTGACGAGGATTACCGCGTGATGAGCTTCGCGCCGGCGCCGCTGACCTTGCGCCCGGGTGACGGTCCGCCGCACATAAGGCTCGACAGGGCCGCGCAGTTCCTGCTGGGGGACAGGCTCTGATCGGGGTGGTGATCTCGCGCGCGCGGGTGCTCGACGCGGGCGCCGTGGGAGAGGTGCTGTCGGCAGCCAACGATGCGCTGCCCTGGCTCCCGCGGATTCACAGCCGCGCCGAGGAAGTTCGTTTTGCAGGCGACATGATCGACGCGGGATGGGTGAAAGTGGCGCGCGAGGGCGCGCGGGTCGTTGGCTTTCTGGCGCGCGATGAAGCCGAGATCCACGGGCTCTACCTCGTCCCGCAGGCCCAGTCGCGCGGCATCGGCACCGCATTGCTGGAGGCCGCCAAGACAGAGTCGCCGCGCCTCGGGCTTTGGAGTTTCGAGCGCAATGCGAAGGCGCTGCGCTTCTACCGGCGCAACGGCTTCGTCGAAGTCTCGCGCAGCGACGGTCGGCTGAACGATGCGCAGCTGCCCGATGTACGGCTTGAATGGCAACGGGAGCGCGCGAATGGCTAGGGGTCCGGTCCTTTTCGAAGTGGAGGGCGAGCAGCCCGACGTCACTGTCGCAGACGCGCCGCCGGTGCCGGATACCGAACTCCC
Source organism: Sulfitobacter sp. LCG007 (assembly GCF_040801785.1). Classification (NCBI taxonomy): domain Bacteria; kingdom Pseudomonadati; phylum Pseudomonadota; class Alphaproteobacteria; order Rhodobacterales; family Roseobacteraceae; species Roseobacteraceae bacterium LCG007. Next base: position 3,186,463 of record NZ_CP161805.1, on the reverse strand, counting down.
GGCGCCGCGCGGCGAGGCGATGCAGATTGCCGCGAGGCTTGCGGCGCATCGGCGCTCGCGGCTGGGCAAGTGGTTCTGGGGGCTTGCATCGGCGCTTGTGGGAACCATCGTCTCGATCGCGGCATGGAGCTTCGTCACCGGGCTGATCGCAAGCTATCCGCTGCTGGGCTACGCGGTGACGGCCCTGATCGCGGCCTTTCTGGTGGTGGTCCTGCTGCTGGCCGCGCGCGAGATCGCGGGATTCGGACGTCTGGCGCGCATCGACAGCATCCGGCGCGAGGCCGACGCCGCACTGGTTTCGGGCGATCTCAAGGCGGCGCGCGCGGTCACGGACCGGCTGGAATCCCTTTACGGCCATCGTGAGGAACTGCGCTGGGGGCGAGACCGCTTCACGTCGCTGAAGGGCGACCAGCTTGATGCCGCGGGGCTCATGGGGCTTGCCGAGGCCGAACTGCTCGGCCCGCTCGATACGATGGCAACGCGCGAGGTCGAGGCAGCCGCGCGGCAGGTGGCGGCCGTCACCGCACTGGTGCCGCTGGCCTTCGCGGACGTCGCGGCGGCACTCAGTTCCAACCTCCGGATGATCCGGCGCGTGGCCGAGATCTATGGCGGGCGCTCCGGCACTCTCGGCAACTGGCGGCTTGCGCGCGCGGTGATGACGCATCTTGTCGCCACCGGCGCAGTCGCGGCGGGGGATGACATGCTCGAGCCGATCCTCGGCGGCACCGTCCTTGCCAGACTCTCGCGGCGCTTCGGTGAGGGCCTGGTCAACGGCGCGCTGACCGCGCGGGTCGGCGTCGCCGCGCTCGAAGTCTGCCGGCCCGTTCCCTTCGCCTATCGCCCGCGGCCCCGGGTCCGCGACATCGTCAAACGCAGCCTCACCGGTCTTTTCGACCGCAACAGGACCGAGTGACGCCGGCTCGCCGGGTCCGGTCCGGTCGGTACGGAGCGCGCGCGCCGAGCGGCAAGCGCCTGGTGGAGAACCCGGTGGCCGGGGCGCGCTTCATGGCCGGGTCGGACGGCGTTTTGGCTTGTTCCGGAAAGGGGTGCCGCCTATAAGCGCGGGCATGCGATGCCCCGCAGCCATCATTATCCGAATTACGTCCCCGGCGCTCTGAGACGCGAGACGCCGGGCCAAGGTGTTCGAGCCGCTCGCACCGACCGATTTCATGAATCCAGAAGACGAGACGAGGGACGCAACCGATGTGCGCCGAGACGACCGACAAGCTTGATTACAAAGACACGCTGAACCTGCCGAAGACCGACTTTCCGATGCGCGCGGGCCTGCCGCAGCGCGAACCCGAATGGCTGGCGCGCTGGGAAAAGCTCGGGGTCTACGACCGGCTGCGGGAAAAGCAGGGGCGCAAGCCCTTCACGCTGCATGACGGGCCGCCCTATGCCAACGGGCACCTGCACATCGGGCACGCGCTGAACAAGACGATCAAGGATTTCATCGTCCGCTCGCACCAGATGATGGGCTTTGATGCGCGTTATGTGCCGGGCTGGGACTGCCACGGGCTGCCGATCGAGTGGAAGATCGAGGAACAGTACCGGGCCAAGGGGCGCGACAAGGACGACGTGGACGTCGTCGACTTCCGCCAGGAATGCCGCAAGTTCGCCGAAGGCTGGGTCGATATCCAGCGCGAGGAATTCAAGCGGCTGGGGATCACCGGGACCTGGGACAAGCCCTACCTCACGATGGATTTCCACGCCGAGCGGGTGATCGCGGAGGAATTCCAGAAGTTCCTGATGAACGGGACGCTCTATCAGGGCTCCAAGCCGGTGATGTGGTCGCCGGTCGAGAAGACCGCGCTGGCCGAGGCGGAGGTGGAATACCACGACCGCCAGACCGACGCGATCTGGGTTAGATTTCCAATCCTCGCTGATAGGCAGACCTTAGCAGGACAAATCAAAGACGCACGTTCCACGCACCGTAATTCGCTGGAAGCTCCAGAACTCGAAGGCGCTTCGGTGGTCATATGGACAACTACGCCTTGGACGATCCCGTCGAACCGCGCTATCGCTTACGGGACATCGTCATTTTCAGACACCTACGAATTGTTTGAGGTTGAGTCTGTTGAGCACGTCGACAGAGAGCCTAAGCGTGGCGACAAGGTTCTGATTGCATCTAAGCTTGCGGAGGACTTCGCGGACGCTGCCGGCGTTCGACTTTCCCTGATTCAAAGCTTTACCCCCGACGAGATAAGAAGCCTTAATTTGGTTTGCGCACATCCTTTCCGCGGGGCAGATCAAGAACATCGGGAGTGGGACTTCGACGTTCCGCTCCTGCCGGGCGACCATGTCACCGCAGACGCGGGTACAGGCTTCGTTCACACCGCTCCAAGTCATGGGGATGATGACTATCAACTGGGTCGCGAATACAGCCTCCCGATGACCTACAACGTCCTCAATGACTCGAGTTTTCGTGAAGATCTAAAATTCTTCGGCGGGCTAAAGGTCGTTGAGAATAACGGTAAGCCCGGTAAGGCAAATGCCGCAGTTATTGACAGGCTGATTGCGGTCGGCGGTTTGCTTGCCCGGAAGCGCATCACCATCTCCGACGCGCACAGCTGGCGCTCCAAGGCGCCGGTCATCCGTCTGAACCGCCCGCAATGGTTCGCGGCGATCGACCGCGCCGTGGGGGACGGGCAGGACAGCTATGGAGAGACGATCCGCGAACGCGCGCTGCGCTCCATCGACGAGCTGGTGCAATGGACGCCGAAATCGGGGCGCAACCGCCTCTATTCGATGATCGAAGTCCGCCCCGACTGGGTGCTCTCGCGCCAGCGGGCCTGGGGCGTGCCGCTGACCTGCTTCACGAAGGTCGGTGCCCGCCACGACGATGCGGATTATCTGCTGCGCAATGACGAGGTCAACGCGCGCATCCTCGAGGCGTTCGAGGCTGAAGGGGCCGACGCCTGGTACAAGGACGGCGCGAAGGAGCGCTTCCTTTCGGGGGTCGTCGATCCCAAGACGCAAACCGAACTGGATCCGGCCGAATACGATCAGGTCTTCGACATTCTCGACGTCTGGTTCGACAGCGGCTCCACCCATGCCTTCGTGCTGCGCGACCGCGAGGACGGCACCGAGGACGGCATCGCGGATGTCTATATGGAAGGGACCGACCAGCACCGGGGATGGTTCCACTCCTCGCTGCTCCAAGCCTGCGGGACGATGGGCCGCGCGCCCTATCGCAACGTCGTGACCCATGGCTTCACGCTTGACGAGAAGGGCATGAAGATGTCCAAGTCGCTGGGCAACATCATCGCGCCCGACAAGGTGGTGCAGCAGTACGGGGCCGATATCCTGCGGCTCTGGGTGGCGCAGACCGATTTCACCGTCGACCAGCGCATCGGGCCGGAGATCCTGAAAGGGGTGGCCGACAGCTATCGCCGCCTGCGCAACACGCTGCGCTTCCTGCTCGGATCGCTGGGCGATTTTTCGGAAGCCGACCGGGTCGACCCTTCCGACATGCCCGAGCTCGAGCGCTGGGTGCTGCACCGGCTGGCAGAACTCGACGAAAAGGTGCGCGACGGCTACGCGCGGTTCGACTTCCAGGAGGTGTTCCAGGCGGTCTTCACCTTCGCGACCGTCGATCTGTCGGCCTTCTATTTCGACATCCGCAAGGATGCGCTTTATTGCGATGGCGACACCGCGCAGCGGCGCGCGGCGCGCACGGTGCTCGACCTGCTGTTCCACCGCCTGACGACCTGGCTGGCGCCGATCCTTGTCTTCACGATGGAGGATGTCTGGCTGTCGCGTTATCCCGACGAGCAAGGGTCGGTGCATCTTCAGGACATCCCCGACACCCCGGCGGAATGGCGCGATTCCGATCTCGCGGCCCGCTGGGCGGGGATCCGGTCGGCGCGGCGGGTGGTGACGGCGGCGCTGGAAGTGGCGCGCACCGAGAAGGTGATCGGCGCGTCGCTGGAGGCGGCGCCGGTCGTGCATGTCTCCGAGCCGGTCCTACGCGAGACTCTGCAGGCATTGCCATTCCAGGACATCTGCATCACCTCGCAGATCACCGTGACGGATGGCGCAGCGCCGGAAACCGCCTTCACCTTTCCCGAGGGCCAGGGGGTCGCGGTGGTCTTCTCGAAGGCGGAGGGCGAGAAATGCGCACGTTGCTGGAAGGTGCTGCCGGATGTGGGGACCCATTCGCACGCGGGCGTCTGCGAACGCTGCGACGAAGCCCTGAGCGAGGATTGACCCGGGATTGAGCGAGGCGGCCCCGCGGGGCCGTCGCCTGCCTGCGGGAAGGCGCAAGATACGGCTTGGCGCAGTGTGCCGGTCCGTGCAAGCTGACTGCATGCCGCATGTTTCTGTCCTCAGCCCTTTCGGCACCCTGCGCCTGTTCGACGAGGACGGCGCAATCGTTCGCGTGACGTGGGGCAGTGCACCTGGGGATGACGAGACGGAGGTCCTGCGCGAAGCCGCCCGGCAGATCGCTCAATATGCTGCGCGTGAGCGCGAGGCCTTCGAACTGCCCCTCAGGGTGGATGCCTCGGATTTCCAGCGGGATGTGTGCGACGCCATCGCCGCCATCCCCTATGGTGAAACCCGGACCTATGGCGAGATCGCGAAGGAACTGGGCGTCACGCCGCAGGCGGTGGGTCAGGCCTGCGGTGCCAATCCGATTCCGGTGATCATCCCCTGCCACCGGGTGCTGGGCGCACGCGGTCTCACCGGCTATTCCGGAGGTCGGGGTATCGAGACCAAGGTCGCGCTCCTGTGTCACGAAAGGGCGGCAGGCCTGCTGATCTGATGCGTCAGACGGGCAGCGGCTTGCCCTGCGCGGAAGACCGTCCCAAGGCAAGCTGCGCCGCCTTGGCCCCGGCGACGATGGAAAGCAGGACGACAAGCGCTGCGACCGACAGCGTGGCGGTGCCCGACAGACCCGCTCCGACCGAGCAGCCACCGGCCAGCACGCCGCCGACACCCATCAGAAGTGCGCCCGACGCGTAACGCAGGGTCTGCGCGGGAGACTGGAAGCTCTCAAGCCTCAGCTCACCCCGAAAAGCGGCGGAAAGGAATGCGCCGCCCAATGTGCCGCCGATCAGTCCGACGCCGAAACCCGGCTGGATCGAGGTTGACGCGATGGTCCAGAACAGCCCGTCGCTCCACGGCAGGGTAAAGGCGAGGCTCTGTACCGGCTGCGGGTCGAAATCGTCAAGCAGCAGCACGGAGGTCGCGGCCCAGCCAAATGCAGCGAGCAGCCCGATGAGACCTCCGAGCAGCAGTTGGGAAATGCGCACGTCCGAGCGCAGCGCGAAGACCAGGGCCGGAGCGGCCAGGACCAGCGCCCAGACCAGCGGGCCTCCGGGCAGTTCGGCCAGCGACGCCACGGGGGAGGGCAGGGTGTAGGCCGTCAGCGTCGTGCGGAGCGGCGCAAGGACCCCCTTGAGCGTCGCATGGGCCACGATCGCGAAAAGCGTGACCACGATGGCCGCGCGCAGGTTGCCCGCCGCCGACAGGACCGTCAGGCGCGAGATGCAGCCGCGGGTCAGGACCATGCCGACGCCGAATGCGATACCGCCCAGCACAAGCGCGATTATCGGCAGGTCTGGCGACAGCCAGCGGTGCCCGCCAAGGTCGACAAGTCCTCCCAGTGTCAGCAACTGCAATGCCAGGATGCCGACGGCAAAACCCGCCGCCCACACGCCAGCCGCGCTGCGGCGTTCCGCCGGTTCGCCCGCGATGGCGCGGCGCAGACAGAAACGGGACCACTGCGCCGCTATGCCGAAGGTCAGCCCCAGCAGAAGGCCAAGCAGGAGCTGGACGGTTGGCGCTTCGACGCCGAGATCAAGAGACTCGAGCAGCATGGTGGAACCTCGATTGCGAATCCGCGCAGAGATGCTCTTTCGGCATCGGGAAATCAACATCCGTGGACATCAGCCCGTTCCATGAAGGCCCGTCGTTCCGGAACGGTTTTCCTTCATCCCGCCGGTTTCGTTTCCGAGAACGGAATACCGGTCCGCTTCCGGAACGCCTGTTCCTATTTTACCCGGTCAGCGAAGCGCGGCGCTGTCAGGGCTGCGGACAGGGATGAGCTGCTGGGCAATGCCGACAAGCAGCAGATAGAGGCTGGTGAACACAAGTCCCCAGTGGGCCCAGCTTTCGGGGTGGAAGTCCACCCAGGCCGCCCAGCCGGCAAAGAAGGTCCATGCAAGTGCCATCGGCAACGTCACTGCGCGCCAGCGCTCGGTTCTGACCGGGTGGACGAATTTGAGGTTCGTGAACATGGCGGCTGCCAGCAGCGTGACGACCACGAGACAGGTGGCCCAGCCGGGTTTGAGTGCGAAGAGCACGAGGACCAGCATGTTCCAGCATCCCGGAAAGCCGGCAAAGGAATTGTCCTTTGTCTTCATCCGCGTGTCCGCGAAATACATCGCCGAGGCGAAGGTGATGATGATGATCACGACCCAGCCGCTCCAGCCGTCCATGAGGCCGGACCGGAAAAGCGCGAAGGCGGGGATGAAGACATAGGTCAGGTAGTCGATGATGAGGTCCAGAAGGACGCCATCGAAAAGCGGCGAGTTGACCTTGACGTCATAGCGCCGCGCGAGGGGGCCATCGATGCCGTCCACGGCGAACGCGACGACCAGCCAGAGGAACATCAGATCCCACTTGGCGTCCACCGCCGCCAGCATCGCGAGCATCGCGAAGACCGCACCTGTTGCCGTGAGGAGGTGGACGAGAAGGGCTTTGAGACGAAGCGACATGCGGGCGTTCTTGAAGGAAAGGTTAACCGGATGCAAAAGGAAATCCGGGGGCTCGCTCGGGTCGCGACACTCTCACGCCCGGGGATGCGCGTTGCGATAGACTTCCATCAGGCGGGCGGTGTCGACGGCGGTGTAGGCCTGTGTCGTCGAAAGCGAGGCATGGCCCAGAAGTTCCTGGATCGCGCGCAGGTCGCCGCCGGCGTCCAGCAGATGCGTGGCGAAGCTGTGGCGCATCGCATGCGGCGTGGCCGAGGCCGGAAGACCGCAGGCCATCCGCGCCTCCGCCATCGCCTTCTGGATCGTGCGGGGGCTGAGCGCGCCGCCGCGCAGGGCCCTGAACAGCGGGTCTGCGGGTTGGCTCGGGTGCGGGCAAAGTGCGAGATAGGTACCCACGGCCTCGCGTGCGGCGGGCAGGATCGGCACCATCCGCTCCTTGCCGCCCTTGCCCCGGATGCACAGCGCCGGAGGCAGCGGCGCATCGCCCGCCCTGAGGCCGAGCGCCTCGGATATCCGCAGCCCGCACCCCCAGAGCAGGGTCAGCACGGCCACGTCGCGCGCCGCGACCCACGTCTTGTCGGAACGGCTCTCGACCCGGTCGATGACCTCGCGGGCGGCCTCTTCGGACAGCGGACGCGGCAGTTTGCGCTGGAACTTGGGCGAGCGGGTCGACAGCACTGCCGTGGGCTCGAAGCCCTCCCGTTCGGCCAGCCAGCGATAGAACGCCTTGACCGCCGAAAGCTTTCGCGCGAGCGATCGGGGACCGACCCCCCCCGCGCGTGTCCGGGCCATCCAGGCGCGCATGTCGGTCACGCTGAGGCGCGCCAGCGCGCCGAGACCCTGATGACCTCCCTTGTGGCCGGCGACGAAGGCGAGAAAGCCCGCCACGTCCCCCCGATAGGCGGAAAGCGTGTTTGCCGAGGCGCCGTGCAGCGCGCCTTGCGCCGCGAGCCAGGCCTCCAGGGCGTCGCGCGCGCCGGGGCTGATCAGCGCATCCTGCTCATGGGCGGCGCGCGTCTGCATGCTCACCGCAGCCAGCGCCGCATGAGCCGCTCCATGGTGGCCGCCAGAAAGGCAAGCAGGTCGGTGCCCTGATGAGCGCCGAACATGCTCGGGTCGCGCGCGCCGAGCACCAGAAGGCCCGGCAGGCGGCCTGTTCCTATGTCCAGCTTCAGACAGGCCTCGGAACGTATGGCAGGCGCTTGGCCTGCATAGATCCGCTCGCTGGCGCTTTCGACGCGGCGCAGCGTGACCGGCCGGTTCGAGGCACGGCGTGTCCCGTCGAGATAGTCGTCGATGAACCCCGGCGTGCAGATGCGCAGGACCTTGCCCAGACGCGCGATCGACGGGTCGTTCTCGTCGAGACGCGATTCCAGCACCAGCCGCACGCAGTCCACCCTCAGGATCTCGGCCAGTTCGGTTTCGATCATCTCGAGAAACGTCGCGAAATCGTCGGGGTCGAGCAGCTTGAGCACTGCCCTGTGGATCTGGTTGGTTCCGGCGAGGTTCTCGTAGGCCGCCGCGATCACCGACCGGTGGGTGTCTTCCAGCCGGTCGAGGCGGCGCTCGAGCCGCTCCATCGCGATCCCGCGCAGGTCGACGATGTTCTCTCCCATCGCCCGTTCGTTCGCGGCCATGAGCGCACGCATCAGGTCGGCGTCGTCGAGAATCACGCCGGGTTCGGTTATGATCGCCTCGCGGAGGGCGTCCTCTATCCTGGGACTGCTCGTCATCCTGCTCTCTTGGTTTTTATGTGGAATAACATGGCGGCGAGGCAAAATCTGCCTCTTTGCCGCAGCGTTGTCTCGACCGTGACGCGGTGTTGCCGATGCGCGTCACGGCGGTAGGCCCTGAGGCCGCGTGAGGATCAGACGATGGTCTGTCCGGTCTTCTTCCAGTCGGCGAGGAACTGTTCGAGGCCCTTGTCCGTAAGGGGATGACCCGCGAGCTTGCGGATTACCTCGGGCGGGGCGGTCATGACGTCGGCGCCGATCAGGGCGGCTTCCTGCACGTGATTCACCGACCGGATGGAGGCGGCGAGGATCTGGGTCTCGAAGCCGTAATTATCGTAGATCGTGCGGATGTCCTGGATCAGCTCCATTCCGTCGATATGGATGTCGTCGAGACGTCCGATGAAGGGGCTGATGAAGGTCGCCCCGGCCTTCGCGGCCAGCAGGGCCTGGTTGGCCGAGAAGCAGAGCGTCACGTTCACCATCTTGCCCTCGCCCGAAAGCACCTTGCAGGCCTTCAGGCCGTCCCAGGTGAGCGGCACCTTGACGGTGATGTTCGGCGCGATCTCGGCCAGCTTGCGGCCCTCGCTGATCATGCCGTCCGAGTCGAGCGCAACGGTCTCGGCGCTGACCGGCCCGTCCACCAGGTCGCAGATCTCCTTGGTGACTTCGCGGATGTCGCGGCCGGATTTCATGATCAGCGACGGGTTCGTTGTCACCCCGTCAACCATTCCGAGGTCGTTGAGTTCGCGGATGGCATCGATCTCGGCGGTGTCGACGAAAAACTTCATGTCGGATGTCCTCTGATGCGTTGGGCAGGAGCGCAGGCTGCCGGACCGTTCGCGCTTGCGCTTGGATTTAACCCATGATCTGCGATGCTGAAACCCTCATTTCCGTCGCTGCAGTCAGGAGAAGTCGTCTTGGGCGTGCCTCAGTTCCACGAGCCGGGCGCTCTGGTCAGTGTCCTGACCACGCAACCCCTTGACCGGCCGCTCGACTACAAGGCGCCCGAATACGGCTGTCGCACCGGGGATTTCGTCGAGGTCCCGCTGGGGCCGCGCAAGGTGCCGGGCGTCGTCTGGGGGCCGGGGCAGGGCGATTTCGACCTGGCAAGGATCCGCTCGGTCCTTCGGGTCTTCGACGTTGCGCCGATGCGCGATGAGATGCGCAGCTTCCTTCTGCGCGCCGCCGAATACACGCTGACGCCCCTGCCCGCGATGCTGCGGCTGGCCACACGGGTCCCAGACCTCGGCGGCGCCCCCGCGATGCGGCGCGTCTACCGGCGCGGACCCGCCGAACCCGACCGGATGACCGATGCCCGGCGCAAGGTGCTGGAAGCGCTCAGCGACTACGGCGATCTTGCCTTCACGCTGCACGAGCTTGCCGAGGCGGCGGGCGTGTCGGGTTCGGTGATCAAGGGGCTCGTGGCGCAGGGCGCGGTGCTCGAGGAGGAAAGCCCCCGCGACCTGCCGTATCCGCGCCTGTCGGCCGATGGCGGCGGCAAGGCTCTGACCAATGAACAGCAGGAGGCCGCGGCGCGGCTTCAAGAGGCCGTCCGTTCGGGCGGATACGGTACCACGCTGCTGCGCGGGGTCACCGGTTCGGGCAAGACCGAAGTCTACCTCGAGGCGGTGGCGGCCTGCCTCGGGCAGGGCCGTCAGTCGCTGGTGTTGCTGCCCGAGATCGCGTTGACGGCCGAGTTCCTCACCCGGGTCGAAGAGCGCTTCGGCGCGCGGCCCGCGGAATGGCATTCGGGCGCCACGATGACCGAGCGGCGGCGGATCTGGAAGATGGTGGGCGAGGGAAATGTGCAACTGGTGATCGGGGCGCGCTCTGCGCTGTTCCTGCCGTTCCGGGATCTCGGGCTGATCGTCGTCGACGAGGAACACGACAACTCCTACAAGCAGGAGGAAGGGGTGCTTTACAACGCGCGTGACATGGCGGTGCTGCGGGCCTCGATCTGCGGGGCGCAGGTGGTGCTGGCCTCGGCCACACCCTCGCTTGAAAGCTGGGTGAATGCGCAGAACGGCAAATACGCGAGGCTCGATCTGACGTCGCGGTTCGGGACAGCGGTCCTGCCGGAAATGGGCTGTATCGACATGCGCGGCGAGGATCTGCCGTCGGACCGATGGATCTCGTCCGTGCTGCAGGCGGAGGTGGGAAAGCGGCTGGCGGCGGGCGAACAGGCGATGCTCTTCATCAACCGGCGCGGCTATGCCCCTGTGACGCTCTGCCGGGCCTGCGGTCATCAGGTCGGATGCGACCACTGCGACGCGCGCATGGTCGAGCATCGCTTTCAGAAGCGGCTGGTCTGCCACCAGTGCGGCGAGACGAAGCCGGTTCCGGCCGTGTGCCCCTCCTGCCAGGCCGAGGGCAAGCTGGCGGCCATCGGGCCGGGGGTGGAGAGGCTGGGCGAGGAAGCCGCGGCGCTGTTCCCGCAGGCGCGCATCGCCACGCTGAGTTCGGACATGTACGGATCGGCCCGCGCACTGAAGGCCGAGATCGAAGGCATCGCGGCGGGAAGCGCCGACATCGTCATCGGCACGCAGCTGGTCGCGAAGGGCCACAACTTCCCGCTGCTGACACTCGTGGGCGTGATCGATGCGGACCTGGGTCTGCAGGGGTCGGACCTGCGCGCAGCGGAACGGACGTTCCAGCTCATGCGGCAGGTCGCGGGGCGGGCCGGACGGGCGGACAGGCCGGGTCAGGCGCTGCTTCAGACCTACCAGCCGGAACATCCGGTGATGCGGGCCATCGTGGGCGGAGACGAGCAGGCTTTCTGGGCGGCGGAAGCGCGCGAGCGCGAGGCTGCGGGTGTGCCGCCCTACGGCAGGCTTGCCGGGATCGTGCTGAGCTCTCCGGACGCGGCCCTTGCTTTTGACGCGGGCAACCGCCTGGCGCGCCATGACGAGGCGCTGCGCAGCGTGGGCGCGCAGGTCTTCGGCCCCGCGCCGGCCCCGATCGCGCGCATCCGGGGGCGCCATCGAGTGCGTCTGCTCGTCAAGGCACGCAAGGACGTGCCGCTTCAGGATGCCATATCGCGCTGGATCGCGCCGCTTCGGGTCAGGGGCGATCTGCGTCTTGCGGTGGACATAGACCCGCAATCCTTCTTCTGAAGAGGCGATCGCTTCGAAGCGCGCCAGGGCGCGCTGCCTCCGGCGGGGATATTTTGAAGCAAAGGAAGGAACCGGGCGCGACAGGTCGGAGGCGTCGGGTGGGGGCGGAGGGGCGCCGATTTTGCCTCTCGTCAAGGGTGGCGAAAAGGCCTAATTGCGACAGCATGACCCGTATCGTTCGCCTCGAGGACGCGCGGCACCTGCCTTTCTGGCGCCGCCCCGTCACGCTTCTCTTCCTCATGGCGCTCGCCATGCCTGTGGCCTTCAACACCTGGTCGGCGCTGCTCAACAACTTCGTCATCGAGGTCGCCGATTTCGACGGGTCCGACATCGGGCTGTTGCACACCGTGCGCGAGATCCCCGGCTTTCTGGCGGTAGGCGTGATCGCCATCATCCTGTTCGTGCGCGAGCAGGTGCTGGCGCTGTGTTCGTTGATGCTGCTGGGAATTGCCACCGCCGTCACCGCATGGTTTCCGACCCTCGGTGGCATCCTCGTGGTCACCATGCTGAGCTCGATCGGGTTTCACTACTACGAGACGGTGAACCAGTCGCTCCAGCTTCAGTGGCTGAGGAAGTCGGAGGCGCCGCAGGTGCTTGGCTGGCTGCTTGCCGCCGGGTCCGGCGCGACGCTGGTCGCCTATGTCGCGATCATGGCGCTGTGGGAGGCGCTCGATCTGAGCTACGGCAGCGTCTACATGATCTCGGGCGGGATCACCTTCGCGCTGGCGCTTTTCGCGCTTGCCGCCTATCCGCAGTTCGAGGCGCCGAACCCCCAGATCAAGAAGATGATCCTGCGCCGGCGCTACTGGCTTTATTATGCGCTGCAATTCATGTCGGGCGCGCGGCGCCAGATTTTCGTGGTGTTCGCCGGCTTCATGATGGTCGAACGTTTCGGCTTCGAGGTGGACGAGATCACCACGCTATATCTCGTGAACCTGATCATCAACATTCTGGTCGCCCCGCTTCTCGGGCGCGCCGTGGGGCATTTTGGCGAGCGCAGGGTGCTGATCTTCGAATACGCCGGGCTGGTGTGCGTCTTCCTCGCCTATGGCGGGGTCTACTATATGGGTTGGGGCGTGATGGTGGCTGCCACGCTCTATGTGATCGACCATGTTTTCTTCGGTCTGGCGCTGGCTCTCAAGACGTATTTCCAGAAGATCGCCGATCCGGGCGACATCGCTCCGACGGCCGCGGTGGCCTTCACCATCAATCATATCGCCGCGGTGTTCCTGCCTGTGCTGCTCGGGCTACTCTGGCTTGTCTCGCCCGCTGCCGTGTTCCTGCTGGCTGCGGGCATGGCCGCGGTGTCGCTGGTTCTGGCGATGATGATTCCGCGCCACCCGGAGAAGGGAAACGAGACGATCTTCGGGCCCGGTCTTCCGGCCCCTGCCGAATAGAGGATGCAGCGGGGCCGTTTTCTGGACGGCTCCACCATGGGCCACGTGGTGAGGATGACCGCCACCGGCGCCTTCGGGATCACTTTCGTCTTCATCGTCGATGCGGCGAACCTGTTGTGGCTCTCGCAACTCGGGGATCCGCGCCTTGTGGCCGCCATCGGGTTCGCCTTCGCGATCCAGTTCTTTTCGATCTCCTCCGGAATCGGGCTGATGATCGCGGCGACGGCGCTTGTCTCTGTCAGCATCGGGCAGGGCAGGCGCAGGCGGGCGGCGCGGCAGGCGGGCGCGGCGATGCTGATGGCAGTGGCCGTCCAGGCCGTGGTGGCCCTGGCGATCCTGCTCTTCCGGCGCGAACTCGTGGCGCTTGCCGGTGCGACCGGCGAAACCGCCGCTCTTGCCGAGCGCTACATCGCCATGACAGTGCCTTCGCTGGTGCCGATGGCGGCGGGCCTCGTCTTTTCCGCCGCGCTGCGCGCCGACGGGCTTGCCGCGAAGGCGATGTATGTCACCTTCCTGTCGGGCCTTCTGCTGCTGGTGCTCGATCCCGTCATGATCCTCTGGCTGGGGCTGGGTCTGGACGGGGCGGCCATCAATCTTGTTCTCTATCGCGTGATGCTCATGCTTCTGGGGTTCTTCTTTGCCTGGCACCAGCTTCGGCTGGTGGCGTGGCCCCCGGTCCGGGAGGTCTCCGCATTCGCCGCTCCTTTCGCCGCCTTGTCCCTGCCCGCCATCGCCACCCAGATGTCGACCCCTGCCGGGAACTACCTGCTGACGACCGTCATCGCCCCGTTCGGAGACGATGCCGTGGCCGCATGGGCCGTTGTCGGGCGTCTCACGGTGGTGGTTTTCGGCGGCATCTTCGCCCTTTCCGGCTCGATCGGGGGAATATTCGGTCAGAATTTCGGAGCCGGAAATTTCGAGCGGCTGCGCAGTACCTACCGCGACGCGCTGCTGTTCTGCGTGGCCTATACGCTTCCGGCCTGGGCCTTGCTGGCACTGGCGACGCCACTGGTGATCGATCTTTTCGGACTGACCGGGCAAGGCGCGGATGTGCTGCGGGCCTTCACGGAAGTCGGGGTCGGAGGCTATGTGTTCGTGGGTGCGCTTTTCGTCGCCAATGCCGCCTTCAACAGTCTTGGCCGGCCTTTCCGGTCGGCATTGGTCAACTGGATCAAGGATGCCGCCATCGCCTGGCCCGCCGCGGTCCTGCTGGCCGTCGCTTTCGGGGCGCCGGGCGTGATATATGGGCAGGCGCTGGCCGGCGCCATCGCCGGGACGCTCGCGGCTGCCTGGGGCTGGCGGTTTGTCCATTCCCTTCGCGGCGTGGACCCGTCGAAGGTGGATCTTCCACCCGTAAGGCCCTATCCGAACCCCGAAAGATACCGGAGACGCTGATGCCGACCTATACCGCATTCACCACCCTTCCCACGCAGGCGGCGGCAGACGCGCTCGCCGAGTCGATGAACCGACTGGATCCGGAGCCCTATGGCCTCGGCGTCTTCGAGCTCGAGGATGGCTCCGGGCTCTGGGAGGTCGGCGGCTATTTCACCGAGGCGCCGGACGAGGTCGCGCTCATGCTGCTGGCGGGCGCCAAGGGTGCGGCGCCCTTCGCGGTTTCGGAACTTCCGGACCAGGATTGGGTCGCCCATGTGCGCCGCGAGCTCAGCCCGGTCGAGGCGGGCCGCTTCTTCGTCCATGGCAGCCATGATGCCCACCGGATTCCCGACGGGGCCGAACCCCTGCTGATCGAGGCGGCGATGGCCTTCGGCACGGGGCACCACGGCACCACGCTGGGCTGTCTGCGCGCGCTCGACCGGCTCGCGTCGGAAGGGTTCACGGGACGTTGTGTGGCCGATATCGGCTGCGGGACGGCGGTTCTTGCGATGGCGGCGGCGCGCATCTGGCCGGGCACGGTACTGGCTTCGGATATCGACGAGGTGGCCATCGAGGTGGCCGCCACCAATATCCATGCCAACCGGCTCGACGACCGGGTGCGCTGCTTCGTGGCCGAGGGCTTCGACCACCCCGTCCTGCGCGATCGCGCGCCCTTCGACCTGATTTTCGCGAATATTCTGAAGGGTCCGCTCATCGCTCTGGCCCCGGTCCTCTGCGGCAGTCTGCAGCCCGGCGGGCGCGCCATCCTGTCCGGCATCCTGAACGAGCAGGCCGATGACATCCTGGCGGTCTATGGCGATGCCGGCATGGAGCTCGCGCACCGCGAGGTGATCGGCGACTGGACGACGCTGACACTTCTGCGCGCGCCTTCCTGACTCGCATAGCGCGCCACGGGTCACGGAGCGGCCACGCTTTCGCCATAATCGGGAATCAGTCTGCGGCCTGACCGGGTGGGGGTCTGGTCTGCAGGAGGGTCGCGTGTCAGACTCTTATGTGAAGTTCCAAAGGCGCCTCGACGCGCTGACCCGCAAGCACAAGGCGCTTGCCAAGGGGTATACTGCCGTCATCGGTCCCGACGGTCTCATCGAACTGAAGCCCACAGCCGCGCGGGAAAGCAGCGCTCTGCGCTTCGTCTTCATGGCTGCGCTCTGTTTCGTGGGGATCAAGGGGTTGACGCTAGCCTTGCCGGGGATGCTGTCCTACCAGGAATCGGGGGTTATGCAGTCCGAGGTACGCGGCGCCGAGCGGGCGGACGGCTGAACCTGTCGTTCGGCGCTGGCCCTGTCGGATGGCGCAGCCGGTTTTCGCCGATATTCGTACCCTGAAAATAGAAAGCCGCTCCATCCGTTGGGGATGGTGCGGCTTTGGCGATTGAACCCTGGCCCCCGGCGGGAGCCGGATGGGTTCAACGGGAAAATGCGCTCGTCGCGACAGAGTCGATGTCGCCGCGGCAGAGGCCGATATCGTCGAGTTCGCGGTCCGACAGGGCCGAGAGAGCGTTGCGGGTCGCGCGTGCATCGTTCCATGCGATCACGGATGCGATGACATCGCCGACGAAGCGTGCAACGCGGTTCACGGCGCTTGCCGTTCCGTAGTTCGTACGGGTCGTATCGAAGGTAGACATTGCTTTCATCCTGGTTTGGAAAAACGGCAATCAGTGCCGCTTACGAGCGCCAGATAGGGGCTGCCTGATTTTCGAGCAAGATGAAAACTTGCATGTTGGTTATGCAAATCCCGCATGGGTGAGATGTTAAGGTTAACCGTCCGTTATGACTTCAAAAATCCGCATCGAGAGGTGTCGTTTTCGACATCCTGAACGGCGGATTCAGTCCTTTTAAGGCGGATTGTTGCTGCAATGCAGCATAATGCCGGGGGAATGGAAGGACTTGGCCGATGTTCGCGTTTCGTGCTAATGCGTCGAAAAAGCAACAAGAAGGCGGGGCACGGGCAGATGGTTAGGGTGATCGGGATCGATCCGGGCCTGCGGAATCTCGGCTGGGGTGTGATCGAAATGGATGGCCCCCGACTCAGTCATGTCGCGAATGGCGTCTGCGTGTCGCAGGGGGAAGAACTGTCCGCCCGGCTGCTGTCCCTGCATGTTCAGCTCAGCGAGGTCGTCCGCCTCTACCTGCCCGACATGGCGGCGGTCGAGCAGACCTTCGTCAACAAGGACGGTGCGGCGACGCTGAAGCTGGGTCAGGCGCGCGGCATCGCTTTGCTGGTGCCGGCGCAGGCGGGCCTGAGCGTGGGGGAATACGCACCCAACCGGATCAAGAAGACCGTTGTCGGCGTGGGCCACGCAGACAAGGTGCAGGTTGCCCACATGGTCCGCATGCAGCTTCCGGGTGTCGAGATCGCCGGCCCCGACGCCGCCGATGCGCTTGCCGTCGCGATCTGCCATGCCCACCATGCGCGCGCGCCCGGTCTGAACGCGGCACTTGCGAGGGCGGGGGCATGATCGGCAAGCTGTCCGGCCGGATCGACCATCGCGCCGCCGACCACGTTCTTCTGGACGTAGGAGGCGTGGGCTACATCGTCTATTGCTCGGAGCGCACGCTGTCTTCGCTGCCCGCGCCGGGCGAGGCGGTCTCGCTCTATACCGACCTGGTGGTGCGCGAGGATCTGTTGCAGCTCTTCGGTTTCCGGACCCTCGTGGAAAAGGAATGGCACCGCCTCCTGACGAGCGTCCAGGGCGTCGGCGCGAAGGCATCGCTTGCGATCCTCGGTGCGCTTGGTCCCGACGGGCTTGGCCGGGCCATCGCATTGGGCGACTGGAACGCCGTAAAGGCGGCCAAGGGCATCGGACCAAAGATCGCGCAGCGCGTGGTTCTGGACCTCAAGGACAAGGCGCCAGGCATGATGGCCATGGGCGGAAGCGTCGCGCAGGCCTTGGGCGAAAGCGCGGCGGTGATCGAGGAGGGCGCGCGTCCGGCTCGGCGGCCCGCGGCTTCGAGCGCGCAAGCCGATGCCCTTTCGGCGCTCGGCAATCTCGGCTACGGCCCGTCCGAGGCCGCGTCGGCGGTGGCTCAGGCGGCAGGCGAGGCGCCCGAGGCCGAAACGCCCGCCCTGATCCGGGCGGCGTTGAAACTGCTCGCCCCGCAGGGCTAGGGTATGGCCGACATCCTTGGCCCAGAGCGGGTCGGAGACACCATGACCGAGATCGACCCAACCGTGCGCCCCGAGGCCCTGCCCGAGGACACCGACCGCGCCCTGCGTCCGCAGCGGCTGGACGAATTTGTGGGTCAGGCAGAGGCGCGCGCGAACCTCAAGGTCTTCATCCAGTCCGCCCGGCAGCGCGGCGAGGCGATGGACCACACGCTTTTCCATGGGCCGCCGGGGCTCGGCAAGACCACGCTGGCGCAGATCATGGCGCGCGAGCTTGGCGTGAACTTCCGCATGACCTCGGGGCCGGTGCTGGCCAAGGCGGGCGATCTGGCCGCGATCCTGACCAATCTCGAATCCCGCGACGTGCTCTTCATCGACGAGATCCACCGGCTGAACCCCGCGGTGGAAGAGGTGCTCTACCCGGCGCTCGAGGATTTCGAACTGGACCTCGTCATCGGTGAAGGTCCCGCCGCGCGCACCGTGCGGATCGAGCTGCAGCCCTTCACGCTGGTGGGCGCCACGACGCGGATGGGTCTTCTGACAACGCCGTTGCGGGACCGCTTCGGCATTCCCACCCGGCTTAATTTCTACACCGATGACGAACTCTTCATCATCGTTGATCGCAACGCCCGCAAGCTCGGCGCGCCTGCCGACGAGGGCGGCGCGCGCGAGATCGCGCGTCGCGCGCGTGGCACGCCCCGGATCGCCGGGCGGCTGCTGCGGCGCGTCGTGGATTTTGCCGTGGTCGAGGGGGACGGGCGGGTAACGCAGGAGCTGGCGGACATGGCACTGACGCGCCTCGGTGTCGACCTGTTGGGTCTCGACGCGGCGGACCGGCGGTATCTTCGGCTGATCGCCGAGAATTACGCCGGCGGCCCTGTGGGGATCGAGACCCTGAGCGCGGCGCTGTCGGAAAGCCGCGATTCGCTCGAGGAGGTGATCGAGCCCTTCCTGCTGCAGCAGGGGCTGATCCAGCGTACGCCGCGCGGGCGGATGCTGGCGCAGAAGGGCTGGACGCATCTCGGCCTGGCAGCACCGCGAAGCCAGACGGATCTCTTCGAATGACGCGGCAACCAGACGATATGGCCTTGGCGGCGGCGGAGGTCGAGGCGCTCTTCACCCGGTCGGACGGCAGCTTTGCCTGCGCGCGGTGGGGGCGCCCGATCGCACCGGTGATCTTCGGCGTCGAGGATCGCACCCTGTCGGTCGTGAAGGGGGCGCTTGAGGCGGTGATGGTTCTGTCGGGGCACCACCTGGCCGAGACCGACCCGGAGCTCGGCAGCAATTTCATGATGTTCTTCTTCCGCAACTGGGCGGAACTGACCGAGGTGCCCGGCCTTGACGGTCTGGTTCCGGACCTTGCCAAGCTGGTCGGACGGCTGGAGGCCGAGGACGCGAACCAGTACCGGATCTTCCGATTCGACGAGTCGGGGGCGATCAAGGCCTGTTTCGTCTTTTTGCGCATGGACGACGCGCTGAGCGCCATGCCCGCCGAGACGCTGGCCCTCGGACAGGTGGTGCAGTCTGTGCTGCTCTGGTCCGACCGGGCCTTCAAGGACCGCTCGCCGCTTGCCTTGGCCGATGAACGGGTCATCCTGCGCCCCGAGATCGCCGCGCTGATCCGTGCGGCATACGATCCGGTGCTTCCCGCGGCGTCGGTCGATCCCGCGCATGCACTGAGGCTTGCGGCGAGGGTGGGTGCGGGTCGATGAGAACTTCCGCTCGACAATTCGCTGTCGATTGGGCGGCTGGCTGGAACAGCCATGACCTCGACCGCATCCTGAGCCACTACCGCGATGACATCGTCTTCACCTCGCGCAAGGCCCAGGCGCTGACCGGGTCGGGACATATCGATGGCAAGCCCGCATTGCGGGACTATTGGGCCAAGGCGCTGGCGGCACAGCCCGACCTTGCCTTCGACCTGGTCGATGTCTTCGACGGGGCGGATACGATGGTCATCATCTATCGCAACCACAAGGGCGTGCTGGCGGCCGAGACGCTGCATTTCGATTCCGCTGGCATGGTGTGGATGGCCTCGGCCTGCCATCCCGATGACTAGGGCGAGGGCAGACAACCTGCCAGGCTTTTGAGCCTTTTCGCCATGGCATGGGGTCTCTGCTGGCGCGAGATATCAATGGAGGCGCGGCCTGTCCGTGACGGCCCGCGCCGGTCGAATGTCCCCGGGGGAGAATGCCGATGGAAGAGCCGCACCGTTTCACGCTCCGCGTCTATTACGAAGACACCGACATGGGCGGTATCGTCTATCATGCGAACTACCTGCGCTACATCGAGCGGGCCCGCAGCGACTGGGTGCGCGGAATGGGGATCGACCAGATGGAGATGAGGGCGGAGGGGAGGGTCTTTGCCGTTCGGCGGATCGAGGCCGACTACCTCGCTCCCGCGCGACTCGACGAGATCCTGGAGGTCGAGACGACGGTCGTCGCTGCCGGGCCCGCGAGGATGGGCATGCGCCAGGAGATATCTCGCGACGGAAAGATCATTTTCCGCGCAGACGTCACCCTTGTCTGCATCGGTCAGGGCGGCCAGCCGGTGCGCCTGCCGGCGGAACTTCGCCACATCGGGGCCGGCGGCGCGTCACGCGAAGGCCACACACCCCCCTGACAGCATAGTGATGGCGTTCCCGCTTGAGCTCAGGTAGAATCGGTCGCAATCAGGTCGCCAAAGAACGGCCGCAGGCAGATTGAGCGAGAGCAGGCATGGAAGCTGAAACGCTGGCAATGGCGCAGGGGATCGATTTCTCCTTCTGGGGACTGTTCGCCCGGGCCACACTCACCGTCAAACTCGTGGTGATCCTCCTGATCGGGGCCTCGTTCTGGTCCTGGTCGATCATCATCATGAAACACATCCTCTATCGCCGCGCCCGCGCCGAGGCTGCGGAGTTCGAGCAGGCCTTCTGGTCGGGAGAGCCGCTGGACGAGCTTTATGAGCAGATCGGCCCGGTCCCCGCGGGCGCCTCGGAAAAGGTGTTTGCCTCGGGCATGACGGAATGGCGGCGTTCGCAGCGTGACGACGGAGGCATGATCCCCGGCGCCACGTCACGCATCGACCGCTCGATGGATGTGGCGATCAACAAGGAGGCGGACTATCTGCGCAACGGCCTGACCGTGCTGGCGACGGTCGGATCCGCTACGCCCTTCATCGGCCTGTTCGGAACGGTGATCGGGATCATGAACGCCTTCATTGAGATCGCGGCGCAGCAGAACACCAACCTCGCCGTTGTCGCCCCGGGCATCGCCGAGGCGCTGATGGCGACGGGGCTTGGCCTTTTCGCGGCCATTCCGGCGGTGATCTTCTACAACAAGCTGTCTGCGGACTGTGACAAGATCCTGCACAGCTACGAAGCCTTCGCGGACGAATTCGCCACCATCCTCAGCCGCCAGCTGGACGCCTGACATGGGCGCGCAGATGATCCAGAAGGCGGGCGGCGAGATGAAGCGCCGCCGCCGCACGAGCCGGGCGGCGCCCATGGCCGAAATCAACGTGACGCCCTTCGTGGACGTGATGCTGGTGTTGCTCATCATCTTCATGGTGGCCGCGCCGCTTCTGACCGTGGGCGTGCCGGTGCAACTGCCGAAGACGGCGGCGCAGGCGCTTCCGGTCGATCAGGAAGAGCCCCTGACGGTGACGATCACCGCCGACGGCGGGGTGCAGATCCAGACGACCGAGACTCCGCGTGACCAGCTTGTCGCGAAGCTGCGCGCCATTGCCGCCGAGCGCAGCAGCGACCGGCTTTTCCTGCGCGCGGACGGGTCCGTCCCTTACGCGACGGTCATGGAGGTGATGGGCGCGCTGAACGCCGGCGGCTTCTCCAACATCGGTCTCGTCACGGATATCGGCGGACCGAAAATGGACGGCAGCGACGGGTAGCGCAACGTGAACACCGGGCATTACATATCGGGCGCCGGGCACATCGCCCTGCTCGGATGGGCCCTTTTCGGGAACGTCTTTGCTGCGGAACCGTTGCCATTCGAGATGACCGACGTTTCAATCATTTCGGGCGAGGAATACGCAGCCCTTGTGGCGGGTTCGCAATCGCCGGACCGGGCGACGGACGTCGAGCAACCAGATACGCCGGAGCCCACGCCCGAAGCGCCGGAAACGAAGTCGTCACCTGATCCCGAGACCTCGCAACGCCCGCCCGAGCGGGTCGATCCGCCAGAGCAGACAGAGACCCCACCCGAGGAACTGGCCGACAGCGCGCCTCAGGCGGATGTTTCGGAGGCCGCGCCGGTCCTGCCAGAACCGCCATCCGAAGTTGCGGTGCTCGTCCCCGAGGAAGGCCCCCGGCCCGTGCCGAAGGAATCCGAACGGGTGGCGCCCGAACCGGTGCGCCCGCCCGAGCCCGAGGCCGTGCCCGACCCGATAGAGCAGGAGGCGGTGACGCCCGACGCCGGCGAGACCGAAGCCGATGTGCAGGAGCCGCAGGAGGCGAGGGCGCCGGAAGAGGCCGCGACCGAAATCGTGACCGAGGCCGAGAAGCCCGCGCGCGCGCCGGATGAGTCGCCCCGCCCGCCGGCGCGCCGGCCGGATCCCGTGGTCAAAACCGCGGAGCCCGCGAAGCCGGATCCGAAGCCCGAGGCTCAATCCGAACCGGCCGAGAAGCCCGTGGAGAAACCTGCACCGAGCGCAACCGAAGACGCCGTCGCGGACGCACTGGCCGAGGCGCTGTCGCAGCAGCCGTCGAGCGCTCCCAGCGTGCCGAGCGGTCCGCCGATGACGTCCGGCGAAAAGGAATCGCTGCGTGTCGCGGTGTCGAGCTGCTGGAACGTCGGTTCGCTGTCCTCGGAAGCGCTCAAGACCACGGTGGTGGTGACGGTCGGCATGAATCCGGACGCGACCCCGATTGCCGGTTCGATCCGGATGACGTCCTCATCGGGCGGCTCCGACGCGTCGGCGCGCCAGGCCTTCGAGGCCGCGCGCCGGGCGATCATCCGTTGCGGGGCGAAGGGATATGGCCTGCCGTCCGAGAAGTACGGGCAATGGCAGGAAATCGAGATGACATTCAATCCTGAAAGGATGCGTGTGAAATGATGCTGAGAGCCTTGACGCTGGCCGTGGCTGCATGTCTTGCCGCCCTTGTCCCGCAACTCTCCGCCGCGCAGGACGGGCCGTTGCGGATCGAGATCACAGAGGGCGTCATCGAGCCGTTGCCGTTTGCGATCCCGACCTTCGAGGCCGAGACCGCAGAGGCGGGCCAGATGGCGTCCCAGGTATCGCAGGTGGTGTCGGCCGATCTGGTCGGCACCGGGCTTTTCCGGGAGATTCCGCCCTCCGCCTTCATCGGCAACCTGTCGAGCTTCGCCGCGCCCGTGCAATACTCGGACTGGAAGGCGATCAATGCGCAAGCCCTGATCACCGGCGCGGTATCGGTGCAGGGCAACAGCATGAACGTGAAGTTCCGTCTCTATGACGTGTTCTCCGGTGCCGAAATGGGCAGCGGGCTTCAGTTCTCGGGCACGACGGACGGCTGGCGCCGGATGGCGCACAAGGTCTCGGACGCGGTCTACAGCCGCATCACCGGCGAAGGCGGCTACTTCGACAGCCGTGTGGTCTACGTCTCCGAGACCGGCCCCAAGGACAACCGGTCCAAGCGGCTCGCCGTCATGGATTACGATGGTGCCAACGTGCAGTATCTGACCGACAGCAGCGCGCTCGTGATCGCCCCGCGGTTCTCGCCACAGGGCGACCGGGTGCTTTATACAAGCTACGAAAGCGGCTTTCCGCGCATCTACGTGCTCGATGTCGGTTCCGTTCAGCGGCGGCAGCTTCAGACACCGGAAGGCACGATGAGCTTCGCCCCGCGCTTCGCGCCCTCGGGACAGACCATTCTCTATTCGCTCGAGCAGGGCGGGAACACAGACATCTACACGATGGACATCAATTCGGGTCAATCGGTGCGGTTGACGAACGCGCCCTCGATCGAGACGGCGCCGGGCTATTCTCCCGATGGCAGCCGCATCGTCTTCGAAAGTGACCGGTCGGGCACCCAGCAGCTGTATGTCATGAGCGCGACGGGCGGAGAGGCGCAGCGGATCTCGTTCGGGGAAGGAAGGTACGGGACGCCGGTCTGGTCTCCGCGCGGGGATCTGATCGCCTTTACCAAGCAGCACAACGGCCGCTTTCACATCGGCGTGATGCGCACCGACGGCTCCGAGGAGCGACTGCTGACCGCGTCCTTCCTGGACGAGGGGCCGACATGGGCCCCCAATGGCCGCGTCATCATGTTCGCGCGCGAAACGCAGGGCGCGGACGGGCGGTCGTCGCTCTACTCGGTGGACATCACCGGCAGGAACCTGCGGCCCGTCCGGACGCCCGAGGGCGGCTCGGACCCGTCATGGTCTCCGCTCCAGAATTGACCGAGACGATTCACATCCGCACGGGGACGTGATACACCACCGTGAAAACAACAAACCCATCCCTCGATGAACAGGGCAGACACATGAAATTCAGGGCTTCGGCAGTACTTCTCATCGCGGGCCTCGCGCTATCGGCCTGCAACAATCCCGACCGCTTTGGCGGAAGCGGTGGCGCGGGCGGCGTCGGCACAGGCGCGGGCGGCATCGGCGCCGGCGGCATCGGCAGCGCCAGCGATCCGCGTTCGACCGCCTATTTCCAGCAGGCGGTGGGCGATCGCGTGCTGTTTCCCGTCGACCAGTCGAACCTGACGCCAGAAGCGATGAACGTGCTCACGGGGCAGGCGACCTGGCTTCAGACGAACGTCGACTACACGGCGGTCATCGAAGGACATGCGGACGAGCAGGGCACCCGTGAATACAACCTTGCCCTCGGCGCGCGCCGGGCGAACTCGGTCAAGGAATTCCTCGTCAGCCGCGGAGTGTCGGAGTCGCGCCTGCGCACCATCAGCTACGGCAAGGAGCGCCCGATCGAGATCTGCTCGAACGAGGCCTGTTACGCCAAGAACCGGCGCGCCGTGACGGTTCTGGCCGCCGGGGTCTCGAGCTGATCCGATGCGTCGCATTGCCCTGATCCTCGCCTGTCTCGCGCTGGTGCCGTTCCAGGCGCTGGCCCAGGACGACACCCTCGCCGATATCCGACAGGAGCTGAACGTGCTCTATGTCGAGGTGCAGAAGCTCAAGCGCGAGCTTTCGACCACCGGCGCCCCCACGGCGACGACGGGCGGAAGTTCGGTGATCGAGCGCGTGGGTGCGATGGGGTCCGAGCTTCAGCGCCTGACCTCCAAGACCGAGGAGCTGGAGTTCCGCATCAACAAGATCGTCGAGGACGGCACGAACCGTATCGGTGATCTCGAGTTCCGTCTTGTCGAGCTCGAGGGCGGGGACGCATCGGCACTGGGCGAGACGAGCACGCTGGGCGGCGACACGGGCGCGTCGGGCGGAACCTCCGGGAATTCGTCGGTCGCCAGCCCCGCAGCGGGCGGCGGCGGCGCGCCCGCGACGACGCCGGATGGCGCGGAACTTGCGGTGGGCGAAGAGGCCGACTTCAAGGCCGCGCAGGCGTCCCTGGCCGCAGGCAACTTCCGGCAGGCGGCCGACCAGTTCACCGCCTTCACCCAGACCTATCCGGGCGGACCGCTTGGCCCGGCAGCCGAGCTTGGGCGCGGGACGGCGCTCGACAGCCTCGGCGACTCGCGAGAAGCGGCGCGGGCCTATCTCGCAAGCTTCAGCGCAGATCCGACCGGGCGCACCGCACCTGAGGCTCTGTTCCGGTTGGGCAGCGCGCTTGGCGCCCTCGGCCAGACGCAGGAAGCCTGCGTCACCCTGAGCGAGGTGAGTGTGCGCTTTCCCGGCGCGCCGGAAGCGCAGAAGGCGCAGAGCCGGCGCGGGACGCTGGGCTGCAGCTGACGGCCGTGACCGGACCGCTCGCCGGCGAGGTCGCACGTTTCCTTCCCGAGACGGACCACGGCCCTCTTGGGATTGCGGTATCGGGCGGCAGCGATTCGCTCGCCCTTCTGCTTCTTGTCTCCGAGATCTGGCCGGCCCGGGATCTGGCTGCCGTGACGGTCGACCACGGGTTGCGCCCCGAAAGTGGCGGCGAGGCCAGGGTCGTCGGTGATATCTGCAAGGAACTCGGCATCGATCATGAGGTGCTGCGCTGGCAGGGGTGGGACGGAAAGGGAAACCTTCAGGAGCGCGCCCGCCGCGCCCGCTATGCACTGATGGCAGGCTGGGCGCATGGCCGTGGCATCGGAGGCATTGCCCTTGGCCACACGCTCGACGATCAGGCCGAAACGGTTCTCATGCGGCTCGCGCGGGGGTCCGGTGTCGACGGACTTTCGGCAATGGCGCCACGAAGCACGCGCGACGGCATGCTATGGCTCAGGCCGATGTTGACCCTCCGGCGGCAGGAGCTCAGGGACCATCTGACGGCGCGGGGATTGCGCTGGGTCGACGACCCCAGCAATGACGACAGGCGTTTCGACAGGGTGCGCGTGCGTGCCGCGATGGCTGCGCTCGAGGAGCTCGGCATCGGGGCCGGCGCACTGGCGGCGGTCGCGGGGCGGATGCAGGCGGCCCGCGAGGTTCTGGAGTCGCAGGTCGCCGAGACCGCGGGCTCGATCGCCCGTCCCGACGCCGGTGCGGTCGTGTTGCAGGCGGATGGTTTTCGCGCATTGCCGGACGAGATCGCGCGGCGATTGCTGCGGCAGGCGCTGCGTTTTGTAAGCGGATCGATCCACGGGCCCCGCCACGCGCCGCTCGAGCTGATGCTCGGCTCCCTCCGCCAGGGCAGGGGGGCGACGGTGGACGGCTGTCAATCGGTTGTGGCACGCGGCGCGATCTGGATCTTCCGCGAGTACGAAGCCGTGCGGTCGCTTGTCTGTCCGGCGGATCATCTGTGGGATGGCCGCTGGAGGGCGCAGAACGCCAGCGCCGGGAGCCGTGAATCCTCGGAGCTTGAACTGCGCGCCCTTGGCCCGGCCGGCCTTTCGCACTGCCCCGATTGGCGCGAGACCGGGAGGCCGCGAACGGCTCTGCTGGCCTCGCCTGCAATCTGGCGGGGGGACGCTCTCGTGGCTGCACCGTTCGCCGGACGGCCCGGAGGGTGGACCATCCGCGACGAAACGCCCACGGGGTCATTCGTTTGCACAGGAAAATCGCATTGAACCTGCGATCGTAAACCTTATCTTAGGTCGAGGCGCCCACGCTGAGGCCGCCGCTTTGACCTTTCGGGAGCATATTCTTGGGTAACGCGCGCAACATAGCCTTCTGGGTTGTCCTGTTCCTTCTGATCCTGGCGTTGTTCAATCTGTTCAGCGGTCCCGGGAACACGCTGCAAAGCCGCGAGATCAGCTATTCCGAGTTCGTCCATGCGGTCGAGAAGGGCGAAGTCAGCAATGTGACCCTCGATGGCGAGCAGGTGCGCTTCCGGCGCGCCGACGGCAACGATTACGTGGCGATCAAGCCCGAGGATGCCGAGATCACAACCCTGCTGATCGACAACGACATTCCCGTTCGGGCGGAGCAGCAGGAGCAGTCCGGCTTCCAGACTTTCCTGATGTCGCTTCTGCCCTTCCTGCTGCTGATCGGCGTCTGGGTCTATTTCATGAACAGGATGCAGGGCGGCGGCAAGGGCGGCGCGATGGGCTTTGGCAAGTCAAAGGCCAAGATGCTGACCGAAAAGCACGGTCGCGTTACCTTTGACGATGTGGCGGGCATCGACGAGGCGAAGGAAGAACTCGAGGAGATCGTCGAGTTCCTGCGCAACCCGCAGAAATTCTCTCGCCTCGGCGGAAAGATCCCCAAGGGCGCGCTTCTCGAAGGGCCTCCGGGCACCGGCAAGACGCTTCTGGCGCGCGCCATCGCGGGCGAGGCGGGGGTGCCCTTCTTCACGATCTCGGGTTCGGACTTCGTCGAGATGTTCGTGGGTGTGGGCGCGTCGCGCGTGCGCGACATGTTCGAGCAGGCCAAGAAGAACGCCCCCTGTATCGTCTTCATCGACGAGATAGATGCAGTCGGTCGTCACCGCGGCGCGGGCTACGGCGGGGGCAATGACGAGCGCGAACAGACGCTGAACCAGCTTCTGGTCGAGATGGACGGTTTCGAGGCCAATGAGGGCGTGATCATCATCGCTGCCACCAACCGCAAGGACGTGCTCGATCCCGCGCTGCTGCGCCCGGGTCGTTTCGACCGGCAGGTGACCGTCGGCAACCCCGACATCAAGGGCCGCGAGAAGATCCTCGGCGTGCATGCGCGCAAGACCCCGCTGGGGCCGGACGTCGACCTGCGCATCATCGCGCGCGGCACGCCGGGCTTCTCGGGTGCCGACCTCGCCAATCTCGTGAACGAGGCTGCGCTCGGCGCGGCGCGGGTGGGCCGTCGCTTCGTGGCGATGATCGACTTCGAGAATGCCAAGGACAAGATCATGATGGGTGCCGAGCGGCGTTCGATGGTCATGACCGCCGAGCAGAAGGAAATGACCGCCTATCACGAGGCGGGCCATGCGCTGGTGGGCATGACGCTGCCGAAATGCGATCCGGTCTACAAGGCGACGATCATTCCGCGCGGCGGCGCGCTCGGCATGGTCATGAGCCTGCCCGAGATGGACCGGCTCAACATGTTCAAGGACGAGTGCCACCAGCGGCTTGCGATGACGATGGCGGGCAAGGCGGCGGAGATCCACAAATACGGCCCGGAAGCGGTTTCGAACGGTCCGGCAGGCGATATCCAGCAAGCCTCGGCCCTGGCGCGCGCGATGGTTCTGCGTTGGGGAATGTCCGACAAGGTCGGCAATATCGACTACTCCGAAGCGGCCGAGGGTTACACCGGCGCGACGGGCGGTTTCTCGGTATCCGCCAATACCAAGGAGCTTGTCGAACAGGAGGTCCAGAGGTTCATTCAGGACGGCTATGAATGGGCGATGAGGATCATCAAGGAACGCGAGGTCGAGTTCGAACGCCTGGCGCAGGGTCTTCTGGAATACGAGACGCTTACGGGCGAAGAGATCGGCCGCGTGATGAATGGCGAACCTCCGGTCCCGCCGGCGGATCAGGATGGCGGCATGCCTGCCGAAATCCCCCAGCCCAGCGTGACCGGTATTCCCAAGGCCAAGGCCAAGAAGCCGCCGGCGGGTGGTGGGATGGAGCCCGAACCCTCGGCCTGACCCTCTATTCACGCCGCACCGGCGAGACCTTGAAAGACCCCGCCTTGCGGGGTCTTTTCTTTTGACGCCCTGCATGGTTTTGGGGCGAGGCGCTGCATTGCCGGAGATGCTGGCAGCGGCAGGCGGCGGCCCCGCCAGACGGCAGGATGCCCCGTCGTTGCCCCGTGCCCGGGCCTCGGCCGAAAATTAGCCACGTTGGAGCGGAAAGGGCTTTTCTTGACGTTCGCGCCGCTTCAGGGTCTCGCCGACCCAGCTCCGGAGAAGCCTTCATATGCCTGCCCTCAAGCCCACCGATTTCACCGGCACCGTCACGTGGATCGGCCGCGTCGCCGACAGCGCAACGACGTTGCGCGCCGAGCCGCTCGAGGAAGCCATGCTCGAGTTCGCGGGGATCGCGGGGGAATGCCACGGTGGGCTGACGCGACCTGCCTGTTCGCGGGTGAAGGCGCAATATCCGCGCGACACCGAGATCCGCAATGTCCGCCAGCTTTCCGTCCTCTCGGAGGAAGAGCTTGCGATGATCGCGCAAGGCATGGGTCTCGACCGGCTGGACCCTGCCCTTGTGGGCGCCTCGATCGTCATCGAGGGAATCCCCGACTTCAGCCATGTCCCGCCCTCTTCCCGCCTGCAATTCTCCAGCGGCGCCGCGATCACCGTCGACATGCAGAACCGACCCTGCGTGCTGCCCGGCCGCGAGATCGAAAAAGACAGCCCGGGCTACGGCAGTGCTTTCAAACGCGCGGCGAAGGGACTGCGCGGCGTGACGGCCTGGGTCGAGCGGGAAGGACCCGTGGCCACCGGCGACACCGTCCGTCTGCATGTCCCGGACCAGCGCGTCTGGGCATATCTCGGGGCCACGGCAAGCTAGAATCGGTTTCCCAAATGAAACGGCGGCGGGCCCCGGGACGCATCGGGATCGACAAAGGTCGGAATCGCGCTTCTGCCTGCGCTTCCCTACCCTGTATGGAAGTGCGAGAACCGTCGACGGGACGGACACCATCAGGGGACGCGCCACATGGCTTTCAAGACCGACATCGAGATTGCACGCGAAGCTAGGAAGAAGCCGATCCAGGAGATCGGGGCCAAGCTGGGCATCTCCAGCGACGATCTGCTCCCCTACGGTCATGACAAGGCGAAAATCAGCCAGGGTTTCATCGATTCCGTTCAGGATCGTCCCGATGGCAAGCTGATCCTCGTGACCGCAATCAACCCGACCCCGGCGGGCGAGGGCAAGACGACCACGACCGTGGGGCTTGGCGATGGCCTGAACCGGATCGGCAAGAAGGCAGCCGTCTGCATCCGCGAGGCCTCGCTCGGGCCGAACTTCGGCATGAAGGGAGGCGCGGCGGGGGGAGGCTATGCCCAGATCGTTCCGATGGAAGAGATGAACCTCCATTTCACCGGCGACTTCCACGCGATCACGAGTGCCCACAACCTGCTGGCGGCCATGATCGACAACCATGTCTACTGGGGAAACGAGCTTGATATCGACATCCGCCGTGTCGTGTGGCGGCGGGTGATGGACATGAACGACCGCGCCCTGCGTGAGATCACCTGCTCGCTTGGCGGGGTCGCCAACGGGTTCCCGCGCGAGGCGGGTTTCGACATCACCGTGGCCTCCGAGGTCATGGCGATTCTCTGCCTGGCCAGGAACCTCGAGGATCTGCAAAAGCGCCTCGGCGACATGATCGTCGCCTACCGGCGAGACCGCACACCTGTCTATTGCCGCGACATCAAGGCCGACGGCGCCATGACCGTGCTGCTCAAGGACGCGATGCAGCCGAACCTCGTGCAGACGCTCGAGAACAATCCGGCCTTCGTGCACGGCGGGCCATTCGCCAATATCGCGCACGGATGCAACTCGGTCATCGCCACGACGACGGCTCTGAAGGTGGCGGATTACGTCGTGACCGAGGCGGGCTTCGGGGCGGATCTGGGCGCCGAGAAGTTCATGAACATAAAGTGCCGCAAGGCCGGACTGAAGCCTGCGGTCGTGGTCCTCGTGGCGACGGTGCGGGCGATGAAGATGAACGGGGGCGTGGCCAAGGCCGACCTCGGGAGTGAGAACGTGGAGGCGGTCGAGAAGGGCTGCGCGAATCTCGGGCGGCATATCGAGAACGTGAAGAGTTTTGGTGTTCCGGTGGTTGTCGCGATAAACCATTTCGTCACGGATACCGATGCCGAGGTGGAGGCGGTCAAGCGATACGTGGCGACGCAGGGGGCAGAGGCGATCCTCTGCATGCACTGGGCGAAGGGATCCGAAGGCATCGCGGACCTCGCGACGCGGGTGGCCGAGATTGCTGATGCGGACATGTCGGACTTCGCGCCCCTCTATCCCGACGAGATGAGCCTCTTCGAGAAGGTCGAGACGGTCGCGAGGAAGATCTATCGTGCCGACGAGGTGCTCATGGACCAGAAACTGCGCAAGCAGCTGAAGGACTGGGAAGATCAGGGCTATGGCACGCTGCCGGTCTGCATGGCAAAGACGCAGTACAGCTTCACCACGGATCCGACGCTGCGCGGTGCGCCGACGAATTTCTCGGTCCCGGTCCGCGAGGTCCGGCTGAGCGCGGGTGCCGGCTTCGTCGTGGTGATCTGCGGCGAGATCATGACAATGCCCGGTCTCCCCAAGGTGCCTTCGGCAGAGAACATCAAGCTCAATGCCGACGGTGACGTCGAGGGGCTTTTCTAGGCGCAAGTGGAACCGGGCGGGGCATCGAACCCCGCCCGCTCCCCGTGCTTCCCGGGAGGGAAGCACGACACGCAAACTGCAACCGGGAGACGGCGATGGCGGCGGATATCATTGATGGAAAGGCCTTTGCGGCAAAGGTGCGCGGAGAGGTCGCGGACCATGTCGCGAAGCTTGTCGCCCAGCACGGGATCACCCCGGGCCTCGCCGTGGTGCTCGTGGGCGAGGATCCGGCAAGCCAGGTCTACGTGCGTTCGAAGGGCAAGATGACTGTCGAGGTTGGCATGAAGTCGGTCGAGCGCAAGCTGCCCGCCGATACCGGTGAAGCGGCACTGCTCGATGTGGTGCGCGCGCTCAACGAAGACCCGGAGATCCACGGCATTCTCGTGCAGCTTCCGCTGCCGAAGCATCTGGATGAGGATCTCGTCATAAACGCGATCGACCCCGCCAAGGACGTCGACGGCTTTCACATCTCGAACGTGGGGCTCCTTGGCACCGGCCAGAAATCGATGGTGCCCTGCACCCCGCTTGGCTGCCTGATGATGCTGCGGGACTATCACGGATCGCTTTCGGGCATGGATGCCGTCGTCATCGGGCGTTCGAACATCGTCGGCAAGCCGATGGCCCAGCTGCTGCTAGGCGACAGCTGCACCGTGACCATTGCGCATTCGCGCACCAAAGACCTGCCGGCCGTCGTGCGCCGCGCCGATATCGTCGTCGCGGCCGTGGGCCGGCCACGGATGGTTCCGGGCGACTGGATCAAGCCGGGCGCCACGGTGATCGACGTCGGCATAAACCGCATCGACATGCCCGATGGCAAGAACCGCCTGGTGGGCGACGTGGACTACGAAAGCTGCGCCGAGGTCGCTGGCGCCATCACGCCAGTACCGGGCGGCGTGGGCCCGATGACGATCGCCTGCCTGCTTGCCAACACCCTGACCGCCTGCTGCCGGGCGAACGGCCTGCCGGAACCCGCTGGCCTGACGGCCTGAGCGTCAGGGCGCAAGCGGCACCATCGTGCCCTGTAGGATCGCAACAAGCGTCTCGCGGCCAGCCTCGAGCGCATGAACCTCCGCCGTGACGACGATCAGGCGGCGGCCCGGCTTGATCACGCGTCCTGTCGCCCGCAGGATGTCGCCTTTCGCCGGAGCCAGAAGGTTGATCTTCATTTCGGCGGTCAGGACCTCGTGATCCTCGGGCATCACCGAGAGCGCGGCATAGCCGGCTGCGCTGTCGCCGATGGAAAAGGTCAGTCCTGCATGGGCGAAACCGTGCTGCTGGCGGCTGCCGGGCAGGATCGGTGCCGCGATGACGATGCGGCCTTCCTCGACCGTTTCCAGACGGGCGCCAAGCGTCTGCATCATCGTCTGGGCCGCGAAGCTTTCCAGGATATGAGAATGAACGGATTCGATCATTTCTGGCCTTTCAGCGCGGCATCGGAACGCAGACGGGGCTCTGCCCGGTGAGGATGGCGTGCGCATCGGGGCGCATCAGCCCGCTGAGCGCCGCGTCCTGGCTGCGCAGCCCCCCGGTATAGGTGCCGTAGGCAGGCAGGATCACCCGGCTGGGGTCGACGAGGAAGGCGGGCCGCGAGATCGTCCTGCCCCGGGCACAGATCCGCGCCTTGGGATGGAAGTGGCCCGATATCTCGCCCTCCGCCTCGGGCGTTGCGATATGGCGGAACGTCAGCGGGCCTTCGCGGAACGTCGACAGATGCGTCCCCCCGAGTTCAACCGGGCCGGGATCGTGATTTCCCTCGATCCAGATCCAGTGCCGGCCGGCCTGCAGCCCTGCGATCCAGAGCCGCTCCTGCTCGGTCAGTTCCTGCGCCGCCGCAAGATCGTCGAAGCTGTCGCCCAGACAGACCACAAGGCGCGCCGCCGTCCGCTCGAGATCTGTTGCCAGGCGCGCCAGCGTGTCCCGGGTGTCGTAGGGTGGCAGCGCCATGCCGCCGCGCCGGGCCATTCGCCCCGACTTGCCAAGATGCAGGTCCGAGACGCAGATGAGGCTTCGCTCGGGCCACCAGAGCGCCCCGGAGCCAAGCGCCTCGAGCATTGCGCCCCTGAGCGTGAAGCAGCATGAGTTCATGATTTGTTCATTGCCGATCCGCCGGGTCATTTCAAGAGCGTTCACCAGCCCACCCGCCATTTCGGCTTCTGCGATGACGGCGGGGTGATCCGGTCAAGGCCCGAGTCGGCCATCAGCCGCGCAGACTCCTCGGCAAGCAGGCGTTCATCCGCGGCGCCGTGGATCGGCACGCGTCCCATCTCCAGCAGCATCGGCGCGGCAAGCGGGCTGACCCGATCGAGTTGCACGACGTCGATGCGGTCCCCGATCCGGGCCATCATCTCCTCGATGCGACCGAAATCGACGAGGCCCCGCATCGCTTCTTCCCGCGTGATCTGCATCATCAGATGATCCGGATCGTATCGCGCCAGGGTGTCATACAGGATGTCCGACGAGAACATCGCCTGCCGCCCCGTCCTGCGCGCCGAAGGGGTGTTGCGCTCGATCAGCCCCGCGATGGTGGCGCTTGCCCGGAACGTCCGCTTCATCACGGCGTTTCCGGCAAGCCAGCTATCGAGCCCTTCCCTGAGGGCAGCGAGATCGAAGAGCGGCGCCGGATCCGTGATGGCCTCGAGACCCCAGATCAGCGTGCCGTAGTCGGTGGCGAGAAAGCCCAGCGGATGCAACCCCAGTTCTTCCATCCGCTTGGTCAGCAACAGGCCCAGCGTCTGCTGCCCGTTGCGCCCCGCGAAGCCGTAGACCGCCGTCTGGCGCTGCCTGTCATGGGGAAAGCTCTCGATCAGAAGACGACCCGGCTCGGGCAGCCGGCTGACCTCGCGCTGGAGTTCCAGCCATTGCGCGGTATGGGGCGGCAGTTCAGGCCAGGATGGCTGCTGGAACATTTCGACAATGCGGGCCGAGAGCTGCGTGGATGTCGCGAATTTCGTCCCCATGAAAGTGGCGATCCGGGGCTTCTTCGCCGCATCGCGCGCCACCTCGACGAAACTCTCGCGCAGGCTTTCGTAGCGCACGATCCGCCCGCCGATCAGGAAGGTGTCGCCATGGCTGAGCGAGGCCGCGAAACCCTCCTCGATTTCACCAAGGGGCGTGCCGCCATCGCGGCTTCGCATGCGCACCTTGAGGGTGTCGGTATCCTGGATCGTCCCGATGTTCATCCGGATGCGCTGAGCCGCCCGCGGATCTCGCAGCTGCCAGAGCCCGTCGGGACGCTTCATGAGGCGCTGCCATCGGTCATAGGCCCTCAGCGCATAGCCACCGGTGGCGCAGAAATCGAGGCAGGCGTCGAAGGCGGCACGGCTCAGATCCGCATAGGCACCGACAGTGCGCACCTCCTCGAAAAGCGCATCCGCCGAGAACGGCCCGGCGGCGGCGGTGATCAGGATATGCTGGCAAAGCACGTCGCGCGGTCCATGCCCCCGCGGCTCGCCATCGAGGCTGCCCTGGCGCACCGCGTCGAGCGCGGCGACGCATTCCACGACCTCGAACCGGTTCGCCGGGACCAGCAGCGCCTTCGAGGGGGCGTTGTAGCGGTGATTGGCCCGGCCGATGCGCTGTACCAGGCGCTTGACGTTCTTGGGGGCGCCGATCTGGATCACCAGATCCACGTCGCCCCAGTCGATCCCCAGATCGAGGCTTCCGGTACAGACGATGGCCCGCAACTCGCCTGCCACCATCGCCGCCTCGACCCGCGCGCGCTGCTGGCGGTCGAGCGAGCCGTGATGGATGCCGATCGGCAGGCTGTCGTCGTTGGCAAGCCAGAGGTTGTGAAAGAAGATTTCGGCCTGTGCGCGGGTGTTGTGAAAGATAAGCGTGGTTCTGTGCCTGCGCACCTGCTCGAGAACGGCGGGGATTGCATAGGCCGCCCCGCCGCCGGACCAGGGCGGCGCCTCTTCGGTGGTCAGCATCGCGATGTCGGGCGCGGGGCCCGGATCGGCCAGCAGCACCTCGCAGGGGTCGGGATGGCGCGCCAGCAGATGCGCGATTGCGGCCGGATCCTCTACCGTGGCCGACAGCCCCACGCGCCGCAGGCCGGGGCAGAGGCGCTGAAGCCGCCCGAGCGCCAGCATCAGCTGGTCGCCGCGCTTGGATTCCGCCAGCGCGTGGATCTCGTCGACCACCACCCGCTTCAGCCCCGAGAACATCCTCGGCGCATCCTCGTAGGAGGTCAGCAGGGCAAGGCTTTCGGGCGTGGTCAGCAGGATATGCGGCGGATCGGCGCGCTGGCGCTTCTTCTCGGTCGCGCTGGTGTCTCCGGTCCTGTCACCGATCCGGATGGGCAGGTCCATCTCCGCCACCGGCGCGCTCAGGTTGCGCCGGATATCCGCCGCCAGCGCCTTCAGCGGGGACACGTAAAGCGTATGCAGCCCGGCACGTGGATCCGCGGCCAGATCCGCCAGCGTCGGCAGGAACCCCGCGAGCGTCTTGCCCCCGCCGGTGGGCGCGATCAGCAGGAGCGCCGGCGCATCGGCGCGCTCCAGCATCGCCTGCTGGTGCGGATGCACATGCCATCCGCGCGTCGCGAACCAGTTCGACAGGACAGGGGGCAGGGCGGCCATGAGGGCGAAGATAACGTGACGCGCGCCTGAGGCCAGAGCCGTGTTTACTTCCTTTGCTCGGAAATATCCCGGGGGTCCGGGGGCAGGGCCCCCGGCCTCACTTCACGATCGTCTCGTCCTTCACGAACATGTTCGCCCAGGCCCGGTCGATCAATGCCGGGGACATCTGGTAGGGAATGCCCTCGAAATCGCAGATCGACATCATCTGGTCGATCAGGAAGATCGGCTGGTAGTTGGCATAGACGTTGTCGATCGTCGGGTATTTCACCTTCAGCAGGTGGATCAGCGTCGCCTCGTCGAGCGGCATGCCCCGCTTGCGGGCGACCATCGCGAAGATCTTGAGGAAATTCTCCTGGCTCGGCCCGTCGATCTTGATTTTGAAGAAGATCCGGCGAAGCGCGGCCTGGTCGAAGATGGCGTTGGGGTGGAAGTTGGTCGAGAAAATCACCAGCGTGTCGAAAGGAACCTCGAACTTCTCGCCTGATTGCAGCGCGAGGATGTCGCGGCCTTCCTCCAGCGGGACGATCCAGCGGTTGACCAGAGCCTGCGGCGGCTCGGCCTGCCGGCCGAGGTCGTCGACGATGAAGATCCCTCCGGTGGACTTCAGCTGAAGCGGCGCCTGATAGGTCCGCGCTGTGGGGTTGTAGACAAGATCGAGCATCGACAGCGACAGCTCGCCTCCGGTGATCACGGTCGGACGCTCGCAGCAGACGTACCGGGTATCATAGCGCAGGGTACGGCGCAGGGATGTCGGGTCGTCGACCTGCGCGTCGGCGGCGGAATGCACGATGGGGTCGTAGACCGTGATCACCTGTCCGGCATATTCGATCGCCCGCGGCACATAGACCCTGTCTCCCAGAGCGTCACGGATGCCGTTCGAGATCGAGGATTTCCCGTTGCCCGGCGGGCCGTACATCAGGATCGAGCGACCGGCGGAGACGGCGGGTCCGAGCTGGTCGATCAGGGTGTCCGGAAGGATCAGGTGACCCATCGCCGCGGTGAGCCGCTCGCGGGTGATCTGGAGGTTTCGCACCGACTGGCGCCGGACCTGTTCCGCATAGACATCCAGCGGCACCGGCATCGCACCGTAATATTCGGATTGCGCCAGCGCATCGAGCGCGCGCGCCTTGCCCGCATCGGTAAGCTGATAGCCCATCTCGTTGCCATTGTTGGCGTTAAGCGTACCCATCGCCTCGAGCAGGCGCTGCTCGCGCGCCATGTCGATCAGTTCCTGAGTTACCGGGATCGGCAGGCAGATGGCGCGGGAAAGCTCGCTGACCATGCCGGCATTCTTGCGGAAGATCGTCTTCAACACGATGTCGCGCATCATCGTGACCGGAAGCTTCATCTCCTCCAGCCGGCGCGGCGGCGGCGGTGCGATGACGGCGCTGGTCTGCATATTCATATCGGCACCCCCTTACCGATTGTGCGTCCGACGCTCGGGCCGGCCCTGCTCGACGAAGGGCGGCATATGCCACGACTATGGCGATATTCAGGCGTCATCGCGACATCGCCCGAGCGTTCGGACCGTCGCGCCGCATGTTTCTTCGCGAAACCTCCGGCGGCGAAGCTCAACGGATCAGGCGCCGTAGGCGGTCCCGAGCGCGAGGTAGGCTGCCAGCGTCGCCCCGAGGGCGAGGCCCATGGGAAACTTCTTGCCCTGCTCCCAGCTTTCCCAATGCGGCGCAAGCGCCCTGAGCGGACTGTGCTTCGCGATGCGATGGGTCACGAAGGCCGCAAGCAGGGCCGCCGCGAAGAGCGCAAGCAGCAAGCGCAGATCGCCCGGTGCGACATAGGCCGCCGCTGCCGCCGCGAACTTCGCGTCTCCCGCTCCCAGGGCGCCGCTGGCGTTCAGAACGGCGCCAAGCACCAGAACCACAAGAAGCTGCACGAGACGCCAGAGATATTCCTCCCAACCCGGCATGGCGACCGGGCCCAGCAGGACGAAGACCAGCGCCAGCGCCATCACCGAACGGTTGGTGATACGCATCCATGCGAGATCGGTGAAACAGACATAGAGGCAGATCGGCAGCACGAAGGGCAAGAACCACAGGGCGGACTGGGCGGTAAGCGCCATCTCCCGCTCAGCCGGACGTTCCGTCGAGCGCCCTCAGCGAGCGCACCGCCGCCTCGAAATACTGAGGATGGGTATCGATGGCGTCCCGCAGCAGGCTCTTTCCGGTTTCGACGTCACCCTGCTTGATCGCCGACAGCGCCAGGGTGTGAAGCAGTTGCGCCCGTTCGATCTGGTCCATCGGTATCACGGGCAACTGGTAGTTCTGCTGCGCGCCGCGGGCGAGGATGAGATTGTTCTTGGCGGTAAAGAGCTTCGGATCCTGCCGGATCGCCTCACCGAAGAGGCGTTCGGCATCGCGGTACTCGCCCCTCGACAGTTTGGAATAACCCCAGTTGTTCATGACCCCGGCCGGTTTCGTCGTGAGACCGACCGCGATCTCGTAGAAGCTGTCCGACTTGGTCCATTCCTTGTTGTTGTCCGCCAGCATCGCCTCGAGCCGGTAGCGGTTGTAGGTCTCGTGCGTCGGCGGCACCGCGTCCAGAACGGTCTCGGCCTTCGACCAGTCGCCCGCGCGGATCAGCGCATCGGCGTATTCGATGCTGTCGTCTGGGGTCGCGCCCTTCATGGCGACGACCTTGCCCCAGGCCGGCGCCGCCTCGTGATAGCGCTTTGCGCGAACCAGCGAAACGGCGAGGCCGCGCTGCAGGTCGATGCGGCCGGGCTGCTGCTTGGACGAGCGTGTGAAATAGTCGACCGCCTCATCGGGATCGGCAACGGTCAG
This sequence comes from Sulfitobacter sp. LCG007, assembly GCF_040801785.1. Taxonomy (NCBI): domain Bacteria; kingdom Pseudomonadati; phylum Pseudomonadota; class Alphaproteobacteria; order Rhodobacterales; family Roseobacteraceae; species Roseobacteraceae bacterium LCG007. The sequence goes on along the minus strand of NZ_CP161805.1, from coordinate 3,147,831 downwards.
CATCACGTCGCTGAGATTGGATTCGTCGACGACGTTCACATCCTGGAAGGCGCGCTCGACGGTTTCGTCGCCTTCCTTGTCCGCGCAGCCTGCAAGCAGGACGAGGCCGGCCGCGCAGGCGGTCAGGAGAATGGCGTGGCGCATTTTCGCGTCCTCTTTCTGCTCGTGCCGGAATTATGGCTCCGACCGGATCACGTAGTCACTGTTTCCGCGCCGGATGAGTTCATAATTGTTGTCGACTGTGGCTTCTGTATCAGGGAACGCCGCCAGTTCCTGCGCGCGGCGAAGATTGTCGCGGATCTCGTCGCTCTGGCCGTTGTCGAGGGCATAGGCCTTGCGGAAGATCAGTTCGGCCTCTGCGGTCTCGCCCTTTTCCATCAATACGACGCCGAGGTTGTTCCAGACCTCCGGTCGGGTGTCGTCAGCCGTGGTCGAGCGCCGCAGCAGGGTCTCGGCCTGACCGAGCCGACCGAGGCCGAGATTGGCCGCCCCGAGTCCCGACAGGATTTCCGCGTCGAGATCGCCGCGGTCGAGCGCGGCGCGGTTGAATGCATCGATGGCCAGTTCGTACTGGCCCGCGCCGACAAGCCTGTGTCCGACCTCGACCGGATCGACGCTATCGCCGCGCGGGTCGATGCCGGGCGCGTAGACTCCGTCGACGGTCGCCGAAAGGCCGCCTGTCTCGGTGCAGGCGGCCATTGCGAGGGCGGTTGCCAGGAGCGCGCCGCCGAGGGCGGCGGACGCGAAGCGTTTTGTCATGCGGTCAGGGCGAGATGTTGCCAAGCTGGGTTATGTTGTGCGCCGAAGGCCCGACCAGGATGATCAGGAGCGGCGGCACCGTGAGCATCATAGTCGCAAGCGTCATCTTCGTTGGCAACTTGTTTGCGGCCTCTTCGGCACGCATCACACGCTTGTCGCGCATTTCGGCTGCGTAGACCCGCAGCGCCTCGGCGATCGATGTGCCGAAGCTGGTCGACTGGACAAGTACCGTGACGAAGGACGACACGTCCTGTACCCCGCAGCGCTCGCTCATGTCGTTGAGCACGCTGACCTTGTCCTTGCCGGCTTTCATCTCGTAGGCCACCATCTCGAATTCCTGTGCCAGCGCGGGATAGGAGGCGTGCAGCTCGCGCGCGACCCGGACGATCGACTGGTCGAGCGACTGCCCGGCCTCGACGCAGACCAGCATCATGTCGAGCGCGTCAGGGAACCCGTTGGTGATCTCTTCCTTCCGCATCGCGACCCGGCGCTGGACCCAGTAGGTGGGGAGGTAGTAGCCGATCGCTCCGGGGATGATGGTGTAGATCATTGTCTTCTGGGTGCTCATCCCTTCGCCGCCGCCGAGCAGGTTGATATAGACCAGCCCCCCGATCAGGCCGAGAATGGCGAGGGTGAACTGGGCGAGGTGGAACATGCGCACCGCGTCGCGGCTTCGGTAGCCGGCCTGGCGCAATTCGAGCTGCTTCTTCGACAGCTCCGCCACATCCTTTGGCTCGAGGAAACTCGCGAAACGCTGAAGCTGTTCGTTCCGCTCGCCCTGGCGCAGGCGCTGCGTCGGCTGTGACTTGGCGGGCTGCTGGATGGACCGCTTGAGCTTGTCCATCGGATCTTCCGGCCTGGAAAGCATCAGCGACAGCGTCAGCACGATCATCATGACGCCGAGGACACCGACGACGATGATGGGGCCCATCGGCCCCAGCAGGTCGGTGAGCGTTGTGTTGAGATGGGAAAGGAATTCCATGTCCGGCGTCCTTATACCTTGATGTTCGTCAGCATCCGCATGACGAAGAGGTTCGCCGCGAGGAAGATGCCAACGGCGAAGCAGGCGGGGATGAACAGCGCGTGGTCGCGCACGTCGTCATAGTAGTTGGGATCGAGGACATTGATCACGATGAGGGCGACGACGGGGAAGGCCGAGAGGAACTTGCCCGACCATTTCGCCTCGGCCGTGATCGCCTTGACCCTCCGGAATAGACGGAAACGGGCACGTATGACCTTCGCCAGGCCCGCGAGGATTTCGGCGAGGTTGCCGCCCGATTGCTGCTGGATCGTCACCGCCACGGCGAGAAAGCGGAGGTCCTGCATGTCGAGCCGCTCGGCCATCTCCTTGAGTGCCTCGCCGACGTCGCGGCCATAGGCGCTTTCGTCGGCGATGACGCCGAATTCCGATCCCAGCGGATCCCCGATCTCGCGCGACACGATCTGGACGGCGGACGAGAAGGGGTGGCCCACGCGCAGCGATCGCACCATCAGCTCGACCGCATCCGGCAGCTGCTCCTCTATGATGCCGAGGCGCTTGTTGGCCTTCATCGAAACCCACATGTAGACGCCGCCGACCCCGATCCCGATCGACAGCAGAATGCGCACGGGCAGTTCGGTCTGCGTGCCGATGGTCAGTCCGAGGAAGGCAAATGCCGCGAGAAACGCCATCACCATCACGAGTTGGCGTGGCGTGAAGGCGATGGCGGCCTTCTGCGCCTTCTCACCCAGCATCGAGTAGAGCGGAATCGACCGCGACTTCATGTGCTGCTGCATTTCCTTGCGCAGCTTTTCGAGCACTTCCTCACGCCCGACGCCCTTGTCGAGCATCTCGAGCCGGCGGTTGACCCGCCTGTTCAGGCTGATCGACTTGCCGAATGCGACAAGATAGACGCCCTCGACGAGCACCAGCACGCCAACGAAGATCAGGGCGTAGATAAGCGGTTCCGCACTCATGAAAGCGCTCCTTACTGGGCTGCTATGGGCTCGTAGATCGAAGGGGGAAGGTCATAGCCCCACATCCGGAAACGCTCGGCGAAATGGCTGCGGACCCCGGTAGCGGTGAAATGGCCGATGATCTTGTTCTCGGGCGTGAGACCGACGCGCTGGTAGCGGAATATCTCCTGCATCGAAATGACGTCACCCTCCATCCCGGTGATCTCGGTGATCGAGGTCATCCGTCGCGACCCGTCCTGAAGGCGCGAGGCCTGTACGATCAGGTTGACGGCCGATGCGATCTGGCTGCGAACGGCCTTCAGCGGCATCTCCACGCCCGCCATGGCGATCATGTTCTCCAGCCGGCTGATGCCGTCGCGCGCCGAGTTGGCGTGGATCGTGGTCATCGAGCCGTCGTGGCCAGTGTTCATGGCCTGAAGCATGTCGATGACCTCTTCGCCCCGCGTCTCGCCGACGATGATGCGGTCCGGACGCATCCGGAGCGCGTTCTTGAGGCAATCGCGGGGACTCACCTCGCCCTTTCCCTCGACGTTGGGGGGGCGGCTTTCCATCCGGCCGACATGGATCTGCTGGAGCTGAAGTTCCGCGGTGTCCTCGATGGTGAGGATCCGTTCGGAATTGTCGATGAAGGATGACAGCGCGTTCAGCGTCGTCGTCTTGCCCGAACCCGTACCACCCGAGACGATCACGTTGAGACGTGTCGCCACGGCGGCCTGCAGATAGGCGGCCATCTCCTCGGAGAAGGCGCCGAAGCGCACCAGATCGTCGATGCCGAGCTTGTCCTTCTTGAACTTCCGGATCGAGACGAGCGAGCCATCCACCGCAACGGGTGGCACCATGGCGTTGAAGCGCGAACCGTCCTTCAGGCGGGCGTCGACATATGGGTTGGATTCGTCGACCCTCCGGCCCACCGCGCTCACGATCTTGTCGATGATGCGCAGCAGGTGGCGTTCGTCCTTGAACGTGATGTCCGTCAGTTCGAGCTTGCCTTCGCGCTCGACGAAGATCTGCTGCGGTCCGTTGACCAGAATGTCGTTGACCGAATCGTCCTTGAGCAGCGTCTCGAGGGGGCCGAGCCCCGTCACCTCGTCATAGAGTTCGGCGTTCAGCGTCATCCGGTCTTCGCGATTGAGAACGATCGCGCGTTCCTCGAGGAATTCGCCCGTGATGGCGCTGATCTCGGAGCGCAGGTCCTGTTCGGACGCGTGCTCGAGCGCGGCGAGGTTCAGGTTGTCGAGAAGCACCCGGTGCAGGTCGAGCTTCAATTCGCCCATGCGCTCCTTGCGCTTGCGTTCCTTGTCCGCAGGCGCCGGCTGGGCCGCCGCGGCCTGGGGCAGCTGTCTGCGGGTTGCGGCAGGCGCGGGTTTGGCGGTGGGCAACTGAGTGACCTTGGCAGGATCGGTAGGCGGGACCGCCGCAGGCCGGGAAACGGATTTCTTGTACTTGGAAAACATCGGGTTGTGCTCCGGGCGTTCAGGCGACCCTTTCTCTGACGCGGGTCAGATCCAGGATCGAGTTGGCCAGTTTGGCGATTTCGCGCCGCAGCGGGTTCTTGGGCGCGGAAGTGGCAAGCGGCAGGCCGTGGTCCGCGCCCTGCGTCACCTGCTTGCCGCCGTCTGGAAGCTGAACGTCGATCGATATCGACAGCGAGTCGCTCATGCGCTTGATCCGGCTCCTGCCGCTCAGGTCGGTGATTTTCGGCGCCCGGTTGACGACATAGCGCAGCTTTTCGACGGGAAGGTCCTCGGACTGGAGCGCGCGCTTGAAGCGCAGCGTGTTCTGGGCAGACCGCATGTCGATCTCGACCACGGCAAAATAGACATGGGCCGCGTGAAGGATTGCCTCGCTCCATTGCACGAGTGTCGATGGCATGTCGACGATGACGAAATCGAAGTGACTGCGGGCCATCTGCAGGATCCGCGTGATGTCTTCCGAGTTGATCAGATCCAGCGGCAGCATCTCGGACGGCGCGGTCAGGACCTGCAGCTTGTCCTGAAAGCTTACCAGCGACTGACCGAAGACTTCGTCATCGAGGTTGTCGGTGTCAGACAGCATCTCGAAGACCGCTTCCCGGCGCGGCAGGTCGAGATAGGTTGAGACAGACCCGTATTGCAGGTCGAGATCCAGCAGGCAGACCGACGGATGTCCGTCCTTGCCTGCGCATGCAAGTTCCCAGGCGAGGTTGGTTGCCATGGTGGTCGAACCCACACCCCCGGCGAGACCGTGGACCACGATCACCGCGCCTTCCTTCTGGGCTCCCGTCCGAAGCCGAAGTCCGCCCTGCGGATCCTCCTCGGCCATGTCGGGGGCCCGCACGCGCGCGATCGCCTGGGCCAGTTCCATTTCGGGCAGGGGGTAGGGCACGAATTCATCGGCACCCTTGCGCAGCAGCGTGTGCAGCGCCGCCGGAGTGACATCCTCGGCAATGAGGATGACCTTTATGTCGCGGCTCTTGGCCTGGGCGATGATCTCGCTCATCAGGACGAGATTCTCCTCGTCGCTCTGATCAAGCGCGAGGCAGACGAATTCGAGCGCCTGGGCTTCCGGCTGACCGAAGAAGGCCAGCGCCTCGGCGAATCCCAGATCGCCCCAGCTTTCGCCGAGAACCGTTTCCATGTCCTCGATCAGGAGGTCGAAGTTCTGTACGTCGCGGCTGACGGTGCAGGCGACGATTGGCGCGGTATCCGGTATTTTCAGTGCGTAGCTCACGCCTCTTGATCCTTTTACCTTCGATGGGCTTCACGAGGCACAAGCGATCCGGGAAACGATCGTTCCCTCAGGCGCTGCGTTATTGCCCCGTCCCGATCCGGTGATCGGGCGAAAAAGTCCCATTGCGGCGAAGATCACACCAGACTTGGGCGAGATTAGGGCCGAAACTGCCCAATTGTTTGGTCTGTCGAGACAATGCGCCCCGAGGCATGGGACTCTACCTGCGCTCGGGATGGACGCCTTGCGAGGCTAGGAATCGCCAGCCACCCCGTTCTCGACACCCGAGAGTGTGGACGGGACCCGCGCGCTTTCCACATAGCCGCGATACACGATCAGGGCATACTTGCCGTCCAGCACATTGCGGTGTGAGGCGACGAAGCCGTTGACTTCCGTTACCGCGCGGCGATTGCGGCGTTCCGGAGCGGGGGTGGCGATGACGGGCTGGGTTTCGCCGTAGGAAACCACGGCCTCGAGACGCGATCGGCTGATGCCCTGGCTTGTCAGAAACGCCACCACCGCCTGGGCGCGGCGCAGGCCGAGGGACTTGTTGTATCCTGCCGATCCGACAAGGTCGGTATAGCCGTAGACTCGGAAGCGGACCTCGGGGAACTGGCGGATCCAGTTGGCCTGCTCGCGAAGCGCCGCCTGGGCATTCGCGTCGAGTGCCGCGCTGTTGAAGGCGAAGTTCACCGTGCTGGGCACTTCCGCCGCGAAACGCGTCGCGATGGCGTGGGAATATCCCTGCTGGCCGGTCTGGATCAGCATGTTGCCCCGCGTGGCCTTGCCGAATTCGCTGTCCGCCGGCACGTCGCCTGCTTCACGGTAAAACTGGGTGTAGACCGGATCGGTGCTTGTGCAGGCGCCCAGCAGGGCCAGTCCGCTGGCGATCGTCAGGGCGAGGCGGACGCGCGGTTGGAGCGGCTTCATCATCTTACTCCATCACGTAGCCGTAGGAGCCGCTGAAGTCCTGCCGCGCGACCTCGCCTGCGGCGCCTGTCGCGACCGGCGCCGTCTCCGATGACGTGCGGCCGAAGAGGAACAGATCCTTTTCCGACGGCGGCTTGATCCGGTCCGTCGGCAAGGCAAGCACGTCGCCGCGCGTCGGTGTGACCAGATGGGCCGTGATGATGATGACCAGTTCGGTCTGGCTGCGCTGGTAGTTCGCGCTGCGGAAAAGCGCCCCCAGCACCGGAACGTCGCCGATCCAGGGCAGTTGCGAGTTCTGATCGAGGAAGTCGTCCTGCAGCAGACCCGCGATGGCAAAGCTCTCGCCGTCCTGAAGTTCGACGGTTGTCGAGGCTTCGCGCCGGATGAAGGCCGAAATGTCGAATCCGTTGCCAAGCGAGATGCCGTTGCTCTGGTCGATGGCCGAGACGGCGGCGTTGAGCTCGAGGTTGATCATGTCCTTGTCGACGACGCGGGGAATGAAGTTGAGCTCGATGCCGAAGGGCTTGTAATCGACCGAAATGGTATCGTTGTCCTGCGCCACGGGAACCGGGTATTCGCCCCCTGCGAGAAATTTCGCCTCCTGCCCAGAGAGAGCGACGAGATTGGGCTCGGCAAGCGTCCTGACGACGCCCTTCCGTTCCAGCGCCTCGAGCAGAATGCCGATTTGCGTCGAGCCGGCGTTGAAGCCGAAAAGGATGGCGCCGGTGTTGTTGTTGCTGGTCGGGATGCTGCCCCCCAGCGAATTGGCGACTCCGCCGGCGGTGTTCGTGGTGCCGGTCCCGCCGTTGAGGCCGAGATCGCCGCCCAGGGTCGATCCGTTGAGCGAGATGGAGGAACTGAGGGCCTTGGAGACCGAGCGCTGCATCTCCGCGAAGCGGACCTTGAGCATCACCTGCTGCACGCCGCCCACGCTCATGAGGTTGGAAACCCTGTCGGGGGCGTAGCGTTCGGCAAGATCCAGCGCCCGCTGCAGGTGCTGGCTGCTCGAAACGGTTCCCGAAAGCACGATGCCGTCGTTGGCGGTGCGGATGTCGATCTGCTCGCCCGGCAGGATCTGGCGCAGTCGCTCCTTGAACTCGGACACGTCGGGCGCGACGCGAACGTCGACATTGGTGATCAGCGAGCCGGTCGCGTCGAGAAGGGTGAGGGTGGTCATCCCGGGCGACTTGCCGAGCACATAGATCGTCCGGTCGGACAGCGACGAGATGTCGGCGATGCCGGGATTGGCAATGCTCAGCTCCGCGAAGGGCGTTTCGCTTTCCACGACGACGGCGCGGTTCATGGGCACGCTCAGAACGCGGTTGGTCCCGCTGTTCACCACCCGGACCCCATCCTGGGCAGAGGCGGTCATGGGGCCGCCTGGGCCAAGCAGGCCCGCACCAAGCGACAGCCCGAACAGAGCCGCTTTGAAAAATCCGTCGATTTTCATGTGACCTGCCTTTTTGATCACGCCTCTGGGTCGGATCTTGACGCCCGAATGCGGTCAGTCTGAGACAGTTTGCGATTTTTTGCAAGAATCAACGGGTTCCGTCACGGACCTTATGTGGGTATCGCGCAACACGCGAATAACCTCGGACGCGCGCCGCCATGTCCGGATCAGCCTGTCCCGATGACGAATACGCCCTGTCGGATCAGTTCGTGCAGGGAATGGGGATTTCCATGACTTCCGCGCCGCGCCGGGTACGGATCGTGCAGACCTTCTCCTTGGCGGTCTGGACAGCAACCTTCTTTTCTTCGAGGCCCAGCAGCCGCCTCTGGTCGACCTCGATCGTTCCTGCAACCGTGTCGTCCCCCGTTCCCACAAGCGACAGCGTCAGGTTTCCCGTCGCCTGCGCAAGCGCGAGTGCCCCGACCTGTTCGGGCGTGACGGCGACAGTGACGGTGCGTGCGATGGTGGCTTCGTTGGTGCTCACCGCGCTCTGGTCGATGGCGATCACCCGGATGGCCGCCTCGATCATCTTGGTGACTTCCTTGCGGCCGTCGCCGCCGTTCTCGACCTGGCCGGTCCAGTAGACGTCAACCGAATCGCCCGGGCGCAGGAAGCCCGAGACGCCGCTGGCAACGTCGACCCGTATCGCGAAGGCGCGCATGCCGCGTTCCAGCCGGGAGGTGAGGCCGGCATCCTCGCCCGGCTCGGTGACCTTCGCGGCAAGGATCGCCTCGCTGGGTTCCATGTCGCGCAGGACAAGGCGTGCATCGGTGTTGTCGGGGGGGAAGAGGACGTCGATATCTGTGAAAGACCCCTCGGGGATGGCCGTCTCGGGCCATTTCACCGCGCGCACATCTTCCCGGGTCAGCGTGTCGCCATAGCGCAGGGCCTTCTGGGCGACATAGATAGTCACGGTCGGCACGATCTTAGCGCGTTCCGCACGCTCGCGGGCCAGTTCAGCCTGATAGGCCCCGATGTAGTTCTTGGCCATGTAGACGGCACCGCCGGCAAGGGCGATGCCCAGCAGCAGGACAAGACCGAAGATCATACGCATGCGGATTACCCCGTTTCCGAATATGCACCGGCCCGTGCCGGCAACGTCGATTGTCACGCGCATCGTGACAGCAGAATGTGGCAATTTCGGGAGCGCGGGATGGACTCTGTGGGGCAGCCTGGCGACTGAGGAGGGTGGTCTTGCAGCATGGAACGCAGGACGTGACCAAAAGTCGGCTGTCGTTGCCGGTTTCCGGTCCTGTCAGAAGGTCCAGCTGCTCAGGAAGCTTGCGATAGAGCTTGTGGGGTCCACGATCGCTTCACCGATGATCGTGATGACCGCGATTGCCAGCCCCACGACTGCGGCCGTCAGCACAACCCAGTCGACCGTTACGGCACCGTGATCATCATCGCGGAATTTTCTGAGGGCGTGCAACATCACGATGCTTTCGTTACGGGATCCGCATGTCGGCGGATCATGTATGAAGGGGGCGGCCATCGCCTTGGATGGCGGCCCCCGTTTCTGGTCAGACCGATCGGCCTATGGGCGTTTAGCTGCCGGTTCCGGTGCCGGTTTCGGTGCCGGTTCCGGTTCCGGTGCCGCCGCTGGCCGTGGTCGGATCCTGGTTCGACAGGAAAGTGCCGGTCTTGCTGGTGAGGTCCGTCGCGCCGGTCTTGATCGAGGAATAGGCAGCGATCGCGAGGCCGACGACGGCGGCGGTCAGCACGACCCAGTCGACCGTGACTGCGCCGGATTCGCTCTTGCGGAAGTTCTTCAGGAATTTGATCGTCATTCGTCCCTCCAAGGATCGTCGATTCATAATTCGTAACCGCGCCGACCCTCGTGTCCGTGTCTCTTCGGGTTGGCCGACTTGGTATGCCCCCAGTAAGCCCGCGGAATGGGGCATGAATTTGACCGCAATTGTGACATTTGCACCGCAGGCCGAAAAAGGTCGCGGATTTCGGTCAAGAATATGATTTATAAGGATAATTGATGAAGCTTCATCGCGTTTCGGCAGGTCGTTAACGTCCGATTGATCCTGAATATGGCAAAATTGGCGAATTTCGGACCCGATCCAGGTTTCTCGCCAGGGTTTTTTCTGCAACCATGCTGCGCAAAGGCACTAGACCTTCGGAACGAAACTCGAGCAGGTTTCATGCGCAGTCTGATGATCCTCTCCCTCCTCGCGGGGGGGCTTGCGTCTGTGCCGTCGCATGCGGATGCGCCGCGCCCCTTTGCGGAGTTCAGCGCCAAGCGTGTCAAGGTCCCGCAGCCCGGCCAGAAGCGGATCACCGTACAGATCGACCCCAGCGCGCAGATGCCGTCGGCGCCCTCGACGCCGCGGCGACCCTATCACGAGGATCCGGTTCCCGAAGTGACGGCGGTCCTGCCCGAGCCCGTGCTGCCACCCGGGGCACTGGGACGGTTCTCCTGGTTCTGGGAAAAGGTATCGCCCGCAATGGCGCAGTCCGGGCCCGGACGGCTTGATGCGGCGATGATGACACTGGCGGGCTCGGCGATGCCCATTCCGGCGCCCCGGCTGCAGCACATGCAGTCGATCGCCCGGGCTAACGGCACCGACATCCTGAAGTCGACGATCGGCACCAGCGTGTCTCCGGCGCTGGTTCTCGCCGTCATCACTGTGGAAAGCTCGGGCCGCGTCGACGCGGTCAGCCGGGCAGGGGCGCAGGGCCTGATGCAGCTCATGCCGGATACGGCGGCCCGTTTCGGGGTCAAGGACAGCCTCGCGCCGGGCGAGAACATCGCCGGGGGCGTCCGCTACCTCGACTGGCTGATGAAGGAGTTCGGTGGCGACCCGATCCTGGTGCTTGCGGGCTACAACGCGGGGGAGGGCGCGGTGCGCAAACATGCCGGCGTACCGCCCTATGCGGAAACGCGCGACTACGTGCCCAAGGTGCTTGCGGCATTCCAGGTCGCGCGGGGACTTTGCCTGACGCCGCCCGAACTGATCACCGACGGTTGTGTCTTCGCGTCTCTCAAGTGAAACCGGCGCGCCCCGGAGTTTTGCAAAACTCCGCGCCGTTTTCTTGCAAGAAAACGGGGTCCCGCGTCAGATGTCGAACACGTCCGCCCATTCCGGGTGCTTGCGGCGCTGTGCGTTCACGAAGGGGCAGAGCGGGACGATCCTGAAGCCGTCGCGGCGCGCGTCCTCGACCATCCGTTCCACGAGCGCCAGCCCGGCACCGGTCCCGCGCATGCTGTCGGGAACGCCGGTGTCATCGGCGATGATACCGGTCGCGGAGAGGACCGAGTAGGTAAGCTCCGCCGCATCGCCGTCGCGGCTCAGGACATAACGGCCCTTGCCCTCCGAAGTTTCCCTCCGGATCTGCGCGTCAGACAATCGTCGCCTCGGTCGCCGCGCGCAGGTCGTCCTCGCTGACGCCATCGGCGCATTCCACGATCTTCAGACCGCCCTCGACGACGTCGAGCACCCCGAGGTTGGTGATGATGCGGTCCACCACGCCCTGGCCGGTCAGCGGCAGCGTGCATCGCTTCAGCACCTTGCTTTCGCCCGCCTTGTTCTGGTGGTCCATCACCACGATGACCCTGCCCACGCCGGCCACGAGATCCATCGCGCCGCCCATGCCCTTGACGAGCTTGCCCGGAATCATCCAGTTCGCCAGATCGCCATTCTCGGCCACCTCCATGGCGCCGAGGATCGCAGCGGCGATCTTGCCGCCGCGGATCATGCCGAAACTCGTCGCGCTGTCGAAGTAGGATGTGCGGTTGAGTTCGGTGATCGTCTGCTTCCCGGCGTTTATCAGGTCGGGGTCCTCCTCGCCCTCGAACGGAAAGGGGCCCATGCCCAGCATCCCGTTCTCGGACTGCAGGGTGATCTCCTTGTCGCCGACGTAGTTCGCCACCAGCGTCGGGATCCCGATGCCGAGGTTGACGTACATTCCGTCTTCGAGTTCCTGCGCGGCCCGTTCGGCCATCTGGTTGCGATCCCAGGGCATGTCGGCTTCCTTTCGGTTGTCAGGGGGCGGTGGGCACGCTCAGCGTGACGGTCGTTCCGTCCGGCCCGGTGTCCACGTCGAGTTCCGCTTCGAGTTCGGTGACAAGTCCAAGCACGACCCGCCCGCCCATGCTTTCGGGGTTGGGCCATTTCGCCGCTTCGTCGATCCCGATTCCGTCGTCGGCGATGCGCAGGATCACGCGCGCGTCGTCCGGGCGGGAAAGCTGCACGTCCAGCAGTCCGACGTCGCGTCCGGTAAAGGCATGCTGCAGGGCGTTGTTCATCACTTCCGATACGATCAGGCCCATCTTTGCCGCGATTTCCGCGCTGCATTGCGCCTCGTTGATGTCGAGGTTCACACGGATACCGGGCCTGCCGTCCAGATGCGCCGTCGTATTGGCCAGCCGCGAGACATAGGCCCCGAGCGCCACGGTACCGGCGCCCCTGTCGCCCTCGTAGCCCGACATTTCCTCGTAGAGAAGCTGAAGGCTCTCGACGCGCCGGGCCAGCGTGCGCACCGCGTCCGGCCCGGTTCGCTCGTCGCGGGCCTGCAGACGCACCATGCTTGCGATCATTGCGAGGTGGTTCTTGACCCGATGCTTCAGCTCGCGCATGGCGCGCAGGTTCACATTGGCGGAGTTGCGCGCCTCGCTGTCGCTCAGGCTCTTCTGGATACCAAGGAAATAGCGCAGTCCGCCGTCCTGGTCATAGACCGGCGCCAGCATCAACCTGTTCAGGAACCCGCTTCCGTCCGCCCTGACATTGAAGATGTCGACGGTGGTTTCCGTCTCGGTCTCGATGGCCTTGCGGATGCGGCGGACGTCTTCCGGGTCGGTGCCCTCGCCCTGCAGAAACCGGCAGTTCCGGCCGATTGCCGCAGAGGCGGAATATCCCGTCACGCGTTCGAAGGCGGGGTTCACGTAGATGATCGGGTTGTCCGGAAGCGACGGATCGCTCAGCACCATGGCGATCGAAGACCCGGCGAGGATTCGGAACGCTTCCGGATCGGGCAGGTTCTGGATCTTGTTCTCGATATCCATCGCCACTCAGGCACGCTTTCGCACGGTGCGCTGCTCGATCCGCTTCTCGTGGTCTCCCTGGATCAGCCGATGGACATAGATGCCGGGCAGATGGATGTGGTCCGGTTCGAGCGAACCGCGCGGCACGATCTCCTCGACCTCGGCGACGCAGACCTTGCCGCACATGGCCGCGGGCGGATTGAAATTCCGGGCGGTCTTGCGGAAGACGAGGTTGCCGGTGTCGTCCGCCTTCCATGCCTTGACGATGGCCAGATCTGCGAAGATGCCGCGTTCGAGGATATAGGTCTGGCCGTCGAACTCCTTGTGCTCCTTGCCCTCGGCGATCACTGTTCCGACGCCGGTCTTGGTGTAGAAGCCCGGAATGCCCGCGCCACCGGCGCGCATGCGCTCGGCCAGGGTCCCTTGCGGATTGAACTCCAGCTCGAGCTCGCCGGAGAGGTACTGACGCATGAATTCCGCGTTCTCGCCGACGTAGGAAGATATCATCTTCCGGACCTGGCGGCTCTGTAGCAGGACGCCGAGACCGAAGTCATCGACCCCCGCGTTGTTGGAGGCAACGACAAGGTCTTTGGTCCCGGCGTCGCGGATGGCCGCGATAAGGAGTTCGGGAATGCCGCACAGTCCGAACCCGCCGGCCGCGATGAGCATGCCGTCGAAAAGCAGCCCGTCCAGCGCCTCGGAGGCCGTGCCATATACCTTCTTCATTCCGATTACCCCCCGGCACCCTGAAGCCGTTGTCTGTTGTCGCCGCGCAAACCGATCGGCGGTTCGGGCCATTCGGAGCCGACTATACGCGCTAATCCGTCAAGGCCAAGAGTGTGGCATCCCGATTTTCAGCGCAGCGCGGTACCCTGGCCCGGCGGCACGGGTAGAGGCGGGACTGCCTCACGCATCGGTCCCGCCCTTGGACGTCTTGCCTGCCGTCTTGCCGGCTTTGGTCGTCTTGCCGGCGGCCGCCTTCGTCTTGGTGGTCTTCCCGGCGGCCGCTTTCGTCTTGGTCGTCTTTGCGGCCTTTTTCGGTGCCTTCTTGCGCCCGCCCTTCGAAGCCGCCTTCGCATCCACAAGCTCTACGGCCTGTTCGAGCGTCACGCTGTCGGGCTCGGTCCCCTTCGGCAGGGTCGCATTGACTTTTTCCCATTTGACATAGGGCCCGTAACGGCCCTCGTAGACGGCGATCTCCCCGCCATGCGCGGGATGTGCGCCCAACTCGCGCAACGGTTTGACCGCAGCGCCCCTGCCGCCCCTGCTGGCCGCCTTCCTGGCCAGCTCCTCGACCGCGCGGTTCATGCCGATCGTGAAGACTTCTTCGACATCCGGCAGGTTGGCGTAGAGCCGACCGTGTTTGACAAACGGTCCGTAGCGTCCGATTCCGGCCTCGATCATCTCGCCGTCTTCCGGATGCGGTCCCACCTCGCGCGGCAGCGACAGCAGCATGAGCGCCTTCTCGAGGTCGAGTTCTTCCGCCACCCAGCCCTTGGGCAGGCTGGCGCGCGGCGGCTTGGGCTGTTCCTCGGTCGTCTTTCCGCGCTGGACGTAGGGTCCGAAGCGGCCCTTGAAGAGCCGGATCTCGTCATCGCCGTCGATTCCCAGCAGCTTTCCGTCCGGTCCGATCCCCTCGCCATCTTCCATGCCCGGAGGTCCGAAGGGGCGGGTGTAGCGGCATTCGGGATAGTTCGAGCAGCCGATGAAGGCGCCGCCCGAGCGTGCCGTGCGCATCGACAGACGTCCCTCGCCGCAGTTGGGGCACAGGCGCGGGTCGCTGCCATCCTCCTTCGGCGGGAAGAGATGCGGCTCGAGCACCTCGTTGATCTTCTCGAGCACCTCGGTGATGCGCAATTCCGAGGTTTCCGCAAGCGCGGCGGAGAAGTCCCGCCAGAACCGGGCCAGAACCTCCTTGTAGTCGGCATCGCCCGCAGAGACGTTGTCGAGCTGGTCCTCGAGTTCGGCGGTGAAGTCGTAGCCCACGTATTTGCGGAAGTAGTTCTCGAGGAAAGCCGTCACCAGACGTCCCTTGTCCTCGGGGATCAGGCGGTTTTTCTCCTTGCGGACATAGCCCCGGTCCTGGATCGTCGTGACGATGCTGGCATAGGTCGAGGGCCGACCGATGCCGAGCTCTTCCATGCGTTTGACCAGTGTCGCCTCGGTATAGCGCGGCGGTGGCTGGGTGAAATGCTGTTCGGGCGTCACCGACCGCTTGTCCATCCGGTCGCCCTGATCGATCTGGGGCAGGCGCTTGTCGTCCTCGTCGGCCACGTCGTCGCGGCCTTCCTCGTAGACCCGAAGAAATCCATCGAACAGAACGACCTGTCCGGTCGCGCGCAATTCGACCTGGCCATCCTTGCTGGCGATGTCGACGGTGGTGCGTTCGAGCCGGGCCGATTCCATCTGACAGGCAAGCGTGCGCTTCCAGATCAGGTCGTAGAGCTTGCGCTGGTCGGCCTCGAGGTTCTTCAGGCCGTCGGCGTCCAGCGTCATGTCCGTGGGCCGGATGCATTCATGCGCTTCCTGCGCGTTCTTGGCCTTGTTCTTGTAGACGCGCGGAGACGACGGCAGGTACTCCTTGCCGTACCGCTCGGCGATGGCGTCACGCGCGGCGCTCACCGCCTCGGGCGCCATGTCGATGCCATCGGTCCGCATATAGGTGATGTAGCCCGCCTCGTAGAGCCGCTGCGCCGTGCTCATGGTCTGGCGCGCGCCCATGCCGAACTTGCGGCTGGCTTCCTGCTGCAGGGTTGACGTCATGAAGGGGGCCGCCGGGTTGCGATTGGCGGGCTTGGCCTCCACCGCGCTGACGACGAGATCACGGCTTGTCACCGCCTGGACCGCCATCTCGGCCTGCGTCGCGTTGGCCAGATCGTAGCGGTCGAGCTTCTTTCCGGCCAGCACCGTCAGGCGGGCCTCGAACTCCTGTCCGCGCGGCGTGGCGAGAAGCGCCTTCACGGTCCAGTATTCCCGCGCGCGGAACGCCTCGATCTCCATCTCGCGCTCGACGATGATGCGCAGGGTAACAGATTGGACCCGGCCGGCCGACTTTGCGCCGGGCAGCTTGCGCCAAAGCACGGGCGAGAGGTTGAAGCCCACCAGATAGTCCAGCGCCCGGCGGGCGAGATACGCCTCGACCAGCGGCATGTCGACCTGACGCGGGTTCTTCATCGCCTCGGTCACGGCGCTCTTCGTGATCGCGTTGAACACGACGCGGCTCACGGCCGTGTCTTTCTTGATCGACTTGCGCTTCGTCAGGGCTTCCTGAAGATGCCAGCTGATCGCCTCGCCCTCGCGGTCGGGGTCGGTCGCGAGGATCAGTTCGTTGTCGCTCGCCAGCGCGTCGGCGATGGCCTTGACGTGCTTCTTGCTGTCGCTTGCGACCTCCCAAAGCATGTCGAAGCCGTTGTCGGTATCGACCGATCCATCCTTGGGCGGCAGGTCCCTGACATGCCCGTAGGAGGCCAGAACCGTGTAGTCATCCCCCAGATACTTGTTGATCGTCTTGGCCTTGGCAGGGGATTCGACAACGACGACTGGCATTAATAAGGGAACCCTCTGGAGATGAACTGCTGAGTCTATGGCGCTGCCTCATATGGGACGCAAGAGGAGAAATGCAACCGCCGCATGGTGGCATCCGGGCGGGCAACCGCCGTCCCCGTACTGCCGGAACGGGCCGTGGACCGGCCCTGCCAGGCGCCCGGCAGGGCTTTCGTCACGTCCGGGAACAGCACGTCCCGGGATGTATGGGCCGATGGCCCACGCAGAACCGCAAGTTGATTTTCCCGGGCCTTTCGGCGGGCTGCCGTCGTCAGACGGCGCGCGACAGCAGTCCGCCGGCCTGGCGGGTGATGCGCCCGTCGAGTTCAAGCTCCACGAGAACCGGCGCGACTTCGGCGGCGCTCACGCTGAGATCGCGGATCAGCTGGTCCTCGGCGACCGGTGACGGCCCGAGGCGTTCGAGCACCTTCAGATGAAGCGCGGCCGTCTCGCGCAGACGCTCCAGCGGGCGGGAAGAAGCGGGCGTTGCGGTCGGTAGCGGCGAGGCTGGCGCGCTAGACCTAACCGGACGCGCGGCCGGGCCGCCGAGCGGGTCCAGCGCGGCAAGCACGTCGTCGGCCGAGCGGATCAGCGTGGCGCCATCGCGGATCAGCATGTTGCAGCCCGCCGCACGGGCGTCGCAGGGATGCCCCGGAACGGCCAGGACATCGCGCCCGAGATCGAGCGCGTCCCGGGCCGTGATCAGACTTCCGGACTTCGCCGCGGCCTCGACCACCACCACGGCGCTGGAAAGGGCCGAGATGATGCGGTTGCGTGCCGGGAAATGCCGTGCCACCGGCTGAACGCCCATCGGCTGTTCCGAAAGCCGCAGCCCTTTCCGTCCGATCTCGGCGGCCAGTTCCGCGTTTTCGGTCGGGTAGACCACGTCGACGCCGCCTGCCATCACCGCAACGGTCCCGGTGTCGAGCGACACCTGATGCGCTGCCGCGTCTATGCCGCGCGCCAGGCCGGAGACGACGGCGAAGCCCGCTTCCCCCAGATCGCGCGCCAGATTGCGGGCCATGCGGGTGCCGAGCGAAGAGGCGTTGCGCGCGCCCACGATGGCGATCATCGGGAGGGCCAGCATCCGCAGGTCGCCGATCACCCAGAGAAAGGGGGGCGCGTCCGGGAGGTCGTCCAGCTGCGCGGGGTAGGCGCCTGTCCCCTGCGCCACCAGCCGGGCACCGGCGGCCTGGGCCGCGCGAAGTTCGGAATGCACGACAGCCTCGGGGCAGATCTCGTATCCGTCAACGCCGGCGGCACGCGCTACCGATGGTAGCGCGGCCAGCGCATTCTGCGCGGTGCCATGTTCGGCCAGCAAGCGTTTGTACGTGGACACGCCGACCCGGCGGGATCGCAAGAGACGAAGACGGGAGAACTGTTCATCTTCCGAGGTGGGTGGGAGTGGGGGGTGAGTGGAAGAAGGATTTGCGTCCTTTTCAGTCATCCCGATCTCCGCCTCTTGCAGAATCAGATATACCGCCAAGGTGGTTAACAACCTATGAACGAACTCTGTTCTCGCTCCTCGCGAATTATGGGGAGGTGCCGACGGAATGCCTCGTTCCGGCGGGTCAGGAAGCCGAGCCTCCGACCGTAAGACCCCCGATCATCAGCGTGGGCAATCCGACGCCCACGGGGACCCACTGCCCCTGTTTGCCGCAGTTTCCGATGCCGGGGTCCAGTGCCATGTCGTTGCCGATGGCGCGGATCTGTTGCAGCGCCGTCGCCCCGTCGCCAATCAGGGTCGCGCCCTTTACCGGCGCGCCGACCTTGCCATTCCTGACACGATAGGCCTCGGTGCAGGAAAACACGAACTTTCCGTTGGTGATGTCGACCTGACCGCCGCCGAAGCCGACCGCATAGATGCCGTCCTTCAGCCCGGCGACGATCTGATCGGGGGCTGCGTCGCCTCCGAGCATGTAGGTGTTCGTCATGCGCGGCATCGGCGGATGCGCATGGCTCTGCCGCCGTCCGTTACCGGTCGGAGCCACGCCCATAAGCCGCGCATTCTGGCGGTCCTGCATGTATCCGACCAGGACGCCATCCTCGATCAACACGTTCCTGCCCGACGGCGTGCCCTCGTCGTCTACGCTGATCGAACCGCGCCGGTCGGGAATGGTGCCGTCATCGAGCACAGTCACCCCGCGCGCGGCGATCTGCTTGCCCATCAGCCCGGCGAAGGCGGACGTCCCCTTGCGGTTGAAGTCGCCCTCCAGGCCATGACCGATGGCCTCGTGCAGCAGGATGCCAGGCCATCCAGGACCCAGCACCACGTCCATCACGCCGGCCGGCGCGGGCTCGGCGTCGAGGTTCACGACGGCGATGCGCAGCGCCTCGCGTGCCGTGGCCTGCCAGTGGTCCGCATCGATCAGCGCATCCAGCCCGAACCGTCCGCCGCCCCCCGACGAGCCGGATTCGCGCCGCCCGTCCTTCTCGACGATCACCGAAACGTTGAGCCGCGTCATGGGCCGTATGTCGCGCACCGATTGCCCGTCAGGGCGCAGAATCTCGATCTCCTGCAGGCTCGCCGCGAGCGAGGCCGACACCTGCACGACCCTCCTGTCCAGACCGCGGGCATAGGCGTCGATCTCGCGAAGCGTCTCGATCTTGACCGGAAAGGCCGCCCCGGCGATCGGGTCGGCGTCGGTATACAGTCGCCGGTTCGTCGGCGGCGGGGCGTCGGCTGCAATCCCTCCGCCGTCGCCGACGGCCAGCCTGGCGGTCTCGGCGGCCCGGGCAAGGGCCGGTTCGGAAATCTCGGTGGAATGCGCGTAGCCCGAGACCTCGCCGCGCACCGCGCGCAGGCCGAATCCCTCGGATGCGTCGTAGCTCGCGGATTTCAGACGCCCGTCATCGAAGACCAGCGCCTCGGACCGGCGACGTTCCAGGAAGAGTTCACCGTCATCCGCCCCGTCCGTCGCCGCGCGCAGCACGCGCAGGGCCGAGTCGTGATCGAGCGCCTCGCCGAAGGGCCTGAACTGCGTATCGGTCATTGGGAGCCTCGCGAAAAAAAACTGTTCAAAGGCAGTCTCAGCGTCCCTTTGCCGCAAGCTGAAGCCTTTATCTCGAACGAAGAATATGATTGTAAGTTCGCAGATTACAACGGCGGCTGCGGGGCACGGTTCCGCTGTCGCCCTTTGCGTAACCGCGATCCCAGGACCAGGACGAGCATATGAAACGACTTTTCTCTCTTGCGGGCCTCATGGCCGGTCTGACCGCAGCGCGTGCCAGCGCGCAGGACGGCCTCGAGATCGTCGGGCAGCCCCATCCGGGCGGCATCGGCTTCCAGACCGCCGTGACCGAACTGGCCGACGACATTCACTGGCTCGATCACATGGTCCTGATCATCATCACGGCCATCGTGATCTTCGTCGTGGCCCTGATCGTCTGGGTGATCGTCCGCTACAATGCCCGCAGCAATCCGAATCCCTCGGGCTTCACGCACAACACCCCGGTCGAGATCGCATGGACGGTGATTCCGATCGTGATCCTGGTGTTCATCGGCGCCTTCTCCCTGCCGATCCTCTTCAAGCAGCAGGAGATCCCGGAAGGTGATATCGTCATCAAGGCTACCGGATATCAATGGTACTGGGGCTACGAATATGTCGACGAGGGCTTCGAGTTCTCGGCCTACATGATCGGCGCGCCCGCGACCGGCGGCAACAACGTCAAGACCCCCGAGGTCATCGCGCAGCTGGAAGAGGCCGGATACGCCGAAGAGCAGTTCCTGCTTGCCACGGACAACGCGGTTGTCGTTCCGGTGGGCAAGACCATCGTGATGCAGGTGACCGGGGCCGACGTGATCCATTCCTGGGCGATGCCGGCTTTCGGCGTGAAGCAGGACGGTGTGCCGGGTCGCCTGGCCGAACTCTGGTTCAAGGCCGAGCGGGAAGGCATCTATTTCGGACAGTGCTCCGAGCTTTGCGGGCTTAACCACGCATACATGCCGATCACCGTAAAAGTCGTCTCCGAGGCCGCCTACGCCGAATGGCTCGCAGGGGCCCGGGAAGAATACGCGGGCGTTCCGCGCACGCTGACGGTCGCCTCGAACTGATCGCGCCGAGCCGGGTCGCCGGCTCGCGCCCCTCACCGACGCAGGAAAGCGGATGTCCGACGTAGGCTATACGACCCCCACTCAGGAACACGAGGCGCAGATCGGCGATTTCTTCGCCCTGATGAAGCCCCGGGTCATGTCGCTTGTGGTGTTCACGGCGCTGGTGGGCCTGCTTGCCGCGCCGGTATCCGTGAACCCTGTCGTGGCTTTCGCATCCATCCTGTTCCTGGCCATCGGGGCGGGCGCGTCGGGCGCCCTGAACATGTGGTGGGACGCCGATATCGACGCCGTCATGCGCCGCACCGCGCGCCGCCCGGTGCCGTCGGGAAGGATACAGCCGGGCGAGGCACTGGGCTTCGGGCTGGGACTGTCGTTTCTTTCGGTGATGATGCTGGGCCTGTCGGCCAATATCATGTCGGCCGCGCTTCTGGCCTTCACGATTTTCTTCTATGCCGTCATCTATTCGATGTGGCTCAAGCGGTCGACGCCGCAGAACATCGTCATCGGCGGTGCCGCCGGTGCCTTTCCGCCTGTCATCGGCTGGACCATCGCCACCGGAAGCGCGCCGCTCGAAGCCTGGCTGATGTTTGCGCTCATTTTCATGTGGACGCCGCCGCACTTCTGGGCGCTCGCGCTGTTCATGCGGTCTGACTACGACGATGCCGGCGTTCCCATGCTGACCGTTACCCACGGCCGCAGGATCACGCGCACGCATATCCTGGTCTATACGGTCCTGCTGGCAGCGCTTGCCGTCGGCACCGGCTTTTCTGCCATCGGCGGGCCTGTCTACCTGGCGGTGTCCGTGATCTTCAACCTGCTGTTCCTGAAGGGCGCCTTCGCGATCTGGCGGCGCAGCGAGGCGGCGGCGGAAGCGGACGGTTACTCGGTCGAGAAGCGCTTCTTCCGGCTCTCGCTGTGGTATCTCTTCGCCCATTTCAGCGCGATCCTCGTCGAAGCCGTGCTGCGCGCATTCATGCCGGGGATCTGGTGATGGCAATTCACGCCGAACACGAGTTGCACAAGCGCCGGCGCAGCCGCAATGTCGGCGTAGGCCTGTTGCTGGCGGCCTTTGTGGTGCTGGTGATGGCGCTGACCGTCGCCAAGGTCACTTCGGGCGATTTCGAGCCGCCGCGCGCATCGGAGGTATCGGACTGATGGCTTTGCAGGGAACGAAGAAAACGGCGGTGCAGCTTGTCGGCGTCGTCATCGTGATGGGCGCGCTCGCCTGGGCTTCCGTGCCGTTCTACAACTGGTTCTGCCGCGTGACCGGGTTCGGCGGCGTCACTCAGGTGGCCGACGCGGATTCCGACCAGATTCTCGACCGTACCGTGACCGTTCGCTTCGACGGATCCGTCCATTCGGGAATGGCGTGGGAATTCAAACCGCTCGAGCGCTCGATGGAGCTTCGCATCGGCGAGACCGGGCTGGCCTTCTTCGAGGCCTACAACCCGACCGACAAGCCCATCGCAGGGCAGGCGGCCTATAACGTATATCCCTATGTGGCGGGCGGGTACTTCAACAAGATCGAATGCTTCTGCTTCTCCGAACAGGTTCTTGCCCCGGGCGAGCGCGTCCAGATGCCGGTGTCCTTCTACGTCGATCCGGAAATCGTCGAGGATCAGGACGGGAAGTTTGTACACACGATCACGCTGTCATATACGTTCTACGAAATCGACCTGCCCGATGGCTACGCGGCGCTCGAGACGGAAGATCCGTCAGGCGACAACAGCCTGAACCAGACCACATACAACTGAGGGACCGAGGCGAATGGCCCACGTAAAGAACCACGACTACCACATCCTGCACCCCTCGATCTGGCCGTTTCTCGGGGCAGTGGGCGGTTTCGTCATGCTGACGGGCGCGGTGCTCTGGATTCATTCCATCACACCCTTTGTCTTCTTCATCGGGCTCGCGCTGACGCTTTATGTCATGTTCGCCTGGTGGTCCGAGGTGGTCGCGGAAAGCCATGTGGGGGACCACACCCCGGTCGTCCGGCTGGGCCTGCGCTACGGCTTCATCCTCTTCATCATGTCCGAGGTGATGTTCTTCGCGGCCTGGTTCTGGGCCTTCTTCAAGCAGGCCATCTACCCGATGAACGACTTCAAGGGCTCGGAATACACGCCGCCCGAGTTCATCCCGGTCGACGCCTTCCACCTTCCGCTGATCAACACCCTTATCCTGCTGCTTTCGGGCTGCGCGGTGACCTGGGCGCACCATGCGCTCGTGCACGAGAACAACCGGAAGGACCTGATCAACGGTCTGGCGATCTCGATCGTGCTGGGAGTCTGTTTCACGGCGCTGCAGGCCTACGAATACTGGCTCCTGCTGACCCATGACGACTGGACCTTTGGCGGCGACATCTTCTTCTCGGCCTTCTTCATGGCGACCGGCTTCCACGGCATGCATGTCGTGATCGGGACGATCTTCCTGTTCATCTGCTGGCTGCGGGCCATGCGCGGCGACTTCACGCCCAAGCAGCATGTCGGTTTCGAGGCTGCCGCCTGGTATTGGCACTTCGTCGACGTCGTCTGGCTGTTCCTGTTCTTCGCCGTCTACATGTGGGGCTCGGCCTGACAGAGCCCGGGGCGCGGCAGCTCCGCACCCCGAACAGAACCCGGCAGGCGCGCGGCTTTCCGCGCGCCTTTGCTTTGACCCGAAGGAGAAAAGATGCGCCGTCTGGCCTTCCTGCTGATCTTCGGCCTCGGCGGTGCCGCCGTGCTGGTCTGTCTCGGGCTCTGGCAGATGCAGCGTCTGGCCTGGAAAGAGGGCATCCTCGCCGACATCGAAGCCCGGATTTCGGCCCCGCCCGTCGCGCTTCCCGGCCGGCCCGACCCGGAGCGCGATCGCTACCTGCCCGTCGCGGTGACTGGCAGATTCGGGTCTCCGGACCTGCACGTGCTGGTCTCGATCAAGCAGGTCGGCGCGGGATATCGTCTCATCGCGCCCTTCGTCATGGAAGACGGCCGCAGGGTGATGATCGACCGGGGCTTCATCCCGACCGACGTCAACGAGGCCGCGCCGCCGTCGGCGAGTGTCACCGTGACCGGAAACCTTCACTGGCCGCGCGAAAGCGACAGCTTCACGCCTGAGCCGGACAGCGCGCAGAATCTCTGGTTCGCCCGGGATGTGCCTGCCATGGCCGACGCGCTCGGAACCGAGCCGATTCTGGTCGTGGCCCGCGACGTGACGCCGCCGGACCCCGGTCCGACACCATTGCCCGTCGACACCGCAGGTATTCCGAACGACCACTTGCAATACGCTCTCACCTGGTTTTCCCTCGCCGCGATCTGGCTGGCGATGAGTGCGTTCTTCCTGCGCCGGGCGCGCGACAATACGAAAGGCGAAGCGCCATGAAATACATCTCCACCCGCGGCACCGCACCTGTCCTGGACTTCGAGCAGGCCATGCTGACCGGGCTTGCACGCGACGGCGGCCTTTATGTCCCGCAAGAAATCCCGCAGATGCTGCCGGCCGAGATCGCAACCCTCGAAGGGCTGAGCTACGAGGAGACAGCCTTTCGCGTGATGTACCCTTTCGTCGGCGACACCTTTACGGTCGAAGAGTTCCGGGGATGCATCGATCGCGCCTATGTCGACTTCGGCCATGCCGCCCGCGCCCCGCTCGTGCAAATCGACCAGGGCCATTTCCTGCTCGAGCTCTTCCACGGACCCACGCTCGCGTTCAAGGATTTCGCGATGCAGCTCATCGGGCAGATGTTCCAGACTGCCCTGGGCCGCAAGGGCGAGCGTGTGACCATCGTCGGCGCGACCTCGGGCGACACCGGCTCGGCCGCGATCGAGGCGTTTCGCGGTCTCGACAACGTGGATGTCTTCATCCTCTACCCGCATGGGCGCGTGTCCGAGGTCCAGCGGCGCCAGATGACCACCCCGTCGGAGGACAATGTGCACGCTCTGGCCATCGACGGCGATTTCGACGACTGCCAGGCCCGTCTCAAGGACATGTTCAACGACTTCGACTTCCGCGATGGGGTGCGGCTGGCGGGGGTCAACTCGATCAACTGGGCGCGGGTGCTGGCGCAGGTCGTCTACTACTTCACCGCCGCGGTGAGCCTCGGCGCGCCGCACCGCCCGGTCAGTTTCACCGTGCCCACAGGCAATTTCGGCGATATTTTCGCGGGCTATATCGCCAAGCGCATGGGCCTGCCCATCGACCGGCTTGTTGTCGCGACCAACCAGAACGACATCCTCGACCGCAGCCTGAAGGGGCAGGGCTATCGCAAGGGCGAAACCCATCCCTCGATCAGCCCTTCCATGGACATCCAGGTATCGTCGAACTTCGAACGCGCGCTTTTTGACGCCTACGACCGCGACGGGCGCGCCGTGGCGCAGTTGATGGAGGAACTGAAGGCGGGCGGTTTCGACATCAGCCAGGGCGCGCTGGAGATGCTGCAATCGCATTTCAGTTCGGGCAGGGCGTCGGAAGAGGAGACTTCCGCCACCATCGCCGCGACACTCGCGCAGAGCGGCGAACTGATCTGCCCGCACAGCGCGGTCGGGGTGAAGGTTGCCGGCGAACATCGCGTGGCAGGCACGCCGATGATCACGCTTGCGACCGCGCATCCGGCGAAGTTTCCAGACGCCGTGGAAGCCGCGACAGGCACCCGCCCGCCCTTGCCTCCGCGCATGGGCGACCTGTATGACAAGCCGGAACGTCTGACCCGGCTTCCAAACGACCTCGCCGCGCTCACCCGGCACATCAGGGACAATATCCGCACGTGACTTTGAATCAGCACCGCCTGCCGAACGGTTTTCGGATCGTCACCGAAACCATGCCCGGCCTCGCCTCGGCCTCCGTCGGGGTCTGGGTCACCGCAGGCGCCCGCCATGAAGCCCCGGCCCAGAACGGCATCGCGCATTTCCTGGAACACATGGCCTTCAAGGGCACGAAGCGCCGCAGCTCTCTCCAGATCGCCGAGGCAATCGAGGATGTGGGCGGCTATATCAATGCCTACACCAGCCGCGAGGTGACGGCCTATTACGCGCGGGTTCTGGAGAACGACGTGTCGCTCGCGCTTGACGTGATTGCGGACATCCTTCTGAATCCGACGCTGGAGGCCTCCGAGATCGAGATCGAGCGCGGGGTGATCCTGCAGGAGATCGGCCAGACCCTCGATACGCCGGACGACGTGATCTTCGACTGGCTCCAGGAACAGGCCTATCCCGACCAGCCCATCGGCCGCACCATCCTCGGCCCTGCCGAGCGGGTCACGAACTTCAATCGCGAGGATCTTTCCACCTTCATCGGCCAGCATTACGGGCCGGAACAGATGATACTTTCCGCGGCGGGCGCGGTCGATCACGAGCAGATCGTGAAGCTTGCCACCGAGCTTTTCGGCCACATGACCCCGAAGCCCATGGCACAGGTGGACGTGGCGCGCTTTTCGGGGGGCGAACGGCGTCAGGTCAAGACGCTCGAACAGGCGCATTTCGCGCTTGCGTTCGAAAGCCCCGGCTACCGCGACGACCGGATCTACACCGCGCAGATCTACGCCTCGGCGCTTGGCGGCGGCATGTCGAGCCGGCTTTTCCAGGAGGTGCGCGAAAATCGCGGTCTGTGCTATTCGATCTTCGCCCAGGCCGGCGCCTATGCGGATACCGGCATGACGACGATCTATGCGGGGACCAGCGGCGAACAGCTGCCCCAGCTTGCCGAGATCACGATCGACGAAATGAAGCGCGCCGCCCATGACATGTCGCCTGCCGAGGTCGCCCGCGCGCGGGCGCAGATGAAGGCGGGACTGCTGATGGGGCTCGAAAGCCCGTCGAACCGGGCCGAACGCCTCGCGCGTCTGGTGCAGATATGGGATCGCGTGCCGCCTCTGGAAGAGACCGTGGCGCTGATCGATTCGGTCACCACCGGAGACGTGCGAGAATTTGCCGAGGATATCGCGGGTCGTGCCCCGATGGCGGCGGCGCTTTATGGCCCTGTCGATGCCGCCCCCACCCTGCAACAATTGCAGGAGCGTCGGGCCGCCTGATGCTCCGGTCCCTGCGCAAGCTCAGGATCGAGACCGAGCGCATGACCTTGCGCCCGCCTGTCCACTCCGACTTTCGCGCATGGTCGGCCCTTCGGGTGCAGAGCATCGAATACCTCACCCCCTGGGAACCGTCCTGGGCCGAGGATCACCTCACCCGGAAGGCCTTCACGAACCGCGTCTACTGGGCCCAGCGTTCGGTGTCGGCAGGGACGGCCCTGCCGCTCTTTCTGGTGCGCCGCGACGACGACATGCTGCTGGGCGCGATCACGCTGGACAACATCCGGCGCGGCCCGGCCCAGGCTGGCACGCTCGGCTACTGGACCGGAGAGCCGTTTGCCCGACGGGGATACATGCGCGAGGCGATCGACGCGGTCGTTCACCATTCCTTCACGCGCATGGACCTCAGCCGCATAGAGGCAGCCTGCCTGCCCGAGAACCAGGCTTCGCGCGGCCTTCTCGAAAAGACCGGATTCAAGTACGAGGGCGTCGCCCAAAGCTATCTCCAGATCGACGGACGCTGGCGCACTCACGTCCTGTACGCCTGCCTGCGCAGCGACCGGCGCGGCAAGACGGGCGCAGGCTGAACCCGCGGCTGCCCGATATCCGGCAGTGGCCATTCACGACATCGTCAACCCTGGACCCACCTGATCTGCCCGGTCGGATCGGTCATCTCCGCTAAGTCATTTCCATCTTTCGGAAATTGCGCGCCGATGCGGTGCCGCGCGCTTCCGTCCGCCGACAGCAACCCGATTCCACGGTCTGGACTCGGTGCCGCTGCAACGGGATGCTGGCGCAGGAGGTCCTGCCATGATCGTCCGACTGCTCGTTTCGCTGATGCTTCTGGCCACGGTGCCCGCCAACGCGCAGACGCGCCAGCCGAGCCATTGCATCGCACTGGCCAATTCCGCGCCGGGTATCGAGTACATCATCCCGGCGAGCCTCTCGCCGGTAGCCGCTGATACGGTTCGCATCCACTACATTACCCATGCAAGCTTTCTGATCCGCAGCCACGGCGGCCTCAACATGATCACCGACTATACCGGCTTTGCCGGGGCGACCCGGATGATTCCCGACGTGGTCACCATGAACCACGCCCATGCGACCCACTGGACCGCAAGTCCCGACCCCGCCATCCCGCATGTGTTGCCCGGCTGGGGTCCCTTCGGACAGGGGATCGAGCATCACCTCGATCTGGGCGAGGTTCTCGTAAGAAACGTTTCCACCGATATCCGCTCGCAATACGGCGGCGCCGAACCGCGCGGCAATTCCATCTTCATCTTCGAGATGGCCGGGCTCTGCATCGGGCATCTGGGCCATCTGCACCACGAACCCGATGCCGACCAATACGCCGCCATCGGACGGCTCGACGTGGTGATGGCGCCGGTGGACGGCGGCATGACGCTCGATCTGCCGACGATGATACGGGTATTGAAGCGGTTGAAGTCCTCGGTCGTGATCCCGATGCACTGGTTCGGAGGCTATGCGCTCGACGCATTCCTCCTCGGAATGGCGGACGAATTCGCTGTCGTGCGCACCGGCGAGGCCGCACTGGATATCTCCCTTGACCGCCTGCCGTCGCGCCCGACGATCATGGTGCTGGAACCGACCTGGCTCAGCGACGACTAGGCTTGCATCCGGTTCGGCTTGGCCCGATCAATGGCGCATGACGCTGACCGACGCGACCCCCGAATTCGCGCGCCTTATCAAGGCGCAACTCCCCGAGGACGTCCTGCGGCCGACCGAGCCGCGCTATCTCGAGGAACCCAGGGGGCGCTATTCCGGTGTGTCGGGTCTGCTGGCGCTGCCTCGAACCGTCGAACAGGTGTCGACCCTGGTGCGGCTGGCCGCCGAGCATCGCGTCGGCATCCTGCCCTATGGCGGCGGCACCGGGCTTGTCGGTGGCCAGCTTCTGCCCGACGGCGCGGCCCCGCTGATCCTGTCGCTTGAACGCATGAACCGGATTCGCGGGATCTGGCCCGAGGAAAACACCATGATCTGCGAGGCCGGCGTGATCCTCGCCGAAGCTCAGGCGGCGGCGGAAGCTTCCGGTCGGCTCTTCCCGCTGTCGCTGGCTGCCGAGGGAACCGCGCGCATCGGGGGCAATCTCTCGTCCAACGCCGGCGGAACCGCGGTGTTGCGCTACGGAAATGCGCGCGAGCTCTGTCTCGGGCTCGAGGCGGTGCTTCCCGACGGTCAGATCTGGCACGGGCTGCGCAGGCTCCGGAAGGACAATACCGGTTATGACCTGCGCAATCTTCTCATCGGTGCGGAAGGAACGCTTGGCGTGATCACTGCCGCCACCCTGAAGCTCTTTCCCCGCCCGGCGGCCGTGGGTACGGCGCTGTTCGTGGTGCCCTCGCCAGCCGCGGGGCTGTCTCTGTTGACGCTGGCGCGCGAGCAGCTCGGCGACATGGTAACAGCGTTCGAGCTCATTTCGGGGCAGGGCTTCGACTTTCTCGCCGAAAAACAGCCAGACCTGCGTCTGCCGTTCGAGACGCCGCCGGAATGGAGCATCCTGCTTGAGATCAGCCTGCCGCGCGGCATCGACCCGCAGCAGGCGCTTGAGACGCTCTTTGCCGAGGGCAACGAGGCAGGAATCGTACTGGACGGCGTGATCGCGCAGAACATGCAACAGGCAGGCGATTTCTGGGCCGTGCGGGAACGCATTCCCGAAGCCAATCGGGCGATCGGCGCGGTTTCCTCCCACGACCTGTCGCTGCCCCTCGGCGCGATTGCGGAATTCATCCAGCGCGCTCCGGACCTCGTCCGCGCCATCGGGAACTTCAGGATCAACTGCTTTGGCCATCTGGGCGACGGCAATCTGCACTACAACGTCTTTCCGGCGAAAGGGCGGACCAAGGCCGACGAGAAGGACAAGAGCGCGGCCGTCATGCGTGCCCTGCACGACCTCGTGCACGAGATGGGAGGCTCGGTCAGCGCCGAACACGGAATCGGCCGCCTCAAGGTCGAGGATCTGGAGCGCTACAGCGATCCGGCCAAGCTCTCGGCGATGCGCTCGATCAAGGCCGCGCTCGATCCTCTCGGGATCATGAACCCCGGGGCGGTGCTGCGCGCGCAGTAAGCGGACCGTCGGACGAGCATCGTCATGCGCGCGGTCTCACGCTTGAACCGGGCGTTGCCGCGCGTCAGGGCGATGGTCATCGACAAGGGCACGCCTCGCACGGACCGCAGACGCATCGGCGGAGGCTGACCGCCCGAGCCTTCAGGCGCCGTCGAATTCGCAGAGCGCGTGAACGTCCATGCCCATCGCCTCGAGCTTCCGCCGGCCGCCAAGTTCCGGCAGGTCGATGATGAAGGCGCAGGACACGATCACGCCCCCCAGCCGTTCGATCAGCTTTATGCCCGCCTCGGCCGTGCCACCGGTGGCCAGAAGGTCGTCGACAACAAGGATCCGCTCGCCGGGTTCGACGGCGTTGTCGTGGATCTCGACGATCGCCTCGCCGTATTCGAGCTGGTAGTCCTGGCTGATCGTGGCGCCCGGCAGTTTGCCCTTCTTGCGGATCGGCACGAATCCCAGGGAAAGCTGGTGCGCGATGGCGCCGCCAAGGATGAAACCGCGCGCTTCAAGCCCCACCACCTTGTCGATGCCGATCCCGGCATAGGGGTGCAGCATCTGGTCCACTGCCATGCGGAATCCGCGCGGATCCGCAAAGAGCGTCGTCACGTCGCGGAACATGATGCCCTCATGCGGGAAATCGGGGATGGTGCGGATGTAGTCCTTGACGGTCTTCATCGAGGAGGGGGTCCTTTCAGGTGGCGCGGCGTAGCGTGGCCGTGAAGACGCCCATGCAGACGAGCGCGAGGCCTCCTGCCCGGGTCAGTGCGGAGATCACACGCGGCTTGCCGATCCGGCGGCGCAAGCGGTCGGCAACAAGCGCATAGACCAAAGCATTCATCGCCGCCAGCCCGACGAAGGTTGCGACGAGAATGGCGAATTGCGGGACCAGCGGTGCGTCCGGGCTCAGGAATTGCGGCACGAATGCGATGAAGAAGGCAATGCTCTTGGGATTGAGCGCGGTTACAGATGCGGCATGGGCAAAGACGCCGCGTGCGGAAACCTCGCAGATGGAGGCGGTCGCGAGGCCGTCAGCAGGCGCGGAACGAAGCAGTCGGAAGCCGAGCCACACGAGATAGGCCGCTCCGATCCATTTCAGCGTCGTGAAGAGTGTGGCAGATGCGAGTACCAGCGCCCCGAGACCCAGCAGCGACGCGGACATGGCCAGGAAGTCCCCGAGCGCAACGCCGGCGGCAGAGGCAAGGGCCACGCTGCGCCCCTTGGACAGGGCGTAGCTGAGGACCAGCAGCACGGTCGGTCCCGGTATCAGCAGCAGGAGGATCGAGGCGGCAACAAAGGTCAGCCAGAGATCGAGGGGCATCGCGGCATTCCTGTGACATGAGCCGGGCGCCCCATTCCTTCCAACTTCCGCCGGGATTGGCAAGCCGTGAGACTGTGACCGGGTTCACAGACCATTCCCGTCATACGCGTTAGGAAGGTGGCATTATCTGCTCAAAATTGATTCTGGAGAATCCCGATGAAACATCTTGCTGCTTTCGTGATCCTTTTCACCGCATCCACGGCTGCATACGCAGAACCCTGCCCGTCGACGCACTACCCATGCGGCGACTCGAGCTGCTGTTCAAAATAGGGAGGCCGACATGCTGACGCTGAAGCTCGTTGCCACCGCCGCCGCCTGTACCGTATCGGGATGGATGGGGTTTACATGGCTGACCGGCGTCACCGAACCGGACATCTACGCCTATCACGACGTCGATTTCGGCACCGGCTCGATGACCCTGACCCCGGGCAGCATCCTTGCGGTCTCGCCGCGAGGAAAGATCACCCAGATCTGCAGTCTCGAGGCTGGCGAGGACAATATCGCGCCGGGCGATCTTTTCACGGATGTCTACTACAACATGCTTCGGGAAGATTTCCCCGACTTCATCCGCGCGGTGGTTCTGACCCGCGATGCCATCTCCGGCGACAGTGTCGAGATCGAGGCCCGTTCCGGCGAGACGATCCGCCTTACCGCGCCCCCGCGCAGCGGCAAGACCTTCACGGGTCGCGAGTCCCAGATCACCGACCTGACCAAGGCCCGCGTGTTCGAACAGGACGACTGCGAACGCCAGATGGCCTGGCATCTCAGCAAGGGCTACAAGGCCTGCACCGTCCTCAAGACGCTCAATGCCGCGATGCGCGACGAAACCGGGACATTGCGGATGCGGACGGTAGCCGTCTCCTTCGCGGAGCATTCCAACTTCGTCATGCAGAGCAAGTTCGAGGAAGAGGGCATCCCCTACAACGAGGCGGCGCAGGCGGCCAATGGCAAGCCCTGCAACGGCAGCACGCTGCCCTGGATCGCCAAGCTCCGTGACAGGCTGCAGATCATCAATCGCGTGGCACTCGCGGAGTCCATCTGAACTCGCCCCGGACCGCTCCCTCCCGGCGGTTCGGGACTGCCCGGCCCCCCGTGTCACCCGGGGCCGGGCCTTTTCGACGTCAGAAAGGCCGCGCCACGCCTCAGAGGACCCGCCCGGCCACGGCGTCGAGCCTGGCCAGCAATTCGCGATCCCGCGCTTCGGGCGAGGTCAGGATCGCATGCTCGAGAGCCCGGTCGCAGCCGTGCGGACAGGCTTCGCGCTGGCGTCCGATGAGCCCGGGCAGGTTCGCGACCAGCGCGCGGGCCTTGTCCGCATTGCCCATCAGCGTCGCGATGATCTGCGTCACGTCCACCTCGCCATGCTCGGGATGCCAGCTGTCGTAATCGGTGATCATGGCGACCGAGGCATAGCAAAGCTCGGCTTCGCGCGCGAGCTTGGCCTCCGGCATGTTGGTCATCCCGATCACGTCGCAGCCCCAGCTTTCGCGGTACATGCGGCTTTCGGCCAAAGTCGAGAACTGGGGCCCCTCCATCGCGAGATAGCAGCCGCCCTCATGGAGGGTGATGCCGGCACTGCCGGCCGCCTCTGCACAGATCCCGGAGAGGCGGGGACAGGTCGGGTGCGCAACCGAGACATGGGCAACGCAGCCCGGGCCGAAGAACGACTTTTCGCGCGCGAAGGTCCGGTCGATGAACTGGTCGACGAGGACGAAGTCGCCGGGCGCCATTTCCTCCCGGAAGGAGCCGCATGCCGAAACCGAAACCAGATCCGTTACGCCCAGCCGCTTGAGCGCGTCGATGTTGGCACGGTAAGGAACCGAGGAGGGACTGTGGGCGTGCCCACGCCCGTGACGCGGAAGAAACGCCATCGGAAGCCCGTCGAGAGTCCCGGTCAGGATCGCGTCGGAGGGCGCTCCCCATGGGGTCTCCACCGTCACCCACTCTGCGTCCTCGAGCCCTGCCATCTCATAGAGGCCCGAGCCCCCGATCACGCCGATCATGGTTCGTGTCATGCCTGTCCCTCTTGTTGCTGTCGTCCGGACAGTAGCGGGCCCGCCGGAATTGGAAAGGCGTCGCTCACGGCGACAGCGGTGCGCCCAGTGCCGCGGCCATCCGGGCTATCGCCGCCAGTTGCGGACCGGAACGGCCGAGGTAGTCATCCCCCGAATATCCCCACCAGTCCCAGCATCCGTTCGGGTTGCCGCCGTAGATGTCGTACCAGGGGGCGGGAATGCTGATGGCCTGGGGGTAGATCACCACGATTGCGTTGCTTTCTGCCCAGCGATTGTATCCGGTGAGCCGCGCGAAATCCGACCCCAGGCGCTCGCGCCCCTGCTTGCAGCCGTGCAGGGCGATGTGCAGACGGCAGGTCTCCCCCGCCGCGCAGGCTTCTGGCACATAGACGAATCCGGTGTCATCCATGCCGGCCGCGCCGCCGGCATAGGCGGACTGGTCGAAGCTCAGCAACGCGTCCGGGCGGTCCTCGCCAGCCGGATCGAGCGCTCCGTAGAGCCAGGTCAGGATATCGCCGGCCTGATCGAAATCGCAGTCGATCAGGAAGTTCCCGCCCGTGGCATCGCAGGTCAGCGATCCGGCCTCGGTCACGAAACCATGACCTGCATCGAAGGAATCGACGTAGCTGATGGCCGCGGACGGGACACCGAGCAGGCCGTACATCTCTGCCAGCGCGTCCATGGCGGTGCGGTCTACCGTGCCGTCGGCCCTGCCGTGGAACAGATAGACGCGGTCCGAGGCGATGAACTCGGCCGGGTCGATCGCGTCCTCGGCGTCCAGCGATCGGATGACGGCGAGCGAATCCTGGGGGTCGGCCGAAACGAAAAACGGGTCCATGCAGACGTGAAGCGCGCGCCACAGCAGCCCCTCGGCACAGCCGAAGGGCCCGCCTGCGACGACCCCTGCGCCGAGGATGGCTTGCGAAAAGGCCACCTGAAGCTGCACCGCCATGAAGGCCCCGCTTGAAAGGCCCGAAACAGTGGTTCCGGCAGGATCCAGAACGAGGTGGGGCAGGGGGTCCGCGCCGGCAGGCGTCCAACCGGCGCAAAGGCAGGCGCAGGCGCTCAGGAGGGATCTTCGCGTCATGGCGTGGGTCCTGTGACCCAAGGAGGCCATGCGCCCGGAGATTGCGGGAAATGCCGGTTCACGGGACCGGATGCCGGATGGGGTCAGCGCTGCCATGCGCGCAGGAGTTCCTCGTGCAGGGCTACCCTCTCTTCTTCCGAGAGGAAGGCGCCGATCTCGACCTCGCGGCCCATCCCGCGCAAGGTGACGTAATTCGGCACGGGCCCGTCCTTCTCGTAGCGGGTGATCCGGGTCCAGGCGCGATTGCAGTCCCATCGCCTTGTGCGACCCGAGGGGTCGGTGCGGACAAGATGCGCGTCATTCGGAGTCAGCGTCAGCACCTCGGTAATCAGCCGGGCATGGTGGTTTGACTGAAGCGCATGCCATATGCCCCAGACGGCCAGCAGCAGAAACGGCAGTATCCCCCACAACAACACCGAGCCGAGAAGCGAAAGCGCCGGGATCAGGATCATGCCGAAAGTCGCAAGGATGAAGGCGGCCATTCCTTTCGCCGGCAGCGACTGGTGCGGCCACAGCAGCAGCGTCTGCGGCGTCTCTCCCGGTTCGTTGGTCCACTTGTAGGGCATTCGCGCGACTCCCTTGGCGTCAGGATATGCCGGACGGTCCGTCGTGCAAGGGGGTGGCGCGCGGCAGGTGGCCGCAGACGTGACATCGCAGATGCCGATCCTTGGAAAAGGGCAAATCCGGGCCGTTCGATCATTCCCTGTCTGAAGCCCGAAAGCAGAAAGGCCCCGGACGATGCCGGGGCCTTGCGCAGTTTCGAGCCAGTCGCCTCAGTGGGCCGGGTTCTTGTCCCAGTCTTCCTGCTTCGGAAGGATCTCGAACGTATGCTCCGGCGGGGGGCTGGGCAGTGTCCATTCCAGCGTATCCGCATATTCGTTCCACGGGTTGCGCGCCGGCGAGGCGGCTCCGAAACGCAGGGTGTAGAAGATGATCCCGAAGAAGAAGAGGAACGACATGAACGAGAGGTAGGCGCCCATCGAGGACCAGAAGTTCCACATCGCGAAGGCTTCCGGGTAGTCGATATAGCGGCGGGGCATGCCCTGACGGCCCAGGAAGTGCTGCGGGAAGAATGTCAGGTTCGCGCCGATGAACATCATCCAGAAGTGAAGCTTTCCTGCCCATTCGGGGTACATCTTGCCGGTCATCTTGGGCAGGTAGAAATACATGCCCGCGAAGATGGCGAAAACGGCGCCGAGGCTCATCACGTAGTGGAAGTGCGCGACCACGTAATAGGTGTCGTGGTAGTAGCGGTCGATGGGGGCCTGGCTCAGCACGATGCCGGTCACACCGCCCACGGTGAAGAGGAACAGGAAGCCGAACGCCCAGAGCATCGGCGTCTTGAACTCGATCGAGCCGCCCCACATCGTCGCGATCCAGCTGAAGACCTTGACCCCGGTCGGCACCGCGATGACCATGGTTGCCAGCATGAAGTAGGCCTGCTGGTTGAGCGTCAGGCCGACCGTGTACATGTGGTGCGCCCAGACGACGAAACCGAGCGCGCCGATGGCGATCAGGGCCCAGACCATCGGCAGGTAGCCGAAGACGGGTTTCCTCGAGAAGGTCGCGATCACGTGGCTGATGATGCCGAAGCCGGGCAGGATGATGATGTAGACCTCGGGGTGTCCGAAGAACCACAGGATGTGCTGGTAGAGGACCGGATCGCCGCCGCCTGCCGGATCGAAGAAGGCGAAGCCGAAGTTGCGATCCATCAGAAGCATGGTGATCGCGCCTGCCAGAACGGGCAGCGAGAGCAGGATCAGCCAGGAGGTGACGAAGATCGACCACGAGAACAGCGGCACCTTGAAGAGCGTCATGCCCGGTGCGCGCATGTTGAGGAATGTCGTGATCATGTTGATCGCGCCGAGGATCGACGAAGCGCCGGAAAGGTGCACCGCGAAGATGGCGAAATCCATCGACACGCCGCCCTCGTTGGAGGACAGCGGCGGATAGAGAACCCAGCCCACGCCCGATCCGAGCTGGTCGTTGCCGCCCGGCGTCAGGACCGAGCAGACGGCCAGCGAGGTGCCGGCGACGTAGAGCCAGAAGCTCAGGTTGTTCATGCGCGGGAAGGCCATGTCCGGCGCCCCGATCTGCAAGGGCATGAAGTAGTTGCCGAAACCGCCGAAGAGGGCGGGAATGACGACGAAGAACATCATCAGGATGCCGTGCCCGGTGATCAGCACGTTCCACAGATGCCCGTTCGGAGTGCAGGTCTCGGAAGAGGCAAACAGACGCGCGCCTTCCATGCACATGTGCTGCACGCCGGGATGCATCAATTCGAGGCGCATGTAGATCGTAAAGGCGACCGAAATGAAGCCGACGAGGGCCGAGACGATCAGGTAGAGAATCCCGATGTCCTTGTGGTTGGTGGACATGAACCAGCGGGTGAAGAAACCGCGCTCGTCGTGATGTTCGTGGCCGTGGATGGCTGCGTCTGCCATGCGTTGCCTCCCGCATATATGGGTGCTGACCGCGGAAGGGTTCCCGCGCTGAGTTGTGCTGGTGGTTTTAGTGGGACTCGCGCAGCGGGGCAATGATCGTAATTGACGCAGGCAGATATAATTTTCCGAAAGAAACCCGTTCCGTGCCGGGGCTTGGCGTTAACCTTTCAGGTCGGCGCAGCTGCGTCCGAAGGACGTCTCGAAGGTCCGGCGCAGCGCGTCGTCCAGATCGGACATCGTGACTGGCAGTCCCAGATCGACCAGACTGGTGACGCCATGTTCGGCGATGCCGCATGGGACGATCCCCTCGAAATGCGTCAGATCCGGTTCGACATTGATCGAGATGCCGTGAAAGCTGATCCAGCGGCGCAGCCGGATGCCGATGGCGGCGATCTTCTCCTCTCGGATCGCACCGTCCGGCCCGGGAGGCCGCTCCGGGCGGCTGACCCACACACCGACCCGGCCCGGGCGGATCTCGCCGGTCACGTTGAATTCCGCCAGCGCCGCGATCACCCAGGATTCGAGCTGGCGCACGAAACAGCGCACGTCACGTCCACGCCGGCCGACGTCGAGCATGACGTAGACGATCCGCTGCCCCGGACCGTGATAGGTGTACTGGCCGCCGCGCTTCGTGGCGTGGACGGGGAAGCGCTCGGGGTCGGTCAGATCCTGCGCATTCGCGCTGGTCCCTGCGGTGTAGAGCGATGGATGCTCGAGAAGCCATATGCATTCCGTAGCGGTACCGGCCGCTATTGCCTCGGCACGCGCCTCCATCCGGGCTTCCGCCACGCGGTAATCCGTGAGGCCCTCGCTGATGATCCATTCAACCATACGGTTCAGATAGACCCACGGGCCGGCATGCGAAAGGGTTCAGGCGGCCGCGCCCGCGTCTCTCGCGCGTTCGAGCATTCTTGCATAGGTGTCGACGCCCTGCGCGCCGGTCAGCAGGAAGCGTCCGCCGAAGATCATCGACGGCACGCCGGTTATCCCGCGCGAGGTCCAGAACCGTTCGTTCTCGCGGACCCGGGCGGCGCGCTCGCCCGAGGCAAGCACCTGCGCGGCCCCCGCGGTATCGAGCCCCACCCGTCCGGCGACCTCGGTGAGAACCTGCGGATCGGACACATCCAGCCCGGCGGTGAAATGCGCCTCGAAGAGCGCCAGCATGAGCGGATGCTGCAGGCCTTTCTCATCGGCCCAGTCCAGCAACTGGTGAGCCAGAAAACTGTTCACGATCCGGCTGTCGTCATCGAAACGGAAAACAATGCCGAGACTTTCGCCGATCCGGGCAAGCCGCTTGCGGTTCTCCCGGCTCTGTTCGGGCGTCGCCCCGTATTTCGCGGCGATATGCTCGCCCAGATTCTGGCCCCCCGGCGACATGTCCGGATTCAGTTCGAACGGATGCCAGCGCAGCCGGGCACTGAGCGAAAGTCTTCGCAGCGCCTGCTCGAGCTGCCTGTACCCCACGATGCACCACGGGCACATGACATCCGAGACGATATCGATCTGCAGGACATCCCCGTCATTGGAAACTGTTTTCACTGGTTCGGCTCCGGACACATTTTTCGACAAGAACATTGATGCCGAGGGACGAACTTCAAGAGACGTCGTCCCGTCCCCGCACAAATGTGAACCGGATCGCTTAGCGATTCGGCCCGGTCATGCTAGGCTTCTGGAACTGCAATACACATTTGGGGAAAGAATCATGTTTTCAAAACGGCTTGTGGTTTCCATCCTTTCACTTTCAGTGGCTGCATTGCCGGTCACGACGGCACCCGCCCGCGCGAACGATGCGGCCTCGGCGCTGATCGGCGGAGTCGTCGGTTACGCGATCGGCCGCGACGTTGAACGACGCAAGCAGGCCGAGCCGCCTCGCAGGGTCTACACCCAGAAGAAAGTCTATCGCTCGACGATACCGTCAACCCAACAGGGCCGGGAGATCCAGGCCTCGCTGAACTATTTCGGCTTCAACGCCGGGACGGTCGATGGCCAGCTTGGCCGCCAGTCGAAGAACGCGGTAAGCCGCTATCAGGCGTTCATGGGCTTCCCTGCCTCCGGCGAGCTCACGCCCTATCAACTCAATATCCTCACCAGCTCTTACTATCGCGCGCAGTCCGGCGCCCCCGACGTACAGGAGACCATCTCGCGCAACGGCGTGCGGGGCGTGCTCAAGGCGACATATGCGCAGCTCAATGGACAGCCGGCCGCGCCGCAGCCGGTTCAGCCGGCGACCACGACCGTCGTGGTGACGCCGCAACCCGCGCCCGTGCCCGCGGCGCCGCAGGTCATGGCAGCCGCCGCGCCCGCGCCCTTCCCGGCACCTGCGGTCGAGCCCGCCGCAAGCGACGCCACCACCGCCGGACCGGCGCTGCCGAACTTCTTCGGGCAGAGCAAACAGGCATCGCTCGCCTCTCATTGCAATGCCGTGTCCTTGGTGACGAATACGAACGGCGGCTTTACCACGCTGGCGTCGATGACCGATCCCTCGGTCGCGCTGAACGAACAGTTCTGCCTGGCCCGCACCTACGCCATCGCCCGCAGCGAAGAACTGATCGGACAGGTACAGGGTTTCACCCCGCAGCAGGTGGCGAGCCAGTGCGAAGGGTTCGGTCCCGCCGTGAAGGATTTCGTGTCGGCGCTTTCGGTAAAACCGCGTGACGCGGTCGAACAGGACGTTTCGAATTTCATCCTGAGCACCGGCATGTCCCCCGCGCAGCTTTCCGGAACGGCGCGCATCTGCCTCGGGGTCGGCTACCGGACCGACAACATGGATGTGGCGATCGGCTCGGCTCTGGTTCTTTATGCACTCGGCGAGAAGGTCTACGGCGAACTCATGGGGCACCACCTGGCAATGGGCTTCGGCACCTCCCGGCGCACCGATGCCGCGGCGGCCTGGTATGACGCGGGTCTGACCGCCGCCGATTCGGGCGCCGAGGCTGTCTTCGTTCCCGGTCAGCCCGAGCGAACGGATCTGATCCGCGAGGCTTCCCTGGAGTACAGCGGTCTGACACCGGCGCGTTCGCCCGAAACTGTGCAGTCCGCTTCGAGCCCGGCGGCGGGACTGCCGAGTTTTTCCATCAGCAAGTGACCTGACGCGGGCCAGCCCGACAAGGCCCCCACGACCTTCTTCGCCCCGCCACCGTGATGCAGCGGCGGGGCGAGACATGGTTCATGGCACACTGCCGATCGGCGCGCGGAAGGGGCCCAGGGCGTCGCGTCATTTTCTCCGATTATCCTCTTGAGAAGCGCCGGAGGTCACTATAAAGACGGCGCACCAATCATGACGTGCGGTCGTGGCGGAATTGGTAGACGCGCAGCGTTGAGGTCGCTGTGGGGTAACACCCGTGGAAGTTCGAGTCTTCTCGACCGCACCATTTTTCCAGATATTCGAAGCATCTGCCGAGGGTCGCGTGCCTTTCGAGGGCGCAATCAGCGCGCTCGATCCCGGGTCGTCCCCCCAAGCGCATTCTCCAGAAATTCGAAAAGCGCATCTCGCGCGCTTGACCTCGACAGCATCGAGGTGTCGATGGCATGCTCGAGCCAGAGACCGTCGGAAAGGGCGACGAACTGAAGCGCCGCCGAGCGCGCATCGACCTCGACGCTCCGGCGTCTCGCCTCGGCCAGAATGATCCGCTCGACCCGGTCAAGGAAATCCCGATAACGCAGGCGATGCTCGGCGCGAAGTTCCGCGTTGTTGGCGATTTCGCCCCAGAGAGCAAGCCAGGTTCGAAGACTGTCGGGGTTGAAGACTTCCGGCGCAACGCAGGCCTCCACAAGCGCTGCGGCCGACAGTTCCTCCTCGTCGGGCAGCGCGATCACTTCCATGAAGCGCTCGTACATGCTCGCGTAGACGGCGGCCAGCAGCGCATCCTTGGTTCCGAAATGATGCCCGATCAATCCTCGGGAAACCTGTGCCTCCCGGCAGATATTCTCGACCGTGAAGGCAGTGATGCCGCCCCGCGCCAGGCATGCGGAACCCGCATCGACCAGCATCGCGCCCCGTGTCTCCCGCGGGTATCGCCGGTAGCTTTGGGCAGGTGGCTTGCTGGTCATCTTCCTTGCGCTCTTTCGGGACCGGGGGAACCTGGCCGTGCGCCCGCGTCCGGCATACTGGCCGCTGGCGCCTGCCGGGTAAAGCGCGGGCGTTCTTCCGTGTCTAGACGGCGTTTCGGTGCAGTTCCGAGACCGGCACATGGCAGGCGGCGACATGTTCGGGGCCGAGGCTGATCTCGGGCGGGGTCTTCTCCTCGCATATCGGGCCGATCTTGCGGGGGCAGCGGGTATGGAAGATGCAGCCGCCGGGCGGATTGGTCGCGCTGGGGACCTCGGCGCCGAGCCTGACGCGCTGCGCGTCATCGCCGTCGATCGAGGGGACCGAGGACAGGAGCGCTTCCGTATAGGGATGGTGCGGGCCGTCGAACACCGCATCGGCGGGTCCGATCTCGAGCAGGCGACCGAGGTAGAGCACCGCGATCCGGTCCGAAATGTAGCGAACCACACCGAGGTCGTGCGATATGAAGATGTAGCTTACCTTCTCGCTCGATTGCAGTTCGACCAGCAGATTGAGGATGGCGGCCTGAACAGAGACGTCGAGTGCGGACGTCGGCTCGTCGCAGATGACTACGCGCGGCTCGCCAGCGAAGGCCCGCGCGATCGCGACGCGCTGCTTCAGTCCGCCCGACAGCTGGCTCGGGCGCGCGCCGAGCTGGCGCTCGGTCAGACGGACCGACCGGGTCAGCTCAAGCACGCGATCCGCACGCCGCGCCTTCGGCATGCGCGTCAGCCGGGCGATAGTCCGCCCGATCATGCGGCGCACGCTATGGGCCCGGTTCAACGCGGAATCCGGGTTCTGGAAGACGATCTGAAGTGCCTTGACCTCCTCGAGCGTCCGCTCCGAGAGGCGCGGGGGCAGCGGCTTGCCGTCGAGAAGGATCGCACCGTCCGTGTCGGGACTGGTGAGGCCAAGGACGCTGCGGGCCAGTGTGGTCTTTCCCGAGCCGGATTCGCCGACAAGGCCGAGCGTCTCTCCCTCGCGCAGGGTGAGGCTTATTCCGTTGACGGCCCGGAACGCCTTTCCGTCGATGCGGAATGTCTTGCTCAGGTCGCGCATTTCCATGACCGGCGCGCCTTGCGCGGCCGGCGCGCGGGCCGCAGGTATGTCGGCCGCGGCCTCGGCCAGATCGGGAACGCGTTCGGGGTAGTGGCAAACCGTCGTCCGGCCGCCGAGGTCGCGCAGGGGCGGCGCCTCGTCGCGGCACCTGTCCTCGGCAAGCGGGCAGCGATCCGCGAAGATGCAGCCGGGAACATGGCTGCCGAGCGGCGGCAGGAACCCAGGGATCGTGGCAAGGGGGGCCACCGACTTGCTGCGGTCTTGTCGGGGGAGGCAGCGCAGAAGCTGGCCCGTGTAGGGGTGGCGCGGCTGGCGGAAAAGATCGCGGGTCGGACCTTCCTCGACCATACGTCCGGCATAGAGCACGCCGACCCGCTCGCACATCCGCGCGACCACGGCGAGGTTGTGGCTGATGAACAGGATCGAGGTGGAATATTCCTGCCGCAGCTGGAGGATAAGGTCGAGCACCTCGGCCTCCACAGTGGCGTCGAGGCCGGTCGTCGGTTCGTCCAGGATCAGCAGCGACGGGTTGCTGGCCAGTGCCATTGCGATGGAAACGCGCTGTTGCATCCCGCCCGAAAGCTGGTGCGGGTAGCGTTGCAGCACGGCGTCGGGATCCGTGATCCGCACGCGGTCGAGCATCCCGACCGAGCGGTCGCGCCACGACTGACGGGGTTCACCGAGCAACTCGAACACCTCGGCCATCTGGGCGCCGATCCGGATCGACGGATTCAGCGACTTGCCGGGGTCCTGATAGACCATCGCCACCCGGTTACGGCGAAGCGACTGCAGCGCGCGGGAATCGAGTCCGTAGACGTCCTCGCCCCCCATGATGATGCGTCCCGCCTCGATGCGTCCATTCCGGGGCAGATAGCGCATCGCGGCGAAGGCGGCCGTGGACTTGCCGCAACCCGACTCGCCCACCAGCCCGTAAGCCTCGCCCCGGCCGATCTCGAAGGTCAGGTCCTGAAGGACCCGCAGAACCTGACCCTTGACGCGGTAGCCCACGGAGAGCGCCTCGATCCGCAGCGTGGGCGTTGCGTCAGTCATTCAGCGCGCCCTGAATGCTGTCGGCGACGAGGTTGACGCCGACGACGAGGCTGGCGATGGCGATGCTGTCGAAAAGGACGGTCCACCAGAAGCCGCCGCCGATAAGACCGTAGCTCGAGGCGATGGAAAGGCCCCAGTCGGGCGAGGGCGGCTGGATGCCGAAACCGATGAAGCTGAGCGTCGCGACCGTGAAGATCGAATAGCCAAGGCGCACAGTCGCCTCGACCAGGATCGCGGGCATGATGTTGGGCAGGATCTCGGCGAACATGGTGTAAAGCGGGTTTTCGCGCCGCAGTTCCGCCGCTGCCACGTAGTCGAGGCCGCGCTCGGTCAGGACCGCCGCGCGCACCGTCCGGGCGATGATGGGTGCATATGAAAAGCCGATGACGAACAGGACCGTCAGGGTCGATGCGCCAAGCGCGGTCAGGGCAAGCAGCGCCACGACCACCGTGGGGAGGGCAAGGACGGCGTCGACCAGACGGCTCATCGCCTCATCGAAGAGCCCGCCGAAATAGCCCATCGCTAGCCCGAGCGCGGTGCCGCACAGGGTGCTGAGAAGCGTGGCCAGCGGTGCGACGGTCAGGATGTCGCGGGCGCCGACGATGACACGCGCGAAGACGTCGCGGCCAAGCTCGTCGGTGCCGAACCAATGGGCGGAGGAGGGCGGGGCAAGGGTGAACATGATGTCGGTCGCGAAGGGATCGTACGGAACCACGCGAGCGCCGAAGATGGCGCAGAAGACCCAGAAGAGCGTGATGGTCATGCCGATCACGAAGGATGGTGTGACGATCAGCCGGCGCGTCAAGCTGCGCGGCGCGTCCGCCTGTCCCGGCGCGGTTCTTGCAGGGGTGGTGCCCGTCATTCCCCGCCCCGGTGTCGAATGCGCGG
The DNA here is from genome assembly GCF_040801785.1 of Sulfitobacter sp. LCG007. Classification (NCBI taxonomy): domain Bacteria; kingdom Pseudomonadati; phylum Pseudomonadota; class Alphaproteobacteria; order Rhodobacterales; family Roseobacteraceae; species Roseobacteraceae bacterium LCG007. Next base: position 3,104,457 of record NZ_CP161805.1, on the reverse strand, counting down.
GTTGAGCGCGGCATACAGCAGGTCGGCAAGCAGCGTCATCGCGGTGAACAGGATACCGACCGCCATGATCCCGGCCTGCAGCATGGGGAAGTCCTTCTTGTTCGCGGCGGTATAGATCAGGCTGCCGATGCCCTGGTAGTGGAACAGGATCTCGATCACCACGAGCCCGCCGATCAGGTAGACGGTCTGGGTGGCTATGACGCTGATCGTCGGCAGCAGCGCGTTGCGCAGGACGTGTCGCCAGATCACGCGCGGAAAGCTCAGTCCCTTCAGGATCGCGGTGCGGGTGTAGTCGGCGTCGAGCGCCTCGATCATGCCGGCGCGGGCCATGCGCGCGATGTAGCCGAAGAGCACGAGCACCAGCGGTAGGGCGGGCAGGATCAGGTGATAGAGCTGGGTCAGGGGGCCGGCGCCTTCCGGAGCGGTGGCCGAAATCGGGAACCAGCGCAACCAGACCGAAAACACGAGCAGAAGTACGATGCCCGAGACGAATTCGGGAACGATCGTGGCTGACAGCCCGACTGCGGACAGGATGCGGTCCGGCGGGCGGTCGCGATACAGCGCCGCGACGGTGCCGCCCAGCAGTCCGAGGGGAACGACCATCAGGAAGGCGACGAGCGCCAGCTTTCCCGAATTCCGCAACGCCGACCACAGGAAGGGCGCGACGGGAGCCCGATAGGCGTAGGACTCACCGAGATCGCCGGTCACGAAACCGCCGATCCAGCTGCCGTATTGCACGAGAAGCGGCCTGTCAGTGCCGAGTTCATGGTTCAGGACCGCGACCGCCTCGGCATCGGCAAAGGGGCCGAGCATCGTTCGGCCAACATTGCCCGGCAGCATCCTCGCGCCGGCGAAGATCAAGACGCTCAGCAGCCAGAGCGTCGCGACCGACATCAGCAGCCGCTTGAACAGATACCTCGATATCGGTCGCTACCCCCGTTGCCGCTGCCACCCCTGAAGACGGACCCCGCCGGGCAGGCGGGATCGCTCGTTCAATTCTTGGGTCAGAGGCTTGCGGTCTGCAAGAACAGATGGCTCATCGCTGTCGGCACGACACCCGAAACGCCGGATCTGGTGGCAGTCAGGAAATCGTAGAAATATCCGTAGATGATCGGCGTCTCGTCCAGCAGCAGTGTCTGGATCCTGCCCGCCGTCCTGCGCTGCGCCTCGAGGTCGAGTTCGGCGATATAGCTCGCCACCAGACCGTCGTATTCCGCATTGCTGAAATGCGCCGAATTCCAGGTGCCGGTACTCAGAAGAGGGGCCTGGAGGAAGACGTTGGGAATACCGCGATGCCCGTAGTCGGTGATGCCCATCGTCGAGTCGAGCCAGGGAGAGTTGCCCGGTACCGCGTCGCCGTAATAGGCGCCCTGGTCCATGATGTTGAGCGTGATGTTGCCGCCGATCTCCTTGACGGCATTCTGGATGACCTGCGCATATTGCGGGATCTCGAGATATTTCTCGGTGGTAAGTTCGACCTCGAAACCCTCCGCCATGCCCGCGGCCGCCAGCAGTTCCCGGGCCTTGGCAATGTCCTTTTCGCGCTGCGGCACGCTCGGGTCGGTCGCCGGGAAGGCCTTCATGAAGGGGCTGTCATTGCCGATCTGCGCCTTGCCGCGCATCAGGCCGTCGACCAGCTGCGGGCGGTCGAGGCAGAGTGCGATGGCCTGACGGACCCTCTTGTCGGTGAAGGGCGCCATGTCGGTGCGCATGTGCACTTCCTGATGCGCCGACGAAGGCGTGCTTATGATCGCAATCTCCGGGTTCGACAGCAGCGCGGCGCCCTGCAGCACCGGAACCTGCTGGATGACGTCCAGCTGACCGCCGAGCATGGCGAGAATCTGCGGCTGGTAGTCCTCGTAGAAGCTCATCTCGATGGTATCGATATTGGCGGCGCCACCCCAGTATTCCGGGTTCTTCTCGAAGGTCGCGCCCTGCTTGGGCGTGTAGCGCACCAGCTTGAACGGTCCGGTGCCGTTCATGTTCTGCTCGAAGTCGCCGGCATAGTCGGCGGGCAGTATCACTGCATTGTAGTTGTCGGTCGACACGACATAGGGGAAGCCGGCATTGGCTGCGTCGAGGTGGAACTCGACCGTCAGGTCATCGACCTTCTTCGTGCCGCCTTTGGACAGCACGCCGCGGAAGGCCGAAAGCGCATTCGAGCCGTTCTCGGGGTCGGTCAACCGGTCGAAGCTTGCAACGACGTCATCGGCATTCAGCACCTTCCCCGAGTGGAATTTGACGTTCGGGCGCAGCTTGAAGGTCCAGACCGAACCGTCGTCGTTGGGCGACCAGCTTTCGGCGAGGAGCGGCTGCGCGGTCAAGTCGGGGGCCGACAGGACAAGGTTCTCGGCGACCTGCGACAGGACGGTGATACCGCCGCCATCGGCGATCTTGACGGGGTCGATGGACCCCGCCGGAACGATCTGGCCCACACGCAGCGTTCCGCCCGCAGCCGCATGGGCGCGCCGCGGAAGCAGCAGTTCGAACCCCGCAGCCCCCGCGGTGGCCGTCAGGAACGAGGCCGAAAGGCCGAGGACGGAGCCGTGGCGGAGAAACTCGCGCCGGCTGACCCTGCCATCCACCAGCCCGTCAATGAGGTGATTCTCGAGCGGTGTGCGCCCATTGCGCAGCCGGTCGAGCAGACGATAGTCACGTGCCATTCTTCTCTCCTGTCGGGTTCGCCGGCCTTTGCTGGCCTGACGTTTTTATGGTGTCCGCCGCATGTCGCGCGCCGGCGGACGCGGATTGCCTGGCGTCAGACAATACACTGCATATGCTGTCGGGTCGTTCAACAGTAAGGTTCACGATCCGGCCAGCGCATCCGCCATCCTGCGGCTGTAGAAGCGATAGAAGTCAAGAACCGGGCCTTCGAAATCCGCCGGAGCAAGCGGTCCTGCCGTGTGTTGGGTCGAGGCCATGCCCCGCATGAGGCCATCGAGCACGTCCTTGTCCTCGGCCATCGTTTCATTGAAGAGCGCGATGGCGTCCGAGATGGCCTTTTCGCTCCAGCTGTCGCCGTGGAATATCAGTCCCATCCTGGCCCGCACCCGGTCCACGCTTTCCGGCTGGACGCAGATGAACGAGCTGTAGTCGCCACCGCACCCCGAGACCAGGCCGGGCGGTACGGCGAACATGACGCAATTGTCGACTTCTGCCGGAGTAAGGTCGGGATGACCTCTGGTCGAGCGGGGCAGCTCGGGCGTGTAGCCCGCATTGTAGCCGAAATAGGCGTCCCCGGCGGGAAAGTGGGTACAGAGGCGGGTCGGGTTGACCGGGTGCAGCGTGGTGCGGTGCAGCGGGGTCAGGTGATAGCCCTCCATGAAGTTCTCGATCAGGCATTTCCAGTTCGTATGCCAGATCTCGTCGGCGACATGGCGCAGCTTCATCTCTGCCATGTGGTAGTTGGCAATCTGCCTGGACAGACCTTCCAGGCGAGGGGCCAGGGGAGGGGGATCCGCGGCCAGGTTCACGAAGAGAAAGCCGTGCCATTCCTCCGCCGAGAACTGCGGGAGGCGGCAGGCGGCGGGATCGAATTGCGTGTGAGGCTCCATTCGCGGCGCGGCTGCGAGCCGGCCTTCGAGGTCGTAGGACCACTGATGATAGGGACAGACCAGCCGGTTGTGCCGTCCGCGCCCTTGCGCGAGGATCGCGCCCCGATGCCGGCAGACGTTGGAGAAGACGCGCAGCGCGCCGTCCTCGCCCCTGACCGCGACCAGAGGTTCGTCGCAGAGCGTGAACGCCATGAAGTCGCCTGCCGCAGCGACTTCCTCTGACCTGCCGACGCAGATCCATTCGCGCCCGAAAAGCGTCTCTCGTTCGAGCGCCGCGACGTCGGGATCGATGTAATAGCCGCGCGGCATCGACCAGGCGCTGTCGTAGTCGGCGGTCTCGCTCTGCCGCAGTGCTTCGGCGAGCTCGTTGAAGGTATCCTTGCCCATCCGTCGTCCCTTTCCCTAGGCCGCCCGGCCGTAGAATCCGATCTGTTCCTCCTTGCTGAACGTCACGCCCGGCCGCTCGTAATAGGAATAGACCGCGATGTATCGGGACAGCGGCCCGATGCAGGGCGTCACCCGATGCAGGGTGTTCCTGCCCCGGAAGACATTCAGTGTTCCCGCCGCAAGCGTCATCGACTTCACCTGCGGGTCGCTGCCCTCCAGCACCCGCGCGACACCGTCGTGGTTCGGCTCGCTCTGCGTGCGAAGGTCCGGGCGGTACTGGAACTCCCCGCCGCCGCTCGGTTCCTGCAGCAGCAGCGTTGTGGTGAACTCGGAACGGTCGAAGTGCCAGTTCAGCGCCTCGCCGTCGCCGTAGCGCATCACGTTCAACCGGGCGAGGGGATCGCGCATGGTGAACAGCGTCGGCTTGGCCATCGCGGCCGACAGGAAGACAGCGAATTGCGGCCATTCGTAGATCCATGCCGGAACGCTGTCGGCGATCTGGTCGGCGCAGACCGTATGGTTGACGGTCGACACCTTCTGCAGCGCCGGATGGTCGGGTGCGAGCCCTTCCACGGTATCGCGGAAGTAGACGTTGTGCATCCGCCGGTGCACGAAGGCGAGCGTCCGCATCACCGGCCCGACCTCATCCATCGCCCTGACGAGCGCATCGGGGCGGACGAAACCTTCGAGATTGAACATCCCCTCCCGCGCGAGATCGGCGCGGCAGCCTTCGACCAGGTCGAACCATGCCTTCGTGCCGGGCTGGTCGAGAGGGTATCGCTCGAGGTCGAGGATGTCGCGCATGTGGGTCTCCGTTGTATGGCTGCGCAATAGTCTGGCCCCATTCCTGCTTTTCACAACCGGGCAAAATGTTAGTCTGGCTCAGGTTTTCTGAGGCAGAAGCATGGTCGGACCCCTTCCCCCGCTGAACGCCCTGCGCGCTTTCGAGGCCGCGGCGCGGACCGGAAGCTATGTCGCCGCAGCCCGGGAGATTGGCGTCACGCCGGCCGCCGTCAGCCAGCAGGTGCGCAATCTCGAACGCTTTCTGGACAAGCGGCTCTTTACGCGTCTGAACAACAGGGTTGTTCTGACCGATGCGGGCCAGGCTGTGTTCGGCGGGACGACCGAGGCGCTTCAGACGATCGCCGCCGTGACCGAGCGGACCCTGACCGGGGCGAAGCGCCCGCGCCTTGTCATCAGCGTGTTGCCGTCGGTGGCGGGGCTCTGGCTCGTGCCGCGCCTTGCGGCTTTCGTGCGGCGCGAGCCGCGCTTCCGGTTCGCGCTCAGGGTCGAGGACGACCCGGTGGATTTCGATCGGTCCGATATCGATCTGCGCCTCTGTTACGGCAGCGGCCTTTATCCCGGCCTGAAGACGATCGCACTTTGCGCCGACGAGGTCTTGCCGCTCTGCAGTCCGGGCTATCTCGCGCGCAATCCTTCGGCCGGAGGGTCCGGGCTTGCCGGCATACCCGACGAGGACCTGATCGAGACCGACTGGGGCCCGGGTTTCGGATCGCTGCCCTCATGGGACGACTGGTTCGACTGCGCCCACATGCCCCGCCGCGACCGCAGGCGCGGCTTCGTGGTCGGCATGTCGGGCCTCGCGCTCGACTTCGCCCGGGAGGGTCTGGGCGTGGCGCTGGGCCAGCGGATGATGGCACGGGCCGATCTCGAAGCCGGGCGGCTGGTGGCGTTGTCCTCCGTCTCGTTGCCGCTGGGCCATGCCTACAGTCTCGTGATCCCCCCGGGGCGCGAGCGCAAGGCTGGTCTGGCCGGCCTGACGAAGTGGCTGTGCGGGTCGTCGCAGGACATTCCCGCCACTTGACCGGCTGAACGGCGCCCGTTACTGTACGATCGTTCAGCAAGAGGTGGCCGATGGCCAGAAACCCGCGCTATGACACGCTGTTCGAGCCTGTCCGCATCGGTCCCAAGACGGCGCCGAACCGGTTCTACCAGGTGCCCCATGCCAGCGGCATGACCAATGCCGCCCCGCATGTGCGCGCGGCCTTCCGCGGCATGAAGGCGGAAGGCGGATGGGGGGTCGTCTGCACGGGAGCCTGTTCGGTCGATCCTTCCTCGGACGACAGCCCGTTTCCCTTCGCCACCCTCTGGGACGAGGCGGACGTGCGGTCTCATGCGGTGATGACGGATGCGGTGCATGCGCATGGCGCGCTTGCCGGAGTCGAATTGTGGCACGGCGGGGCGGCGGCGGTGAACAGGACCTCGCGGCGGGTCCCGCTTTCGCCGTCGGGCGTGCCGTGGATGGCGACACATGTCGGTTTCATGTCCTCTGCGCGGCCCCGTGTGATGGACGCGGCCGATATCAGCGACATGATCCGCTGGCATGCCGAAGCCGCTGTCCGGGCCGAGCGCGCGGGCTTCGACATCCTCTATGTCTACGCCGGCATGGGCTATCTGCCCTACCAGTTCCTGCTCTCGGACTACAATCACCGCACGGACGCCTATGGCGGGTCCGTGCGCAACCGGGTTCGGCTGGTGGAGGAAATCATCGACGCCGTCCGCGAGGCGACGCATGGACGCTGCGCGGTTGCCCTGCGCATCTCGCTTCAGGAGTTGCGGGCGCGAAGCTCGGAGGTGGCGCAAAGCGAGGCACACGAGGTGATCGGCCTGCTGAAGGACGCGCCCGATCTCTTCGACGTGAAGATGGACTATTCGGCCAGCGACTGCGCCGTCTCGCGCTACACCCCCGAAGGCAGTCACGAGCCGGTGGTGGAGTTCGTCAAGACGCTTACCGACAAGCCCGTGGTGGGTGTCGGCAGGCTGACGTCGCCCGACACGATGGTCTCGATGGTGCGGCGTGGGGTTCTGGACCTCGTCGGGGGCGCGCGCCCGTCCATCGCGGATCCCTTCCTGCCAAGGAAGATCGACGAGGGGCGCGAGGACGAGATCCGCGAGTGCATCGGCTGCAATATCTGCATCTCTTCCTGGCATGACGGCGTCTGGGTCCGTTGCACCCAGAATCCCACGGCGGGCGAGGAATGGCGGCGCGGCTGGCATCCCGAGGTCGTGACCCGCGACGCGGAAGGCGACGTGCTGATCGTCGGGGGCGGGCCTGCCGGGCTGGAAGCGGCGCTGACGCTGGGACGGCGCGGATACCGGGTGGCACTGGCCGAGGCAGCGCGGGATTTCGGGGGGCGGCTGCGGTTCGAAAGCGGCCTGCCGGGCCTTTCCGCCTGGAACCGGGTCGTGGAATACCGGCTTGGCAGGCTCCGCGAGATGGAGAACGTGACGCTCTATCCCGAAAGCCCTCTGTCCGCCAGCGACGTGCTGGACTTCGGCGCAAGGCATGTGGTGGTGGCTACCGGGGCTCGCTGGACGACCGCGCTTTGCCAGTACGCAGAAATACCCGGCGAAAGGCTCGCTGCGCCGCGCGTCTACACGCCCGACGACATCGCGGCGGGAGCCGAGATAGAGGGCCCTGTCGCGGTCTTCGACTTCGACAACTACTATATGGGATCGGCCGTCGCCGAGCTGCTGGCGGGACATGGACGAGAGGTCACCTATGTAACGACCGCAGGCGCAGCGGCGGCATGGGGCTTCATGACCAACGAGCAGCCGCTGGTGCACCAGTCGTTCGCCCGCGCCGGGATCGCTTACCGGACGCTCGAGATCGTCACGGGCTTCGATGGCGAGACGCTTCGGCTGGCGCAGATATTCTCCGGTGCCGAAAGCCGCATACCCGTCAGGTCGCTGGTCATCGTCGGACAGCGCGAAGGCGGCTCGGCTCTTTACGACAGCCTCGCCGCAGCCGATTCCCCGAAGGCCGGGCTGAAGAGGCTGCATCTGACGGGCGACGCGAACGCGCCCGGGGCGCTTGTCCACGCCGTCTATCAGGGACACCGAACCGCGCGCGAGCTGGGTCTTGCAGGTGACGCCATCAGGATCGGCCGCGATGCCCCCTTCGCGCCTCGCGACTTCCCCCGCGCCCTGGCGGCGAAATGACTGCGCCGCGCCGCCGCCGCTCCCGCGCGGCGCGTGTCCCGGGTGCGCTGCGACAGCCCCCCTTCGGGCAGGTGCCGCGGGCTTACGCTCCCATCGAGGTCATCTCGGACGATCAGGTCGAGACGATCCACGATGCCGCGTTGCAGCTTCTTGCCCAGGTCGGCTTGCGCGTCCTGTCCGGTGAGGCGCGCGAACGCTATCGCGGCGCAGGGGCGGGGATCGAGGACGACCTGGTGCGCTTCCCGCCCGGAATGGTCGACGAACTGCTTTCAACCGTTCCGAGCACCTTCCGGCTCGCGGCGCGCAACCCGGAACGGTCGCTTGTGCTTGGCGGCGGACACTGCGTCTTCGCCTCGGTGGGAGGGCCCGCCTATGTGATGGACAACGACCGCGGGCGGCGCGACGGTACCTTCGCCGAAATGTGCGACTACCTGCGCCTCGTGCAGTGCCTGAATGTCGTCCACCAGGAAGGCGGGGGCCCTTTCGAACCGCTGGATCTGCCCGCCCATACCAGGCATCTCGACATCTACCGTGCGCAGATCGGGCTTTTGGACAAGAACTGGCAGACCCAGACGCTTGGCCGGGGCCGCACGCTCGACGGGATCGAGATGGCTGCGATTTCGCTGGGCCGCACGCCGGCAGACATGGCGCTTTGCCCGACGCTCCTCGGCATCATCAACACCAACTCGCCGCTGCAGCTCGACATCCCGATGGCCGAAGGGCTGATCACGCTGGCCGAGCACGGGCAGGTCAATGTCGTCACGCCCTTCACTCTCGCCGGCGCGATGAGTCCCGTGACCATCGCGGGCGCGCTGGTCCAGCAGCACGCCGAGGCGATGGCGGTGATCGCTCTGACCCAGATCGTGCGGCCGGGCGTGCCGGTGATGTATGGCGGATTCACCTCGAACGTCGACATGCGCTCTGGTGCGCCAGCATTCGGAACGCCGGAATATCTCAAGGCCGCCCAGGCGTCGGGGCAACTGGCACGGCGCATCGGTGTGCCGTTCCGCTCGTCCAACGTCTGCGCCGCGAACGAGGTTGACGCGCAGGCGGCCTATGAATCCCAGATGGCGCTCTGGGGCGCGCTCATGGGCGGGGCGCATCTGCTCGAACATGCGGCTGGCTGGCTGCACGGAGGACTGACGGCGAGCTTCGAGAAGCTGATCCTGGATGCCGAGATGTTGCAGATGATGCAGGAGTATTTCCGCCCGCTCGACGTCAGCACCGAAACGCTTGCGCTCGATGCGATCGGCGATGTGGGGCATGGCGGGCATTTCTTCGGCACCGAGCATACGATGGCGCGCTACGAAACGGCCTTCTACGAACCTCTGCTGTCGAACTGGGAGAACCATCCGCAATGGCTGGAGCACGGCGGCGTTCAGGCGCGGGAACGGGCCAACACGGTCTGGAAACAGCTTCTGCGGGAATATGAGCAGCCCCCGCTCGACCAGGCAATCGCCGACGAACTCGACGCGTATGTCGCCAGGCGCAAGGAAGCGGGCGGTGCCCCCCTGAACTGAGCGTCGGCGACGGTCCTGCCGTGCAGCCGCCGGCGGCAATCGTCGCGCAAAAGCTGTCGGGGCAGGGAAGCGGCCAATCCTTTCGGACGCGGCGGGATCAGATGAAGGTGGACTGCATGGGCAAGCAACGCTGCATCGGCAGTGCGTCGGGATCCGGAGGCGGCTGGCGCAATCTTAAGTCTATGTAACTGAATGTACTGCATCCCTGAATTGAATATGGCGATGTTCGTGCCGGTGTGTATCCTTGGCGCCGCAGGCAACGCGCAAGCGACGGGGGCCGACAGATGAAATACTGGATCACGGCGGTGATGCTGGGGATCGGTTGGGCCGGAACGGCAGCGGCACAATCGGTTCTCGACAGGTTGCAGAAGGGTGTGTCGGAAGCCGCTGAAGCGGCGAAGGGAGTCGCGAGTTCCGTCGAGGATTCCCTGGTCTCGACCGAGGAGATGATCTCGAACGAGGCGACACCGGAAGAGACCCGCTTGCGCATCGATGCCACGGCGGATGCAGCGCTGGAGCGGCTGTTCGCCGAGACACCGTCCGCCCGCGACCTCTTCGAGCTCAGCGCGGGCTACGCGGTCTTCGATGCCCGCCGGGTCACGCTGATCGGTATCTCCGGAGGATACGGCAGGGGTGTCGCGGTATCGCGTGAGACCGGGACGCGAACCTACATGAAAATGGGCACAGGCGGTCTGGGGCTTGCCTTGGGCGTCGGCGGATTCGACCGCAAGATCATCATCCTTTTCGAGACCGAGTTCGGCTTTCTCGATTTCGTCCAGAACGGATATGACGCGACCGCCGAGGCGGGCAGCATGTTCGGAGAGGAGAAGGCCGAGCAGGCGGTCCGATTCGTGGATGGCCGCTCGGTCTTTGTCCTCACGAAAAAGGGCTGGAAGATCAGTGCCCATGCCGCCGGCACCCGGTACTGGCGGGATGGCGATCTGAACTGATCCGGAGCCCGCCCTGTCAGGTTGCGGCGGGCACCGGGTTGGTCAGGACGCCTTGCGGCGGTGCAGGCCAAGCGCGCCGACGGCGCCGGCAAGAAGCACGAGCGAAGCGGGCAGCGGAATGGCCGGAACGCTGCCGTCGGGCATTGACGCGCGGGTAACCGAGCCAATGTCGAAGTTCACGGGCGCGTTGCCGTAGGTGAAGTTGAGCGCCAGATAGAGATCACCGCTGAAATCGCTTGGCAATGTCAGCAGTACGCTGTTGGTCAGCGACTTGGTGCTGGAGTTCGAAACGGCGAACGAACCCAGGTCCCAACCGCCGGTATAGCTGTTGCCCGCGAACGCCGAGTTCAGGCTGTAGCGGATGTTGCCGCCGGCGGCGTAGTATCTCCAGAAGTTGGAGAAACCCATCACATCAGCGTTGAGGTTGAAGTCCAGCGTGATGCTCTGACCTCCGGCCGCGAGGTTAGAGAAAAGAAAGACGAGCGTGCCGCTGCCCTTGGTGGTGCCGCTGACATCGGAATAGTCCGATCCGACGACAGTTGGGCTTGTCACGGACCCGCTGTAGCCACCGGCGATGTCGGCGGGCGTGAGCACGGCCGCCGTGGCCGCGCTGGCTGGCAAGGCGATCACAAGCGCGGCAACGACGCGCAGGTACTTTTTAACGGTCTGTTTCACTTCAATACGTCCTCTCAATATTATCGATGAAACTCCCTAATCACCCAAAATGGGCGAAATTATGGATGGCGCCCGCCGTCGCGGTCGACCGCGAAAGCGCCCTCCGGGAAGCCGCTTGGGGACCGACGCTCAGAACTTCCAGCGCGCACCGAGAAGAAGGGAACGGATGTCCTCGTAGTCGCTGCCCGCATTGTCGTCGAACGCGTAGACGCGGTAGCCGACATAGGCCTCGAGACCCTGCTTCTCGAACTGCTGGACCGCCTCGATGCCCCATGAATCGGAATCCGATCCCGCAACCGCGAAGTCCTGTCCATTGTAGTAATCGACGGCAAAGGCGGTTTGTCCGACGCTGACCAGATCCGTGATCCAGCCCAGCTTCGTGAAGACGTATCTTCCGTCGCCGCTGCGCTTGTCGCCGGCCGCGAGCGTCACGTTGAGCCCGGTCGCCTTGTGCAGGAGGGTTCCGGACGCCACGAGGTTCTCGTCCGTGCCGTCATCCCCGTCGGTCCAGGAATAGCCGATGGCGCTGCTGATCCCGATCACGTCGCCGTCGTGCAGGTAGCGCAGTGCCACGTCGTAGTAGGTCGAATCGTCATCCTCGTTCAGGACCTCCTCGCCGTAGGCGGCGGACAGGATGAGACCCGCCATCTCGGGACTGTCGTAGCGGACGCGCATCCGGCGCCCGCCGTCGAAATCCTTGAAGGCATCGCCGATCCGCGTTCCGGACAGGACGCCGGCGTTCTGGAAGGTGTAGCCGCCCGCGGAATCGGAGACGTTGACATAACCGGCGATACTGGTGCCGGAATTGTCGACCTCCGCCGCACCGTCCGTCGCCATACTGCCTTGCCCCAGCCAGAGCTTGCCGAAACTGCCGCCGTAGACGACTTCGAGCTTGCGGATGTCGGTGCGCTGCCAATCGAGCGCGTCCACATCGTCGTTCTGGCTGGTATCGGCTGTGTTCTTCAGCCCGAGGTTGGTCTCGAAGTTGAAGGACAGCTCCCTGTCCCCGTAGGACCTCCGGATCCACAGGCCCACGCGGCTGCCGGAGTTCGAATTGTCGACGATATCGCCATATGTATCGTCGCCGTCATCCACGCCCTGATAGGTGAGGTTGATCTGGCCGTAGAATGTCGCTGTCGCGCCGGAGACGCTCGTGAATTCCGTGGACTGCGAGAGTGCGGACGTGCCGGCAAGGGCAAGCGCAATCGTGAGGAAGGGTGAGAAGCGCATGATTGTGTCTCCGTTTCGGCGAGGGGCTTCGTTGATATGGCTCCGGGCAACCCTGATGGAAAGGGGCCGGGCATCTCGATCGTCGCGTTTTGTCGCCGCCATGTTTTTCAGTCGTACCGGAGGTCGCCGCCGGTGCACCTGAACAATGCGACCTTCCGCCCGGTCGTGCACCCAGGGGATGTATTTGCGGGCGAGTCCGGTCCGGCACGGCTTTCGAACGGATAGCATAGTTATTTGATCAGGTATTGAAGGCGCGGTTCGGGAGTGTTACCGGAAAGCACAAGCTCTCTAGCCGAGACGGGATCGGGCCGGATCCTGCAGCCAAGGGCACACATCAATTGCCTCTCGGCAGGAGTTTCAGTTGAACACCCTATCCGGTTTCGTAACGGGCCTGATCGCTTCGCTCTGCCTTGGCGTCTCCGCCGAGGCGCAGGACATCGTCGGGCCGCGTCTGTCGATCGAGCTTAATTCGACCGAACCGGCCGATGCGGCCTGCAAGCTCAGCTTCCTGGTCGTGAACGGACATGAAACGGATGTCAGCTCGGCAGTTTTCGAAGCCGTGCTTTTCGACCTGGATGACCGGATCGAACGGCTGACCCTGTTCGATTTCGGCGACCTTCCGGCAGGGCGGCCGCGGGTCAGGCAGTTCGTGCTTCCGGGACTCGACTGCGCTGCGCTTGGGCGCGTGCTGATCAACGGCGCGCAGACCTGCGAGGCAGGAGCGGCCGGGGAAGGGGCCTGCAGCGACGGGCTCGAACTCCGCTCCCGCGTTGCGGTGGAGCTGGTCGGATGATCGACAGGTTGCTCGACATGCTGGCGCGGGTCGCCGATCTCGGCGGACCCGTCGTCATGATTCTCGGCGTCGTGTCGGTGCTGGCGCTCGCGGTGATGTTGTACAAGCTCTGGCAGTTCTCGGCTGCCGGGGTCGGCCGCCACTCGGTCCTTCGCGATGCGGTCGAGGCCTGGGACCAGGGCGAAGAGGCCCGCGCGCGTGAGATGCTGGGGCGGTCGCGCAGTTACCTCGCCCCCGTGATCGGGATGGGTTTTGACGGTGTCAGCGATCCCGAGAGACTCGAGGCCGAGGCCGAGAGCCGCTTTGCCAGGCTCGAAAGCGGCTTCCGCTTCCTCGACTCGGTCGCGCAGATTTCGCCTCTTCTGGGGCTGTTCGGAACGGTACTGGGCATGATCTCGGCGTTCCAGGCACTGCAGGGTGCCGGTGCTCAGGTGGATCCTTCCGTGCTGGCGGGCGGGATCTGGGTCGCCCTGCTGACGACCGCGGTCGGGCTGGCCGTCGCAATGCCGACAACCGTGGTGCTGAGCTGGTTCGAGGCTCGCATGGAAGCCGAGCGCGTTCTCGGCCAGCAGGCCGTGCACACCATCCTCTCGCCGGTCGGGCGCAGCGCCCGCAAGGGCGAAGAAGCCGGCGGGCGACTTGCCCATGCCTAGGGCGCGCCGCCGCCGCAGAAGGCTTTCGATGACGTCGCTCATCGACGTGATCTTTCTGCTGCTGCTCTTCTTCATGCTGAGTTCGACCTTCACGCGCTTCGCCGAGGTCAATCTGGCGACCGGCACGCCCGGCACGGGTGAGCCGCTGGACCGGCCAGTCTTCCTGCGCCTCGCCCAGGACAGGCTTTCGCTGAACGGCCGGGACATGGCATTGGACGCGCTTGCCGGCGCGCTTCGGGAAGACGAAGGCGAAAGCGCAGCCAGATCCGTCCTCGTCTCGCTGTCGGGAGAGGTCAATGCACAGCGGCTCACCGATCTGCTGCTGATCCTGAGGGGATTGCCGGGCCTTCAGGTCACGGTGCTGGGCCAGGCATGAGACGCCGCGCACGGGCCAGAACCGAGCGTGAGCCGACCGTGACCTTGATCAACGTCGTCTTCCTCATGCTGATCTTCTTCCTGGTGGCGGGCACCATCGCGCCTCCGCTTGACCCGGAACTCAACCTCGTGCGGACTGCCGATCTTGACGGGGCCGAGCCGGCAGAGGCACTTGTGCTCCATCCCGACGGACACCTGAGCTGGAAGGGCGCGCCCGTCGACTCGGTCGAGGCCTTCCTGCGGGCGCGCGACGACGAGATGCCCGACCGCGTCAGGATTGTGCCGGACCGCGACGCCCCCGCGGCGCGGCTCGTCGAGATCGGACGCGAGCTGCGGGCGGCCGGCGCGAGAGACGTGGTGATCGTGACTGAGCGGGGTCTGAGATGATCCTCTCGTCCCGCCGCGCCAAGTTCGCCGCTGTGGTTCTGGCCTGCTCGGCCCATGCCGGCCTCGGCCTTGCGCTTGCGCGTCAGGAACCTGTCGAGATGGAAGGATCGGCGGGGGCCGCAGAGGTGCGCATCGGGACGGCATTCGCCGACATGGCGGCAGGGGTCGTGGCGCCGGTGCAGGTCACGGAGCGCACCGCGCAGTCCGTGCCGGAAGCGACGCCTGCGCCGAAGGCGCCTGCGGAAACGGCAAGGAAGGCTGATCCCGTGACGTCTCCGACAGCCGAGCGGACCGTTGCAAGGGCGGCGCAGGCAGCGGACAGCATACCCCTGCAACCGGCCACGCCGGCGGAACCGATCGCGGCGCAGCAACCTGAGGCGACGACGCTGGCGGCACTGGCGCCGACCCCGGCGGCCACGGTGACCGAGCCTGTCGCACCCGCCCCACCCGCCGCTCCCGTGACCGCCGAGCCTGCGGCCACTGCCGCCGAGCCCGAGCGGATCGAGGCGACCGAACCCGAGAGCGCCGCCGCTGTGACGTCCAGGCGCCCCGAGGCCCGCAGCACGGAGTTCGAGAAACGCAATGCGCCCGCACCGAGGATGGCGGAGCGCACGGATCGGAAGCAGAAGGCGAAGGAGCCCGCCAGTCGCGGCAACGCGCAGGCCAACGCGCGGGCGGGAACGTCCGCAGGCAGCGAGACCGCCGTGGCCCGCAGCAGCGGCCAGGCCGGCAAGTCCGAAGCCCAGGGCAATGCGGCGCGCAGCAACTATCCGGGCCTCGTGATGAGCCGCCTCTCTCGCATTCCGCGTCCCAGTGTGAACTCGCAGGGCACCGCGACCGTCGCCTTTTCCATCTCGGGCAATGGCGGCCTTGCGCAGGTTTCGCTGGCCCGGGGTTCGGGTTCGGCGCAGCTTGACCAGGCGGCGCTGCGGCTTGTCCGGCGCGCCGCTCCCTTCCCGGCTCCGCCATCCGGTGCACAGCGAAGCTTCTCTGTCCAGATCACGGGCCGATGACGAATCAGAACGGCTGATCCCCGACTTCATTCGGATCCACGGACGGAAACACGCCAGAGTGGGCGCGGGCTCAACCCGGCAAAGAAAAACTCCCGCGCAGCCGCACACATGCCATTGGCTGGCAACGGCATCGAGCCCGGCACCCCGGAAACGGCAGACTTCCCGATCTCCATTGCGTTCTGTTTTACGCCTCAGGCTTGCAAAGCGATCCGCATCGGGTGAGGCGCGTCCAGTGCGGACCGCGTATCAGAGCGCATTCGACGAATTCCGAAAATCAGCGCGCATTGCGCAAATTGTAACTGACGAATTCCAGCATTCCATTTCGGCGCCGCACACCAAGCGGCACGGCCTGGCAACGATGAAAAGGGAAGATTGATATGCTTGACGATACTGGACATGTATTTGCGACCGGCGTTCTGAATTCCAAGACAGCTCCGGAGACCGGCGGGTCCATGCCGGTGCGTATGCCGGGCAAGATGACGTGGAGGGTGCCCGGAATTCACGGTTCCGCCCGCATCGAAACCTCTTTCGGGCAACTGCCGGTTCAGGCGCTCCGCCGGAACGATACGGTCCTGACGCGGTCAGGGGCCTTCGTTGCCGTGGAACGTGTCGAGCGGATCGACCTTGATGCCCAGTTTCTCGCCCTGCATCCGGTATCGCATCCGGTGCGCATTCCGGCCGGATCGCTTGGGTATCACATGCCGTCGCGCGACCTTCTGCTGTCGGCGGGACAAATTCTGCAGGTCCCGGGCCTGTCGCAGGGCGCCTCGCGCTGCGTTGCCGGGTCGCTGGCCGGACGGCAGGGTATCGTCCGCCAAGCCGTCTCCGACCTGTCCTATTACATCGTCCATTGCGGCGGGCCCGCGACGATCAGGGTAGAAGGCGTATGGCTCGAAGTTGCGGCAAGCCAGGCCGATCGGGGCTGAACCTTCAAGCGTTGGTTTCTTCTGGTGAAAGTGCAAGCAGCGGGCTGCGGGAAAGTTCGGCCTGCTGCCAGCGTTCGGTTTCGGTCGCGATGACGAAGGCGACCTGCCGCGCGGCGGTTTCGGCCCGCGCGATCTGCCCGTCTGCGATCAGTTCGGGGATGCGCGCGGCAAGCAGTTCGAGGCTGAGCGGCGACAGCTGCATGCCCCGTCCGTCGGCCGGCAGCCTGCGGAACGTGATGTAGTCGATCCGTACCGGCTTGGCGCCCAGCTGCATCTTGTAGGCCTCGTCCCCCCGCAGAAAGTCATAGGTTTCAAAGCCTTCGGAAATGGCGCGCCGGATCGCGTCGGCGTGCAGCAGGAAGCCCGCGGGAATGTCCGTCACATCCGGGTCGCGTCCCGACACGAAGAACGAAATGCGGCGGTGGGTGCGGTCGACGAGGTTCGCGATCGCCGCGATGACCTGTCCGTTGCGCACCAGCATCGGCAGCGACAGCAGGCCCGCGGTGTCGGCGTTGAGCAGGATCTCACCGTAGCGGTCGGCCTTTTCGCGCACGCCGGGTTTGCCGGCCCATGTCCGCGCCCAGTTCTCGACCAGGATGGCGATGTCCGCCTTGCCGCTGCCATGGCGGATCTGGACCTCGCCCCCGTCCAGCATCCTCAGCAGGCGCCGCAGTTTCTGCCGCGTGTTCCGCCCGAGTGTCGCCAGATAGGTGTCGAAGCTTTCGGGCAGGTCGATCGCAGGGCAGAGCAGATTGTCGGTTTCGCCCCCGTTTATCCGTCGCTCGTCGTCGCGCCTTTCGAACCGGCCGGGCTCGAGCGCCGAGAAAAGAGCCTCCTGTCCCTTCTCGTCCAGCCGCAGGTTCGCCAGCCTCAAGCGACCCCAGCCGGTTCCGGCGAGTTCGCCCGACATGGCGCGAAGCGCAGCGTCGCGGCGTCGCGGATCGACAATGGGCGCTGTGTAGTCCGCCCAGCCCGCCCGGGCCGCCATCGAAAGCTCGGTCCGGAAACCTTCGAGGCCCTCTTCCCATTCATGCGTGATCCGGCATGGCAATATCCCCGCAGCGCCGGCGCTGTCCCATGCGACAAGAAACTGCACCGTATGTTCCTGATCCTCGATCAGCCCGGACAGGAACTCCGGATCGGAAAAGACCTGTGCGTCGGGATCGCGTCTGAACAGTTCTTTCCACAATGGAAACAATTGCTTGATGCAGGCACCCGAGATGAAGCCGGCCTGCATTTCTTCAGAATCTTTCACGTGGAACCGCCGCCATGCTGGAAACCTTAGAATCGGTTTGCACTCCGCATAGCATGGACGAGGCCGTATACTTTAGAGCAATGAAGGAATCGCCAACAACCCGAAGATGAAGCTTGCGTGGATCGTCGCGCTTAACTAGTATTGTGGCAATTTTTAGTTGAAAGGTTGTCCTTTTTCCGGTTCGGATATTGTGCGATTTATAGCTTTCTGCTTCTGTCACTTATCGAATTTTAATTAGAGGAGTTTGCAAGGTGTCATTCTTTGCGCGCACGGGTTTCAGCAGCTACAGTTCGTCTTTTGGCGGTAACAGCCGCGGAAACGATTACGGCTGGTCTTCCAAGAATTACAGCAGCTACGGCGGCGGCAAGTCCGGCGGCAAGCATGACGACGGCAAGTCCGGCGGCAAGTCCGACGGAAAGGGCTGGGACGGCAAGGGCTGGGATGCCAAGGGCTGCGACGACGGGGACGGCAAGGGCTGGGACGGCAAGGGCTGGGGTGGCAACATCTGGGATTGGTTCTTCGGCGGGTGCTGGGGGGATCCGAAGTGGGATCCGAAATGCGACCCGAAATGGGACCCCAAGTGCGATCCGAAGGATCCGCCGAACAAAGAGCCTGTACCCGTCAATGACGAAGCCTGCGTCTGCGTGGGGGAATCCACCGTCATCGACCTGCTTGCAAACGACAGCGATCCGGACGGCGATACGCTTTCCGTGCTGTCCATCAGCGACGATGACGAGACCGTCGGCGTCGGCGGCACGCTGACATTGGCATCCGGCGCGACCGCGACACTCAACGCGGACGGCACTGTGTCGATCAATGCGAGCGCGGCAGCGCCTGACCTGCTGATCGGCGACTCGATGCTCGACGAGTTCATCTACGAACTCAGCGATGGCGAAGCCACCGTGACGGGTGAGGTCGACGTCGAGATCAATGGTGCGCTCAACACCTACGACACGATCTCGAGCGATCTCGGTGACGTGGGCATCGTCACGGCCTCCGTCTCCTACGACAACACCGTGGGCGGCAGCCTCTATGACGTCGATGTGCAGTCAGTCGAATTCCCGGACTCGCGGCTTGGCGAGGTCCTGACGAACATCGGCAACTTCCAGCTCGCCTTCTGCCTGTCGATCGCCACGCCGATCTCCCAGGCGCCGGATACCAACGAGTTCACCGTGAGCATCCTGACCGAGGACAGCTACACTGCGGCAATCGCCGGAGCGGCGCAGCTGCCCAACTCGGATTTCGGATTCAACCCCGAGAACGTCGACAATGTGAACTGGCTTCTGAACCAGGCCGAGGACCTCATTGCGAACGGATATACCGAAGGCAACATCCAGCGGGCCATCTGGAACCTGGTGGATGGTGGCGCCGACAGCCTGCTGACCAGCAATGCCGCCAAGAACTACTTCAACTCCCAGCCCGAGTTCGGAACGCTGGAGGATGCGCGGGACCTTACGCTGCTGGCGCTGGCCAACGACGGGTTCGTTGCCGGAAGCGGAGACATTGTCGGCCTTATCCTCGATCCGGTCGAAGACGGTGTCCAGCCGCTCGTGATCGGCGTCGAGTTCGACTTGCTGAAGGAAAACTGCTGCTGCGACTGCGGTGACATGATCCTTTGACGAGTTCCGTCGCCGGGCGGTCACCCGGCGGCGGTTGACCGAGCCGACCGGCTCCAGCGCGACGCGCCATCCGGTCGTCTCTCCAACTTAAAGGGCCAACCCGGCCACATTGAAGGAATATAGCATGAAGAAGATTATTGTCGCAGGCATGGCAATGATGGCCACTCCGGCCTTCGCCAACGTGAACCCGATCCAAATCACCTCCGTTCCCGAGATCAGCGCGCTGGAAGGGACCGCGGCACTCGCAGCCGTCGCGGCCGTCGTCCTTCTCGCCTGGGAACGTCGTCGCCGCGCGAACTGATCGTCGGATCAGGGTTCCGGCCCGGTCCTTTGAGGGCCGGGCCGCTTTACCAGGAGACGGGTATGCCAGCCGACACGACTTTCGACAGGCGCCGCCCGAATGTGCGCCTCGCTCTCCTGCTGGCCGGGGTTTCGCTGATCTCCGCACTGGCGATCATCTCCATGGTCTACAAGCACGGCGTCGATTTCACCTGCCATGAAAACTGGTCGGCCGCCGTTTGCCGGGGCGTCAACGGGGTGCTTCTGGCGCTCTATGCCTGCGCCGCGCTGCTCGGCCTCTTCACCATCCTGTCTCCCGATCCGGTACGGCGCCTCGTTTCCGACGCCGGCTGGTCGCGCGTGCCGCTGGCCTTTGCCTTTGCGGGCCTGCTTGTCGCACTGGTCCCGGCCACCTTTCTGGCCGAAGGCAGCGGGACGACGCAAATTCCGCAAACGCTTCTCTTCTGGCTGCCCGGGTTCGCCATGCTGCTCGGCGGTATCCTTGCATTCGTGGCGCCGCTTTCCCGCTGGCGGGGCTTCCTGAGCGAACGCGGCGGACAGATCGCCGCCATCCTGCTAGCGGGCGCCGCGGCCCCTCAGATCGCGATGTTGATCCGTCCGCTCTGGGGCCTCGAGGCGATCTCGGGCTTTACCTTCACAGCCGTCGCCCGAGCCCTCGATTTCTTCGGCTATGCGCTCGAGACCGATCCGGTGCGTCGTGTCATCGGTACCGAAGAGTTCAAGGTCAGCGTGGCGTCGGTCTGCTCGGGTATCGAGGGCATCGCCCTCGTCACCGTGTTCACCACGATCTTCCTGATCCTATTCCGCAACGAATTGCGGTTTCCCCGCGCGCTGCTGATCTATCCCGTGGGCATCTGCATCAGCGCGGCGCTGAATATCGTGCGCATCTCGGTGCTGCTGGTGATCGGCATGGAGGGCTACCCCGAACTTGCCGTCGGCGCTTTCCACAGCCACGCGGGCTGGCTGATGTTCACGCTGATTTCGGTCGGGATCGTGCTCGGGGCACGCAGGATCCCGGCCCTTCAGCGGCCCCTCGGCCCGGTGGCGACGACTTCGCTTTCTGCTCCGCCGCCGCTTCGCGAGGATCCGAATGCGGCGCGCATCATGCCCTTTGCCGTCTTCATGTTCACCGGCCTCTTCGCGCAGGCCTTCAGTCAGACTCCCGGCGTGGTCTATCCCCTGCGCGTGGTCGCCATGGCCGCGGTGCTCCTTTATTTCGCACGGGCGATACGCGGTCTGAAATGGGGCGTTTCCGTCGAGCCGGTGATGGCCGGCCTCGCGATCGGGATCATGTGGGTGAGCGTGCCATATCATGTCGCCGATCCCTCGCCCGCCTATGCTGGCCTCGCAGGTGCATGGCTTGTGGGCTGGATGATCCTGCGCGCGATCGGCACCATGTTGCTGGTTCCTGTCATCGAAGAGCTTTTCTTTCGGGACTACCTCGAGGGCAAGCTCACGGGCGCGCTGGGCCCCTGGTTCGCGGCATTCGTCACGGCGGGCCTGTTCGCGGCCCTGCATGACCGCTGGATGGAAGCATTGGTGGCCGGTCTCGTCTTTTCCTGGATCATGCAGCGGCGCGGAAGGGTGAGCGACGCGATCGTGGCCCATGCCGTGGCAAATGCCATCGTCTTTGCCTATGCTTTCGCGACCGGGCAGATGCATATCATCTAGACGCTGGCCCCGCACGCAGCTTGCCCGCGCCCGCCGGGCAGATCGCGGCGATTTCCGCCATGTCCAATCCCTGTTGCCACCGCGGGGAATTGTTGCCAAGCAAGGCGCATGGCACAGATCGCAAAGCTCACCGGTTTCGTCGGCGCGGAAGTTTCCGATGTCGACCTGAGGACGCCGCCCGACACGACGCTGGGCGGACTTCTGTGCGCGGCCCTGGCAGAACACCAGGTCCTCGTCTTTCGCGGCCAGTTCCTGTCGCTCGATCAGCAGAAGGCCGTGACCGAGCTTTTCGGCCCGCTGATGAAGCTTCCCTACGTCGCACCGATAGAGACGGACGAGGCCGTGATTGCCGTGCTGAAGGAAGCTGACGAAAGAAACGGCGGGGTCTTCGGGGGCGAATGGCATTCCGATTTCAGCTTCCTCGAGAATCCTCCCGCCGGATCGTTGCTGAACGCCATCGAAATTCCGCAAGCCGGCGGCGACACCGTCTGGGCGAGCCAGAGCGCCGCATATCGCACGCTCCCGGCCCATCTGAAGGAATTCCTGAACGGGCGGCGCGCGATCCACGTGGGCAAGCCCTACGGCGTGAAATACGCGCCGCCCGCCAAGGATCGTGCAAACGCCTCGATCAGGATGAGCAGGGGCGATCCGAACGCGGACCGCGAGATCGCGCATCCGGCGGTGATCGCCGAGCCATCGACCGGAGAGAAGGCGCTTTTCGTCAATCCGATCTACACCACGCGCTTCAGCGACATGACGGAAGAGGAAAGCAGACCCTTCCTCGAACAGATCTACAAACACGCGACGCGCCCCGATTTCTCGTTCCGCCACAAATGGCGGGCCGGCGATCTGCTGGTCTGGGACAATCGAATGACCCTGCATTATGCGACGAACGACTACGACGGAGCGCGGCGTCTGCTCTATCGCACGACATTCGAGCGCGATGCGCCCCGGGAGTGATTCGCACTCTCGGTCGTTGAACCCGTGTCAAGTGCCGAACCACTTCCGGGTGCCACCGGGCAGGCCAAACAGAAATCATTCGAGGCAATTCTTGCGCTTTGAATGGTGGCTCCGATGCAACATGTCACTCCGGGAGACTGGTTCTCGGCAGGGCTCCCGGGGCGATTGGACGAGGTTTTTGCAGGCGCAGCATGTCCGTCTCTAACTTTTTGAATTTTCAGACCGGCGGGAATTCGCAGCTGCGGAATCCTTCCGCCCGCTGAGGCGGATCGGCAGCGTCGGGTGGCCATGCCGGTCACCAGCGCCTGACCCGGTACCCGCTCCGGGGAGGAATTCAAAAAATCCCTCCAATGCCGCACAAGCGGTTTACCGCCGAGACCTTTGTCGGCTACGCTGCCTTTCAAGGGCAACAATAACGCCGCAGAGCAGTGGCACCGCCCGCCAAACAAGAAGAATGGAAATGCGCAGACCGCCCCTGCAACACATTGGTGTTGTGGCAACGGTAGTGTCATGCGCAACAGGCAAGAGGCATGTGATTTGGGCAGGTTCACCAGTTTCTGGAACCTCATCCGAGCCTACTGGTTCTCGGACCGATGGAAAGAGGCCTGGTTTCTTTCTGCGGTCGTCATCGGGCTGACGACATTACTGAGCAAGGCAAGCGTCTGGACGGCCATGGCGAGCGCGAATTTCATCGCGTCGCTGGCGAATTTCCATACCGGTGAACTCGGTCCGCGCCCGGTGGAAGTCGTCCTTCTGGCGGCGGCGGCATACCTCGCCATCTATTTCGCGCGCACCTGTGGCGTGGCGCTCCGGCATTTCGTTTCGGCGACACTGCATCGTCGCGCGCGCGGCTGGCTGGTCGCGCAGTTCAACAGTCACATCCTTGCCGACGAGCGTATCGCCTTCGACCTGATGAGCGACCGGACCGAGGGCAAGGGCGGTTCGCGCCTGCCTGACGCCATCGACCAGCGGGTCGACGAATGTTCCATCGGGCTTTACGGCGGGGTGATCGGTCTTTCCATGGGGCTGTGGGGGGCCGTGACGTCGATCTGGTTCGTCTCGGCGGCGATCCTCGAACGCAGCAAGGCGGTGCCCTTTCTCGACGCCTGGGGGGCCTCGGCCAACGCGGCGCTGGCCGACTGGCTGGGTCCGGCAGCGGCCTCGCGGATAGATCTCGTTCCGGGCACCTATGGCAGCGCTTTGCTGGCCGGTGCGCTGATCGTCGTTTACGTCCCGGCGATTTCGCTGATCGCCTGGAGCCTCGGGCGCATTATCGAGCGGCTGCACCTCGAACGCCAGAGGCGCGACGGTGCCTGGCGTGGCGAGTGGGGTGCATTGCTGAACCGAGTCGCGCAGCTTGCCACGTCTCGCGGCGAAAGGGCGCAGCGGCGGATCAACGGCAGGCTTTACGCGGATGTCGACCGTACATGGGGCCGACAGAACCGGCTCGACGCCGGCATGATGATGTTCTCGAACACGTACAGCTTCCTGTCGAGCCGGCTGCTGGCCTACATGCCGGCGCTGCCCGCCTACATGGCCGGCAATCTGACGTTCCGCGACTTCGCAGCAAGCAGCGAGCTGACCGCCGAGCTGATCGGCGACGTCTCCTGGTTCATCAACGTCATGCCGGCGATCGCAACGCTCAAGGCCAATGCCGGACGGCTGACCGAGGTGGCACGCGCCATCGAAAGGGTCCGCGCGCGCCAGGCGTTCTATTCCGAGACAGGCATCAGCCGGCTCGAGCGCGCCGCGACCGACAAGGGACCGCTTCTGGCGGTGCGCGAACTGGCTCTCTGTCACCGCGGGCACGGGTCGGACGCGTTCCTGCTGGTGCCGCATCTGGAGCTTCATGCCGGGGACTGCGTCTACCTCAGCGGCCAGAATGGCTGCGGAAAGAGCAGCCTGCTCAAGGCCGTGGCGGGTCTGTGGCCCTATGGCACCGGCCATATCGCGCGGCGAAGCGGAACCGACATCTTCTTTGCCGGGCAAGAGCCCGACATCCCCGACCGGCTGAGCCTCAAGGCGCTGGTCACCTATCCCGATCACCCCGAAGCGCGTTCGGACATAGCGGTCGCCCATGCGCTGTCGCGTGTCGGACTGGGGAGCTTCATAAACTGCCTCGACGAGGATCTTTACCAGGGCAAGAACTGGCGCAACGTCTTTTCCGGCGGCCAGAAGCAGCGGCTGGTTCTGGCCCGGATCCTGCTGGCCAGACCGCGGATCCTGCTCCTGGACGAGGCGACATCGGCGCTCGATTCCGATGCCGTCGTGGACTTTCATATCGCCCTGTGCGAGAGCTTGCCCGAGACCGCCATACTGGCGGTGCTGCACGGGGATGCCGTGCCGACAGGTCCGGACGGGACGCCGTTCTATTCCGCGCTCCTCGACATCCGGAACGGAATCGGCAGGGTCCACCGGGTAGAGGACGCCACACTGGCCATGCGTCACGCGGCCGAGTGACGGCCGCGCGGACGAAGGACGATGACGGCCGGATTCAGACGGATATGGACGTGATGGGCAATGTCGATCGCCTGATGGCTCAGATGACGCTTGCCGAGAAGATCGGTCAGCTCAACCTTCTTGCGGCGGGTGAGGGGCTCGCGACCGGCGCGGCGCAGGACACGCCGCTGGCCCGGCGGCTGGACAACGGCCAGGTCGGCGCGATCTTCGGAACCAAATCGCTTGCCTCGACCCGCGCCATGCAAGAGCGCGCGCTCGAGGGCTCGCGCCTGAAGATCCCGCTGTTCTTCGCCGAGGATGTGATACACGGTCATCACACCGTCTTTCCATTGCCGGTCGCCATGGCCTGCAGCTGGGACATGGACCTGATTGAGGAGACCGCGGCCTTCGCAGGCGCGGAGGCCGCAGCCGGGGGGCTGCACAACGTCTTGTCGCCGATGATCGATGTCTCGCGCGATCCGCGCTGGGGCCGGATCGCGGAAAGTCCCGGGGAGGATCCGCTGCTCGCGTCGCGCATCGCGGCGGCGGCGACGCGCGGCTTCCAGGGCGACGATGTCGCCGGCGACGGGAAGGTGACGGTCTGTCTCAAGCATTTCGTGGCCTACGGCGCACCGGACAGCGGGCGGGACTACGACAACGTCAGCCTCGCCTGGGAGGACCTGCTCGGTACTTACATGCCACCCTTCGCCGCGGGTTGCGCGGCGGGGGCGGCGACGGTCATGGCCGCTTTCAACGCGGTCAACAAGCTGCCCATGCACGCCCATGCGCAACTGATCGAGGGCTGGCTTCGGGGGCGGCTGGGCTTCGACGGGCTGGTTCTTTCGGATTACACCGGCATAAGAGAGCTTGTCGCCCACGGGCTGGGTCCCGCCCCGGTTGCGGTGGCAAGGGCGCTTCATGCCGGCGTCGACATGGACATGGTGGGCGAGGACTATCTTGCCGAACTGCCCGCGCTTGCCGAACACGGGCTCGACGCGCCCGAGGCCGGCGTCACGTTCTCTCCGGCAGAAATCCGCGATCTGATCGACCGTGCCTGCCGACGGGTGCTGACCTTCAAGGACCGTCTGGGACTGCTCGATGATCCCTACCGCGGTCTCGAGAAAGACCGGCCGGCGCCGGACAGGGGCGAGGGACGCCGCCTTGCCCGCAAGGCGGCCGCAAGCTCGACCGTGCTGCTGAAGAATGACGGTATCCTGCCGCTTGACCGCGATGCCCGCGCAGCCATCGTGGGGCCCTTCGCGACGGATCGGCGCAACATGCTGGGCACCTGGTCGGTATCGGGAAATTCGGACGATGTCGTCCCGCTGCATGTGGCGATCGCGACCCTGACCGGAAACGCCCCCGCCACGGCCCATGGCGCGAACATCGTATCGGAAAGCTGGCTGGCCGACCGTCTGAACGTGCATGGCGTCACCGTCGAAATCGATCCTCGCCCCGAGGATGCGCTGATACGCGAGGCGCTGGCCGCTGCCGACGGCGCCGATGTGATCGTTGCCACGGTGGGAGAGGCCAAGGAACACGCGGGCGAATCCTCTTCCGTGCTGTCGCCCGGAATTCCGGCGGTCCAGCACCGCCTGATCGCCGCGCTGAAGGCAACGGGAAAGCCGCTTGTGGTGGTGGTTTTCGCTGGGCGCCCGCTGGCGCTGGGCGATCTTGCCGAGCAGGCGGATGCCCTGCTTTACGCCTGGCACGGCGGCGTCGCCGGGCCGGAGGGTGTGGCGGATATCCTTTTCGGCGCGGTCGAGCCGACAGGCCGGCTGTGCGTAAGCCTGCCGGCGCATCCGGGCGAAACGCCGCTGAGCCACGCGTCAGAAACCACCGGGCGGCCCTTCGAGGGGCGCTTCGTGAAGTTTCGTACCGGCTGGCTTGACCTGCCCGACGATGTCAGCGGCTGGCCCTTCGGCTACGGGCTGGGATACGGTCGCGTCGACTACGGAAAGCCCGCTCTGTCGAGCGCGCGGGCCGAGGCTGGCCAGACCGTCCGGTTCAGCGTCGCGGTCGAGAACGCAGGCAGGCGCGGGATGGTCGAGACGGTGCAGCTTTACGCAAGCGATCCGGTTGCGCGGATCGTGCGGCCGGGCCGCTTTCTAATCGACTTCCGGCAAGTCGAGCTGGCGCCCGGCGAGCGCCGCGAGGTGACTTTCGACATCACGAGCGAGCAGTTCGCCTATCCGCTTGCCCCGTCGCTCGAGCAGGCCGAGTGGGTGCGCGACCCCGGGCTGATCCGGTTGCATGTCGGTCCGAACAGCCGGGACACGCAAAGCGTGGATCTGACATGGCTGAGCTGAAACGCGGGCTGGACGACGCCGCCCTGCGGGATCGCGTCGCACAGGCCAGCGCGCTCTATTTCCTCGACTGGAGCCATCCCGCCAGCGGCATGGCACGCGAACGCAGCGCCGGCGCCTTCGGCTATGACGTGGACGAAACCGTCTGCACGGGCGGCACCGGCTTCGGGCTTCTGGCGCAGATCGTCGCCGCCGCGCGCGGATGGCGTCCGCGACGCGATATCCTGGAACGGCTGGAACGGATCGTCGGATTTCTCGAGTCGGCCGACCGTTTCGATGGTGTCTACCCGCACTTTCTCGACGGCAGCACCGGGCGGGTTCTGCCATTCATGGCCGGTGACGACGGCGGCGACCTGGTCGAGACGTCCTTCCTGATGACGGGCCTGCTTGGAGCGGCGGCGTTCTTCACCGAAGCGCCCGAGCTGGAACAGCGGATCGGCGCACTTTACGATGCCGTCGACTGGGCGGCGCATGTGCGTGCCGACGGCGCCGTGATGTGGCACCGGCATCCATCGCGCGACTGGTCGCCTCATGCCCTCCCGATCCGCGGCTGGAACGAGGCGCTGCCCGTCTTCATTCTGGGCGCAGGCTCGCGGACCCATCCCATCCCGCCGGGCTCGTACCACGAAAGCTGGGCGCGCGCGCCGGCCTTTCTCAACGGCCGCTCGTACGGGGACGAAACGCTGCCGCTCGGGCCCGACTGGGGCGGGCCGCTGTTCCTGTCGCAATATCCCTTCCTCGGCATCGACCCGCGCGGTCTGCGCGATGCATATGCGGACTACTGGGTTCAGGCCGCCAGCCATGCGCGTGTGAACCGCTTGCACTGCCTGTCCAATCCGCTTGGCTGGAAGGGATACGGCCCGGATTGCTGGGGCCTGACGGCAAGCGACGATCCCTCGGGATATGTCGCGCATTCACCGACCGAGGACACGGGAACGATTACCCCTACGGCGGCGCTTGGCTCGTTTCCGTTTGCGCCGGAAGAGGCCATGCCGGTCTTGAGGCATCTGCATGACGGCCTGGGGGACCGGATATGGGGCGAGGCGGGTTTCTTCGACGCCTTCAATCTCTCGTGTGACTGGGTCGCCGAAAGCCGGCTTGCCATCGATCAGGCGCCGATCACCGTCATGCTGGAAAACCATCGCTCGGGCCTGATCTGGGATCTGGTCTCGTCGCGTCCCGAAATCCGGCGCGGACTGGCGCGGCTTGGCTTTTCCGCGCCTTATCTCGCCATTGCCTGAAGCGCCGCACGCCGCGCGGCGGATGCTCCCAGGAAGGCGGCCGCCGACCATGTGAGCGCAAGACAAGAGAGCGGGGCGCCGGTGGAGCGGTCGAATTGCTCGGGCAGCGGTATGGCGGGGTCGGGGGCGATCTCCGCAATCAGGCACAGCCATGCGTCTGCCTTGTCGAAAGCGGCCCTGTCGCCGTTGCCCGCCGCGATGTGGTAGTGAAGCTCTGCGAAGCCCAGCGTATTCGGCACCCAAGGATTTCCGTCGAAGTAGAGGTCTTCCCGCCAGCGTCCGATGGCGGGGACGGTCCGGCCGCGATTGATCGGGTAGAGCGCGGCGAAAGTCCGTTCCAGCGCCGCAACCGTGGACAGGGTGCCCGGCGCGTGCATCGCGAGGGGGCCCGAGGTCCGTCCCGCATGCAGAAGCGCGAGGACCGTGGCGCTGTCGAAACGGCCTTCCGGCGCCTCGATGCTTTCGCGCCAGCCGCCGCTTTCCGGATCGCCGGCGGAGGCGATCAGGGCTTCCAGATCTTCAGCCGCCCCGCGCCAGTCGCCGCCGGATTGGCCGCGCGCCGCGGCCCGGTCCAGCGCATCCCATTGCGATATCAGCGTGAAGGTCGTCCGACGTGCGGGTGCCTCTTCCCAGGGCCCGATGGCGGGTCTGCCGGCGACGGCCAGCACATGAGCCAGGTCGCGCGCGATGAGTGTCTCGGCCTTTTCCCCATTCGCTTCAGGAAGGAAGTCCTGCAGCCGCATCAGACCCGCCGCGCGCAGGGCGGGGCCATCGTCCTGCGGGCGGCTCCAGTTTTCGAGATCGGGCGTGCCATCCGCCACGAACCGTGGTTCTTCCAGCCAGCGTGTACCGGCGAGCCCGGCCAGCTCGGCGTCCGGGCGCAGGAAGCGCTGGAAGTCGGGGCGCGTGGCGGGTTTGAGCGGGTTGACCTCGGGTCCGCGCCTGTCCGGGTCCGAGATATGAAGCGAGAAGTCCACATGATCGCGGACAGCCTGCCGCCAGAACGCGCCGGCTTCCGGGTCCGCCTCGATCGCGAGCGGCACGGCGGACAGGGCGATGGCGGCGTCCCGGATCCAGTGATGGAAATAGTCAGGTTCAGGGGCCCAGTCACCCATTCGAGGCGATGCAAGGATCGACCCGGACGCCGGGCGGATCTCCCAGCCGAAACCGGCGCGCCGCCGCAGCAGATCCGAACGCGAGACCGCAGCGCGGAGATCGCGGGCACAGGCAAGGGTTCGCGCCGCGAGCCAGTCCGGGTCCGGGCGGACCGCCGTCACAATCCGAGCGCCGCGAGGGCGGCCGCAAGCGCAAGGTCGCAGGCCGGGCCCGCCGGGCAATGATGAAGGCCGGGCAGGGCGCAGAAGAACCGGGCATCCCGGGCGGCGTCGAAATAGGCTCTGGCGTGCGCGCGGGTGACAAGCCCGTCCTCGGCCCCCGTGGCGACGGCAAACGGAGCCGCGGCGACCGCCAGAAGCGGTGCGGCGTCCGCGCATTCCAGTTCCGCCAGATAGAGCGGGGCCTCGCGTTCGACCTCTTCCAGGGCCTGCGGACCGAGCGCCCGGCGCGCCTCGATCAGGCGTTGGCCCGACAGGACCGGGGACACCGCGAGCACATGATGCAGCGCCGTGGTCTCGCCGGCGATCATGGCCACGGCGAACCCGCCCATGCTGTGACCGGCCAGCGCCAGGGGCTTGCCGGGCCAGCAACCGCGGGCCCAGTCAAGCGCGTGGCGCGCCGCCTCGGTGTGGCCTGCAAGCGTGACCTCTTCCGGGGGCCCAGATCCCGGATTCGCGGAGGATCGCGGCATCTCGGGGGCCGCGACACGCCAGCCCGCCTGAAGATAGGCCTGTGCGATCGCGGACATATGCGCCTGCCCCGGAGCCCCGTTGCGGCCGTGAATCAGCACGACGGTGCCGGAGGGATCTGCGCCGCGGTCCGCGACGATCACCGGGATCGGACCGGCGGAGGTTCGCACCATTTCGCGCGCCGCGACTCCGCCCCAGATATCAAGAGTCTTGCCCATTGTTCCGGGATAAAGCAGCCTGCGCAGGACGGGAAGCCTTGCCCGACGCACGACGCTCGTGGCAGGGCAGAATTCCGCCTGTGGTTGCAAGTGCTGTTTTTTGAGATGCGTTGCCGGCCTGTCGACCGGCTGAAAGATTCCAGAGTTCTCCACTGCTGAAAGACCCTGCCGATGGCACCTGTAGACCCCCTTCGCTTCGCCGTTTCAGCGATGCCGATTTCCCGCCGCCGTTTCCTCGCCTGCAGCGCCAGCATTCCTGTCGCGGCGGCGCTGCGTGGCGTGCCGGCCCAAGCCCAGACCGTCCCCGAGGCCTTCTCGTTCGATGCATTGTCCGAACGGATGCAAAGGCTGTCCCGTGAGCCGTATCAGGAACCTGTTCCGATGCAGGGGGTCTGGGCCGACCTCAGATACGACGGCTACCAGAAGATCCGCTTCCGCCCCGACCGCGCGCGCTGGATCGAGGACGGAGTCGCCTTTCGGCTGAACGCCTTTCATCCAGGCTGGCTTTTCAATGTGCCGGTCCGCATCCACGAGATCACCGACGGCATGTCGCGCGAAATGACCTTCACGGCGGCGGACTTCGAGTACGACGATCCGGAGGTCGCGGCGCATTTCCCCCCCGATATGGAGATGCCCGGTGTGGCGGGGCTGCGCGTGCACACGCCGCTCAATCGTCCCGATGTGTTCGACGATCTCTGCGTCTTTCAGGGGGCGAGCTACTTCCGCGCACTGGCGCGTGGCACGGCCTACGGTCTCAGCGCAAGGGGCCTTGCCCTGAACACGGGGATGCCGGAGGGCGAGGAATTCCCGCGCTTCACCGAAATCTGGATGGAAACTCCGCGCCCCGGGGACAGGTCGCTGACGATGTTCGCCAGCCTCGACAGCCCGTCGGTTACGGGGGCCTTTCGTTTCGTGATCACGCCGGGCGAAAGCACCCGGATGGAGGTGACCGCACGGATCTACATGCGCGCGGACGTCAGGGAACTGGGAGTTGCACCGCTGACGTCGATGTTTCTCTTTGGCGGCGCCGACATGGGGACCTTCGACGACTACCGGGCGGCCGTGCATGACAGCGACGCCCTCGTGCTCCAGACCGGATCCGGCGACTCGATCTACCGGGTGCTGAGCAACCCGCCGCGGGTAGCGAATTCCTACCTCGGGACGGTCTCGCCCCGAAGCTTCGGCCTCGTCCAGAGGCAGCGCGGATTCGAGGATTACCTGGACGCACAGGCGCAATACGAAAAGCGTCCGACACTGATGGTCGAGCCGATCGGTGAATGGGGCGCGGGCGCGGTTCGTCTTGTCGAAATTCCATCGGATCTCGAGATCTACGACAACGTTGTCACCTACTGGGTGCCCGAGGGCGAGCGCCGGGCGGGAGATACGCTCGAATTCTCCTATCGGCTTCATTGGGGGCTGAACCCGCCGGGCGCCGTGCCGGTGGAACGCGCCCGGGTGGTACGCACGCTCGTGGGCGAAGGAGGCGTGTCGGGGATGGAGACCAAGAGCGACACGCGAAAGTTCGTCATCGATTTCGCCGGCGGACTTCTTGACGCCCTGCCGGGCGACGCCGAGGTCGAACCCGTCGTCGAGGCCATAGGGGGAGAGATCGCCGAGACGGTTCTGTTCCAGGTCGGCCCGCAGGGATTCTGGCGGCTGGTGATCGAGGTGCGTGCAAGTCCCGACGCGGTTGTCGAGCTGACGGCCCGAATTGCGGGCTACGACCAGACCCTGACAGAGACATGGGCATACCAATGGATCGACGCCTGACCGGTGGTGCTGTCCTGTGGGGAGGATGGGTCTGAGCGAAAATCGGGCTGACGTCTCGGCCCGGCAAGGGGGGAGGGGAACCGCATGAGCCAGTTCATCAACGACAGGGGCTCGCTCGTCAACGATGCGATCGACGGGATGCTTCGCACGTCGGGCGGCCGCCTCGGCAGGCTCGACGGATACCCGCATGTCAGGGTGGTGCTGCGTACCGACTGGGACCGGTCGAAGGTGGCCCTTGTCTCGGGCGGGGGCGCGGGACACGAGCCCTCGCATGCCGGCTTCGTCGGGCAGGGGATGCTGACGGCGGCGGTCTGCGGCGACGTGTTCGCCTCTCCCTCTGTCGAGGCCGTGCTTGCGGGTATCCTTGCCGTGACGCGCGAGGCGGGCTGCCTGCTGATCGTCAAGAACTATACCGGCGACCGG
Source organism: Sulfitobacter sp. LCG007 (assembly GCF_040801785.1). Lineage (NCBI taxonomy): Bacteria > Pseudomonadati > Pseudomonadota > Alphaproteobacteria > Rhodobacterales > Roseobacteraceae > Roseobacteraceae bacterium LCG007. The sequence continues at coordinate 3,072,024 of NZ_CP161805.1, read as the reverse complement.
CTGAACTTCGGACTCGCGGCCGAGCGGGCGCGCGGCCTGGGGCGCAGGGTCGACATGGTGGTGGTGGACGACGATGTGGCCCTGCCGGACCTGCCGCAGGCGCGCGGTTTGGCGGGCACGCTTTTCGTGCACAAGATCGCCGGAGCCCTGGCCGAGCGGGGCGCCGATCTCGAGACGGTGCGCATCGCGGCGGAAAGGGTGATCCGCGAGGTGGTCACGATCGGCATGTCGCTGGATACCTGCACGGTGCCCGGATCGCCCCGGGAGGATCGGATCCCCGCGGGCCAGGCGGAACTGGGCCTCGGCATCCACGGTGAACCCGGAGTCGAGCAGGTCGCGTTCAGCAACGCGCGCGCGGCCATGGAGATGGTCGCGGATCGGCTTCTGCCGACCATCGGACCTGGTCCGCATGTGGCCTTGCTGAACAACCTGGGCGGCGTCACGCCGCTCGAGATGGCGGTTCTGGCCGGCGAGCTGCTCCGTTCGTCCATCGGCGCGCACCTTCGCTGGATCGTCGGGCCCGCGCCCCTGATGACCTCGCTCGACATGCAGGGTTTCTCGGTGTCGCTCATGCCGCTGAGCGCGGCCGACGAGACCGCGCTGACATCGCCCGTCGCGCCGCCGGCCTGGCCGGGCTGTGCTTCGCCGCAACAGGTCGCCGTGCTGCCCCTGCCGGAAGGGCTGACGCCGTCCCGGCCCGTGCCCTCGGCGCATGACGGGCGGCGCAGCTTGATCGAGGACTGCTGCCGGGCGCTGATCGCGGCAGAGGCCGATCTGAACGCGCTGGACGCGAAGTCGGGCGACGGGGACACCGGCAGCACTGTCTCCACTGCCTGCCGCGCGCTGATCGGCGCGCTCGACCGGCTGCCGCTGGCGGACCGCGCCGCGCTCTGCCGTGCGATCGCGCAGGAACTCGGCCAGACGATGGGCGGATCGTCCGGTGTGCTGCTGGCGATCTTCTTCGCCGCCGCGGGAGAAGCTTGTGCCAGCGGCTCGGAAACCTTCCAGGCGCTGAGGGTCGGGCTCGACCGGATCCAGCAGGTGGGGGGTGCCCGTCCGGGCGACCGCACATTGATCGACGCCCTCGACCCTGCGCTCGACGCCCTCCCGGAGGGGTTCGATGCAGCGGCCATTGCCGCACGCGCGGGTGCCGATGCGACCGCCGGGATCACCCGGGCGAAGGCGGGACGGGCCAGCTATGTGGCACAGGATCGGCTTTCCGGTCACAAGGACCCCGGCGCGGAAGCCGTTGCGCGGCTCTTCGAACATCTCGCCACGCGGCAGGCCTAGGCGCGCCGTCGGTCCGGTCAGGTCAGGGCGAGGGCCTCGCGGTCGCGCAGGATGGGCCTTGCCGCCGGCGCAAAGGCGGGCCCGGTCCCCGTTTCATCCGGCCCGAAGATCGCGGCCAGCTCCTGCAGACCCTCGGGCGACATGGCGTGGAGCGTCTCTTCCCCAAGAAACAGGCTTTCGGCGGGCGCGCCCTCGGCATCGAGTATCTCGTGCCGGTCGAGAAGCACATGCAGGTAATCGATGCCGTCCCCGGGTTCGACGATTGCGATTCCGGGAAGATGACACAGCGATTTCGCCGCGACCAGCACCTCCCGCGCCCCGAACAGAAGTTCGACCCGCGCCCCGCCGAGCATGATCCGGTGCTGCTGCGAGACCAGAAGATCGCGCCTCGGCACGTCCGGCCCGAGCGCTCCGCGCGAGATGCGCACCGGCAGGAGTTCGGGGGCGCCCTCGAGTCTCTCGGGAGCGAGATGGGACCGGTCTATGCGGCGGACAGGTTGCAGCCCGTGGTCGCGCGTAGCCACAAGGTCGCCGACCAGCAGGTTCTCCACCGCCACCGGACCCCTTGCCGCGAGTATCAGGGTTCCGGCCACGAAACAGGGCACCTTGATGCCGACATGGACACGCTGGGTTTCGGTCTCGAACCGAAGATGGCCGCCGGGATTGCGGGCATAGACCGTTATCTGGACGTCGAAGACATCGAAAACGCAATCACCCGGGTCGAGCGCGGCGAATTCCGCCGGGTCGATCGTGTAGGTCCATTGGCCTGTGCTGTCTATCGTGGCCACCCCGAGTTCGGGAGCGTCCGAAATCGTCCATTCCGCCCCGACGAAGGTCCAGTTCTTGTTCTGCAGCACGACCGTTGCGTCGAGATCGCCCGTTGCGGTCTGGGGCGCCGTCTCGGTTCCGTAGCCCGTGACGTCCCCGGTGATGTCGATGCGGATGCCGTTAGGCGGTGCCGGCGTGACCAATGGGAAGACCCTCCTCGACAAGTTGCTGCACGAAGGCATCGCGCCGGTAGAGCCGCATGTGCACCTCCCCCGCGTCGTCCCGTGTCCATTCCACGACCCTCGGCGTCGCCAGATCGCTGTCCATGCGGTTCGTCCTGACACGCGGATGGGGTATCTCTTGCCGCAGCATTTCGGTGATCTGGCGGACCTGACCGAAAGGCGCAACGAGATCGAGTATCCAGAACGACGGACCGCTGGTGAAGTCGCTGTCCTCGAGGTGCCTTCCCTCTATGGCAAGCCCGTATTCCACCTCGGGGCTGAGCCCGCCGAAGGTCACGAAGCCGCGCGGATAGCCGTTCTGGCGAAAGATGTTGTACTGGCCGAGCCGCAGCGGCGTCTCGAAGCAATGGACAGATTGCGCCAGCGTCCGGTGCCGGTGCGTCGCCGTCAGTGCCGACAGATAGAGCATGGCGCCCAGATCGGCATATTTCTCGGCGGAAAGGTCAAACCAACCGGGAGTATACGTCGTCATCGGTCGGGCGCCTTGCTGGAACTGTGTTGTGGGCCGATTAACGAATGAAAGAGATGAGTGAAGAATTCGTTAACGCTGACAATGCAAGGTTGAGCGGGACGGAGGGCGGCCTAGATCTACGTCCGGGGCCAGGCGACACAGCGATTAACGCGTGATGCAGATCGCCGGTGCCCTCCTTAACCGGAAAGGAAGGTATGGAATGTCGATCCTGAAGAAGGGCATGAGTGGCGCCCCGGTCAAACGCCTGCAGGAGAAGCTCGGAGTCGACGCCGATGGACTCTACGGCGCTGCGACGGAACGTGCGGTGAAGGAGTTTCAGAAGTCGAAGGGGCTGGTGGAGGATGGCCTGGCCGGACCGGACACTTTCGCGGAGATGGGGCTGCACGAGCTCGTGCTGTTGCGGACAGGGACGCGGGGCGAGGAAGTCAGAAAGCTGCAGGAGGCGCTGGGTGTCGATGCCGACGGCAGGTTCGGCCCGGGCACGGCGCAGGCGGTGAAGGAGTTCCAGGAAAAGCACGGGTTGAAGGCCGATGGCATGGCGGGGCCGGCGACGCTTGCCAAGGTCGGCAGTTTCGATGAGATCACCCCCGAAACCGTCGCGAGGGCGGCCCTGCGAACCGAGGAGGCGCAGCTGGAAAGCGAGCCGATGCCGGAATTGAAGGGTGTCGATGCCGTGGCCGGCACATCCGTCGAGATCGAGGAAGAGCAGTCCGTCTGGAGCCGGGTAAAAGGCTGGTTCTCCTGAGGTTTCCGACGCGTCGGGCGGACCGTGCCCCCATGATCCGCCCGCGCAACGGTGGCAACTTTACTCGCCGGCGACTTCCGCACAGGGCGCAGCTGGCAGGATACTGCAAGTTATCGGGGCCGGTTCGCGCACTCCCGCGGCTGCGTCCTGCCGCGCTCTGACCACGGATGTTCATACCTGCCCTTGTGCCGGACCGCGGAATTGTCAAACTGGGCCATGACCCAACGGCAGGCGTTGGATCGCGTGCATCGTGGGCGGGGGCCGGTATGTCGTTTCTGGGGAACTGTGCGGGATGCATCCGGGCAGCTGTTGGTGCGGGCATCGCGGTGCCGGACAGCTGGCGCGCTGCCAGTCTCTGGATGTGGCGGATCCCCATGCTCGCCAGGAAGGCCGCGCGGTGAGGGTCGAGAACCGGCCGCTTACCGATCTCAGGGTCGGTGACAGGGCCGAGATTGTCCGGGTGGTGTCTGCCGACGATCTCTATGTCTTCGCCAATGTCTCGGGGAACCATAACCCGATGCATCTTCCGAACGAGGATGGCGACGGCGACGGAAAGGTCGAATCCGTCGCGCCGGGCATGTTCCTCGCTTCGCTGGTTTCTGCCGTGATCGGCATGCGGCTTCCGGGGCCGGGAACGCTCTATCGTGGCCAGACGCTCGAGTTCCATGAACCGGCAATGGATGGGGACGAGTTGTCGACATCGGTCGAAGTGACGGACATCGACCCTTCCGGAATCGTGACGCTTCTGACCGAGGTGCGCCGCCTTGGCGACGGTGCGCTGATACTGTCGGGAAGTGCGCGGGTGGCCGCGCCGAAACGAAAACGTGTCTTCGAAAACCTGGACCTGCCGGGTCTTGTCGTGCAGCGGCACCGGCATTTCGAGGCTTTGCTCGCGCGCGCCAGACCGCTGCCCGCATTGGTGACCGCTGTCGTGGCGCCGGAAGAGGTGAACGCCCTGGGCGGTGCGGTCATGGCGGCGCGGGAGGGCATCATCGAGCCGATCCTGATCGGCGATCGTACGCGGATCCTGACGGCAGCGGCCGCCGGCGGGCTGCGGATCGACAACTTCCGGCTCGTCGATGTCGCCACCCACGCAGAGGCGGCGCTGAAGGCCTGCCAAATGGTGAACGCGGGCGCGGCAGCGGCGGTGATGAAGGGGCATCTGCACACGGACGAACTGCTGCGTCCGATGCTCGACAGGGTCGACGGCCTGCGGGCCGGACGAAGGTTCACCCATGTATTCGTCATGGACGTGCCCGGGATCGACCACCCGATCCTCGTCACGGATGCGGCGATCAACATCGCTCCGGATCTCGAGGCGAAGGTGGATATCGTGCAGAACGCCATCGACCTCGCGCGCTCGATCGGGATCTCGGAGCCGCGGGTCGGGGTCCTCTCGGCGGTCGAGACGGTGAATCCCGCCATTGCGTCTTCCATCGACGCCGCGCTGCTGTCGAAGATGGCCGAGCGCGGTCAGATCACCGGGGGTTTCGTGGATGGCCCTCTGGCGATGGACAATGCCGTCGACCTCGCGGCGGCGCGCACGAAGGGCCTGCGCTCTCCGGTCGCCGGCCGTGCCGAGGTTCTCGTGGCGCCGGGCATCGACGCGGGCAACATGCTGGCCAAGCAGTTTTCCTACATCAGCCATGCCGAGGGCGCGGGCGTGGTTCTTGGCGCGAAAGTTCCGGTGATACTGAACTCGCGCGCCGACAGCGCGATGTCGCGGCTTGCATCCTGTGCCGTCGCGGCGCTTCATCACGCGCGGACGCGGGATGCTCAGGCGTCCCCGGTGGCGCGGCCAGAGCCCGCAGGGTCGGGTGGCGGACAGGGAACAAGGACAAGATCAACGACATGACTGGCGATACGATCCTGACGCTCAACGCGGGGTCCTCCTCGCTCAAGATCGGCATCTACACGCAGGAGCTGACGCTTCTCGCCACGGGTCTGGTGGACAGCATCGGCGGCGAGGGCAGCCTCCGGATCCGCAACGCGGAGGGCGCGGAGATCGGATTGCCCGATGCGATTGCAAAGGACTACTCCGATCACGAAGCGGCCCTTGCGACCGTGCTGCGTGTGCTCGACAGCCTGTTTGGCGACCGCAGTGTCACCGCGGTGGGCCACCGGGTCGTGCACGGGGGGCATCGGTTCGCTGCGCCGGCGCTGATCGACGCGGCGGTGATCGAGGAAATCGAGGGGCTTGCCGCCTTCGCGCCGCTGCATCAGCCGCACAATCTCTCGGGCATACGCGCCGCGATGAAGGCATTCCCGCTGGCGCGGCAGGTTGCCTGCTTCGATACCGCCTTTCACCGCGACCACCCCTTCGTGCAGGACACCTTCGCGCTGCCGCGTGGGTTCTACGAGCGCGGAGTGCGGCGCTACGGCTTTCACGGACTGTCCTACGACTACATCGCCGGCGCCCTGCGCTTCGTTGCGCCGGATGTGGCAGACGGACGCGTGATCGTCGCCCATCTGGGCAACGGCGCGTCGATGTGCGGCCTGAGGGCGGGACGCTCGATCACGTCGACCATGGGGTTCTCGGCGCTCGACGGGTTGCCCATGGGAACCCGCTGCGGACAGCTCGACCCCGGAGTGCTGCTCTACCTCATGGAACAGGAAGGCATGGATGCGGCGGCGATATCCGATCTGCTCTACCGCCGGTCCGGCCTTCTGGGTCTTTCGGGCGTCTCCAACGACATGCGCACGCTCGAAGCCTGCGATGTACCCGAGGCGGGCGAGGCCATCGACTATTTCATCAGCCGCATCCAGTGCGAAACGGGCGGCATCGCGGCCGCGCTCGGAGGTATTGACGCGTTCGTCTTCTGCGGCGGCATCGGCGAGAACTCGCGCCTTGTGAGGGCGCGCGTGGCGCAGGGAATGGGCTGGCTAGGGCTTTCCGTCGATCCCGGGCGCAACGCCGCAAATGCCACGGTGATATCGTGCGAGGATGCGCCCGTGCGCGTGATGGTCATCCCTACCGACGAAGAGCTTGTGATCGCGCGCCAGACCCTGGAGTCGGCCGCGGGTGTTCCTGCGTGAGGCCGCGGCGTGTCCATTATATGTGCATATGCATGCAAATTTCGACCGGAAGGGCGAAAAATCTATAAACGTGCGACGCTGTCCGATTGTTTCATTTGTATCTGCATATAGCCTGACCTAGCGTGGCACCAACGGCGGGGCGCGACATCCGCCGGACCGACGTGTCGGGGACAGACCCGACGCGCGCAACAGGGAGAAACGGATGAAACGCCTTACCAGCCTTCTGGCCGCGTCTGCGGCAATCTGCGCCGTCCAGGGCGCGCAGGCCGATACCAAGATCGGCATCCTGATGGATGTCACCGGCCCGATCGCAAGCTTCATTCCGCCGCTTCAGGATGCGGCCAACCTCGCCTTCAGGCAGGTCAACGAACAGGGCGGCCTGCTGGGAGGCGAGGCGGTCGCGGTCTTCGGCGACACCACCGGCTCGGCGCAGGGCGCCGTCGATGCGGCGGGCAAGCTGATCAACGTCGAAAACGTTCCGATCATCATGGGAGCGCTCATGTCCAGCACCACCATCGCCGCGGCAGAGGCGGCGGCGATCCCCGCGGGTGTCGTCCAGATCTCGCCGACGGCGACCTCGCCCGCGATGACGGACATGCAGGACAACGACCTGGTCTATCGCATCGTCCCCTCCGACAACTATCAGGGAGAGGTACTGGCCCGGATGGTGCTGGCGGAAGGGATTGACAAGGTCGCAGTCACCTATGTGAACAACGACTACGGCGTCGGGATCGGCACGACCTTCGTCGAGGCCTTCAAGGCAGCCGGAGGAGAGATCACGGCCGAGGTCAAGCACGAAGAGAAGAAGGACAGCTACCGGTCCGAGCTGGCGACGCTGAGCCAGGCGGGGGGCGACGCGCTCGTGGTGATCGCCTATGCCGGTGACAGCGGCGCCAAGATCGTGCGGCAGTCCATCGAGGGCGGGCTCTTCACGCGCTTCGTCGGCACGGACGGTCTGCGCGACGAGGCGCTGATCAAGGACGTGGGGTCAGAGGCGCTGGCGACGTCCTTCTTCTCGTCGCCGACCTCGCCCGAGGACAATCCGGCGCAGCAAAGACTGCACGAACAGTTCAATGCCGCGTTCGGCGAGGGGGCGGACAAGCCATTCGTCGACCAGACCTATGACGCCACCTTCCTGTCCCTGCTCGCGGTGGCGAAAGCCGGCTCTACCGACCGCGCGGCGATGGCCCAGGCACTGCGCGACGTGGCCTCGGCGCCCGGAGAAAAAGTCGGTCCGGGCGAATGGGAAAAGGCCGTGTCGCTGATCGCCGAGGGCAAGGACATCGACTATGACGGGGCCGGAGGCACCTATGATTTCGACGCGCATGGCGACGTGGCCGGCGTGATCGGGAAGTTCGTGGTCGATGGCGACGGCTACAAGCGCCTTTCCATCGTCGAATGAAGACAGGCCGCGGCGGTGCACCGATCGGTGCGCCGTCCGCCGCCGCCCTGGAGCCCTGAAATGATAGAGGTCGACCGAGCCAGCATCAGTTTCGGCGGGTTGCAGGCGGTCAGGAATGTCAGTCTCGACATTCCCGCCGGGCGCATCACCGGCCTTATCGGTCCGAACGGGGCCGGCAAGACGACGATGTTCAACGCCATCGCGGGCCATGTTGCGCTGGACTCTGGGCGCATCCTACTGGACGGGCAGGACATCACGCTGCTGCCGCCGCACCGGCGCGCGCAGATGGGGCTCGCCCGGACATTCCAGTTGCCGCAGGAATTCCGGCATCTGACGGTGCTCGAAAATCTGATGGCGGCGGCGGCGATGCCGCAGGGCGAGAACGTGTTCAACGTCATCTTCCGGCGCGGGCGCTACGCCCGGGAAGAGCGCGACGCCTTCGACGCGGCCTGCGAGATCATGGATCTGCTCGAGATCGCCCATGTCGAGACCCAGGCGGCAGGCAACCTTTCCGGCGGTCAGAAGAAGCTGCTCGAGCTCGGCCGGGCATTGATGCGCAAGCCGCGGGTGGTGCTTCTCGACGAAATCGGCGCGGGCATCAACCGGACGCTGCTTGCGAAGATCGCCGACAAGATCCGGATGCTGAACACGCGGCAGGGCCTGACCTTCTGCCTGATCGAGCACGATCTCGGCCATGTGAGAAGCCTCTGCGACGAAGCAATCGTGCTGGTGCAGGGTGAGGTTCTGATGCGCGGCCCGGTCGCCGAGGTGGCTGCGGACGACAGGGTGATCGAGGCCTATTTCGGCGGCGGGAAATACGAGACGGCACCGTGACGGCACTTCTGGAACTGCGCGGGGTCGCGGCGGGCTACGGTGATATTCCCGTGATCGAGAATATCGCCCTCGACGTGGAGGAACGCGAGATATCGGTGATCCTCGGTCCCAACGGCGCAGGCAAGTCCACGCTCCTGAAGACCGTCTTTGCCCTGACCCGGCGGCTTTCGGGCGAGATCCGCCTTGCCGGGCAAAGCATCTGCGGCATGAAGACGTCCGATCTGGTTCCGGCGGGCATTGCCTGCGTGCCGCAGACGCGCAACGTCTTCGCCACCCTGACCGTGGCCGAGAACCTCGATGTCGGGACCTATGCGGCACCACCGCCGGACAAGGCCGCTCTGCGTGACCGGGTCCTGTCGCTTTTCCCCGATCTTGCGGCCAAGTTGCGCCAGCCGGCAGGAGAGCTGTCGGGCGGGCAGCGCCAGATGGTGGCCATGGGCCGCGCCCTGATGAGCGCGCCGAGGCTGTTGCTGCTGGACGAGCCGACGGCGGGGCTCTCGCCTGCCTATCTCGAAAAGATCTTCGACCTCCTGCTCGACATCCGCGACAGCGGGGTGACGATCCTGATGGTGGAGCAGAATGCGCGCCAGGCCCTTCACATCGCCGACCGGGGGCACGTACTGGTGGGGGGACGGAACTTCGTGTCCGACACGGGCGCGGCGCTTCTTGGCAACGAGGACGTCCGGCGGTCCTTCCTCGGAGGCGGGGCGGCATGAATGACCTTGTGCTGTTCGTGAACCTCTATCTTGTTCCCGGCCTCACGATCGGGAGCATCTACGCGCTGGGTGCGGTGGGCATCTCGATGCTTTTCGGGATCCTGCGGTTCGCCCATTTCGCCCATGGCGACCTGATGACCCTCGGCGGATACGGTGTGCTGACGGCAGTCTGGCTCTTGCCGGTTCACCCGCTCCTGCTCCTGCCCGCGGGCATCGCCCTTTCCGTTGCGGCAGCTCTGGTCGTGGACCGTGTCTTCTACCGTCCCCTGCGGGATCTGCCGACGATTTACACCGTGATCTCCTCATTCGGTGTCGCCCTGATCTTCCGGGCGCTGATCCAGATCTTCTGGAGCTCGGGCAACCAGGTGTTCCAGTCCGGTGTCCGTGCGCCGCTGGTCATTTTCGATACCTTCCGCATCGCGACGCTGCATGCGCAGGTCATCGCGATTACGCTCGTCATCGCCATCGCCCTGCATCTTTTCCTCAGCCGCTCGCAGACCGGCCGGTCGATGCGCGCAGTCTCCGACGAGCCCGATCTCGCGGCCGTCGCGGGTCTTGATGTCGAGAAGGTCGTGCGCTGGACCTGGATCATCGGCGCGTCGCTGGCAGCGACGGCGGGGGTTTTCGCGGGCATGGACACCAGCATGCATCCGAACCTCGGCTGGAACCTTCTGCTCTCGATGTTCGCCGCCGCGATCCTTGGTGGCATCGGCAAGCCGCTGGGGGCCATTGCGGGGGGTCTGATCATCGGTGTGGCCGAGGAGGTCGCAACCTATCCCTGGCTCGGCAGCGACCCCTTCATCGCGCCGTCCTACAAGTCGGGCGTGGCCTTCGCGATCATGGTGGGCCTGCTGATCTTCCGCCCCCAAGGCCTGTTCCGGGGGAGGCTTCTCTAATGGAACTCGCGGGTCTGGCCTACTACGGCGTGAGCATCCTCATCGCGGGGGGCATATATGCGATCCTGTGCCTGGGTCTGAACGTCCAGTGGGGCATGGGCGGTCTGTTCAATGCCGGGATCGCGGGCTTCTTCGCGGTCGGGGCATATGTCTCGGCCATCGCGACGACGGCGGCGACCGACAGGCATCTGGGCGGTTTCGGACTGCCGGTGCCGCTTGGTCTCGCTGCGGCTGCCCTGATCACGGGCATCCTGGGCTGGGCCGTGGCGCGTATCTGCGTGCGGCTGAAAAGCGACTACCTCGCCATGGCGTCGATCGGTATCGCCGAGATCCTGCGGCTGATCATCGTCAACGAAGAGTGGCTCACCAACGGCAGTCTCGGCATCGCGGGCATACCGCGCCCCTTCGCCGGCAGCTTTCAGGGCCGCAGCGCCGATTTCGTCTACCTTGCGGTTGTCTGGGCCATCGTGCTCGGGGTCTACATCCTCTGCCAGCGCCTTCACCTCAGTCCCTGGGGCAGGGCGATGCGGGCGATCCGGGACAACGAGGCCTCGGCGCGCGCGGCAGGCAAGGACGTCGAGCATTTCCGCCGCCAGGCCTTCGCCATCGGAGCCGCGATCATGGGGCTCGGTGGCGCGCTCTCGGCGCATTACTTCAAGTTCCTCTCGCCGTCGGCCACCGAACCTCTGCTCGTCACCTTCCTCGTCTGGGTGATGCTGATGGCGGGCGGGTCGGGCAACAACCGGGGCGCCATCCTCGGCGGCGTGGCGATCTGGTTTCTCTGGTCGGTGACAGAGATCTTCGCCAACCGCCTGCCGCCGGAGTGGATGACAAGATCTTCCTACATCCGGATGCTTCTGGTGGGTCTCCTTCTGCAGGTGGTGCTGCAGCGATTCAGGTCGGGACTTCTGCCCGAACGGACACCCGAATTGCCCTACCGCCGCGACGGAGCGAAGATGCCGTGAAGAACCATGTGCACAATCTCGCCCGGCGCGCGCATTCCATCGTCAGGGCGATCCCGACCGGGGGGCGACACGCGGGTGCGACGGGCAAGCACGACACGGCAAGGCCGGCCCGGGCTCTCGCCACGGTGCCGGACATCATTGGAACAGGAGGAAGGAAATGACCCAAGATCTGCTGAAGGAACTCGGCGCGCTACTGGGATCGGGCGGTATCGAGGTCGTGGACTGTTCGGGCGTGCTTGGCCCGTCGACCCCGATCCTCAGCCTGCCCGAGGATTTCGCGAAGAACACGCCGCGGGTCGAGATCCACAAGATCAGCGAATACGATGCCGACGGACCCTTCTTTGCGTGGAACTGGCTCAAGCTGGGCGAGCATTCCGGGACGCATTTCGACGCGCCCCATCACTGGATCACGGGGCGGGATCATCCGGACGGCTATACCGACTCGCTGGACGTGAACCGGCTGGTCGCGCCGGTGAACGTCATCGACTGCTCGAAGCAGAGCGCGGAAGACCCTGATTTCCTGCTCACGGCCGAGATGGTGAAGGATTGGGAGGCCGAGCACGGCGACATCGGCAAGGGCGAATGGGTCGTCATGCGCACCGACTGGGACAGGCGCTCGGGGGACGAGGCGGCCTTCCTGAACGCGGACGAGACCGGCCCGCACAGCCCGGGCCCCACGCCCGACTGCATCGAGTATCTTCTGTCGAAGGGTATCGTCGGCTGGGGCACCCAGTGCATCGGGACCGATGCCGGACAGGCGGGCGCAATGGATCCGCCGTTTCCGGCGCATAACCTTCTGCACCGTGACAACTGCTTCGGCCTTGCAAGCCTCGCCAATCTCGATCGCCTGCCGCCGAAGGGCGCCATCCTGATCGCGGCGCCGCTGAAGATCGAGCGCGGCACCGGAAGTCCGATCCGGGCTCTGGCGCTGATGGCAGGCGCGTGAGGCTGGTGCGATGAAGATCGAGGCCGATCAGGACGATACGCAACCCGGTGCCTTGCCGCGCCTGGGCGAGATCGGTCTCGAGAACTACGCGCCCTATCTGATGAACCGGATCATGGGGCGCTACAATGCCGCGCTTCGGGCGGAACTGGCCGAACTGGGACTGACCACGCCGCAGATGCGCGCCCTGGCCGTGCTCTCGGTGATGGACGGCATCCTGATCCGCGAGCTTTCGGTATATGCCGTGGTCGAACAGTCGACGCTCTCGCGCGCGCTCGAGAAGCTGGTGCGCGACGGCAAGGTCCGGCGCGAGGCCGATCCCTCGGACAGCCGCGCGGCGCGGCTCTACCTGACCGACGCGGGGCGCGAGGACTACATCCGGCTCTGGCCGCACATGGCGCAATCCTACCGCAACATGTTCCGGGACATCGACGCGGAGGAAAGCCGCGCCTTCGTCGCGACGCTCCAGAAGATACTGAGAAACGTGAGGGTCCATGACTTCTGAAAATCGTTCCGAAGAGCGGGCGGCCTGATGGCCGAAAGATCCTTCAAGGCAGAGGTCGAGGACCTGCGCAAGGGCGCGGGCGAAACGTTCACGGGCGAGGGGATCCTCGCCATTACCAAGGCATTGCTCGAGAATGGCGTGGGTTATGTCGGGGGCTACCAGGGCGCGCCGATCAGCCATCTGATGGATGTGCTGGCCGATGCCGAGGACCTGCTGGGCGAACTCGGGGTCCGGTTCGAGGCCAACGCCTCCGAAGCCGCCGCGGCCGCGATGCTCGCCGCGAGCGTGCACTACCCGATCCGCGGGGCCGTGACCTTCAAGGGTGCGGTTGGCGTGAATGTCGCCTCCGACGCTCTGGCGAACCTGTCCTCGTCGGGCGTCACGGGCGGGGCTCTGGTGATCGTGGGCGAGGACTATGGCGAGGGCAGTTCCATCATGCAGGAGCGCAGCCATGCCTTCGCGATGAAGTCCCAGTTCTGGTTGCTGGACCCGCGCCCGAACCTGCCGTCGATCGTCAAGGCCGTCGGCGACGGGTTCGAGCTGAGCGAGGCTTCGGGCACGCCGGTGATGCTGATGGTGCGCATCCGGTCCTGTCATGTGACCGGGCAGTTCGAAACGCGCGACAACCGGCGCCCCGACCTCACGGTGCGGGAGGCGCTGGCGCAGCCGCGCAAGGACTTCTCGCGCGTCGTGCTGCCGCCGATGAGCTACCAGCACGAACAGGACAAGGTGAACCGCCGCTGGCCCGCGGCCGAGACGTTCATACGAGAACGGGGGCTGAACGAATTCTTCGGCCCGCGGGAGGGACCGGTGGGGATTGTTTGCCAGGGGGGCATGTACAATGGGGTCATCCGCGCCTTGCAGCGGCTGGGGCTCGCGGATCTCTACGGGAAGACCGACGTTCCGATCTACTGCCTGAACGTCACCTATCCGCTGGTGCGCGACGAGTTCCTGGATTTCGTCGCCGGCATGAAATCGGTCCTCGTGGTCGAGGAAGGCCAGCCGGAATTCATCGAGCAGCAGATGGCCGCGATGCTTTACCGGGCCGGCAGCAGCGTCACGCTTTGCGGCAAGGGCATGCTGCCGATGGCAGGAGAGTATACCGGACAGGTCCTGCTTGACGGCATCGCGGATTTCCTCGGCAGCCATGCGCCGGACCTGCTTCCCGACCGGGTGCGTGCGCCCAATGCCGAGGCGCCCCAAATTCCGGACCTGTCGAAGACGGTGCCGATGCGCCCGCCCGGATTCTGCACCGGCTGCCCCGAGCGGCCCATCTTCGCCGCCATGAAGCTGGTCCAGAAGGAGCTCGGCCAGCACCAGATCAGCGGCGATATCGGCTGTCATCTCTTCGGATCCCTGCCGCCCTTCGAGATCGGCGGGCAGACCATGGGCTACGGACTTGGCCCGGCGTCGAACGCGGCCTTCGACGGGGGCGGCGAGAAGCGCGCGATCTCGATCCTCGGAGACGGGGGCTTCTGGCACAACGGGCTTTCGTCCTCCATCGGCAACATGGTCTTCAACAAGGCCGACAGCGTAGCGCTGATCGTGGACAACTTCTATTCCGCGGCCACCGGCGGCCAGGATGTCCTGTCGAGTCGCGCGCGCAACGAGACGAAGGCGACGAACCATCCGATATCGGAGGCGGTGAAGGGCATCGGCGTCAAATGGGTGCGCCAGATCGACCGGACCTATGACGTTCCGCGAATGGCTGCGGTGCTGCGCGAGGCGCTGACGACGGACTACACGGGGCCCAAGGTCATTGTGGCCTCCAGCGAATGCATGCTGAATCGCCAGCGCCGCGAACGCCCGGCGCGCGCGAAGGCCATGAAGGAAGGTCGAAGGGTCGAGGCTCCGCGCTTCGGCGTCGACGCCGCGGTCTGTACGGGCGATCACGCCTGCATGCGTCTGTCGGGCTGCCCGTCGCTGTCGCTGAAGCGTCTGGACGATCCGTTGCGCGACGATCCCGTGGCAACGATCGACCAGACCTGCGTGGGCTGCGGAAACTGCGGTGAGGTCGCCGATGCCGCGGTGCTCTGTCCGTCGTTCTACCGCGCCGACGTCGTCCACAATCCCGGCCGCGTCGAGCGATGGCGGGAAGGGATACGCGCGCGCGTCATCGACAGGTTGATCCGGCGGCGCGCCCGGCGGCAACTGAGCTTTCCGGAGGCGGGCGCATGAATGGGGCCGCTCCGACGCTGTCACCGCGTCCGCCGCGCGAGAAGTCCGATGGCATCATCAAGCTTGCCGTCATGGCCGTGGGCGGGCAGGGGGGCGGGGTGTTGTCCGGCTGGATCGAGAGCCTCGCGCGCGATCAGGGCTACGCCTGCCAGACGACCAGCGTCGCGGGTGTCGCGCAGCGCACGGGGTCGACGATCTATTATGTCGAGATGGTGCCCGCCGCCGCCGGGGCAACGCCGGTTTTCGCGCTTGCCCCCTCGGCGGGCGATGTCGACATCCTGATCGCGGCCGAGCTGATGGAGGCGGGCAGGGCAATCCTGCGGGGTTTCGTCACGCCGGATCGAACCACCGTGATCGCCTCGACCCACCGAGCCCTTGCGGTATCGGAAAAATCCGTGCCGGGCGACGGGATCGCGACGGCGGAAGAGGTCAGGGCCGCCGCCGATATCGCCGCCCGGCGGGTGGTTCTCGGCGACATGGAGCGTCTCGCGGTTGCGCAGGGCTCGGTGATTTCGGCATCGCTCTTCGGCGCGCTCGCGGGGTCGGGCGCGCTGCCCTTCCCGCGCGTCGCATTCGAGGCGGCGATCCGGCGCGGCGGGCGCGGAACGCAGGCTTCGCTCGCGGCCTTCGCCGCGGGCTTCGCGGCGGCGCAGGAGCCACGGGCGCAATCGGCACCGACCGGCGAGGCCACACCGGCCCGAGAACCGGAAGGCCCCGGACGGGACGACTGGGCCGCCCTCGCCCGGCGGGCATCCGATCTTCCCGAGCCGGTCCGCGACATGGCCCTTGCCGGTCTGCGCAAGGTGGTCGGCTTTCAGGATCTGGCCTACGGACGCGAATACCTTGACCGTCTGGACGGTCTGGGCAAGCGCGACAGCGCAGCGCAAGGCCATCGGTTCACCCGCGAGGCGGCAAAGTATCTGGCCAACGCGATGGCCTATGACGATGTCATCCGCGTCGCGGGGCTGAAAACGGAAGGCGAGCGGTTCAGGCGCATCCGCAGCGAGATGGGCGCAGCGGATGGCATGCTGATGCAGCTTACGGAATTCATGCATCCGCGCGCCGAAGAAATCGCAGGGCTGCTTCCCGCCGGCCTGGGTGCCCGTGTCGCTGGCTCCGACAGGGCGATGCGGCTGGTCGACCGCCTCTTCAACAAGGGAAGGCGGATCAGGACGGACGGCCTGGGCGGGTTTCTGTCGCTTTATGTTCTCGCCGGTCTGAGGGGGTGGCGGCGCAGGACCTACCGCCACGCACAGGAAAAGGCGCATCTGGAAGCGTGGCTCGCCCGCGCGCTGGCCCGGATCGACGAAGACTACGATCTTGCGGTGGAGATCCTGCGGTGCCGCCGCCTGATCAAGGGATATTCGGACACCCATGCACGGGGCCTGACGAAATTCGACCGCGTGATGGCGGGCGCGGACCGGCTGGCGGGTCGTGAGGACGCCGCACCCTGGGTCGCGCGCCTGCGGGAGGCGGCGCTTGGCGATGAGGAGGGAAAGGCGCTCGACGGAGCGCTTCGGACGATCGAGACATTCATCGGAGACACGCAGACCACTGAGGCTGCGACATGAGGATCGAATGGCGCGCGTCGCGCTTGCGCCGGGGTGCGGCGGTGGGCTCGAGATGACCCTCCATCGCGGTCAGGGCCGGTTCGATCCGGAATCTTCCGGTTGGGTTTGAGTGGTGAACCGCAGCTTCCAGACCGCAAGGGCGCTCAAACGCGGGCGCGGTGGTTTCATTGGGCGCTCGGCGGCACCGGCCTGCCGCAGGAACCGGTCAGCGCGGCGCTGCCTTTCTTCAGCCTCGGCGTGAGGGCCGGGCAGCCGTTGCTAGCCGTCGGCATTGCGGCCACCGCCGGGATTGCGGTCCGCACCTTTGCCGCCGCGTCCGGGGCGCACGGGGCATGGTATCGCCTGCCGCCCGCATAGGCCATAGACACGGTCGCGATCTTCCGGGTGGCCGAGCGCATCGCGACCTTCCGAGGGCGGGGCCCGGCTGCATGGGTACGCTTGCGATTCCGGGGAACAGCCCTTAGGAATGTCTGTGCCGCGAGCCATTCAGGGAGAGGCCCAGGTGCCGCATTCTTCTTCGGCGCCAGATAGTTACGACCTCTTCGTGATCGGCGGCGGGGTCAATGGCTGCGGCATCGCACGCGATGCCGCCGGGCGGGGCCTGAGGGTGGCGCTGGCCGAGATGGGCGATCTGGCCTCGGCGACCTCTTCGGCCTCGACCAAGCTGTTCCACGGCGGATTACGCTACCTCGAATATTTCGAGATCCGTCTTGTCCGGCATGCGCTTGCCGAGCGCGAGGTGCTTTTGCGCGCCATGCCGCATATTTCATGGCCGATGCGCTTCGTGCTGCCGTATCATTCCGACATGCGCTTCGAGACCGACACGCCGGCCTCGCGTCTGCTGTCGAGCGTCATGCCCTGGATGAAAGGGCGCCGCCCGGCCTGGATGATCCGCTGCGGCCTTTTCCTCTACGACCATCTCGGGGGCCGGACGATCCTGCCGGGCACGCGCACGGTTGATCTGCGTGGCGCGCCCGAAGGGAAGCCGCTGCAGGACCGGTTCACGACCGCTTTCGAGTATTCCGACTGCTGGATCGAGGATTCGCGTCTCGTCGTCCTGAACGCCCGCGATGCTGAGGCGCGCGGCGCGAAGATCATGGTGCGCACGAAGGTCGAATCCGCCCGGCGCGAGGGCGATCTCTGGCATATCGAGCTGCGCGATGTCGACACCGGCGCCGCCTCTGCCGTCAGCGCGAAGATGCTGGTGAATGCCGGCGGCCCCTGGGTCGGAGAGATCCTGAGCGGCAAGGTGCATGTCAACTCCGCGGCGGGTGTGCGCCTCGTGCGCGGCAGCCATATCGTCACGCCGCGGCTCTACGGTCACGACAAGTGCTATTTCCTGCAGGGTTCGGACGGGCGGATCATCTTCACGATCCCTTACGAGACCGACTTCACCCTGATCGGCACCACCGACGCGGAGCATGACGATCCCGACACGGCCCCCGTCTGCACGCCGGAGGAGAAGCGCTACCTGATCGACTTCGCCAACGGCTATTTCAAGCAGTCGATCGGCGAGGAGGATGTCGTATGGACTTATTCCGGGGTACGGCCGCTCTATGACGATGGCGCTAGCAGCGCGACGGCGGCGACGCGGGACTACACGCTGAAGGTCGACGAGGTCGGCGGGGCACCGGTGCTCAACATCTTCGGGGGCAAGATCACCACCTACCGAAAGCTTGCCGAAGACGCGATGGACAAGATCGCGCCTTATTTTCCGGGTCTTTCCGGACCCTGGACGGCCGGCGTGGCATTGCCGGGGGGGCAGTTCGAAGTCAGCGGCGTCGATGCGCTGGTCGATGGTCTGCTCGCTGACTTTCCCTTCCTCGATGCGCGCTGGGCAAGGCGGCTCGTCCGGGCCTATGGTACGGAAAGCCGCGATATCCTTTCGGGCGCGTCGGTCATCGGCGATATGGGGCGCGCCTTCGGAGCGACGCTGAGCGAGCGCGAGGTGATCTGGCTCATGGAGCGCGAATTCGCGCGCCGGGCCGAGGATGTCGTCTGGCGGCGCAGCAAGCTTGGCCTGCGGATGAGCTCGGAAGAGATCGCGCAGCTCGATGTCTGGATGCAGGCGTGGGGGTTGGATCTAAGGGGAGGGCAGGGATGATGCGGGGATATGAAGGGCGGGCGGCGACATGACGCATATCCTCGCCATCGACCAGGGCACGACCTCGACGCGTGCCATCGTTTTCGACGCGAAGATGAAGATCGTCGCCACCGCCCAGAAGGAATTCCCGCAGCATTTCCCCGCAAGTGGCTGGGTCGAGCATGATCCCGAGGACCTTTGGCGGTCGACGCTCGAAACCTGCCGCGAGGCCATCGAAAGCGCCAAGGTCGAGCCGGCCGGGATCGCAGGGATCGGCATCACCAACCAGCGCGAGACGACCGTGGTCTGGGAGGCAACGACCGGCAAGGCGGTTCACAACGCCATCGTCTGGCAGGACCGGCGCACGGCCGAGCAGTGCCGGGAGCTGCGAGAGGCTGGACATGAGGAGATGTTCAGCGAGCGGACGGGGCTGCTGATCGACCCTTATTTCTCGGGAACCAAGCTCAAGTGGATCCTCGACAACGTCGAGGGCGCGCGCGACCGGGCGGCGCGCGGCGAACTGCTGTTCGGGACGGTGGACAGTTTCCTGATCTGGAAGCTCACGGACGGCGCGTCCCACGTCACCGACGCCACGAATGCCTGCCGCACGCTGCTTTACGACATCCACAAGGGACGCTGGAGTACGACGATCTGCGGACTGTTCGACATACCCGGCGAGATGTTGCCGGAGGTGAAGGATTGCGCCGCTGACTTCGGCGAGACGGCCGAAACGCATTTCGGAGCGCGGATTCCCATTCTCGGGGTGGCCGGCGACCAGCAGGCGGCGACACTCGGGCAGGCGTGTTTCGAACCGGGAATGCTGAAGTCGACATACGGAACCGGTTGCTTCGCGCTGCTTAATACCGGCGAGAAGGCGGTTCGGTCGCGAAACCGGTTGCTGACGACCATCGCCTACCAGTTCGACGGTCGACCCACCTATGCGCTCGAAGGGTCGATCTTCATCGCGGGAGCGGTCGTGCAATGGCTGCGCGACGGGCTCGGCATCATCGGCTCTGCCTCCGAGACGCAGGGCCTGGCCGAAGCGGCCGATCCAGAGCAGGAGGTGATCCTGGTTCCGGCTTTCGTGGGTCTTGGCGCACCCTACTGGAACGCCGAATGCCGCGGCGCTGTCTTCGGACTGACGCGGGGCACCGGCCCTGCCGAGCTTGCCAGGGCGGCTTTGGAAAGCGTCGGATACCAGACACGCGATCTGCTCGAGGCGATGCACGCGGACTGGCAGGACGAGGCGGCCGCGCCAACGTTGCGGGTGGACGGCGGGATGAGCGCCAGCGACTGGGCAATGCAGTTTCTGGCCGACATCCTAGGTGCGTCGGTGGACCGCCCCAAGGTACTGGAAACGACGGCGCTTGGTGTTGCCTGGCTCGCGGGCCAGCGTGCCGGGATCTATCCTGACATGGCCGGATTCGCCGCGACATGGGCGCTTGACCGCACGTTCGAGCCAAAGTCGCAGGCGGTGGACCGTGACCCGAAATACGCAGCCTGGAAGCGCGCAGTCGAAGCGACGATTCGCGCCTGAACGGACCATTGTTCCGTCATTCACTTTCTCGCGGGGCGCGAACGGTGTGGCGGCAAT
This sequence comes from Sulfitobacter sp. LCG007, assembly GCF_040801785.1. Taxonomy (NCBI): domain Bacteria; kingdom Pseudomonadati; phylum Pseudomonadota; class Alphaproteobacteria; order Rhodobacterales; family Roseobacteraceae; species Roseobacteraceae bacterium LCG007. The sequence continues at coordinate 3,051,784 of NZ_CP161805.1, read as the reverse complement.
CGGGCCGTCGCGAGCGTCGGTGCCCAAAGTTGGCGCTCAAACCCATGTATTCAGACGGGAATTCTTGAGACGCATAATTGCATCACTGGCTGAATTCTCTTTAGGGTTGTTTTATTGAATCGGTGCTCGCGTGCTATGCTGAACCGGGATCCACAAGGCCCGATCGGCCCGGAGCAAGGAGAGCGCGCATGGCCAGTCTCGCAAGATCAGCAATTGCCGTGAAAGAACTTGGCAGTCCCGACCGCGTGAGGCTGACCGCTGTCGCCTTCGCGTCGCTGGGGATCGCCACGATGCTTCTGCCGGTTCTGACCGGGCTTCCGGTCGAGCGCTTGCTGACCCTCCTGCTGATCCTGTGGGGTTCCGGCGGCATCGTCGTGGCCTTCACCGCGCGCCGGAATGTCAATCGCACTGCCTTTCTTGCCGTCGCGATCTGCGGCCTCGCGGCAGGATTCTACTATGCCATCGCCGGCACGTCGCACGTGGGGTCAACCGCCGGTGTGCTGGCGGCGCTCTTCACCGCGCAGGGTACACTTGCCCTGGCGCTCGGACTTCGCCTGCGCGGACGGGTCCCGGCCTGGGGCTGGCTCGCAGGGTGCGGCGCGTTCTCGATCCTGCTCGCGGGGGTGTTGTCCGCCGTGTGGCCGGTGGCATCGGCAGGGACCTTCGCGGCGATCGTCGCGTCCAACTTCCTCTCCACCGCGCTGGCGCTTTACCGGCTGTCGCATCGATAGCTTCGCACCGGCAACACGCGAAACGGGCGGACCCAGGGCCCGCCCGTCGGGAAGATGCGGGTAGATCATGCCCCGAGGCCTCCCCGGTACCCCGGGACATGTCGCCGCGCGCCCTGCGGGGCGGGGCTGGCCTCCGGCGAAGGTGGTCGGCGCCGGAGGTTGCATTCACGACTCAGGCGTCGTGTTTGTCGAGGGCGCCGATCCTGACATCCTTCGTCAGCTCTTCGCCCTTGCGCAGAAGGACGACCTTTGCCGAGGCATCGGGCTTGGTATCGGCCACGGCGCGGGTCAGGTCGCGCAGCTCGTCGATTGCGGTTCCGTTGAAGGACAGGATGATGTCGCCCTCGCGCAGTCCAGCCTTGTCGGCCGGGCTGCCCTCCGACACGCCCTGGACCACCGCGCCCTTCGGCTGGTCGTAGCCCAGAACCGAGGCGACCTCGTCGGTCATCGGCCGGATCGCCACGCCGAGCCAGCCGCGATCGACGGTTCCATCGTCCTGCAGGTCCGCGACGACATTCCGGACCATGTCGGAGGGAACGGCGAAGCCGATTCCGACTGAGCCGCCCATAGGCGAGATGATCGCGGTGTTCATCCCGATCACGTTGCCGTCAGTATCGAAGAGCGGACCGCCCGAGTTGCCCCGGTTGATCGCCGCGTCGGTCTGGATGAAATCGTCGTAGGGGCCCGCATTGATGTTGCGCGAGAGTGCCGAGACGATACCCGTCGTGACTGTTCCGCCCAGGCCGAACGGGTTGCCCACGGCCATGACCTCGTCACCCACGCGCAGGTCTTCGGAGGTGCCGAAGCCCACGGCGGGCAGGTCCACGTCTGCCTCGATCTTGAGAAGGGCGACGTCGGTCATCGGATCGCTGCCAAGTACGGTGGCCTCGTAGCTGCGGCCGTCGCTCAGCTTGACCGTGACCTTTTCCGCCCCGTCCACCACATGGGCATTGGTGACGATCTCACCGTCCTTCGAGATGATGAAGCCCGAGCCGACGCCCTGCCGCTCGCGGCCTGCGCCCTGGTTCGGGAACATGTCGCGGAACTGGTGCTTGAACATGTCCGGCATGCCCTCGGGAAGCTGGCCCTCGAAGCCGGCGGGCGAAACCCTGGACGTCACCTCGATGAAGACGACGCTGGGCGAGACCTGATCGACGAGGTCGGCATAGCCACCTTCCGGGGCGGCAAGGGCGACCGAGGGCGAGACAGCGACAAGGCTGGTCGACGCAAGCGCCGCGGCCATGACCATTGAGGCAGCGGCACGTTTTGAGGTGGAGAGGATTCGCATTCGGATGCTCCTTGAAACGGTTGACGCAGGACAATCTGGGGCGATCGCCTTACAGGGGCGTTTGGCGCAGGTTACAAATTTGTAATGGGCGATTGCGGGGCGGGTGCCGGCGCGTGGTTCACATGCGGGCGGTCGTTGAATATCTGTATGGTCTGCATCAGGACCGGGTCGGCTTCTTCGCCCAGCTTCCTGCAACGCAATGCAATGTCGCGGAACGGTACGATGAAACTGCTTGTGGTCGAGGACGACGCCACCACCGGGGCCTATATCGCGCGCGGGTTGCGCGAGGAGGGTCAGACCGTCGATCTGGTGGAAGACGGACGCGAGGCTCTCTTTCAGGCGACGGAAGGCAATTATGACGTGATGATCGTGGACCGGATGCTTCCGGGACTCGATGGGCTCACACTCGTCAAGACGCTGCGCGGGGCCGGCAACCGGACGCCGGTGCTTTTCCTGACCTCGCTCGGCAGCGTGGACGACCGGATCGGCGGACTGAATGCGGGGGGCGACGACTATCTCGTCAAGCCGTTCGCCTTCGGAGAGCTCTCGGCCCGCGTCGCCGCGCTGGCGCGACGCCCGCAGGCGCTTGAGCAGGAGACCGTCCTGCGTTGCGGTCCGCTGGAAATGGACCTGATCGGACGGAAGGTCACGCGCGAGGGTCAGACGATCGACCTGCTGCCACGCGAATTCTCCCTTCTTGAACACCTGATGCGCCGGAAGGGGCGGGTTCAGACCCGGACCATGCTGCTCGAGGCCGTCTGGGATCTCAGCTTCGACCCGATGACCAATGTGGTCGAGACCCATATCTCGCGGCTGCGGGCCAAGGTCGACAAGCCCTTCGATACCGAGCTGATCCAGACGGTCCGCGGCGCCGGCTACAAGATCGACGCATGAAGTCGCGCGTCGCCAGCCTGCTGCGCTCGATGCCGGTGCGGCTGGCGCTGGCGCTGGTGCTGCTGTTCACCCTGGCAAGCCTTCTGGGGCTCGCGGCAACCTATGCCTATACCCAGCGCTCGTTCGAGCAGGCGATCCGCGAGGACCTGACGCGCGACCTCGCGGGTCTGCGCGCGGCGCCCAACGCCCGTGCCGTCGCCGCGCTTGTCGAAGCCCAGAGCCGGGACACGGATCCGCGCCGCTTCGTGCTGAGCTACCATTCGCCCAACGGGCTGGTCTACGGGAATGCGGCCATTGCCCGCGACGATGAGGGCTACCGCATCGTGTCGCTGACCGGCGGCGATTCCGAAGGTCTTGGCGGGAGATACATGACCCTTTCCACGAGGCTTTACGGCGGCAGGCTATCCATCGCGCGAAGCTGGGCCGAGGTCGAGGCGCTTGGCCAGGCTTTCGTCAACATCCTTTGGATCAGCCTCTTGCCCACCGTGCTCATCGCGCTCTCCGGCGGACTTTGGCTGGCGTGGCGCAGCAAGCATGATGTCGAGGTCATCGGCGCCACGCTGGACGAGCTGACGACCGGAAGACTTTCGGCGCGGGTGGCGGTCGGCCCCGGCTGGTCGGAAGATCTTGGGCGGATCGGCGTCAAGGTGAATCAGATGGCCGCCGCGCAGGAGACCAGCACGGCGATGTTGCGGCAGGTCTCGTCAGACATCGCCCACGATCTGAAGACCCCGATCCAGCGGGTCGCCGTGCATCTCGACGAGCTGGCCCGCAGGGTCCCGGAGGATGCGCCCGAAGCGGAACTCGTCGGCAAGGCCCGCTCGGAAGTCGATGGCATCGCCTCGGTCTTCCAGTCGCTGCTCCAGCTTGCGCAGGTCGAATCGGGATCGCCCCGCGCGCATTTCCGCCCCGTGGACATGGGGGCGCTCTGTGCCACGCTCGTCGAGGTCTACGAGCCCGCCGCGACCGGAAAGGGACAGGAACTGATCTGCGAAGTGCCGCAGGACGGACCGGTCTGCGTGACCGGCGACCGCAACCTGCTGGGCCAGGTGCTCGCCAATCTGATAGAGAACGCGGTACACCACACACCCGAGGGGACGCGCATCACCGTGGCGCTGCGAAGCGATCAGGGGCGGGTCCATGTCAGCGTGAGCGACGATGGCCCCGGCATTCCCGAGGATGAACGCGCGCGCGTCTTCCAGCGCCTCTACCGCCTCGACCGCAGCAGGAGCACGCCGGGCAACGGGCTTGGCCTCAGTCTCGTGGAGGGTGTGGTGAAGCTGCACGACGGCACCATCGCCCTCGGGGACAACGCCCCCGGCCTGAGCGTGAATCTGAGCTTTCCCGGGCTGCCTGCGTCGGAAACCGACCGGCCTGCCGGCTGAGCGCGCGCGGTTGCGCATCCGCAGCCGTCCGTTCCGCGTTCGTCCGGCGAGGTCTGGACGTGCCTGCCGGTTTCGCCAAGAGTTGCGAAGCCAACGGGATGCGGGAGACGGACATGGGCGCCCTGGACGGATTGAGGATCGTCGAAATGGATGCCATCGGCCCGGTGCCGCTGGCAGGCGGTCTGCTTGCCGACATGGGGGCCGACATCATCCGCATCGCGCGAGTGGGCGGGCAGGCGGCATATGACGATCTCGGAGAGGCGATCCTTCACCGTGGCCGTCCCGGGATTGAACTGGATCTGAAGACGGACGGGGGCAGGGAAACCGCGCTCGAACTCATTTCAACAGCGGATGCGCTCATCGAGGGCTTCCGGCCCGGCGTGATGGAGCGGCTCGGTCTGGGCCCCGACGTCTGCCTGGCGCGAAATCCGGGTCTTGTTTACGCCAGGATGACCGGCTGGGGCCAGACCGGTCCGCGCGCCGCCCGTGCCGGACATGACATCAACTACATTGCGATTGCAGGGGCGCTGGGGCTGATGGGCGCACCCGACCGCCCGCCGGAACCGCCGCTGAATCTGGTAGGGGATTATGGCGGCGGCGCGCTTTTTCTTGCGCTGGGTGTCATGGCCGGCGTCCACGCCGCGCAGCGGACGGGCCGGGGGCAGACCGTCGACGTCGCGATGACGGACGGCACGGCGCGTCTGCTGAGCCTGTTCGTTTCGCTGAGCCAGACCGGTGCGTGGACGTCGGAGCGCGGCGCGAACCTTCTGGACGGCGGTGCGCCGTTCTATCGGTGCTATGCCTGCGCGGACTGCCGGCATGTGGCTGTCGGTGCGCTCGAGCCGCAGTTCTTCGCCAGTCTGCTCGCGGGTCTGGGCCTGCCGGATCGTGCGTTCGTTCAGTACGACCGCGCGTGCTGGCCAGCGATGCGGGACAGGTTCGAAGAGATCTTCGCCGGCCGGACGCGCGACGACTGGAACGGGATCTTCGCGCAGACCGACGCCTGCGTCACGCCTGTGCTTTCCCTGGAAGAGGCGATGGCTGACGCCCACAACCGCGCACGCGCCACCTATGCGCCCTTCGAAGGCCTCGCTCAGCCGGGGCCCGCGCCGCGCTTCGAGATCACGAAATCCTCGCTGCGGCCTGCGTCGATCATCGACGCCGAGACGGCTCTGGCGCGCTGGAAAGGACCGGCTTAGCGCAGGCTCGGGTGCTCGAGCGGGGTCATGCATGCCCACGCGCGGCGTATTGTCCGGGAGACAGCGCCCAGCCGTGCCGTTACCGTCCCCGGGACGCCATTACCTCGCTGCGCGCTCTCGACCCCGGCCGGCCAGATGTCCTAGGCTTGCCGAAGGGGAACGGCCAGCGGCGGGGTGCGCCGGCGTCGGGCCCAGGAGAGTCGAAATGCCGGATGCAATGACCGCGGAACTGCTGGCGAGGATCCAGTTCGCCTTCACCGTTTCGTTCCATATCGTCTTCCCCGCCTTCTCGATCGGTCTGGCAAGCTATCTCGCGGTGCTCAACGGCCTCTGGCTCTGGACCCGCGACGAGGCCTACCACACGCTTTTCAACTACTGGAAAAAGATCTTCGCCGTGGCATTCGGCATGGGGGTCGTTTCGGGACTGGTGATGTCCTACCAGTTCGGCACGAACTGGTCGGTCTTCGCCGACAAGGCCGGGCCAGTGGTCGGACCGCTGATGGCCTACGAGGTGCTCTCTGCCTTCTTCCTTGAGGCCGGCTTCCTCGGCATCATGCTGTTCGGGCGCAATCGCGTCGGCGACGGCCTGCACATGGCTGCAACCGCCATGGTGGCCTTCGGCACGCTGCTGTCGGCCACATGGATCCTGTCGGTCAACAGCTGGATGCATACGCCGGCAGGCTACGGCATCAACGACGTCGGTCAGTTCGTTCCGGTCGACTGGTGGAAGATCGTCTTCAATCCGTCCTTCCCCTACAGGCTCGTGCACATGGTGCTTGCCGCCTATCTCACCACGGCGCTTGTGGTCGGAGCCGTCGCCGCATGGCACCTTCTGCACGACAACCGCAACCGCGCCGCGCGCCGCTCGTTCTCCATGTCGATGTGGATGCTCTGCATCGTCACGCCGCTGCAGATATTCGCCGGCGACCAGCACGGGCTGAACACGCTCGAGCACCAGCCCGCCAAGGTCATGGCGATGGAGGGCCATTACGACAGCCATCCCGACGGCGCGCCCCTGATCCTCTTCGGCATCCCCAACTCCGAGGAAAAGCGGGTGGACTATGCGGTACAGATCCCGAAGCTCTCCTCTCTCATCCTCAAGCATGACCTGAACGCGCCGCTGGCGGGGCTCGACACCATTCCGGAGGCCGACCAGCCGCCTGTCGGCATCGTCTTCTGGTCCTTCCGGGTGATGATCTCGCTCGGCTTCCTAATGCTCGGCCTCGGCTTCTGGGGCCTCTGGGCGCGGATGCGGGATCGCCTTTACGACGCGCCCTGGCTTCACCGCGCCGCGGTGGCGATGGGGCCGGCGGGCTTCGTCGCGGTTCTGGCAGGCTGGATCACGACCGAGGTCGGGCGCCAGCCCTTCACCGTCTACGGGCTCTTGCGCACCGCCGACAGCCTCGCTCCGGTGCAGGCGCCTGCTGTCGCGGCCTCGCTCATCGCCTTTGTGGTGGTCTACTTCTTCGTCTTCGGGGCGGGCGTCTATTACATCCTTCGGATGATGGCCAAGGAGCCGACCCCCGCCGCCCGGCTTGGATTGCGCGACGGTCCCGTTCGCGCCGCGGGCAGCGTGGCGGCACATGACGACGACCAGAACCCCGCAATGGCGGAATAGGAGGGCAGCGGATGTTCGGACTGGAACTTTCCTTCATCTGGGCAGGAATCATCGCCTTCGCGGTGCTCACCTACGTCATTCTCGACGGCTTCGACCTTGGCGTCGCGCTGCTCTTTCCGGTCACCAAGGACGAGGGCGAGCGCAACGTGATGATGAACTCCGTGGCCCCGGTCTGGGACGGCAACGAGACCTGGCTGGTCCTCGGGGGCGGCGGGCTCTTCGCCGTCTTTCCGCTGGCCTATGCCGTGGTGATGCCCGCCCTCTACATGCCGATCATCCTGATGCTGCTCGGGCTCGTCTTTCGCGGTGTGGCCTTCGAGTACCGCTGGCGCACGAAGGGCTGGAAGCCGCTGTGGGACATGGCGTTCTTCGGCGGGTCGCTGACCGCCGCCATGTGCCAGGGCATCGCGCTGGGGGCGCTGGTCCAGGGCATCGAGGTCACGGGCCGGGCCTATTCGGGCGGCTGGTGGGACTGGCTGACACCGTTCTCGATCGTCACCGGAATCGCGGTCACCGCCGGCTACGCGCTTCTCGGCGCCACATGGCTGGTGCTGAAACTCGAGGGCCGCGTTCAGGCGCACATGCGTGAACTCGCCTGGCCGCTGACGCTCGCGACGCTGGTCTTCATGGCGATCTTCAGCCTCTGGACCCCCTTCACCGAGGCTGTCTATTTCGAGCGCTGGTTCACCTGGCCCACGGCGATCTTCTCGGTAACGGTGCCCTTTCTGGTGCTGCTCTGCGCGGGCGGTGTGTTCTATGGCTTGCGCAACTACCACGACGCGACGCCTTTCCTGTGCGCACTGGCCCTCTTCGTTCTTGGCTTCGCCGGCATCGGGATCAGCTTCTATCCCTGGCTCGTCCCGCCGAGCCTGACCATCGAGCAGGCCGCCGCGCCGGATGAGTCGCTGGCCTTCACCCTTGTCGGAACGCTTGTCCTCATACCGCTCATCCTGGCCTACACGGCCTATGCCTACTGGGTCTTCCGGGGCAAGATCGATCCGGAGGAAGGATATCATTGACCGCCTCACGCTGGCTCAGGCGCCTCGGCTGGTTCGTCCTGATCTGGGCGATGTCGGTTGCCGCGCTGGGTGTGGTGGCCTATGGCCTGCGCGCTGTCCTTCTGCCCTGAACGAAACCGGAGAAACCAGATGACGCGTCCTGCGGCCATCGTCTTTGACCTCGACGGCACGCTGATCCATTCCGCTCCGGATCTGCATGCCTCGATGAACCGGATGCTGGGACGCCTGGGCCGCGCGCCGCTCGATCTCGAGACGCTGACGGGGTTCATCGGCGACGGCGTCTCGACCCTGGTGGCCCGCAGCCTCGAAGCGACGGGAGGCCGGACCCCCGCAGAGCACGAGGAGGCGCTTGCCCTGTTCCGCGAGATCTACGACACGCATTCCACCGATCTGACGCGGCCCTATCCGGGCGTGACGGAGACGCTCGCAAAGCTGCGCGACGAGGGGATCGCGCTTGGTATCTGCACCAACAAGCTGGCTGGCCCGGCGGCGGCGATCTGCAAGGCGCTGGGGCTTTCTTCATTCTTCGACGAGATCGTCGGTGCCGGTCCCGAGCGGCCCGCCAAGCCCGATGCGGCACCGCTGCGCCATACGCTGGAACGTCTGGGCACCATGCCGGCCGACGCGATCTACGTGGGCGACAGCAATGTCGATCTCGTTACAGCCGCGAATGCCGGGGTGCCCTTCCGCCTGTTCACCGGCGGCTATTTCAACGCCCCCATGCCCGACCTCCCCGAGGGCGCGACCTTCGACGACTGGGCCGACAGCGGGCTGCTGTGAAAGCTTGCCAATCCGCGCGTGTTCTGGCCCTCTGGAAAAGGGCTCCAGCTTGAGGATCGACCGATGCGCGCCTTGCAAGTGACCGGACATGGCGAGCCATTGACCCTGTCCGATATCGATCGCCCCGAACCGGGGCCGGGTCAGGTTCAGGTCAAGGTCGAGACTTGCGGGCTGAATTTCGCCGATCTGCTGATGATCGAGGGCTCCTATCAGGAGCGCCCGCCGCTGCCCTTCACCCTGGGAATGGAGCTGTGCGGCAAGGTCTCGGCCCTCGGCGAGGGGGTCGAGGGGGTCGTGGTGGGGCAGCGTATCGCTTCGTATTGCGGCATGGGCGCGCTTGCCGACTATGCCGTGATCCCGGCCGAGCTCTGCGTGCCGATCCCGGATGTCATGACGGATGTGGATGCCGCCGCCTTTCTGATCGCCTACGGCACCAGCCATGTTGCTCTGGACTACAAGGCCCACCTGCAATCGGGAGAGCGGTTGCTCGTTCTCGGAGCCTCGGGCGGCGTCGGCCTTACAGCGGTCGAGCTGGGCAAGCTGATGGGCGCCGAAGTGATCGCGGTCGCGAGGGGGCGGGAAAGGCTTTCCGTCGCCCGTGACGCCGGGGCCGATCACCTGATCTGTTCGGAAACCGAGGACATCCGCGAGGCCGTCCTGGCGCTTGGCGGGGCCGACGTCGTTTACGATCCGGTGGGCGGGGCCCAGTTTTCCGCCGCAATGCGCGCCTGCAATCCCGAGGCCCGCCTGATCCCGCTCGGCTTCGCCTCCGGTGACGTGCCGCAGATCAAGGCCAACCACCTGCTGGTCAAGAACCTCACGGTGATCGGCTTTTACTGGGGCGGCTACATGCGCTTCAGGCCTTCAGTGCTGACCGACAGTTTCCGGCGCCTGATCGAATGGTATGTCGAGGGCCGCATCCGGCCCCACGTGAGCCATGTCCTGCCGCTGGAACAGGGCAGCGAGGCGCTTGATCTGCTGCGGACGCGCAAGGCGACGGGCAAGGTGGTGGTGAAGCTGACCTGAGGGGGCGCCCGCTCAGCGTCGCACGGGCGGATGGGTGATGGCCCGCGCCTTCTGGCGCTCGCGCAGGAAGACGAAGAGCCCGGCGGCGAGGATCAGCATGATGCCGGTCCAGACCTCCCAGCTGGGCAGATCGCCGAAGACGACCCAGCCCCAGAACACCGCCAGAGGCAGGCCCACGTATTCGAATGGCGCCACTGTGGCGGCATCGGCAAGGCGGTAGGCCTGCGCGAGGCAGTAGCCGATGATGGCCGAATTCGCCCCGAGCGCGATCATCACCCACAGATCCGACCCATGCGGCCAGACCCAGGCGCGCAGCAGGAAACCGAGCGACGCGCTCTCGGACCCAGCGGCGTATCGGCCGTCACCCGCGAATAGGAAAAAGAGCATCGAGACGCCGATGAAGGTCGCCTGGATATAGACCGAGAGCGCCGAGGCCTTGCTTGTCACGCCAAGCTTGCGGGTGAGAATCTGGTTCATCGCGTAGGTGATGGCGGAGAAAACCGGCAGCAGGAGCACGATCCGTGTGACCTCGAGGTTCGCGGCGCCTTCCCAGGGACGTTGCATGATCAGCACGCCCAGAAACCCCACGGCGACGGCCCCGAGCCGGATGGGGCCTACCTTCTCGCCGAGAAACGGAACCGAAAGCAGGGTGATGAAAAGCGGCGCGGCGAAGAACAGCGCGGTCGCCTCGGCCAGGGGAATGGCGGCAAGCGCCACGAAGAATGTCATGTTCGACATCACCACAAGCAGACAGCGCAGCAGCTGTAGGCCGGGACGGGCGGTCCTGAGGATTGTCCATCCGCCTTCGAACTGCACGATGCACAGCGAGACGATGATGCCGATGGCACTGCGCGCAAGGACGATCTCGTGCAGGGGATAGCCGCCCGAAAGATGCTTGATCAGCATGTCGTTGAGGGAAATTGCGAGGATGCCGGCGAGGATAAACCCGATCCCCGCGCCCGCGCGATTCTGGGCGATTGCTGTCATGCGCAACACCTACCAGTGCCGCTGACCGTGTCCAGATGAACGCTTGGCGTTTCGTGCAGTGGCGGTGGCCTTCGGCTTGGGGTATGACGATCGCGACAGTGAAGGAGTGGCCCCATGCAGATGTCAGACACCCGCCAGATCGCAGCCAGCCCCGCGCAGGTCTATGCCGCGCTGCTGACGCCAGAAGTGCTCAAGGCCTGCGTGCCGGGCGCGCAGGAGGTTACCGGATCGCCGGAAGAGGGCTTCGAGGCCACCGTGGTCCAGAAGGTCGGACCGGTGAAGGCGACCTTCAAGGGCCTGGTTCAACTGTCGGACATGGTCGAGAACGAGAGCCTGACCATCACCGGCGAGGGCAAGGGCGGTGCGGCGGGCTTTGCAAAGGGCGGCGCCGTGGTGCGGATGACGCCCAAGGACGGCGGGACCGAGCTCAGCTACGATGTCGATGCCAAGGTGGGCGGAAAGCTTGCCCAGCTCGGCTCTCGCATCATCGACGGCTTTGCCAAGAAGATGGCAGACCAATTCTTCGAGAACCTTCAGAACACCATCGAGGGCCCGACACAGGCCGAGGACGCCCCGGCCGATGATGCGCCCGTAGAGGAAAAGCGTGGCTGGTTCGCCAGGATGACCGGCAAGGACTGAGTCCGAGGGGCGCGTTTACCCTGGGTGCACCGCACCTGCGCAGGCTCAACTGTGCGCACCCGCACTGTTGCCCTGCACATTTGCGTATTAGGTAGTCCCGACATCCGCGAAGAGGCATCCGCATGACGACAATTCTCGATATTCACGACCTGCGGAAATCATACTCCAGCGGGTTCGAGGCTCTGAAGGGCGTAACGCTGCAGATCGAAAAGGGCGAGATCCTCGCGCTTCTCGGGCCCAACGGCGCGGGCAAGACGACGCTGATCTCGACGGTCTGCGGCATCACCCGGATGACGTCTGGCAAGGTGTTGGTCGGCGGGCACGACATCGTCGACGGCTATCGCGCCGCGCGGTCGATGATCGGCCTTGTGCCGCAGGAGATCACGCTCGAACCCTTCGAACGGGTCGCCAACACGGTGCGCTTTTCGCGCGGCCTGTTCGGCAAACCCTCGGACGACGCGCTGATCGAAAGGGTATTGCGCCAGCTTTCCCTCTGGGACAAGCGCAACAGCCAGATCCGCGAGTTGTCCGGCGGGATGAAGCGCCGGGTTCTCATCGCCAAGGCGCTGGCCCATGAACCGCAACTGCTGTTTCTCGACGAACCGACCGCGGGGGTCGACGTCGAGTTGCGCAAGGACATGTGGGAGGTGGTGAGGGGCCTCAAGGAAAGCGGTGTGACCATCGTGCTCACGACCCATTACATCGAAGAGGCCGAGGCCATCGCCGAGCGTGTGGGCGTGATCGCCGGTGGCGAGCTGCTGCTGGTCGAGGAAAAGCACAGCCTGATGGACCGGATGGGCAGGAAGGAGCTCGAGGTGCAGCTGTCCAATCCACTCGATGCGGTGCCGGAACCGCTGGAGAAATACGGCCTCCGGCTCGAGCCGCCCGACCGGCTGGTCTACACCTATGACGTCCGGGCCGAGCGGACCGGTATCACCAAGCTGCTCTCCGACGTTTCCGCCTGCGGTCTCACGCTGCGGGACGTGGCGACGCGTCAGAGCAGCCTCGAGGACATTTTCGTGGACCTCGTCCACCAGGGCAAGAAGGACGACGCGGCATGAACTGGACCGCCATCCGCGCGATATACACATTCGAGATGGCGCGATTCTTCCGCACCATCGCGCAGAGCATGATCTCGCCCGTGATCTCGACATCACTCTACTTCGTGGTGTTCGGTGCCGCCATCGGCAGCCGGATCGACCAGGTCGAGGGGGTCAGCTACGGCGCCTTCATCGTGCCGGGGCTGGTGATGCTGTCGGTCATCACGCAGGGTATCTCGAACGCGTCCTTCGGGATCTATTTTCCCAAGTTCATCGGCACCGTCTTCGAGCTGCTGTCGGCTCCGGTCAACTTCCTCGAGATCGTGGCGGGCTATGTCGGCGCGGCGGCCACCAAGGCCCTGCTCATCGGGCTGATCATTCTGATGACGGCGTTCTTCTTCGTCGACATAACGATCCTGCATCCCTTCGCGATGATCGCCTTCCTCGTGCTTACCTGCGTCAGCTTTGCGCTCATGGGCTTCATCATCGGTATCTGGGCCGGCAGCTTCGAGCAGCTGCAACTTGTGCCGCTGCTGGTTGTGACGCCGCTGGTTTTCCTCGGCGGCTCCTTTTACTCGATCAGCATGCTGCCGCCCTTCTGGCAGACGGTGTCGATGTTCAATCCCGTCGTCTACCTGATCTCGGGATTCCGGTGGGCCTTTTTCGGTCAGGCGGATGTTCCCATCGGGATCAGTCTGCTGGCCATCGGACTCTTCACGGCGCTTTGCCTTGGGGCGATCTGGTGGATATTCCGCACCGGATGGCGGCTGCGGCAATAAGCGCGCGGGGGAGGAGACTTCGCGCCAATGCCTTGTCGGGCGCGGTACCGCAATCTACATGGGCTTCATGAAACGCTGGATCCCCTTCCTGAATAACGGCCCCGTCGTCGCAGTCGTCCGCATGTCCGGCATGATCAGTGCCTCCGGTCGTGGCGCGCTGAACGACGCGGCATTGGCCCCTGTTCTCGAGAAAGCCTTCAGCCGTGGCAAGCCCGCGGCGGTCGCGCTGCTGATCAACTCTCCGGGCGGATCGCCGGTGCAGTCCTCCCTGATCGGCGCGCGCATCCGGCGCCTTGCCGCCGAGAAGAACGTACCGGTGATCGCCTTCGTCGAGGATGTGGCGGCGTCAGGCGGCTACTGGCTTGCCGCTGCGGCGGATGAGATCTACGCCGACGAAAGTTCGGTCATCGGCTCGATCGGGGTCATCTCCTCCAGCTTCGGCGCGCATGAGTTCATCTCGCGTCACGGTATCGAGCGGCGCGTGCATACCGCCGGAAAATCCAAGAGCATGCTCGATCCCTTCCGCCCCGAGAACCCCGAGGATGTCGCGCGGCTCAAGACGCTGCTCGAAGGCATCCACGAGAATTTCAAGGCGCATGTGACGCGTCGCCGGATGGGAAAGCTGACCGGGGATCGCGACCTCTTCACCGGTGAGATCTGGCTTGCCGCCGGCGCTGCCGAGCTTGGTCTGATCGACGGTGTGGGGCACCTTCGTCCGATGATGAAAGAGCGTTTCGGCGACAAGGTGCGCTTCAGGACGCACGGGATCAAACGCCCCTGGCTGTCACGCTTCGGGATGCAGATGATCGATCAGGCCGTTCAGGGTATCGAGGAACGCGCCGCCTACGCCCGGTTCGGGCTCTAGAATGCTCACCAAGATCGTACTTCTCTTCCTGCTCGTGATCGTCCTGCTGGCCATGCTGGGCAAGCTGCACTGGATCGGGGGGCCGCGGCTTGCCTCTCCGCGCTGCACGGCCTGCGGACGCTTCCGCATCGGCAAGCAGCGATGCCCCTGCGGTCACGGAGGCCGCGACACATGATGCCATGGCTGTTTTGCGGGGTCGGGCTGGTGATCCTCCTGCTCGCCGGCGATGCGCTGGTGAAGGGTGCCGTCAACAGCGCGCTCAGGCTCGGTGTGCCGGCCCTGATCGTGAGCCTGACGGTCGTCGCCTTCGGAACGTCCGCGCCCGAACTGCTGGTCTCGATTTCGGCTGTACTCGACAACGCGCCTGGCATCGCGATCGGCAATGTGGTCGGGTCGAACACCGCCAACATCCTCCTCGTGCTGGGATTGCCGGCGCTGATCGCACCCATGTGCACGTCGGATTGCGAGACACGCAAGACCTACCTTCAGATGATCGCCGCCTCCGTGCTTTTCATCGCCCTGGCATATCGGGGCGTGTTCGACTGGATTGCCGGGCTTGTCCTGCTGTCCGGGCTGGGGCTGATGATCTTCGACGCCTTGCGCGACGCCCACCGGCATCGCAGGTCCTGCAGGGACAGCGCGGACGAGGATGTCGAGGGGGCCGACCCGGAGATGCGCTGGTGGCGCATCGTGGTCTACCTTCTGCTCGGCCTCATAGGGTTGCCGCTCGGCGCGAACCTGCTGGTGACGAACGCCACGATCATCGCGCAGACCTACGGCATTTCGGACAGTGTGATCGGCCTGACGCTGGTGGCGGTCGGAACCTCGTTGCCCGAACTCGCGACCACCGTCATGGCTGCCTTGCGCCGGCAGGCAGACGTGGCGTTGGGCAATGTCATCGGATCGAACATGTTCAATCTGCTGGCCATCATCGGCATTGCGAGCCTCGTTGGTCCGATCCCCGTCGATCCCGATTTCCTCGGCTTCGATCTCTGGGTGATGCTTGCCGCCTCGGCATTGCTTTTCCCCTTCGTGTTCCTGAAGCTGAACATCACCAGGCTATGGGGTGTCGTGCTCGCCGGACTCTACTTTGCCTACATCGCCGCCGTCCTGGCCTGAACTGCAACACCGGAGGTTCGCATGACCCGCTGTCTCGTCACCGGCGCCGGCCGTCGCATCGGCCGCGCCATCGCCCTTTACCTCGGAGCACGGGGCCATGACGTGGCCGTTCACTACGCCACCTCCGAGCTCGAGGCCGAAGAGGTCGCGCAGAAGGTGCGCCTGATGGAGCGCAAGTCCATAGCCCTGCAGGCCGACCTGCTGGACGACGACCAGACCGAGGCGCTGTTCGAGCGCGCGACCGAGGCTCTGGGCGGCCCGATCGACTGCCTGGTGAACAACGCGTCGATCTTCGAGTACGACAACATCAGGACCGCGACCCGCGAAAACTGGGACCGCCATATCCAGTCGAACCTGCGCGCACCGTTCATCCTGACCCAGGCAATGGCACGGCAGGGGCTCGAGACCGATACCGATCCCTCCGGGGAGCCGATCGCCAGCGGGCTGATCGTGAACGTGATCGACCAGAGGGTATTGAAGCCGACGCCCGAGTACATGACGTACTCTCTGGCCAAGATGGCGTTGTGGGATCTGACCCGCACGAGCGCCCGCGCCCTGGCACCCGCAATACGTGTAAACGCGATCGGACCCGGTCCGACGCTGCGTGGCGAGGGGCAATCCGAGACGCAGTGGGAGCGGCAGCGCGCCGCGACCGTCCTGGGCCGTGGCTCCAATCCCGAGGATGTGACGGCGGCGCTTGGCTACTTTCTTGATGCGCCCGGTGTCACCGGTCAATTGATCTGCACCGACGGGGGTCAGCACCTTGCCTGGCAGACGCCGGACGTGATGGGGCGCAACTGACGCGACAGTCCCGCAAAAGTTTTGCACCTGTTCGCAGATCGTTACAAATTCGTTACCAAAACGCTTTTGATTTCATGCATTTGCGCCAGATGAAGAAAAATATTATGGAAATTCAATCGCTTGATAAATAGCCTAAAAATTAGGCAATCTATTGAAGCCACTGGTTTTCAAACGAGAAATCACGGGTGGCCGGAAGTTGTACGCAGAGTTATCCACATGAAAAGTGGAAAGGTTAACTCTTGAATCCACCCCCGGTAATGTGCAGCCAGAGTTGAGAATCAGACAAGACGACATGACTGAAGAGCGCGCAACAGAGACGAAGAGAGTGCCGTTGGGTCCCAAGGTGATTCAGGGATATCTGCGTATGCTCGACAGTTCTCCGGGCGTCTATCGGATGCTCGACGCGCAGCAGCGCGTGCTCTATGTCGGGAAGGCGCGCAACCTGAAGGCGAGGGTGTCCAGCTACGCTCGGCCGCAGGGCCATTCGCCGCGCATCTCACGAATGATCTCGTCGACCGCTTCGATGATGTTTCTCACCACGCGGACCGAGACCGAAGCGCTGCTTCTCGAGCAGAACCTCATCAAGCAGCTCAAGCCCAAGTTCAACGTGCTGCTGCGCGACGACAAGAGTTTTCCGAACATCCTCGTCACCGACGATCATGACTTTCCGCAGATCAAGAAGCACCGCGGCGCGAAGAAGGAGAAGGGGAGCTACTACGGTCCCTTCGCCAGCGCGGGTGCGGTGAACCGGACGCTGAACCAGCTTCAGCGGGTATTCCTGCTGCGCGACTGTTCGGATTCAATGTTCGTGGCCCGCACGCGCCCCTGCCTGCAATACCAGATCAAGCGCTGCTCGGCGCCCTGCGTGGGCAAGATCGGACGCGACGAGTATCGTGCTTCGGTGAAGGACGCCGAACGGTTTCTCGCGGGCAAGTCGACCGAGGTGCAGGCGCGTCTTGGCGGGCAGATGGCGCAAGCCTCCGAGGCGATGGAATTCGAACGGGCGGCGGCGCTCCGGGACCGGATCAAGGCGTTGACGCAAGTGCAGACAGCGCAGGGCATCAACCCCAAGAACGTCACCGAGGCCGACATCATCGCGCTGCACATGGACAGCGGGCAGGCCTGCGTGCAGGTGTTCTTCATCCGCTCGGGACAGAACTGGGGCAACCGCGACTACTATCCGCGCGTGGGCGAGGACATCGAGGCAGCAGAAGCGCTCGAAGCCTTCATCGGTCAGTTCTACGACACGCGTGAGCCGCCGCGACAGTTGATCCTGAGCCACGAGATCGAGAACCCCGACCTCATGGCAGAGGCGCTTTCCGGCAAGCTCGGGCGCAAGGTCGAGCTGCTGGTTCCGCGGCGGGGCGAAAAGGCCGAACTGATCGAGAGCGCCCTGCGCAACGCGCGCGAAAGCCTCGCACGGCGCATGTCCGAGACCGCGACGCAGGGCAGGCTGCTGAAGGGCCTGGCCGAGGCCTTCGGCCTCGACGCGCCGCCGCAGCGCATCGAGGTCTACGACAACTCGCATATCCAGGGCGCGTTCGCGGTTGGCGCGATGATCGTGGCGGGGCCGGAAGGCTTCATGAAGAACCAGTACCGCAAGTTCAACATCCGCGGTGACGAGCTGACGCCGGGCGACGATTTCGGCATGATGAAGGAGGTGCTGACCCGACGGTTCAAGCGCCTGCTGAAGGAGGATGCCGACCGCTCGAAAGGTCAGTGGCCCGATCTGCTGCTGATCGACGGCGGCGCGGGGCAGGTCAGTGCCGTGGCCCAGATCATGCGCGAGCACGGTGTCGAGGACATTCCGATGGTCGGCGTGGCCAAGGGGGTGGATCGCGACGCGGGCAAGGAGGAATTCCACCGCCCCGGGCAACGCGCCTTCGCGCTTCGTCACAACGATCCGGTTCTCTATTTCATCCAGCGCATGCGCGACGAGGCGCACCGCTTCGCCATCGGAACCCACAGGGCCAAGCGGGCCAAGGCGGTCGGCGCCACCCCGCTCGACGACGTGCCGGGGGTCGGTGCGGCGCGCAAGCGCGCCCTGCTGGCGCATTTCGGCTCGGCCAAGGCCGTCGGGCGGGCCAATCTCGCCGACCTCCAGGCAGTCGAGGGCATCTCGGACGGTCTTGCCCGGAAAGTGTATGATTTCTTTCATGAACGAGGGTGATCCGCGTCGGCCGCCGCGCCTGAAATATCCTTTGATCACGGTAGAATGACCCGATACAGCGAAGCAGCGCTTGCCGCTTTCACCGTCTCCGGGCGCGATGTAGGGTGACCCTCATGAACATGAACCTGCCCAACAGCCTGACCGTCCTGCGACTGCTCGCGGCGCCGGGGCTGGCGATCATGTTCCTTTATTTCAGCCGTCCCCTGGCGGACTGGTTCGCGCTGGTGCTTTTCGTCACGGCTGCGATCACCGACTGGTTCGACGGATATCTCGCCCGGCTCTGGAAGCAGGAGAGCAAGCTTGGCGCGATGCTCGACCCGATCGCGGACAAGGCAATGGTCGCAATCGCGCTCATGGTCATCATCGGCTTTTCCAGCTGGTCGGCATGGCTGGTGCTTCCCGCCACCGTGATCCTGTTCCGCGAGGTCTTCGTGTCGGGGCTGCGTGAGTTTCTTGGCGATGTCGCCGGGACGCTGAAGGTAACCAATCTGGCGAAGTGGAAGACGACCTTTCAGATGATCGCCATCGCGGTGCTGTTCTCGCAGGGCGTGTTCGAGCACTATCTCGCGATCTCGGCAGAGGGTCTGGACGCCGAACAGGTTCAGGCCATTCTTGCGGGAGAGGCAGCGGATCTGACGAATCTGAACTGGATACACTGGGGGCTGGTCGCCTCGGGCGTGGTGGGGCTCTGGCTGCTGTGGGTCGCGGCGGCGTTGACGCTGATCACCGGCTGGGATTACTTCCGCAAGGCGTTGCCGCATCTGAGGGACTGAGACATGGACATCCTCTATTTCGCCTGGGTGCGCGAACGCATCGGTCTGCCGCGCGAGCGTGTCGAGACAGAGGCCGCGACGGTCGCGGATCTGGTCGAGGAACTCCGCGCGCGGGAACCGCGCTACGAGGCGGCCTTCGCGGATCTCTCGGCGTTGCGGGTGGCCGTGGACCAGGAGCTTTCCGATTTCGACGCATCCCTTTCCGGCGTGCGCGAGATCGCCTTCTTTCCACCGATGACGGGCGGCTGAGCGGGTGCGGGTCTCGGTTCAGGAAGAGGCCTTTGACGTGGGGGCGGAATCGTCCGCGTTCGCGCGGCGCTGTGCCAACATGGGCGCGATGGTGACCTTCACGGGCATCGTGCGGGATCTGCCGGGTAATCCGCTCGAAGCGATGGAGATCGAGCACTATCCGGGCATGACCGAAAGCGCGATCCGCGAGATCGCGCAGCAGGCCGTCGCGCGCTGGTCGCTCGGGAACGCTCTGGTGATCCACCGCTACGGCCGTCTTACGCCGGGCGAACTGATCATGATGGTGGCGACCGCGGCGCCGCACCGGAAGGCCGCATTCGAGGCCGCGGAGTTCCTGATGGATTATCTCAAGTCGCGCGCGCCCTTCTGGAAACGCGAGATCACCGCGC
The DNA here is from genome assembly GCF_040801785.1 of Sulfitobacter sp. LCG007. Classification (NCBI taxonomy): domain Bacteria; kingdom Pseudomonadati; phylum Pseudomonadota; class Alphaproteobacteria; order Rhodobacterales; family Roseobacteraceae; species Roseobacteraceae bacterium LCG007. The sequence continues at coordinate 3,032,033 of NZ_CP161805.1, read as the reverse complement.
GCGGCGCAGAATGGGTTGCGGCAAGGGACGAGGACGAAGCGGCGCTGAAGCGCTGGTAGGCGTCACGCACGCCGGCCGCGTCGCTCGGCGCACCTAACCCGCGCGCTGTTCCAGAACGCTGCGCAGTTCCTCGGCCTCGTGGCGGGCGTCGCGCAGACCGTCCATCGCCGCGCGCAACTCGGCTTCGGTCTGCGAAAGCTGGTTGGTCAGTTCCGCCTCGCGCTGCTGAAGGTAGGTGATTGCCTGATCGCGGGTTTCCTCGGCCTCGTGCAATTCCTGGCTCATCCGGTCAAGCTGGGCGACGTCCTCGGCCCTGACCCGCGTGAAGCGGCTGAGAAGCCAGTGCGCGAACCAGCCGAGGCAGAAGGCCACGAAAAGGATGATGGCCGTCGCAAAGACGAATTCGGTTCTATTCACTGGCCTCGGTCCCTTCCTTGGATGCCGGATCGTCCACGGCCTCCGGAGATTGGGACACGTTCGCATCCGCATCGTCCGCTTCGGCCGAATCCGCGTCCGGCGCCTCGCCGTCCTGCGAAGCGGCCGTGCCGGGATCGGCTTCTGTATCGCCATTTTCGGCCACGCTTTCCAGCGTCGTTTGCCTGGCTGGCGTAACGGTATCCGGGCGGATCAGGTGAAATTCGATTCGCCGGTTGTCCTCTCGGCCCTGTTCGGTCTTGTTGTCGGCAATCGGAGTCGTCTCGCCGTAGCCCTTGGCCGTGAAGGAGCCTGTCAGCACGCGCCGGGCCCTGAGTTCGTTGATCACCGATTCCGCCCTCGCCTGGCTCAGCGCGAGGTTCATCTCCTCGCGACCCTGGCTGTCGGTGTGCCCCTGTATCTCGAGGGCCAGATCGCCGCATTCCTTCAGCACATCCGCGATTTCGTCCATGACGGGGAGTGCCGAGCCGTCGATGGTGGCGCTGCCCGGCTCGAAGTTGATCTTGTTCATCGAGACGATGATGCCGAGTTCTTCCTCGCAATGCTCCGGTGTCGGCATCGAGGCGACGGGGTCGTATTCTTCCTTGTACGTCACGTCGATCTCGAAGCGTTCGCTGTCGCCCAGCCGCGCGGCAAGCAGGCGCGCGATCTCGGCCTTGGCGTCCTGGTCGCCGGTAGCCCCGATGATCCGCAGGACGTCGGGCTGGACCGTGACCGCCCCGTTGGCGAGCGTACCCAAGGCTTCAAGGCCGGCCAGCACCCGCATCTGCCAGCCCTGGGGCAGGTCCTCGGCGATCCGCACGGCTGTGTGGACATCTCCGCTACCGAAGCGCGCCTTGGCGAAGCTGTCGGCGAGCCGCAGCATCTGGGCGTCCGAAATGCGGCCGCGCAGCTGCACCTGCCCCTCGGGACTGAGGGTGGCGACGAACTCCGGCGGTCCGGCATCGGGATCCGCGATCTTCGGCAGGTCGGCATGCAGGGCAAAGACATCGGGCAGGTCGTTCTGAAGTTCGCCCACCACCCGGTCGAACAGCGACTGATCTGCACCGGGTGTCGCGGTCAGCGTCACGTCGGCGTCGGAGAAGGTGATCGACCCGCCACCCAGCTCGGCCAGCGCCGCGATCGCCGTTTCCGCCGCCTTCGCCCAGTTCGGGCTGGGCACGCCCATTCCGATGGTGCATCGCGCGTCCTCGGTCGCACCGGCCGCCTGCGCCGCTTCGAGGATGCGCTGGCGGCTCTGCTCGGTGTCGGCCGAGCACGCGTCAAAGCGCGGGCCATCCTCGTCGATGACGAAGCGCAGCGTGAAGGGCGTGATCACGGGACGGGGCGCTGAGATCGCCAGATCGAGCGTCAGGCCCGCGGGGGCCGCCTTGCGCAGGCTGGCCTCGAGATCGGACTTCGCCTTCGCGCTGTCGGTGATCGCGTTGATCGAGACATGACCGGCGGAAACCGAGACCTTGGCCCGGGGAAGGCTGCGCATCGCCTTGCTGGCAAAGCGTATCGCGTCGTTCCAGCCGGGAGGGGCAGGGTAGTCAGCGGTCTCGAGCAGATCGGTCACGGGGGCGTCGCCCATCGCGTCGAACGCCTCGATCAGCTCCTCCCGGTCCGTCGACTGGGGGATCAGTCCGATGACGGAGAATCCGGAATCGTTTCGCAGGATCTCGGCCGAGAAGCGGGGCGGCTCGAACGCGGCGACGGATTCGACCTCCATCTCGTCGACGATCCGCGTGGCGTCGACCATCGTGCCGGCCGTGCTCAGCGCCTGGAAGCGAAGCGCCTCCGTCGGCGCGATTCCCGCGACGATCACCCGCAGCCCGTCGGCCTCGACCTCGGCCCAGGTCATTCCGGCCTCGTCGAAGGTGTCGCGCACCTCGATCTCGGTATTGTCCTCGATCAGCTGGACCGAGGCATTGGCCGCCATGTAGGAAAGCCCGGCTGCCGCCGCGAAGGCGATACCGGTGAAGAGGGCGATCGAAAGTCGCATGTCACCGTCGCAGTTGTTTCATCCGGCTTCGGGTGTACGCCGCGGGACGGCCGGATTCAATCAGGCGAGCAGGGCGGCGAGGAAGAAGGCAAGCGGGATCATGCCGGTGTCGCGGTTCGCACGGAAGAGCGTCAGAAGCCGTTGTCCGTCGTCGACGTCGAGCATCCGCAACTGCCACATCATGTGCCAGCCCATCGCCCAGGGGCCGCCGAGCGCCAGTACCAGCGCCAGTACGGACGCGGATGGCAGAGCGGCGTAGATCACGGCAAGACCCATCAGCGCGACGGTGGCCACGAGAAAGCGGCGCAGCCATTTCACCGTATCGCCGCCGAAAAGCCGCGCGGTGGACTTCACGCCGATGAGCGCGTCGTCCTCCTTGTCCTGATGCGCGTAGATCGTGTCGTAAAACAGCGTCCACGTGATGCCCGCGACGTAGAGGATGACCGCCGGAAGCTCGAGCCGCCCGGTGTGCGCCGTCCAGGCCAGCAGAGCGCCCCAGTTGAAGGCGAGGCCGAGAAAGACCTGGGGCCACCAGGTGAAGCGCTTGGCGAAGGGGTAGACGCAGACCGGCAGCAGGGCGAGCACGCCAAGCACGATTGCGGCCGGATGAAAGGTCAGCAGGATGCAGAAGGCGATCAGTGCCTGCGCGCACATCCAGATCAGGGCGCCCTTCACGCTGACCTGCCCCGAGGGGATCGGCCGCGAGCGGGTCCGCTCGACCTTGCCGTCGAAATCCCTGTCGCTGACGTCGTTCCAGGTGCAGCCGGCCCCGCGCATGAGCCAGGCCCCCATGCCGCAGCCGGCGGCGATCCAGAGATCGTGCCATGTAACGCTCTGATCATGCAGCATGGCAAGCGCCAGGCCCCACCAGCAGGGCAGCAGCAGGAGCCATGTCCCGATCGGCCGGTCGGCGCGGCTCAGCCGCAGATAGGGACGCGTGGCGGGCGGAGCCAGCCGGTCGACCCAGTTGCCGCTGACCGCGTCGGCCACATGCCCGTCTGGCGCTCGGGTATCACCGCGCATATGTAACTCCCATGACCGCGAAGATCAGGCTTTATGTAGATCACCCGCTGGGAGAGGGGCAAACCATTCCTCTTTCCCGCGAACAGGCGCATTACCTTTTCGGTGTCATGCGGCTGGGCGAGGGCGGGCAGGTTATGCTCTTCAACGGGCGCGACGGCGAATGGCGCGCCGAGGCGGTCGAGACCGGCAAGCGTGGTGGGCTGCTGGCGGTGCGCACCCGGACCGCGCCCCTCCGGATGCCGCCAGACCTCTGGCTCGTCTTCGCGCCGATCAAGAAGGCACGGACGGACTTCATCGTCGAGAAGGCGACAGAGATGGGAGCCGCGCGCATCCTTCCAGTGCAGACCGAGTTCACCAATTCCGAGCGTGTGAGGCAGGACCGCCTGCAGGCCCATGCGGTGGAGGCTGCCGAGCAATGCGGCGGGACATTCGTGCCGGAGGTGGCGGATATGGTCACGCTCGACCGCCTTCTCGACGGCTGGGATGTTTCCCGCAGGATCATGTTCTGCGACGAGGCACTGGCGGGCGAGCCGGGGGCCTTGCCCGCGCTGCGCGGTCCCTGGGCCATCCTGATCGGCCCCGAGGGCGGTTTTTCGGAGTCCGAGCGGCGCAGGATGCATGCACTCGATCATGCCCATGCGGTGACGCTCGGCCCGCGCATCCTGCGGGCGGACACGGCAGCTGTGGCGGCGCTGACGCTCTGGCAGATGCAGCTCGGGGATTGGTCATGAGCCTGCGTGTCGCGGCCGGGCAGGACATTCCAGCCATGCAGACGTTTCTCGGCCGCCATGCGGACAGCTCGATGTTTCTGCGCTCGAACCTGTCACGCCACGGTATCGGCGACACCGAGCACCCCGACGGCACGACCTTCTGGATCCACGAGACAGCGGATCGGCTCGATGGCGTTCTCGGGGTCACCAACGGCGGCTACCTCATGGCTCAGGCGCCCGACGCGCCTGCTTCGGTCTGGAAAGACTGGGCGTCCGCGCTCGGTCCCGGGACGATACGCGGGATGACGGGCGAGGACGGGCAGGTCCTGTGCGCACTGGAAGCGCTGCGGCTGCCTGCGGACTTCTTCTCGATAAACCATGCCGAACCGCTCTACAGCCTCGAGCTTGACCGGCTCGCGGACTCTCGGGATGTCGTCCGCCCGCCGACGGTCGATGACCGGACCGTGCTGACCGGCTGGTACACGTCGCTCATGCTCGAGACCGGGCTGGTGCGCGACCCGGATCGTGCCAGGGCCGAGGCGGAGACGCGCGCCCAGGCGGCCGAGACCGACGGCACCAGGCTGCTGATCGAAGACGGCGTGCCGGTCGCCACCGTGTCGCTCAATGCGCAGGTGGCGGACATGGTGCAGGTCGGCGGCGTCTTCGTGCCCGCGTCTCATCGCAATCGCGGGCTGGGCCGGCGTGTGACGGCGGCACGTCTGGTCGAAAGCCGCGCGCTGGGGGCGCGCAAGGCGGTCCTCTTTTCAAACAACGATGCAGCCTCGCGCGGCTATGAAGCGATCGGGTTCGATCTTGTCGGGGCCTACCGCGTGGCGATGCTGAAGGCACCCTACAAGTTGGGGGAGACGACATGAGGTTCATCCGCCCCGAGGCGCGGGCGCAGCTTCTGCGCTGGCGCGAGGCGATCCTGGGGGTTGTCCTCCTGGTTCCCGGCGGGGTCTGGTTTCAACCTCCGCACGGCCTGATGCTGCTGCCGGCGCTGGGTTGCGTCGTCGCGGGTTGCGCCCTGATCTGGATCGGTTTTCAGCGCGGCAGGTTCCGCGGGCCCGAGGGCGGGGTCGGCGCGGTGCAGGTGGACGAGGGCCGGATCACCTATTTCGGTCCGCTGACCGGCGGTTCCGTCGCCCTGCGCGAGCTCGAGCGGCTGACGCTCCTGCGTGACCCCTCTCCTGCGCATTGGTGTCTCGACCAGCCGGGAGAGCCGCCGCTGATGATACCCGTCAACGCCGCGGGCACGGATGCGCTTTTCGATGCCTTCGCGACGCTGCCGGGGCTGCGGACAGAGCGCATGCTTCACGAATTGCGAAACCCGGGCGTGCAGGGCGTGGTGATATGGGAGCGCAGCCCATCGCGATCCGCCCACCTTCCTCTGCATTGACACTCCGCCCTAACTTTCGCATGTCCTGACAGGCCGGGATCTGCGCGGTATCGATCGGAGACGCTCACCATGTCCATACCTCAGTCCGGCGGAGGCCCGATCGAAAACCACGCGCAGCTCGCGCAGTATCTCGCCGATGGCTGCAAGCCGAAATCCGACTGGCGGATCGGCACCGAGCACGAGAAGTTCGGCTATTCAAAGGACGACCTGCTGCCGCTGCCCTACGAGGGCGCCTGTTCGATCAGGTCCATGCTCGAAGGCCTGCGCGATGCGCATGGCTGGAGCGAGGTCAGCGAGGGCGGACATATCATCGGACTGGAAAAGGACGGTGCGAACGTCAGCCTCGAACCCGGCGGGCAGCTCGAACTTTCGGGCGCGCCGGTCGAGACTATCCATGCGACCTGCGACGAGGTGAATGCCCACCTGCGCGAGGTGAAGGACGTGGCCGACCGCATCGGCGCGGGCTTCATCGGGCTTGGCGCGGCTCCGGTCTGGACCCATGAGCAGATGGATATCATGCCCAAGGGCCGCTACAAGCTCATGAACGAATACATGGGCAAGGTCGGCACCATGGGTCGTGTCATGATGCGCCGGACCTGCACCGTTCAGGTCAACCTCGATTTCGGCTCCGAGGCCGACATGGTCCAGAAGCTCCGCGTGGCCATCGCGCTGCAACCTGTCGCGACGGCGCTGTTCTCCAATTCGCCCTTCTTCGAGGGCAAGGTCAACGGGCACAAGTCCTGGCGTTCGCGCGTCTGGCGCGATCTCGACCCGGACCGCACGGGCATGGTGCCGTTTGTTTTCGAGGAAGGGTTTGGCTTCGAGCGGTGGGTCGAGTACGCGCTCGATGTGCCGATGTATTTCGTTTACCGCGACGGAAACTACATCGATGCGCTGGGGCAGTCCTTCCGCGATTTCCTGAAGGGCGAACTGCCGGCACTTCCGGGCGAAAAGCCCCTGCTGTCGGACTGGGCGGATCACCTGACCACGCTCTTTCCCGAGGCACGCATCAAGCGTTTCATCGAGATGCGCGGCGCGGACGGCGGGCCGTGGCGCAGGCTTTGCGCCCTGCCGGCCTTCTGGGTCGGGCTGATGTATGAGCAGGGTCCGCTCGATGCGGCCTGGGACATGGTCAAGGGCTGGGACGCCGAGACCCGGCAGGCGCTGCGCGTCGCCGCCTCGGTCGACGGGCTGAAGGCCGAGGTCAACGGGATCAGGATGCTGGACCTCGCGCGCGAGGCGGTGGCGATCAGCCGCCGGGGCCTGGAGCAGCGGGCGCGCAAGGGGGCGGGGGGACTGATCCCCGACGAGACCCATTTCCTCAACACCCTGGAAGAAAGCGTCGAGAGCGGCAAATCCCCGGCGGACGAGTTGCTGGACCATTACAACGGCGACTGGAACGGCGATATCGACCGGATCTACGGCGCGTATTCGTACTGAGCAAACGCGGCGACCGTCCGTCCGCGCTCGGGTCGCCGGCTGTTGCACGCGCCGGGACCGTGTTGCGGCGATATTCATTAAAAACCAAAGTTCTAAGTGTTCGCCCGAATACCCGTGAGCGTGGTATTGGCATGCCCGGGGGCCGCATGCGAGGGATCGAGCAATGACAAAGACGACGCTGGCCGACATCATCTCTGGGGGTCCGGTGCACAAGACCATGCCCGACGAGTCGGTGCAGACCGCCTGCATGATCCTGAGCGCGGCCAATGTGGGCGCATTGCCGGTCGTGGACCTCAACGGTGAACTCGTCGGAATGCTCAGCGAGCGGGACGTGATCCGGCGTTGCGTCATCCTGAACCGCCCACCCGACATTACCAAGGTCAGGCAGGTCATGACCACCCACCCCCAATGGCTGCCCCCCGAGGCCACACATGAGGAAGCCATTGCGGTGATGGGCAAGGGCCGCTTCCGGCACCTGCCGATTTGCGAGAACGGCAAGCTGGTCGGAATTGTATCGCTTCGCGATTTCCAGCCGGCGCAGAAGGCCCGCGAAAGCAAGTCGCGCGACGGGACGCGGCTCGCGGCGTCCTGACCGATTTCCGGCCCCGTCGCCCCGCGGGGTCGCGCGCTGGCTGGAACCGGTGCCTGTGCCTCGCCGGTCATGGTTTCGGTGCCTGCGGAACGGAAACAGCCGCCCCCGGGGGGACGGCTGCGATCTTCCGGGTGAATTCCGGGCCCTGTCGGCGTTACTGCGGAATGTCGCCTTCGATGCCTTCGACGTAGAAGTTCATCCCTGCAAGCGTACCGTCGTCGGCAGTCTCACCGTCGGCCAGCCAGGCGCTGCCGTCCTGCTTGTTGAGCGGTCCGGTGAAGGGGTGATATTCACCGCTGGCGATGCTCTCCTTCAGGGCCAGGGCTTCGGCCTTCACATCTTCCGGAACCGCGTCGGTTATCTCGCCGATCCCGACCATGCCCTTGCCGATACCGTTCCACGTGTCGGTGCTGGTCCAGGTACCGTCCATGACCGCCTTGGTCCGCTCGATATAGTAGGGCGCCCAGTTGTCGATGATCGAGGACACCCGCGGCATCGGCGCGTATTGCGACATGTCGGAGGCCTGGCCGAAGGTGATGACATTGCCCGCCTCCTGCGCGGCCGCCTGGGGCGCGGTGGAGTCGGTATGCTGCAGCACCACGTCGGCCCCCTGTTCGATCAGCACCTTCGCGGCGTCGGCCTCCTTGGCGGGATCGAACCAGGTATAGGCCCAGACGATCTTGAACTGGACATCCGGGTTGACCTTCCTGGCATGGATGAAGGCCGAATTGATGCCCCGGATCACTTCCGGAATCGGGTAGGAGCCGATGTAGCCGATGATGTTGGACTTGGTCATGCTGCCGGCGATCAGACCCTGGATGGCGCGACCCTCGTAGAAGCGCGCCGAGTAGGTCGAGACGTTGTCGGCCCGCTTGTAACCGGTGGCATGTTCGAACTTCACGTTCGGGAACTTCGCGGCGACGTTGATCGTGGGATCCATGTAGCCGAAGGAGGTGGTGAAGATCAGGTCTGCCCCGTCGAGCGCCATCTGCGTCATCACGCGCTCCGCATCCGGGCCCTCGGGAACGCTTTCGACGTAGACGGTTTCGACCTTGTCACCGAGCTCTTCCTCGAGCGCGAGGCGGCCCTGGTTGTGCTCGTATGTCCAGCCGCCGTCGCCGACGGGGCCCACGAAGACAAATCCGACCTTGGTCTTGTCCTGCGCCACTGCGGACGCCGCGAGGCCCAGGGCCAGCGCAGCGCCGGTCAGAAGGGTCTTTAATCTCATTTTCAGGTCTTCCCCATGTTGATCGCCCCTTGAGAGGGCTCTTGCTTGGCCCCTAATGCGAGGCATGAAAACTGCGGCCCAGGGACCCCGGAGCCGCGCTTTTGTCCGCAGACAATATCACCAGCACGAGGATGGTGATGATGTAGGGCGACATTGCCAGATACTCGACCGGGATGGCAACGCCCGCGCCCTGCAGATTGAGCTGGAGCTGGGTGATCCCGCCGAAAAGATAGGCACCGAGCAGGACGCGCCAGGGCTTCCAGCTGGCGAAGACGACGAGGGCCAACGCGATCCAGCCGACCCCGGCAGTCATGCCCTCGGTCCATTGCGGAACCCGGATCAGGCTGATGTAGGCTCCGCCCAGACCCGCGCAGGCACCGCCGAAGAGGATCGCGAGCGTGCGGATGCGCACGACCTTGTAGCCAAGAGCATGGGCCGCGTCGTGGTTTTCGCCCACGGCGCGCAGGATCAGGCCGGCACGGGTGAACTTCAGCACAGCCCAGACCGCCGCGACGAGGGCGAGACCCAGATAGAGGATAAGGTCATGGCTGAACAATATCGGGCCGATCACTGGGATATCGGCCAGCGGTCCGAGGTCGAGGTCCCCTAGGCGTGGCGGCTTGATCCCCACGTAGCCCTGCCCGAGAAGCGACGACAGGCCCAGCCCGAACAGCGTCAGCGCGAGGCCGGACGCCACCTGGTTGGCAAGCGTGACCTGCGTCAGGAAAGCGAACAGCAGGCTCAGAAGCGCGCCGCCCACCGCTGCCCCGGCAAAGCCGAGCAGGGGAGATCCGGTCTCGACCGCAACGGCGAAGCCGCAGATCGCCCCCACGATCATCATCCCCTCGACGCCGAGGTTCAGAACGCCCGCGCGCTCGACCACCAACTCTCCGATCGCGGCCAGCAGGATCGGTGTCGCCGCGCTCATCAGGGCGGCGATCAGCAGGACAGGATTGATTGCGGAAAGGTCCATCAGGCGGTCTCCGTCCGGCCCATGCGCAGCCTGAAATGGGTGAGGATGTCGAAGGCCAGCAGGAAGAAGAGCAACATGCCCTGGAACACCTGTATGGCCGCGGCGGGCAGGCCGAGCTGGCTTTGTGCGATGTCGCCGCCGATGTAGGTCAGCGCCATCAGCATACCGGCCAGCAGGATGCCGACGGGGTGCAGCCTTCCGAGGAAGGCCACGATGATCGCGGTGAACCCGTAGCCTACATTGAAGTCGATGCTGACCACGCCGGCGGGTCCCGAGACCTCGAACAGGCCGGCCAGTCCCGCCAGCAGTCCCGAAACGCCCATGCAAAACAGCACCAGGCGTCCGGGGTTCACCCCCGCGAAACGCGCGGCGCGCGGTGCCGCGCCCGTAACACGGATCGAAAAGCCGAGTCTGTGACGGGCGAGCAGCACATAGGCGAATATCACGGCGATGAAGGCGGCGACGACCCCCCAGTGCATGCCGCTGCCCGCGATGAGTTCCTCGTTAAAGGCCGAGGGGTATTGCTGGAGGTTGCGGCTACCCGGAAAGCCGAAGCCCTCGGGGTTCTTCATCAGCCCCAACGACATGGAGGCGAGCAGCTGCTCGGCGACATAGACCAGCATCAGCGAGACGAGGATCTCGTTGGTGCCGAAGCGCACCTTGAGGAAGGCGGGGATCATCGCCCAGATCCAGCCGCCGAACGCGCCCGCGAGGACCATCAGCGGGAAGACAATGAAGCTTTCGGTGGGGTAGAAGGCAAGGCCCGCGCCGGCCCCGAAAAGCGCACCCATGATGTACTGGCCTTCGGCGCCGATGTTCCAGATCCCGGCACGGAAACCGAGAGACAGGCCGATGGCGATCAGGATCAGCGGGGCGCCCTTCACGAAAAGCTGGGGGCGGTAGAAGAAGGAGAATTCGCCGAAGAGCGGCTCCCAGAAGATCGTCAGGATCGATTGTATCGGATCCTTGCCGAGCGCGGCGAAAAGCAGCCCCCCGAAGAGGAAGGTTGCCAGCACGGCCAGCAGCGGCGTGGCCCAGGCAAATGCGCGGCTGGGTTCGCGGCGGCGTTCGAGACGCATCATGCGGCCACTTCCCGATTGCCGAAGGGATTGCTCGGGTCAGACATGCGCCACCTCCATGCCATGCGCACCGCCCATCATCAGGCCGATCTCGTCCACGCTCAGGCCGGCGCAGGGACGCGGCTCGGAAAGGCGGCCTTCGTTCAGCGCCGCGAAACGGTCGGATATTTCCATCAGCTCGTCCAGATCCTGCGAGATCACCACCAGTGCCGCGCCCCCCGTGGCCAGATCAAGCAGGGCCTGCCGGATCGCCGCGGCAGCCGATGCGTCGACGCCCCAGGTCGGCTGGTTGACGACAAGCACCTCGGGGCGCTGCAACACCTCGCGCCCGATGACGAATTTCTGCAGGTTTCCGCCGGAAAGCGCCCTTGCGGCGTTGCCCGGTCCGGGCGTGCGCACGTCGAAGGCCGCGATGACACGTTCGGCGAAGGCGCGGGCGGCGGGCCAGTCGAGAAAGCCGTTCCTGTCGAGCCTCTCGCGCGTCGATCCGGTCAGCATCGCGTTTTCGGTCAGCGACATGTCCGGCACGGCTGCATGGCCCAGCCTTTCCTCGGGCGCGGTGAGAAGCCCGAGCGCCCGGCGCGCCGTCGGGCCGGTGGCGCCGATGTCCCGACCCATGAGGCGCAGCATTCCGGGGCCACAGGGCAGTTCGCCCGAAAGCGCACCGAGAAGTTCATCCTGCCCGTTGCCCGCAACGCCGCCGATGCCCAGCACCTCTCCCTTGCGCACCGCGATCGAGATATCGCGCAACGGAACGCCGAAGGCGGAGGGCGATGGGATCGACAGGCCGGAAAGCTCGAGTGCGACCTCCCCTGACACCACGCCCGAGCGTGTGGGGGTCGAGAGCACCTTGCCGACCATCATCTCTGCCATGTCACGTGCGGTGGTTTCGCGCGGGATGCAATTGCCCACCACCTTTCCCAGCCGCAGGATCGTGGCGCTGTCGCAGAGCGCGCGGATCTCCTCGAGCTTGTGGGAAATATAGAGGATCGCCGTGCCCTCGGAGCTGAGCTTGCGCAGGGTCTCGAAGAGGATCACGACCTCCTGGGGCGTCAGCACCGAGGTAGGCTCGTCCATGATCAGCAGCTTCGGCTCCTGCAGCAGGCAGCGGATGATCTCGACGCGCTGGCGCTCGCCGGCGGAAAGCCCGCCGACGGTCCGGTCCGGCGAGAGCGGCAGCCCGTAGGTTGCGGACACTTCGCGGATGCGGCGCGAAAGCGCCCCCAGTTTTGGTGCATCCTCCATCCCGAGCGCGATATTCTCGGCAACCGTCAGCGCGTCGAAGAGCGAGAAGTGCTGAAACACCATGCCGACCCCGGCCGCGCGCGCCGCGCTCGGCTCGGCGGGGGAAAAGGGCTCTCCGTTCATCTCCATGCGCCCGCTGTCGGGCCTGACCAGCCCGTAGATCATCTTGACCAGCGTGGATTTGCCCGCGCCGTTCTCGCCGAGAAGGGCGTGTACCTCGCCCGGCGCGATCTGCAGAGAGACGGCGTCATTGGCGACCACGCCGGGATAGGCCTTGGTCAGGCCGTCAATCTTGAGCAGCGGGGTCATGCACGGGCCTTTTCGGGCAGGGCGGCCAGCAGGGCGGCGATGGTGCCGCGCGCGATCTGGTCGGGGCGCTTTCCGAGGGACTTGTCGCCGATCGGGCAGATCACGGGCGCGGGGTCGAGGCCCATCGCGCGCAGACGCTTGAAGAAACGGGCGCGTTTCGTTGCGGAACCGATCAGCCCGAGGGATGCCGGCTGACGGCCGAGCAGGGCGGCGGTGACGGCGAAGTCGATATCGTGGGAGTAGGTGAAGACAAGATGATGCACCCCGGCCGGCGCACGTGCTGCAAGCGTCGCCATGTCGGCGGCGGGCACGACATCGACATGCTCGGGGATGTCGTCGGGAAATCGCGCGGCGGCGTCGTCGATCCAGGTGAGATCGAACGCTTGCGGCTGGGCGGCCCGCACGACCGCGCGACCCACATGCCCCGCCCCCCAGAGCCAGAGGGGCAGAGGCTCACCCTCATGGACCGTGGCCGCGGCCGGTTCCGCAGGATCAAGCCGCAATGCGTCACGCGTGAAGCGCAGCGTGACGGACCCGCCGCAACACTGTCCGAGATCGGGTCCAAGCGGAAAGCTGCGCACGACCTCCGCGACACCGGATTGCATGAATCCGCGCGCCAGCTCGATGGCGCGGAGTTCCAGCGCCCCGCCGCCGATGGTGCCTTCGCTGGATGTTTCCGTAACCTTCATAGCCGCACCAGCATCGCGCGGACAGGAGCCGCGGGTCGCCTTGACCTCGACCCAGAGCGCGCTCATGCCCGGGTCCTCCCGATGGCCGTCAGCACCTGTTCCGCCGTGGCCGGAGCATGGAGATCCGCATAGGCAGGCCCGCAGGATTGCACGGCGGCGGCGAGCGCCGAGAAGGCCGAAATTCCCAGCATGAAGGGGGGCTCGCCCACGGCCTTCGAGCGGTAGACGGTCTCCTCGCGGTTCTCGGCATCCCAGAGCGCCACGTTGAAGATGCGCGGCCGGTCGGAAAAGGCCGGGATCTTGTAGGTCGAGGGCGCGTGCGTCCTGAGCCGACCCTCGTCATCCCAGACCAGCTCCTCGGTCATGAGCCAGCCGGCGCCCTGCACATATCCGCCTTCGATCTGGCCGATATCGATCGCCGGGTTCAGCGAGGCGCCCGCATCATGCAGGATGTCCGTGCGCAGGATGCGGTTCTCGCCGGTCAGCGTGTCGATGGCGACCTCGGTCACGGCGACGCCATAGGCGAAGTAGAAGAAAGGCCGCCCCTGTCCCTTGATCCGGTCCCAGGCGACTTTCGGCGTCTTGTAGAACCCGGTGGCAGAGAGGCTGATCCGCGCCAGATAGGCCTTCTGGACAACCTCGGCGAACCCGTATTCGCCACCCGCCACCAGCACCTTGCCGTCGGCGAATGTCACGTCCGATGGGTCGCACTGGTGTTCGTCGGCCAGCATCCGCGCAAGCCGGTCGCGGATCGTATCGCAGGCGTTCTGCACCGCCATGCCATTGAGATCACTGCCCGAAGAGGCCGCGGTCGCCGAGGTGTTCGGAACCTTCGCGGTATCGGTGGCGGTGATCCTTACCATTTCCAGCGGCACGCCGAAGCGCGCAGCGGCGACCTGCGCGACCTTCTGGAACAGTCCCTGTCCCATCTCGGTGCCGCCGTGGTTCATGTGGATGGACCCGTCGCTGTAGACATGCACCAGCGCCCCGGCCTGGTTGAGATGCGTGAGCGTGAAGGAGATCCCGAACTTGACCGGAATGAGGGCGATGCCCTTCTTGATCAGTTCATTCCCGGCATTCCACGCCTCGATCGCCTTGCGGCGCGCCGCGTAGTCGCTTGAGGCGGCAAGAGTTTCCGTCATCTCATGAAGGATGAAATCTTCCACCGGCTGGCCGTAGGGCGTGCTCTGGCTGCCGTCGGCCCGGTAGTAATTGACCCGGCGCACCTCCAGCGGGTCGCGACGCAGATGGGTCGCGATATGGTCCATCACCCGTTCAATCCCCAGCATGCCCTGCGGGCCGCCGAAACCGCGATATGCGGTGGCGCTTTGCGTGTTGGTGCGCAGCCGGTGCGAGGCGATGCGCACGGCGGGCAGGAAATAGGCGTTGTCGGCATGTAGCATCGCGCGGTCCGCCACGGGCAATGACAGGTCCATCGACCAGCCGCAGCGGACGTAATGGGTAAAGGAAATGCCCAGGACCTTTCCGGCGTCGTCGAAGCCAACCGCGTAATCGACACGGAAATCGTGCCGCTTGCCCGTAATGGTCATGTCGTCGTCGCGGTCGTAGCGCATCTTGCAGGGCCTGCCGGTCAGCCGCGCCGCCAGGGCGCAGGCGATGGCAAGCGCGTTGCCCTGGCTTTCCTTGCCGCCGAATCCCCCGCCCATGCGCCGCGTTTCGACGCGGACCCCGTGCATGGGGATCCCGAGCGCGTCGGCGACCTTGTGCTGGATCTCGCTCGGATGCTGGGTGGAGGACTGCACGAGCATGTCCCCGCCCTCCTGCGGAACGGCCAGCGCCGCCTGGCCCTCCAGGTAGAAATGCTCCTGCCCGCCCATCTCGATGCGTCCCTCGATGCGGTGCGGCGCACGCGCCATTTCTGCACCGGGGTCGCCGCGTTCGTAGACCCGTGGCCCTTCCTCGAAGCGGGATTCGGCGGACAGGGCATCCTCGACCGTGAGGATGGGCCTCGACGGGGTGATCGAGACCTTCGCCAGTCGCACGGCCTTGCGCGCGGCCAGATGCGAGGTGGCAATCACCAGAAAGAGGGGCTGTCCCGCGTAATGCACCGCGCCTGTGCAGAGCAGCGGTTCGTCCCTGTTCGACGGCGAGCAATCCGCGTCGCCGCCGGGATCCTGAGCGGTCAGCACGGTGATCACGCCCGGAGCCCCGCGCACCGCGTCGAGATCCATGCCGTCGAGCGTTCCCGCGGCGACCTCGGAGAGTCCGAAGGCAAGGTGCAGTGTATTGGCGGGTGTCGCAATGTCGTCGATGTAGCGCGCGGCACCCGTCACATGCAGGCGCGCGGCGTCATGGGGCAGGGCGGCGGCCACGCTCATGGCGCAAGCTCCAGCACCGAGACGGGCAGGCCACTCATCTCGTGCCAGTACCGCAAGAGCATGTTGCGCGCGGTCTCCATCCGGTAATCCGCCGAGGCGCGCATGTCCGACATCGGGGTGAAGTCGCTGTCGAGTGCGGCCATCGCGTCGCGGAATGTCTCTTCCCGCCACGCCCCGCCGGTCAGCGACGCTTCGGCCGCCGAGGCGCGTTTCGGCGTGCCGGCCATGCCGCCGAAGGCGATACGGGCGCTGCCGATGGAGTCGCCGTCGCGCGCGATCGAGATGCAGCCGCAAACTGCGGATATGTCCTGATCGAAGCGCTTGGTCAGTTTGTAGCAGCGCAGTGTGTCGGGCTGACGCGGAATGCTGACCGCCTCGACGAACTCGCCGGGCGCGCGGTCCTGATTGCCGTAGCTGATGAAGAATTCCTCCAACGGCAGGCTGCGGCGGGTCTCGCCCTTGCGAAGATGCAGCGTCGCCCCGAGCGCGATAAGCGCCGGGGGGCTGTCACCGATGGGCGAGCCGTTGGCGATGTTGCCGCCGACGGTCGCAGCGTTGCGCACCTGCACCGAGCCGTAGCGCCGGATCATCGCGGCGAAGGAGGGATGATGCTCTGCCATCACGGGTTCCAGATCGCTCAGCGTCGCCATCGCGCCGATGCGGATATCTCTGTCGCTCACCTCGATCCGTCCCAGGTCGGCGCATCGGTTCAGGAAGGCCACCGGTGACAGATCCCGCAGCGCCTTCGTCACCCAGAGTCCCACGTCCGTCGCCCCTGCGATGAGGGTCGCATCGGGATGGGCGGCATACCAGTCGGCCAGCTGATCGCTGGTGGAGGGCTGCGCTACCATGTCGTCCGAGGCCCCTGCCGGATCTGGCAGCGTGTCGCGCATGTGATCGGGCACGGACGCGGCCTCAGCGGCCTCGGCGGCACGCAGGATCGGGGCGTAGCCGGTGCAGCGGCAGAGATTGCCCGCAAGCTGCACATCGTGATCGGTGGCGCCGTTGAGATGCGCGGTGGCCATCGATACGATGAAGCCCGGCGTGCAGAAACCGCACTGGCTGCCGTGATGGGCGATCATGGCGTCCTGAACCGGGTGCAGCGTTCCGTCAGGTGCGGCGATACCCTCGACCGTGCGGACAGCCTTACCGTCAAGCTGGGGCAGAAAGAGGATGCAGGCATTGAGAGCCTTCGCGCCGCTTTCGTCGGTCACCATCACCGAACAGGCGCTGCAGTCGCCTTCGTTGCAGCCTTCCTTCGTGCCTGTCAGCCCGCGTTCCAGCCGAAGCCAGTCAAGCAATGTCGTGGTGGGTGCGACATCCGCCAGTGTCACTGTTTCTCCGTTGAGGCGAAACGCGATGTCCATGCCGTTCTGATCCGCCGCCGTACCCGTTGTCCCCCCATGCCCGGCGTTCGATGCGGCGTAGAACGTCCGGGCGGGCTGAAGTCGAAGGACAGGCTATGCGGGCGCTGTCGGAACATGCAAGAAAAAATGCCTGACTTCCAGAGCTTGCGCAGGCCTCGCCCGAATTCCGTGCGCGGGTCGGATCGCCTCTGGCAGGGGGGCGGCACGCGGCCTAATGTTGCGGCATGACTTCCAATCCCCGATTCATCCACCTGCGGACGCATTCCGAGTACTCCCTGCTCGAGGGCGCGCTGCGTCTGAAGAAGCTGCCCGATCTTTGCCGCAAGGCGGGGATGCCGGCCTTGGCGCTGACGGACACCAACAACATGTTCGCGGCGCTGGAATATTCCGTCGCCATGGCGGGCGCGGGGATACAGCCGATCATCGGCTGCCAGGTGGACGTGGCCTATTTCGATGCCGCCCCGGGTGAGAAACCGAGGCCGCCCGCGCCGGTCGTCCTGCTGGCGCAATCGGAGGTCGGATACCAGAACCTGATGGCGCTCAACACCTGCCTCTACATCGGCAAGCAGGGCGTGGCGCCCAGCGTGACGCTGGCGCAGCTCGAGACGAATTCCGAGGGGCTGATCTGCCTCACGGGCGGTCCGGACGGCCCGGTAGGTCGTCTGCTGCGGGCGGGACAGCGGCCGGCGGCGCAGGCGCTGACGGAACGGCTTGGCGCGGCCTTTCCCGACCGTCTCTACGTCGAACTTCAGCGCCACCCCGGCGAGAACGGCAAGCCCGAGGCCGAGCGGCTGACCGAGCGGCCCTTCGTCGAGATGGCCTACGCCATGGGTCTGCCGCTGGTGGCGACCAACGACGTCTACTTTCCCGACGCCAAGATGTACGAGGCCCATGACGCGCTGATCTGCATCGCCGAGGGGGCCTATGTCGATCAGCAGCAGGATCGACGCCGCCTCACGCCGCAGCATTACTTCAAGTCGCCCTCCGAGATGGCGACCCTTTTCGCCGACCTTCCCGAGGCGCTGGAAAATACCGTGGAGATCGCGAAACGCTGCGCCTTCATGGCCTTCAAGCGCGCGCCGATCCTGCCGAATTTCGCAGAGAACGAGACAGAGGAGCTGAAGCGGCAGGCAAAAGAGGGGCTGAAGGCGCGCCTCGAGGTGATCCCGCATGCGGCAAGCGTCGAGGAATACGAGAAACGCCTCGAATTCGAACTCGGAATCATCGAGGGCATGGGTTTCCCGGGCTACTTCCTGATCGTCGCCGATTTCATCAAATGGGCGAAGGACAACGACATTCCGGTGGGTCCGGGCCGCGGATCGGGGGCCGGTTCTCTGGTGGCCTATGCGCTGACCATCACCGATCTTGACCCGTTGCGCTATTCGCTGCTCTTCGAGCGCTTCCTCAATCCGGAACGGGTCTCGATGCCGGACTTCGACATCGACTTCTGCATGGACCGGCGCGAGGAGGTGATCCGCTACGTGCAGGAGAAATACGGGCGCGACAAGGTGGGCCAGATCATCACCTTCGGCGCGCTGCTCTCGAAGGCTGCCGTGCGCGACATCGGCCGGGTGTTGCAGATGCCTTATGGTCAGGTCGACCGGTTGTCGAAGATGATCCCGGTGGAAGGCGTGAAACCCGTCAGCATCGAAAAGGCCTTGGCCGACGAGCCACGCCTGCGCGAGGAGGCCCGCAACGAGGAGGTCGTGGCGCGCCTGCTCGACTATGGCCAGCAGGTGGAGGGGCTGCTCAGGAACGCCTCGACCCACGCCGCGGGCGTGGTGATCGGGGACCGGCCGCTCGACCGACTCGTGCCGCTCTATCAGGATCCGCGCTCGGACATGCCCGCGACCCAGTTCAACATGAAATGGGTCGAACAGGCCGGGCTGGTGAAGTTCGACTTCCTCGGCCTCAAGACCCTGACCGTGATCCAGAACGCCATCGACCAGATCCACGCCTCGGGGCGCCCGCTGCATGTCGCCGCAGACGGCACGCAGCTGTACGAGCCCGCCGAGGGGGCCGAGAACCAGATCAACGCGATCCCGCTGGAGGACGAAAAGACCTACAAACTTTACGCCTCGGCCAAGACGGTCGCGGTGTTCCAGGTGGAAAGCTCGGGCATGATGGATGCGCTCAAGCGCATGAAGCCCACCTGTATCGAGGACATCGTGGCGCTCGTGGCACTCTACCGGCCCGGTCCGATGGAAAACATCCCGACCTATTGCGAGGTCAAGAACGGGCTGCGCCCGATCGAATCCATTCATCCGCTGATCGACGCCATCCTGGAAGAGACCCAGGGAATCATCGTCTACCAGGAGCAGGTGATGCAGATCGCGCAGGTCATGGCGGGCTATTCGCTGGGCGGCGCCGACCTGCTGCGCCGCGCCATGGGCAAGAAGATCGCCGAGGAAATGGCCAAGGAGCGTCCCAAGTTCGAGAAGGGCGCGATGGCGAACGGGGTCGACAAGAAAAAAGCCTCGGAAGTCTTCGACCTGCTGGAGAAATTCGCCAACTACGGCTTCAACAAGTCGCACGCGGCGGCCTATGCGGTGGTCAGCTACCAGACCGCCTGGCTCAAGGCCAATCACCCGGTCGAGTTCATGGCCGGCGTGATGAACTGCGATATCCACCTGACGGACAAGCTTGCCGTCTATTTCGAGGAAGTGCGCAAGACTCTCGATCTGCCCTGGGTGCCGCCCTGCGTGAACCGCTCGGACGCGGCATTCAAGGTTGTGGACGGGGCGTTGGTCTATGCGCTCGGGGCGTTGAAGAACGTGGGGCCCGAGGCGATGAAGCTGGTGGTAAACGGGCGGATCGTGGCAGGAAAGGACAAGCCCTTCGTCAATCTGTTCGATCTCGCCCGGCGGGTCGACCTGAAGCGTGTGGGCAAGCGGCCTCTGGAAATGCTCGCGCGGTCCGGCGCGTTCGACCAGCTGGATCCGAACCGGCGGCGCGTGTTCAACGCGCTCGATTCGCTGGTGGCCTATTCGGCGGCGATCCATGAACAGAAGGCATCCAACCAGGTCTCGCTCTTCGGCGAGGCCGGCGACGATCTGCCCGAGCCGCGGCTCATGCCGGTGGACGACTGGCTGCCCGCCGAACGGTTGAGCGAGGAGTTCAAGGCGGTGGGCTTCTACCTCTCGGGCCATCCGCTCGACGATTACATGGCGCCGCTGAAGCGCAAGGGCATTCTGACGCTCGACGAGCTGACCGAAAAGGCCCAGGGCGGGCCGGTGGTGGCCAAGCTGGCGGGCGTGGTCGCCGGACGGCAGGAGCGCAAGTCGGCGCGGGGCAACCGCTTCGCTTTCTGCCAGATGTCCGACCCGACTGGGGCCTACGAGGTGACGCTTTTCTCGGAGACGCTCGAAAACGCGCGGGAATTTCTGGAGACCGGATCAAAGGTCGTCGTCAATGTCGAAGCGACGATGGAAGCCGACCAGTTGAAGCTGCTGGGCCGCTCGGTGGTTCCCATCGACACCGTGGTGGCGGATGCGGGAGGCATGGGCCTGCGCGTCTTCATCGAGGAAGCGGGGGCGGTCACATCGGTGGCGCGGGTCCTCGAGGATGCGCGCGCGGCGGCGCGGCGGGCGGTACGTGGGCCGGTGCAGCTATGCCTGATGCATCCGGGCCTGCCGGGCGAGGTCGAGGTGGATCTCGGGGCGGAATTCCCCGTCACGCCACAGATCAAGGGCGCGATCCGCTCGCTTGCCGGCGTGATCGAGGTGGAGGATATCTGAGGCCGGGATACGGCTCAGTAGTGCGGCGGGCGCTCGTCGCCGATGACCACGCCGCCCGAACCCTGGGCCTCGCGCTCGGCTTCGCGCTGCATCAGCATCGCCACGCGCCGGGTGAGGGTGTCGATCTCGCTTTGCTGGCGGGCCACCACGTCGGACAGGTCGTCCACCGTGCGGATGAGATGCGCCATGCGTTCCTCGAGATGATCCATCCGCGTCTCGCTCCGGTTGTGTTGAGGTAAGGTGCGGCAGGCCGCACCCTACGCGGCGTCCTAGCACCGCGCGAGAGTTGCGGGAAGACCTTGCGCAGCCCTGGCCCCGGCGCCCGCCGAGCTTGCCCCTGTGACGGGCATCCGATAGAGGACGCGCGGAACGACAAAGCGAAGGCACGCGCGATGGCCAAGACCAAGAAGCCCAGCCGCCCGAAGGCCGAGACGCCCAAGGGTTTCCGCGACTATTTCGGCGCCGAGGTGACCCAGCGCGCCGAGATGCTGCGCAGGATCGCCGGGACCTACCATCGCTACGGCTTCGATGCGCTGGAAAGCTCCGCCGTGGAGACCGTCGAGGCGCTGGGCAAGTTCCTTCCCGATGTGGATCGCCCCAACGAGGGCGTCTTCGCCTGGCAGGAGGATGCCGAGGGCGAGAAGCCCGGAGACTGGCTCGCCCTGCGCTATGACCTGACAGCACCCCTCGCCCGCGTCTACGCCCAGCACCGCAACGATCTGCCGACGCCCTACCGCCGCTACGCCATGGGCCCGGTCTGGCGCAACGAGAAGCCGGGGCCGGGGCGGTTCCGGCAGTTCTACCAGTGCGATGCGGACACGGTCGGAACGTCCTCTCCGGCAGCGGATGCGGAAATCTGCGCGATGCTGGCGGATTGTCTGGAAGAGGTGGGGATCGCGCGCGGCGATTACGTGGTGCGGATCAACAACCGCAAGGTCTTGAACGGGGTGATGGAAGTCGCGGGCGTGCTCGACCCGTCCGATGCGGAGAAATTCGCGCAGGAGCGGGGGATCGTGCTGCGGGCCATCGACAAGCTCGACCGGCTGGGCCTCGACGGTGTGCGCGCGCTGCTGGGCGAGGGGCGCAAGGACGAGAGCGGAGATTTCACGAAGGGTGCGGGGCTTTCCGACAGCCAGGCCGAAACGGTTCTGGGCTTCATGCAGGCCAGGCGTGACACCGGCCAGGAAACCGTCGCAGCCTTGACCGCGCTGGTCGGAGGTTCGATGACCGGGCAGGCGGGGGTCGCCGAGCTGGAAGCCATCGCGCTCCTTCTTGACGCCGCCGGCTACGGCCCCGACCGCATCGTCATCGACCCCTCCGTCGTCCGCGGCCTCGGCTACTACACCGGCCCGGTCTTCGAGGCCGAACTGACGTTCGAGATCACCGACGAGAAGGGCCGCCCGCGCCAGTTCGGCTCGGTCGCCGGGGGCGGGCGCTATGACGATCTGGTCAAGCGCTTCACCGGACAGGAGGTCCCGGCCACCGGCATCTCGATCGGGGTCGACCGTCTGCTTGCCGCGCTGCATGCCAAGGGGCGCATGCAGGCGAGCGAAGCCGGACCCGTCGTGGTCACTGTCATGGATCGCGAGCGCATGGCCGACTATCAGGCGATGGTCGCCGAACTGCGCCGCGAAGGCATCCGGGCCGAGGTCTATCTCGGCAATCCGAAGAACTTCGGCAACCAGCTGAAATATGCGGACCGGCGCAACAGCCCGATCGCCATCATCGAAGGCGGGGACGAGAAGGCGCGGGGCGTGGTGCAGATCAAGGATCTGATCCTTGGAGCCAAGATGGCGCAGGACGCGACGCTCGAGGAATGGAAAGACCGGCCGAGCCAGTATGAAGTGCCGCGCGACCAGCTTGTCGGCAAGGTCCGGGAAATCCTGGCCGAGCAGGGGCGATGACCCCGCGCAGCGACCAGCTCGCGCGCGCGGCGGCCCTGCGCTCGGTCTTCGAGGCGCGCGGCGCGGTCGTGGTCGAAACGCCTGTGCTGCAACCGGCGGAAACCCTTCTCGACCTTTACGGCGAGGATATCCGCGCGCGCGCCTATGTCACCTCGGACGCGCTGCGGGGCGAACAGATGCTGCGTCCCGACTTCACCGTTCCGGTGGTGCAGATGCACATGTCCCACGGGGCCGAACCCGCGCGCTACACCTATTCCGGCGAGGTCTTCCGGCGGCAGGAGATCGACGAGGACCGGGCCAACGAATACCTTCAGGTCGGCTACGAGATCTTCGACCGCACGGATCCGGCGGCGGCCGATGCGGAGGTCTTCGCGCTGATTGCGCAGCAGGTGTCGCATCTGAACCTGCGGGCGGCCACGGGGGATATCGGCATCCTGATGGCAGCGGTGACGGGGCTGCGCACGACCGCGCCGCGCCGTGCAGCCCTGATGCGCCATATCTGGCGGCCGAGACGCTTTCGCGGGTTGCTTGACCGTTACGCGGGCCGCGCTCCGACCAATGAGGCGCGCCGGGCACTGATCGAAGGCCGCGCGCCCGAGTGCACCTCCCCGCTGGTGGGCAAGCGGTCCCGGCAGGAGATCGAGGCGCGGGTCGCGGCGCTGCATGACGACGCGGCGGCGCCCCCGATCAGCGAGCTGGAAGTGGATCTTATCGAGGCGCTGCTGGCGGTCCGCGAGACCTTGCCCTACGCGCTCGAACAGCTGCGCGATCTCGCCGTCGATATGCCCTCCATCGCTGAGGCCGTTGACCGGCTGGGGCGACGGGCCGAGGCGCTGGAACGGCAGGGGGTGAACGTGACGGATCTGCCTTTCGAGGCAAGCTACGGGCGGGCGTCGATGGAATATTACGACGGCTTCGTCTTTGGCTTCTACAGCGCGCAGCGGGCGGATCTTCCGGCGGTCGCGACGGGCGGGCGCTACGACGCGTTGACCCGCCAGCTGGGCAGGGGGGCCGCGATTCCGGCCGTGGGCGGGGTGCTGCGTCCGGGGCTGATCCTCGAGCTGGAGGCGCAGGGATGACGATCAAGCTCGGCCTGCCCTCCAAGGGGCGCCTGATGGAAAAGGCCTTCGACTGGTTCGCCACCCGGGGCATCGCGCTGGGCCGGGCAGGGTCGGAGCGCGAATATGCGGGTTCCGTCGGGGGGCTCGACGGCGTGAGCCTGCAGCTGCTGTCGGCGGCGGAGATCCCGCGCGAACTGGCGGCGGGGCGGATCCATTTCGGTGTGACAGGCAGCGACCTGGTGATGGAGAAGCTCGCCCGGTGGGAGCAACAGCTCGAGATGGTGCGCGAGTTGGGCTTCGGGCAGGCGGATCTGGTGATCGCCGTGCCGAAGGCATGGGTCGATGTCGACACGCTTGACGATCTTGACGCGGTGGCGGCGGCTTTCCGGGCGCGCCATGGGCATCGGCTGCGCATCGCGACCAAATATCACCGGCTGGTGCGCGAATTCCTGCGTCAGGGTGGGGTGGCAGATTACGCGCTGGTCGACAGCCAGGGAGCAACCGAGGGCACGGTGGCCAACGAAAGCGCCGAGGCCATCGCGGACATCACGTCAAGCGGTGAGACGCTCAGGGCGAACCATCTCAAGGTGCTCTCGGACGGGCCGATCCTGCGCTCGCAGGCGACCCTCTGGCGCAGTAGAGTGGCCGAGGTCGCGGAAGACGAACGCGCGGTGATGGAAGACCTGATGAAACGTCTGGGCTGACCGTCGGGACGCCTTGGGGACGCCGGACCGATGGGTCGGAGCCGGGCAAATATCCTAGAGCACTCCGATCTCTGCCAGCGCGCGGTTCAGCTCCACCGGCAGCGGTTCCTCCTGCTCTCGTCCTTTCGGCAGATCCGGGGGAGCATCGGCGGGCAGGAGGTATCGCCATCCCTGGAACGGGCGCCGCAAGCTTGCCGCCGTGCGCACCAGCTCGGGGTCCAGCACGATGGCGCAGCGCCGGATGCCGTCGGTGCCGATGCGCTCGTCCAGTCGCAGGATCCGCTGGCGGCAGAGCACCACGCCCTTGATCACCCAGTAGATCGAACCGCCGGCAAGCACCTCGGCTTCGCGCCTGGGCCACATGCGGGTGACATGGCGGGGCAAGCCGTCGGACGTCTGCGCCGCCTTGCTCGCCTGCCAGGCGGCAAGATCGTCGATCCCCTCGGTGCCGACCGAAAGCTTCAGCAGGTTCACGTACTTGTCCACCGCTTTTTCCACCATTCATTACACAGAATCCGCGCCACAACAGAGAGTATGAGGTTTTGGCGGGACTGCAAAGTGTTGTGGCCATTCCTGCGCCGGCGCATTACAACGGACGCCTCCCTCTAGTCCGAAAGATTCGCCCATGACCCGCTTCTCCACGCCCATCGCCGAGCAAATCTGGGACATGAAGTACCGTTTCAAGGATGCCGACGGCACGCCGCGCGACCTCACCGTCGAGGATACCTGGCGGCGTATCGCGCGCGATCTCGCACGGGTCGAAAAGAAGCCCGAGGACTGGGAAGACGAATTCTACGCGGCGCTGGAGGACTTCAAGTTCCTGCCCGCCGGACGAATCATCGCAGGCGCTGGCACGGCGCGGCGGGTGACGCTGTTCAACTGCTTCGTGATGGGCACCATCCCCGACAGCATGTCCGGAATCTTCGAGATGCTTCGCGAGGCCGCCCTGACCATGCAGCAGGGTGGGGGGATCGGCTATGATTTCTCGACGATCCGCCCCCGCGGCGCGGATGTGAAGGGCGTCTCGGCGGACGCCTCCGGCCCGCTCAGCTTCATGGACGTCTGGGACGCCATGTGCCGCACCATCATGTCCGCCGGTTCGCGCAGGGGGGCGATGATGGCCACCATGCGCTGCGACCACCCCGATATCGAGGCATTCATCAAGGCCAAGTCCGACCCGGCGCGCCTGCGCATGTTCAACATGTCGGTTCTCGTCACCGATCCCTTCATGGAAGCGGTGAAGGAGGACGGCCCCTGGGAACTCGTCTTCGACGGCCATGTCTACCACACGATCCGGGCGCGCGATCTGTGGAACATGATCATGCAGGCGACCTATGATTACGCCGAGCCCGGGGTCATCTTCATCGACCGGATCAACGCGGCCAACAATCTGGCCTATTGCGAAACGATCGCCGCCACGAACCCCTGCGGCGAGCAGCCGCTGCCGCCCTACGGGGCCTGCCTTCTGGGATCGATCAACCTTTCCCGGCTGGTGACGGAGCCCTTCACGGGGACCGCGGCTCTCGAGGAGGACGCGCTCGCACGGCTCGTCACCACGGCAATCCGGATGATGGACAATACCGTCGACGCCTCGCGCTTCCCCCTCGAGGCGCAGGAGCGGGAAGCCAATGCGAAGCGCCGGGTGGGCCTCGGGGTCACCGGGCTTGCCGATGCGCTTCTGATGGTGGGCGAACGCTACGGCTCGGAGGAGGCGGCGCGTCTGACCGAGCGCTGGTTGCATGCCATCGCCCGCGCCGCGTATCTCGCGTCCGTGCAATTGGCGAAGGAGAAGGGCGCTTTCCCGCTGTTCGACGCCGATGCCTATCTTGCTTCGGGGACCATGCGGATGATGGACGAGGATGTGCGCGCAGCGATCCGCGAACACGGGATCCGCAACGCGCTGCTGACCTCGATCGCACCAACCGGGACCATCAGCCTGCTGGCGGGCAACGTGTCGTCGGGGATCGAGCCGGTCTTCGCCTATGCCTATACCCGCAAGGTGCTCCAGAAGGACGGCTCGCGCACCGAGGAGGAGGTCGTCGATTACGCTGTCCAGATGTGGCGGGACCTCAAGGGCGACGCCGACCTGCCGGATTATTTCGTGAACGCGCAGACGCTTGCGCCGGCTGAGCACGTGCGGATGCAGGCCGCGGCGCAGAAATGGGTGGATTCGTCGATCTCCAAGACGATCAACTGCCCCGAGGACATCTCCTTCGAGGAATTCAAGGACGTCTACATGATGGCCTGGGATACCGGCTGCAAGGGCTGCACGACCTACAGGCCGAATGCTGTCACGGGATCGGTGCTGAGCGTGGCGGACGAGAAGAAGCCGGAAAGCGCGGCCCCCGAGGTCGTTGCGATCTCGGACGACGAGCCGGCGATGCCCCATGGCGACGTGATCTACATGTCCGACCCGCTCGACCGGCCGGAGCAGCTCGAAGGTGCGACCTACAAGCTGAAATGGCCCGACAGCGAGCATGCGATCTACATCACGATCAACGACATCATCATCGCCGGCCACCGTCGGCCCTTCGAAGTGTTCATCAATTCGAAGAACATGGAGCACTTCGCCTGGACCGTCGCCCTGACCCGGATGATCTCGGCCGTCTTCCGGCGCGGTGGCGACGTGTCCTTCGTGGTCGAGGAACTCAAGGCCGTCTTCGACCCGCGCGGCGGGGCATGGATGCAGGGCAGGTACATCCCCTCGATCCTCGCGGCCATCGGCGGGGTAATCGAACAGCACCTGATCACCATTGGTTTCATCGAGGGCGAAGGCATGGGCCTCAAGAGCGATCCGAAGGCGCGCGTGGTGGGTCTGGACGGTCCACGCGGCCCGGCCTGTAGCAGTTGCGGGCAATACGAGATGCGCATGGTGGAAGGCTGCATGACCTGCGCCAACTGTGGCTATTCCAAATGCGGGTAAGGCGGCGGGTGTGAATAAGTGTATGTGAGACCCAACATATCTTGTCCATTTCCGGGGTAATTTGACCATTCCGGCACAGGATTAATGACCATCGGCTGCGCTGCAGCCGGTGGTTTCTTTTTATATCAATGGCTTGCGCGTCTGGCGGATTTGCGGCCCTTGGTGCTCCGTAGCAGTGCTCCGCCCCGGTGGGTGCCGTTGACGGCCACCGGCGCTTTCGGCATCCCTCAGGGCCAATCCGGCCGGGTTCTTTCCAACATCCCTCTCCAGCAGAACCTCTGCCCGAGGGCATGGCGCCATGCGCCTGAAAGGACCTCCATGACGAAGATCAAGTTCATCGATGCCCGCTTCGCCGATCCCGATGAGGACGAGTTCGCCCTCAAGCGCCGCTTCGAGTGGCACCTGCGCAAGTTCCGTGCGCTCCGAGACGGGGTGTCTCCGAAGGTTCCGGGAGACTTTGAAGATGAGTTGCGCTGGAACGAGGACCTCATCGCGGTGCATCTCTCGGAGAAGGATCGGACCAGGATCCTGCGCCGCGCGCGTCGGGTGATGCGGGCGCGTGCCAAGGTCTCGGGGCTCAGCCATCTCAGCTCGGATGACCGGCGCGCGCTCGAGGCGTTCCGGGGCGGGGCCGATTTGGTGGGCATTGCCAGCGAACACCGCGCCGATGAGATCGCCGCGGCCATTCATGCCGAGATGCCCTGGATGGCGGCGGCCACAGACTTCCTCTGGAAGGCGATGCGCCGCTCGGTGCGGGTGGGGGAGCCCGGCTTCCGGCTGCCACCCGTGCTGCTCGACGGACCGCCGGGGATCGGGAAGAGCGTGTGGTCACGCGAACTCGGTCGCCATCTCGGGGTGCCGCGCTGTGGCATCGAGGGTACCGCAGAGCAGGCCTCCTTCGTCGTCAACGGCTCGCAACGCGGCTGGGGCTCGGCCTTCCCTGGGCGGCCCCTGCAGACCATCGTGCAGAGCCTCTGCGCGAACCCGATCGTGGTGATCGACGAGATCGAGAAGGCTGGAACGCCGGCCTCGACCAAGGGGCAGGCCTATGGCTTGGCGGAAGGGCTGCTGCCTCTGCTGGAACGCTCGTCCGCCGTGTCCTGGAAGTGCCCCTACTACCAGGTCGGCTTCGACATGTCCTGGATCAGCTGGATCCTCACGTCCAACAGCCTGCGCTGCCTGACGGCGCCGTTTTTGAGCCGTCTGGAAGTACTCCAGTTGGAGCCTCCGAGCCGCGAGCATTTGATCTTCTTTGCAGAGCGGGAAGGCCGACGCCGCGGAATGCCCGATCCGTCGCTGGGCGCGATCCGCGAGGTACTCAGTCAGGTCGCGGGACGGCATTTGCTTGATCTGAGGCATGTCTCGCGGATGATTGCCCGAGCGGAAGCGCTGTCATCCGGCCCACGTCTTCATTGAAGGCGGCGAGTGGGGCGACATGAAGATCGTTGGGAGTGTCTCGGCTCAACGCATCGGATTCGCGGAGTGAATCCTCATCACCGATATGTGCAAAAAGGCCTCACGGAATGCTCCGGTCATTGGCGAGATAAGGCAGATGATAACGTTCAAGGCCGCCGATATTGCGCGCTGACATTGCTGTGACCCCCAATCTTCATCCACCCGAAGCCGGAGCCCGGCGGTCAGATTGGCGCGGGTGCGCCGGTGGAGCAATGGGCGATCCGCGCAGCGTTTCAGGTGCGCGGAGCGGATCGTCCATTGCGGTGAGCTTGGCGGCATAGGCCGCCGGTGGCATGTAGCCGAGCGCTGAATGTGGCCGGCACGAGTTGTAATCGGCAACCCACCGGGCGGTGGCATCGCGAGCGTGGTCGAGACTGACAAACAGGGTTTCGTTGAGGAGTTCGTCGCGCATCCGGCCGTTGAATGCTTCGCAGATTCCGTTCTGCATCGGCCTTCCCGGAGCGATGGAATGCCAGGGCACGCCGGTCTTCTGCGTCCATTCGAGCATGGCGTTCGAGGTGAACTCGGTGCCGTGGTCGCTGACGATGAGCCCGGGAGGGCCGCGCCGACCTATGAGACCGGACAACTCTCGCGCCACTCTGCGCCCGCTGAGGGACGTATCGACGACGGCCGCCAGGCATTCCTTGGTGACGTCGTCGATCACGTTCAGGATGCGCAGCCGCCGTCCGGATGTGAGCTGGTCATGAACAAAGTCGACCGACCAGCGGGCGTTCGGCGCCGCTTCGACGAGGATCGGCGCCCGCGTGCCGGTGGCCTTCTTGCGTCCCCGCCTGCGCTTCACCGACAGCCCTTCTTCGCGGTAGAGGCGCTCGGTCTTCTTGCGGTTCTCCACGAGCCCTTCCTGGCGCAGCAGGACGTGAAGCCGCCGGTAGCCGAACCGCCGGCGTTCCCCGGCAAGCTCGTGCATCCGCTCCCGGAGCCGGTCATCGTCCGGCCGCCGGGCGCAATACCGGATCATCGACCGGTCAGCGCCGATGAGGTGACACGCCCGCCGTTCGCTGATCTCGTGACTTTCCATGAGACAAGCGATTGCGAGCCGCTTCGCGGCGGGCGTCACCACTTTCGGCCAAGCAGATCCTTCAGCGCCGTGTTGTCCAGCATCGCATCCGCGTAGAGCCGCTTGAGCTTGGCGTTCTCCTCCTCGAGCGCCTTCAGCCGCCTCACGTCCGATACCTCCATGCCGCCATACCGGCTCTTCCACGAATAGAACGTTGCGCTGCTGATCCCGTGCCTGCGGCAGACATCGGCGGTCTTCGCGCCCGCTTCCTGCTCCCGCAGGATCGCAATGATCTGCTCCTCGCTGAACTTCGATCTCTTCATCTTCCGGTCCTCTTGATGGGCCGGACTCTACCATCGAATGGAGGGAAAATCGGGGGTCACAGCAACATGCGTCAAGTATCTGTCTGGCCCATACTCCGATGAAAAACGCGGCTCTGCAAACGAGTTGTACCCCGACCAAGATTTGCGAGCGTTCGCGAACCTCAGAGAATACTTCCTTTCGTCCTGGTGTGGGTACGTCATCCCACTCGGGAGCCGAAGCCTTCGGCAAAGCCTGCGCGGTTCACGAACGGTCCTCGGGGACGACCGTTCGTGATCGTCTGCAGCACAGGGTGTAGCGCCAGCCAGTATCGTGCAGGGCGAGCCTCAAATCATCCGAAGTCGAACCAGATATCGCCCAGATTTTCGAGACCGAGACCTTTCAGCTCGGCGAACGTGCCACTGCCGAAGCCAAGCACCAGCGAATTGCCGTCCTCGAAGGCGTCAGCCAGCTCGAGACCGCGGGCACGGATCTCGTCGCTGCCCGTGTCGAAGTCGCGTATGACGTCCCAGCCACCCGAGCCAGACAAGATGAATACGTCGGCGCCCGCGCCGCCCGTTAGCGCGTCGTCGCCCCGGCCCCCGTTCAGGTTATCGTTTCCGTTCCCGCCGCGAAGATCGTCATGTCCCGCACCGCCGCGCAGATCGTCATGACCGTAGCCTCCACGCAGGTCGTCTTGACCCATCCCGCCGCGCAAATCGTCGTGGCCGCCGCCTCCGCGCAAATCGTCATTGCCGCGCCCGCCGATCAGCCGGTCGTCGCCACCCTTGCCGAATAGCTCGTCCGCACCCCTCCGGCCGTCGAGCCAATCGTCGCCGGCGCCGCCTTCGAGACGGTCCGCCCGTCTGGAGCCATAGAGTCCGACCGAAATGTCCGTCGCGGGCCAGGGCGTGTTCACGTCGAGGTCCTGCAGGGCGGCGTCTGTCCGGCTGTTTGCGTTGTCGATCACCCCGGTCAACTCGCGGTCGGCGATGAAGGGGATGAGCCCTGCGGCCAGCGCTTTCGACACGAAGCTTGCCTGCTTGGCATCATGCGTCGGGTAGGAGGTCGCCAGCACGAACTTGCCCGCTGCCTGCGCAAGCGCGATGAAGTCGAGATCGCCCTGCGTCCAGTCCGAGACACGATTGTCGTCGAACCACAGATCCTCGACCCCCATGCCGTCTATCGCATCGAGATAGGCGGTGTTCGGACCACCCTCGGGGCCGTCATCGCTCAGGCCCACGAGGCCCACGGCATTCTGCGGAATGATGGCGAAGTCGGGGTTCACCGCCTTGGCATGCTCGGAGATGCCGACGACGAAGTCGATCATCGCCTGTCGCAGCTCTTCTTCGCTGCCGGGATAGGCCGCAATGACCTCGTCCACGGTGTAGCCATCCACGATGTCGAGATAGGCGCCGTTGTAGCCCTTGGCCAGAAGATCGTCGATCCGGTCGTAGACGATCGCCTGCCAAGCCGGATCCCAGAACTCGACGCGGTAATTACCGTCCCAGTCAGGGTTCTCGCCGAGCACGAAGTCCGGCTTTTTCGTCGACCAGTCGTCGTTCCAGTAATCCCGGTAATCCTCGGCCTCGCCGATACTGGTATAGGCGTAGAGGAGCTTGCCCTGAGCACCGGTCAGGTTCGCCACCTCGGCCGCGGTCAGGCCCGAATCGTCCGGGTCGACGACGGCGACGCGGAACTTGGTGGCCTTGAGCTTCTCGTAACTCGCCCCTTGAAGCTGATAAAGGTAGGGCACGTCCATCACATGTCTCCACAACAGGCGCCCGACACGTTCCGGGCGTTCATGCGAGATAGCGAACCCTTTCTTACGGGAATGTTATGCCGCATCTCGGTTCTCCGTCTCCTTGGTTTCCAGCTTCATGACAAGACGGTCGTCCGCGTCCAGCCGCGCCTCGAGCGTCAGTCCCACGATGCGTGCAAATCCGCGCGCAAGCGCCAAGCCGAGGCCTGCGTGGCTCTCGGCGACGTGATGGCTGCTCCGCCGCCAGAACGGCTCGAAGAGGCGGTCGATATCCTCCTGGGCGAGATCCGGCGCAGGGTTGGCGATGCACAGGCAGAATCCGTTGACGCGCACCTCGAGGATCACGGAGACGACCGTGCGGCCTGGCGCGTGAGAACACGCGTTGCCGATCAGATTGTCCAGTACCGAGAGCAGCACAGCCTCGTCGGACATGAGGCGGCACTGCGCCGGCAGCACGGCCTCGAACGTCACTCCGCGGGTCTCTGCCGCTGCGCGATGCGCCTCGATGCGTGCGCGCAGCAGCGCCGCGAGATCGAGCGGCTCGTGCCGTAGCCCCTCTGCGACGGCGTCGGTCCGGGCGATGGCCATCAGAGCATCCACAAGCGACGAGAGCCGCGCCGAAATCGCGTTGCTGGATGCGATCACCTGCGGCAATTGCTCGGGCGCCGTGGGAAAGCGGAGCGCGACGTCCGTCAGCATCCGCAGCTCGGCAATGGGCGTGCGCAGTTCGTGTGCCGCGTTGGCGGTGAAGCGGCGCTCGACCAGCGCCGCGTCGGCCAGCCGCGCGAGCAGATCGTTGAGGCGGCTGGCGATGGGACGCAGCTCTTGCGGCCCTCGTTCGGGGAAGGGCCGGTCGTAGGTCGGCTCGCGGATCTCGGCTGCGCGCAGCGCCATCCGATCCAGCGGCGCCAGCACCCGCCTTGCCGCCATCAGCGCCGCGAGGGCCGCGGCCAATGCGGACCCCAGCACCGCGACGCCGAGCAGGACCGTCAGCCGCCGCAACCCCGCATCGAGCGGGCGGCGGCCGATCGCGACGGTCACTTCGGCGGTGGTCCGCTCGACCCCCGGCATGGGAATCATCTCGGGGTCCTCGGGATCCCAATCGTGTTGCGCAGGCAATATCTGCGTGACGAGCAGCGCCGGGGCGCCGCCTGGCGCAGTGCCGGACCCGAAAACGGGCTCCGCTGCGTTTGCACCGCGAAGCCCCCTCAAAGTGCCGGAGGACGCCGTGAGGCTCGCCGACTGGTCGATCAATTCTCCGCCCGGATGCTGCCGGACGACAAAGGCACTGTCCCCGCCAGCGGCGAAAGCGACCATCGTATCGGGGTTCAGCTCGACATAGACCTCGCCGTCGGTCCAGACGCGGACCGCGTTGCCCACCGCCTGAAGCTGATCCACCGCCTCACGCTCGAAGGCCTCGATCATCGAGCTTCGGACCAATGCGTAGCCGACTGCCGAAATCACCGCTCCGACGAGACAGACCGACGCCGCCACCCAGAGCGCGAGACGCCAGCGGATCGACATCACGTCTCGCGCAGGCGGTAACCCTGCCCGCGCCGCGTCTCGATACGGGACGGCCCGCCTTCGGGGTCGATCGCCTTGCGCAGCAGCGACACGGCGGCATCAATCACGTTGCTGTTGGGTTCGACGCGCTCGTCATAGATCCGGCGCTCGATCTCGGCGCGTGCCACGACGACACCGATCCGCAGCGCCAAGAGCTCAAGCAGCGCATATTCCCGCCTTGGCAGCGCGACAGGCACGCCCGCGATCCGCACGGTCCGCGCGGCGAGGTCGAGCGCCAGATCTCCGGCCACGATCTCGTTCGCTGCATGGCCCGATGCGCGGCGGGCCAGCGCCTCGATGCGCGCCAGCACCTCCTCGAATGCAAAAGGTTTCACCACGTAATCGTCCGCCCCCGCGCGCAGCCCGCGCACCCGTTCGTCCACCCCGTCCCGCGCCGTAAGCAGAAGCACCGGCGTGCGCACGCCGCCCGCGCGCAATCGCGTCAGCAGCTCCAGCCCGTCGAGCTTGGGCAATCCAATGTCGAGCAGGAGGACATCATACGCTGCTTCCTCTGCGTGCCACAGCCCGATCTCACCGTCCCGCGCCGTTTCCACGACATGCCCCGACGCGCACAGACCCCGGCACAGGCTATCCCTCAAGATGTCGGAATCCTCGACCACAAGAACTTTCAATCTTGTTCTCCCATTCGTCCGTCAAGCGCGGCGGTTACGCGAGTACACGCAACATGTGGATCAATCCCACCGGTCACGTCGGCGCCTTGGCTCCAGGACCAGGCCGACGACTGTTTGAAAACCGGTGCGATGCCACGTCATCTTGCCCGCTTAACTCATCCGGGCCTTGTTGCCCATATCAGTGATGAGGATTCACCCCGCGAATCCAGTGCGTTAGTTCGGCGCCATGCCGAAGCCTTCTCCCACCCGCTATCGCACGACGAACTGGGCTGAATAAAACGCGGCGCTGCGCCAGCGGGGATCGCTCTCGATCTGGTTCGACCCGAAGACGACCTGGCACGCTGGAAAGTCCGGCGATCGGGGGCGGCCCGAGACTGCTGTGACCCCCGATTTTCCCTCCATTCGATGGTAGAGTCCGGCCCATCAAGAGGACCGGAAGATGAAGAGATCGAAGTTCAGCGAGGAGCAGATCATTGCGATCCTGCGGGAGCAGGAAGCGGGCGCGAAGACCGCCGATGTCTGCCGCAGGCACGGGATCAGCAGCGCAACGTTCTATTCGTGGAAGAGCCGGTATGGCGGCATGGAGGTATCGGACGTGAGGCGGCTGAAGGCGCTCGAGGAGGAGAACGCCAAGCTCAAGCGGCTCTACGCGGATGCGATGCTGGACAACACGGCGCTGAAGGATCTGCTTGGCCGAAAGTGGTGACGCCCGCCGCGAAGCGGCTCGCAATCGCTTGTCTCATGGAAAGTCACGAGATCAGCGAACGGCGGGCGTGTCACCTCATCGGCGCTGACCGGTCGATGATCCGGTATTGCGCCCGGCGGCCGGACGATGACCGGCTCCGGGAGCGGATGCACGAGCTTGCCGGGGAACGCCGGCGGTTCGGCTACCGGCGGCTTCACGTCCTGCTGCGCCAGGAAGGGCTCGTGGAGAACCGCAAGAAGACCGAGCGCCTCTACCGCGAAGAAGGGCTGTCGGTGAAGCGCAGGCGGGGACGCAAGAAGGCCACCGGCACGCGGGCGCCGATCCTCGTCGAAGCGGCGCCGAACGCCCGCTGGTCGGTCGACTTTGTTCATGACCAGCTCACATCCGGACGGCGGCTGCGCATCCTGAACGTGATCGACGACGTCACCAAGGAATGCCTGGCGGCCGTCGTCGATACGTCCCTCAGCGGGCGCAGAGTGGCGCGAGAGTTGTCCGGTCTCATAGGTCGGCGCGGCCCTCCCGGGCTCATCGTCAGCGACCACGGCACCGAGTTCACCTCGAACGCCATGCTCGAATGGACGCAGAAGACCGGCGTGCCCTGGCATTCCATCGCTCCGGGAAGGCCGATGCAGAACGGAATCTGCGAAGCATTCAACGGCCGGATGCGCGACGAACTCCTCAACGAAACCCTGTTTGTCAGTCTCGACCACGCTCGCGATGCCACCGCCCGGTGGGTTGCCGATTACAACTCGTGCCGGCCACATTCAGCGCTCGGCTACATGCCACCGGCGGCCTATGCCGCCAAGCTCACCGCAATGGACGATCCGCTCCGCGCACCTGAAACGCTGCGCGGATCGCCCATTGCTCCACCGGCGCACCCGCGCCAATCTGACCGCCGGGCTCCGGCTTCGGGTGGATGAAGATTGGGGGTCACAGCACACCGGGGTTCAGTTGGTGCATGGACGTTTCTCAAGAGCGGGAACCATTCAGGTCCAGCATGGTCCGTATTCCTTCGAGCGCCGCAGCTCCTTGCCGACAGCTCCCTGAAACAGGACGCGCATCTGGTCGTCCACCGGGATCGGCTTGCAGATCGTTGTCGATTTCTTCCGCTCGACAACGGTTTTCGCGGTCCATTGCTTTATCACTTCACGCACGGAGTCACGGAAAGCTCCACGTCATCGGGACGGTTTGACCCAAGTATGCCTGTCCTGCTTGCGCCGAAGGGATCACCCAGGCTCCGGCCCCCGCCCATTTGATCGAGGGCGGGCTTCCGACTGAGGGCGCCATCGCGCGTGTGCTCGTCGCCAAGTTCGCCAACCATCTGCCCTTGTATCGCCAGAGCCAGAGGGCGCCGGACAGAGCGGTGCCATGGATGGCTACCAGTCCCGAGACCCGTCCCGTGCATGGATGCTGGCCGGGGCGTTCTGGTCGGGCGAGACCGGCATGGGGCTTGCCTACGCGGTGCCTCCGGCAAGTTTCGAGTTACGCGGCCAGAAGGTGCGTGGGCGCGCTCCCCTCGGTGGGCGTGTCGGTGTCGGGCATGGCTGGTGATGTGTCGCGGTCTCTCGAAGCGACGCTGATCAACTCGTTGCTCGATGTCGCGACCACACGCTCCCGGACCGAGATCGCGGCGATCCGCTTCCGACAGGCAGAGCTTGCGGTGCTTTCCGAAACCATCGCGCTCGCCATCGAGACGCGGCGTGCCTGGATCGAAGCTGTGGGGGCGTTCGAAGCTGCCGCTTTGATCGTTCAGGCGCAAGGTACCGCCGATGTCGGGTCGGAGCTGGCCGCACAACTGGGCCGCACGGGCGCAATGAGCAAGGCGGATCAGGCACGTGAACATGACTTCACCGCCGAACTCGCGGGCGAGCGCAGCGCCGCAAGGCTCGAGGCACAACTCGCCAAGGACCGTCTCATTCGGCTTATGGGGCTATGGGGCAGCAGCACGACCTTCAACGTGCCTGCGCGGCCCCACTGGGGCCACGGTCCCTTGGACCTACAGCTTGGCGTTCTCGTCTTCCAGCGCCTTGAGCCGCTTCACATCGGAAATTGTCATGCCGCCAAACGTCGCTTTCCGGTTGTATAATGTCCCTTGCGACATGACGTGCTTGCGACAGAGATCCGCGCAAGTCGCGCCAGCCTCATGCTCGGTCAAAATGCCGATGATCTGTTCTTCCGACAATCTTGATCGCGTCATTGTCCGTCCCTTCGTTGGGTCGGACTCCA
The DNA here is from genome assembly GCF_040801785.1 of Sulfitobacter sp. LCG007. Classification (NCBI taxonomy): domain Bacteria; kingdom Pseudomonadati; phylum Pseudomonadota; class Alphaproteobacteria; order Rhodobacterales; family Roseobacteraceae; species Roseobacteraceae bacterium LCG007. Next base: position 2,995,230 of record NZ_CP161805.1, on the reverse strand, counting down.
GTTCCAAGTGGTGGAAAAATCCCGTGGCAGGTCAGGCGGTTCGTAGCCTAGAACTCGTCCCAAGAATCGAGCTTGGCGGCCGTGTTTCCGTGGCCGGCGGGGACCTTGGCAGGTGCCATGCGAGGCGCCGCAGCGGCAGGGGCCTTCACCATGGGAACGATCGTGGCATCGGTGCCGGCGTGGAAGCGTTGCGTCGATTGCTGCAATACGTCGGCTTCGCTCGCCAGCACCGCACTGGCGGCTGTGACTTCCTCGAAGGCGGCGGCCTGCTTCTGGGTGTTCTGGTCGATCTGTCCCACTGCTGTCGTGATCTCGCCGATGCCCATGACCTGCTCGGAGATGGCGGTCGAAATATCATCGACCCCGGCCGAGATGCTCACGACGCTGTCGGCGATCGTGGCGAGCGAAGTTTGCGCATCCGCGACCTTGGACACGCCTTCGGAGACAGCTTCGTCGCTGCGATGGATCACTGCATTGATCTCCTTCGCCGCCTCGCTGGCCCTTTGCGCCAGTTGCCGCACCTCCGACGCAACCACCGAGAACCCGCGGCCAGCGTCCCCGGCACGCGCGGCTTCGACGCCGGCGTTCAGCGCCAGGAGGTTGATCTGGAAAGCGATGTCGTTGATCACGCTGACCACCTGCGCGATTTCCTTCGACGCCTCCGAAATGCGGCTCATGGCGCCGGCCGCGTCGGCCGCGATCTTGCCGCTGGATTCTGCGGTTTCGCGGGCTGAGCGCGCGTTGCTACTCGCGTTGGAGACGTTGCTGCTGACCTGCTTGATACTGGCCGAAAGCTCTTCAAGCGCGGCGGAGGTTTCCTCGAGCGAGGCGGCGTTCTGTTCCGCCTGTTTCGCCAGCGTCTCGGCCGTGTCGCGCAGTTCCGACGAAGAGGAAGCCAGCGTCCCACCGCTCGCGGTGATCTCGCCGATCAGCGACTTCAGCGATTCGATCATGCTGTTGGTGTTGCCCTGCAGAACCGCGAAGGCACCGCGGAAGTCTCCTTCCATGCGCTGCGTGAGATCGCCGTCGGCGACCTTTTCCAGAACTCGGCCCGTTACCGAAAGTCCCTCGTCGACCGCATCCAGCAGGCTGTTGATGTTCCGGGCCAGATCGTTGAGGACCTCGTCGGAGAAGTTTGAGTCGACGCGGCTGGAGAACTCGCCGTCGATGGCGGCCTGAACCACGCGACCAAACGCCTCGCCGAGCTCGCGCATCATCTTTTCGCGTTCCTCGGCGGCCGCGGCCACGGAAGCCTGTTTCCGCCTCTCTTCCTCGAGTTCTCTGACGCGTTTCTCTTCTGCGGCTTCGCGCTCCACCCGCTCGGACTGTCGCCGAGCTTCTTCGGCGACGCGCTCCATTTCCTTGCCCCGCTCGAGTTCAATCCGGAACCGATCGACCGCGCGCGCCATGTCGCCGATTTCGTCTCCACGGCTCACGCCGGGCACCTCGGCGAGCGTATCGCCATCAGAGAGATCGCTCATGCGGGCATTCAGAGCGCGCGTAGGCTTGATGATACTCCTTGCGATAAGGGAAGAAACGACAATCAGTACCAGAATTGTCACGCCAAGAATCGCAATGATCGTGCGGTTGATTTCGGCAATCATGGCGTCGAGATCTTCCACATACGTGCCGGCGCCAACGTGCCACCCCCATGGTGCGAATGTCGACGCGACGCTGACCTTGGGCAGAAGCGTTTCTTCGTCCCCTTTCTTGCGAGTGCTGTATGACACCATTTCGCCACCGGAACGTGCGGAACGCATGAGCTCTTGGTAGATCTTGATACCGTTCGGGTCGGTCAGGTCGGATCGATCTTCACCGAAGGATTCCGGGTCGCGCCCATGCGCCACCAGGACCATGTTGTCATCGAACGCAAAAACATAATTGCTGTCTTCGTCGAAGCGGACGGCGTTCAGAGCTGCCCGCCCCATTACCTGCGCCTCCTCCAGCGACAATTCGTTCCGCTGAACCCGCGCGTCCAGGTCCGCAAGCGCGCTTTTGGCGGTGTCTACAACGTCAAGCAAGTGGTCGGCGCGCATATTGTACACCGTCTTTTCCACCAGACGGTTTGTCGTGACGGATGTCAAAATGGATGCCAAAGCGGCGACCGCAATGATGCCAAAGAGCCGTGCGCTGATTTGCTTGAGCGGGCGCTTCTTCAATTTCCGACTCCCTTTTGCGTTCACGGGAGCGGTAGCGGGCAAGTTCTAACAAACGCTGAAGCAATGCCCTGGCGACCAGGGTCCGGAGCTCTTGATCCCGGTCGATCGTCGTGATTCACCGCCGGAAAAGTGAGCGTTGAACCGAGCGATCCCTACTGGCCAAGCGCCGCGCGGACGGCGCGCTTGGAACCCTTCTTTACCAGGCGTTGCATTGGCCACGCTGTTGAACTTCATGCTGTGGCCGTGGGGACAGCAGGGTCCGCCGGCTGCTCTGCGAGGCGCATTTACACATGTTGCCTTACTGCGTCGTGCCATTCGGCTTTCCCGGCCATCCCTCGAGCCCTTGTTGCGCCACGGCCAGCAAGGTCTTCCGCGGAAATCCGGCCTTCGCCTGGACGGCCATGCCGTGCGCGATGGCAAGCACATAGGCAGCAAGGGCCGCGCAATCGGCTTCGGCCGGCAGGTCCCCTCGGACTGCGCGCGTTCGAAACGCTGCCGCAACGCGGCCTCGCCGTCGGCGCGCCACTGGACGAGGGCCCTTCTGGCTGGCTCGGCCTGGTCCGATCCCGCCAGGCCACCATTGAGACCGAAGCATCCCCTGCGGTCCTGATGGCGCGTGCTCAGCTCGACCGCGCCGAAAAGCACCGCTTCCGCCACCTCTCGCGATGTTGCTTTGTCCAGCGCCTTCGACACGTAGCCGGCATGATGTTCGCCATGTCGCGTGAGGGCGCGGAGGAAGAGGGCCTGCTTGTTGCCAAATGCAGCGCACAGCGAAGGACGTTCGATCCCGGTTGCCGCGACGAGGTCGGCGTAAGACGTTCCCTCGTAGCCCTTTCGCCAGAACACCGCGAGCGCGGCGGCTAGCGCCTGCTCCACGCTGAATATGCGTGTGCGTCCCAGAGCTGTCACCAAGATCGTTTTACAACAGCGGGGTACGCCAGCTACCGACATCCTGCGTGCAGGCGCGGGTTCCGGCTGGTGAGCCCTGCAGGAGTATTGCCGAGACAAAGACGCACCTGGCGACGCGGCCGTGTCGCGGCTTCACGGCGCGCGACTTCGATCACCTGATGGCGCGTTACGGTTCCGCCGTCCCAGTGAACGGAATTCGCCGGCGCATCCGTCGTGCACCCATGTTCCGTCAAGGTTCCGGGTCGAGCTCGCGGCCGGCGGTTACGCCATCGATCAGTTGATAAGACAGCAGGTCCGGAATGTCCGCGGGATCGCGCACCAGGGGCTGCGCGCGGCCAGCGAGCGCGGCCATGATCTGCGCCTCACTCAGATAGAGACGGTCGGCCGCATCGCTCGTGATCCAGGTAAAGCGCAGGCGTGCACTGGGCGGAGCCTGGGCGGCGCGCGGAAGGTCAGCGGCGATCACCGTGCCGATCCGGGGATAGCCGCCGATCGTCTGACACTCCGCGAGCATCAGATAGGGCGTGCCGTCGCCCGTCATCTGCAGATCGCCTGCAATGATGAAATCCGACAGCGGGCTGACGGGATCCGCGGGTGCAAAGCCTTCGCCCTCCTGAAGCAGCGGCAGGCCGGTCCGGTTGGCGCGCGGGCTGCGGTGGAATGACGTTTGCGCCAGACGCCCGCGGGTCGCATCGTCAAAGAGCTCCGTCTGGGGGCCGGGCATGATGCGCAGGCTTCCGCCGCCGAAACGGTCCTCGGAAACGATGCCGCGGGGCGGGCGGCCCGGCGACGGATCCTCGCCCAGCGTCAGGATGTCACCCTCTGCCAGCGGGCGGCCCAAGCCCACCGAAAGGTGCGCCGCCACACTCCCGAGCAGCTCGGTACCGGCGATGCCACCGCCGGGAGTGAGGTAGCCATAGGTACCGGAGGACACGCTGGCGATGGTGAGTGTCTGCCCCGGCTCCAGCTTGTGACTTGCGTTCCAGCGCAGGGGCATGTCGTCGATCTGCGCGCGCATCGGGGCGCCGCTCAGGGCGAAGCGCAGCGGGGTGTCGCAGCGGAACCGGCCGCCCATGCCGGCCATTTCGATCGCCTGCGCGGGTTTCGCGAGACCCAGCAACGCAGCCCCTTCCAGCAGCGCCAGCCGGTCCATCGCGCCACCGGGCGACAGCCCGTCGGCAATCCGTCCGGGGCGGCCCATGTCCTGCACCGTCATCAGCGGACCGGCCCGCAGGATCGTGAGTTTCGCGCTCATCCCGCCTCCGTGCAGGTCGCCCCGCCGAGACCGTCGGACTGGTTCTCGCGCAGGGTCGCGATGGTGTCGGCGTCGGTCGATGCAAAGCGGATACGGTCTCCGGCCCGCAGCGCGAAGGGCTCTGCACGCTCCGCGCGGAAAGGCGCGAAGGCGCAGCGGCCGATCCAGCGCCAGCCGGTAGGGCTGGGGTTGCCGAAGAGAACCAGCTGGCGCAGGGCGACGACCAGCGCGCCGGCGGGGACCTCGGGGGTCAGACCGCTCTGGCGCGGCATGTCCCAGGCATCGGGCAGGTGCCCGATGTAGGGCTGACCGGGCGCGAAGCCGATGGCGAGGACCGAAAGCTCGGTTCCGGTGAGATCGTCCAGCGCCTGAGCCACCGTGCGTCCGGCCAGCGTCGCGGCCTCCGCCAGCTGGGGCCCGTCGTCGCCGCCGAAGCTGACGGGAATCGTCCACAGACGGTGTGGCGGGGTAGTCGACGCGACCCCGTGCGGGCCGTCGAGCAGTTCGCGCAGCCTGCCCGCGAGATCGCCGCGCCCGATCCGGGGGGGCGCGAAGCGCACGAGGGTCGAGGACAGCGAGGTCGCGACTTCGATCACCCCCGGCAGCTCCGCCGTGCGGACAGCGTCGCCGAAAGCGAGTGCCGCGGCAGGATCGGCCCGGCGGCCGTCACCGAACCGGACCAGGATGCCGTCCTGCCCCAGAGGGAAAAGCGCGGGTACGTTGGACGGCTGGTCGGACATGGGGCCGCTTTCTGAAAGATGCTTGACTGATTTGCAAAACACTTACAAATTGTCAACGTTACATCAAAATAGGCTTGCCGGAAAAAACAGGCAACCATCAACAGGAGACTTCCGATGCTGAGAATTGCCGTGACGCTGCTGGCCGGCGCTGCCCTGGCGGCCCCCGCGATGGCCGAGACCTGGGACATGCCGACTCCCTATGGCGACAGCACCTTTCACACCCAGAACATACGGCAATTCGCCGAAGAGATCAGCGCGTCCACAGACGGCGCGCTCGAGATCACCGTCCATTCGGCCGGTTCGCTTTTCCCCGGCGCAGAGATCAAGAACGCGGTCCGCTCGCGGCAGGTGCCGATCGGCGAGTTCCTGATGTCCTCCATCGTGAACGAGGACGCGGCATTCGGCATCGACAGCCTGCCGTTTCTCGCCACCAGCTACGATGATGCGGCGAAACTCTGGGCGGCGCAGAAGCCCGTCGTGACCGAGCTTCTGGAACAGCAGGACCTCGTGCCGCTCTTCTCGGTGCCATGGCCGGCCCAGGGTCTCTACACCAACGGAGAGATCGCGGACGTCGCCGCGCTCAGCGGTCTGCGGATGCGGGCCTACAACGCGGCGCTGGAAGAATTCGCCATGCTTGCCGGGGCTGCCCCGGTGCAGGTCGAGGCTGCGGACATTCCACAGGCCTTTGCCACAGGGCAGGTGCAGGCGATGATCACCTCGCCTTCAACCGGCGCGAACTCGGCCGCGTGGGACTACGTCGACACCTACAGCTCCATCGATGCCTGGCTGCCGAAGAACGTGGTCGTGGTGAACAAGCGGGTGTTCGATGCCCTGTCGCCTGAAGTGCAGCAGGCGGTGATGGATGCGGCGGCGGCCGCAGAGGCGCGGGGCATCGAGATGTCCAGGGCCGAAACAAAGGCCAAGGTCGCAGAGATGCAGGACAACGGCATGACCATCGCGGCACCGTCCGACGCGCTTCACTCAGGTCTTCAGGAGATCGGGGCACAGATGCTGGAGCGCTGGAAATCCGGCGCAAGCGCCCCGGCGCTCGAAATCCTCGAAGCCTATCAGGCTCAGTGATCCCGCAGGGTCCCCGCCGATACGGCGCGGGGCCCTTCTTCTGCTGTCCCAGAGAACGGAAGCGATGCCATGCGCAGGCTGCTTGACGGAGTCTACTTCGCGGCCGGGTGTCTCGCCGGCCTCTGCATCGTAGCGATCTGCCTGCTGATCACGATGCAGATCGGGTTCAACATCGCTGCCCGGCTCGGTGGCGGCGGATGGAGCTACACCATCCCCTCCTATGCCGATTTCTGCGGCTACTTCCTGTCGACCGCGAGCTTCATGGCTCTGGCCTATACCCTAAGGTCGGGCACACATATCCGGGTCGGTCTCGTCGTCCAGCGTCTGCCTGAAGGACCGCGCTGGATCGCAGAGCTGCTCACGCTCGGGCTGGGCGCGTCATTCGCCTCTTACGCCACCTTTTACGCTGCGCGCCTGATGGAGGAGAGCTGGCGGTATGGCGACAAGTCGACGGGCATCGTGGCGATCCCGCTCTGGATGCCGCAGGGCTTCATGGTGCTGGGCCTCGGTATTCTGGCCGTGGCCTTCCTTGATACGCTGGCCGAAAGCCTCCGGGCACGCCTGCCGATCCTGACCGACGCGGGAGCCGAATAGCATGTCCGATCCGATGACGTTCCTTGTGCTGTTGGTCCTTCTGCTGGTCCTTCTGGCCGGTGGCCTCTGGGTAGCGGTGTCGCTGGCGGTCATGGCACTGGCGGCGCTGACGTTCTTTTCCGGCGCGCCCGCCGGACAGGTTCTGGCCACGACGCTGTGGGCCAACAGCCATAGCTGGCCCTTGGCGGCGCTGCCCCTGTTCATCCTCATGGGAGAGATCCTGCTGCGATCCCGGCTGAGCGAGGACATGTTCAGCGGCCTCGCTCCCTGGCTGGGCCGCCTTCCGGGGCGCTTGCTGCATGTCAACGTGCTGGGCTGCGCGATCTTCGCCGCGGTGTCGGGATCCTCGGCGGCGACTGCGGCCACGATCGGGCGGATGTCGATGCCTGAACTGACGCGGCGCGGCTATCCCGAAGGCCTGATCCTCGGCACCCTCGCAGGCTCCGCAACCCTTGGTCTGCTGATCCCGCCCTCGATCATCATGATTGTCTACGGCGTGGCGACCGAGCAATCCATCGCCCGGCTCTTCATCGCCGGCATCCTGCCCGGTCTGATGCTGGTCGCGCTTTTCGGTGGCTACGTCATGCTGCAGGCCTGGCGCCATCCCGAGCGGATTCCATCCGAAACCGACTCGACCACCTTGCGCGAAAAGCTCTCGGCATCCCGGCGCCTTATCCCGGTCATGCTGCTGATCGCCGGCGTGATCGGCACGATCTACACCGGCGTCGCATCCCCGACGGATGCAGCCGCCGTGGGGGTGGTGCTTTCTGTAATTCTGGCGCTGGCCTCCGGCAATTTCGGTTGGGCGGCATTCATGGATGCGCTTCTATCGGCGACGCGGACAAGCTGCATGATCGCCTTCATACTCTTCGGAGCGGCCGTGCTCTCCATCGCCATGGGTTTCACCGGAATCCCGCGCAACCTCGCCGCCTGGATCTCGGAGTTCGACCTGTCGCCCTATGCGCTGCTCGCCGTGCTGACGCTGTTCTTCGTCGTACTGGGCTGCTTTCTCGACGGCATTTCGGTCGTCGTGCTGACGACCTCGATCATCCTGCCGATGGTCGAGGCGGTGGGCATCGACCCGCTCTGGTTCGGCATCTATCTCGTCATCGTGGTCGAGATGAGCCAGATCACGCCGCCCGTGGGATTCAACCTCTTCGTCATCCAGGGCCTGACCGGAATCGACATCCTGCGCGTGGCGCGTGCCGCGCTTCCCTTCTTCGGCCTGCTGCTGCTCGGTGCGCTGCTGATCACCGTCTTCCCGCGGATCGTGACGTTCCTGCCGGATCTCATGTTGCGCTAGAAGGAGGCGGCGGCGCGGCTGGCCTGGTCGTAGGCGCCGGACAGGGCCCGCAGGGCGCTGGCGATCCTGCGAAGCTCGGTTCCCTCGATCCCGGTATGGGGCAGGATGTCGAGGAAGCACTGTTCCCTGAGCTTGCGGTAATCCTCGCAAAGCGTGCGTCCGGCGGCGGATGTGCGGTAGAAAACCTCCTTTCCGCGCTTTTCCGACGTGAGGAGGCCGAGCTTCAGCAACTTGCGCAAGGCGTAGTTGACCGTATGCGTGTCCTCTATGTTCAGCAGGAAGGCGATGTCGGTCAGCCGCTTCTCCCGGTCCCGGTGATTGGTGTTGTGCAGGACGAGTATCTCGAGCGGCGACAACTCGGGCATGCCGGCGGCCGTCATGCAGCGCTGCATCCAGCGGCTGAAGCCATTGAAGGCGATGATCAGGCCGTATTCCACTTCCGACGCCTCCCAACCCTCTCCCTCGGCCAGGTGACGGGAGGAAACGATGCGGCGTTCTCCGGGATCGTGCATGCGAAATGACCTGTGCTTGTACCGAATGTCGCTGACGATATGTCATCAAATCGTCAATTCGGCAATGCGACGCCCGGGGATGACGCGCTTTCCTGAGCGCTTGCTATCGCTCAGGGCGTGTCAGTCTCGCCTTGATCGGCCGGCTGTTTCGGCAAAAGGCCGGACGGCTGCGGTAAGGGGAAGGAAGGCTCGGACCCTGCCGTCCGGGCTGTGCCGGGCAGGCTTTGCCCGACATTCTGAAAACCTCGCTACAGCGGGTTCGCCAATGGTTTCGGGTTGTAAGCAGTTCTTAAGGGTGGGGCACTATTGGTGCGTCTCGCCAGTTTGTCGTCGGCCGATTCAAGGAGAGAATGCTTGTTCCGCAAGTCACCGCCCGCCAAAAACAGCGCTCAGCGCGAGCTTGAGGCCCTGGAAGCCAGCCATGCAATCGTACGTTTCTCGATGGACGGTACGATCACCGAGGTCAACGATACCTTCTGCAGGAATACCGGATTTGAGCAGTTCGAAATCTGCGGCAAGCATCATGGCGTGCTCCTGCGGCAGAACGATAGGGACAAGGCCCAGCTCGACGCGACCTGGCGCCGCCTGCGCGAGGGCGAAAACGTCACCGCGATCGTGCCGCGCATCCGGAACGGCGAAGTATTGCACTGGATCGACGTTACCTATGCGCCCGTGCTCAACGATGCCGGAGAACCTGAATATGTGGTGGGCATTTCCAAGGACATCACCGAGATGCACCAGCGCCGCCTAAAGAATCGCAGCGAGGCGGATGCCGTCCGCCGCGCCATGGCGGTGATCGAATTCGACCTCGAGGGCAACATCCTTGCCGCCAACGAAGCGTTCCTGACGACAGCCGGCTACAGCCTCGAAGAGATTGTGGGCAAGCACCATCGCATTTTCTGCCCCAAGGAAGTCTCGGAAAGCCCGGACTACCCAAAGTTCTGGGCAGACCTTGCCAAGGGCGCTACCGTTTCCGGTCAGGTGAAGCGGATAAGGAAGGACGGCGAGGTCGTCTGGCTCGAAGCGACCTACGCGACGCTGACCGATCCCGATGGCGTGCCCTACAAGATCATCAAGTTCGCCTATGACGTGACCGAGGTGAAAAACCGTGAGGCGGATGTCGAAGCGCAGCTGAGAGCGATCCAGACCGTCCAGGCCGTGATCGAATTCAAGCCGGACGGGACGATCATTCGCGCAAACGACATTTTTTGCGGCGCTCTCGGCTACGAACCCAACGAGCTACCGGGCAAGAAGCATTCGTTGTTCGTGACACCCGAATATGCGGGCTCGCAAGAGTACCGCGATTTCTGGGAAAAGCTGCGCGCCGGAAAAACCCATAGCGGGGAATACGTACGTGTCGCCAAAGACGGGAAGAACGTCTACATCCGCGCAAGTTACAATCCGATTACCGATGCCTCCGGGCGTGTGGTGAAGGTCGTGAAATTCGCGATCGACACGACGGTTTTCGAGGTCGCGACAATTGCCATGCGCAATGCGCTGAAGTCGCTTGCGGATGGCAATCTCGATACCCGGGTCAACGAGGATCTCGGCGACTTCGACGCGATCAGGCATACCTACAACGATGCGGTGGCGCGGATCGGCAGCGTCATGCTGGGCGTGCTGCATCAGTCGGGTGAGATCCTGTCGGAGATGAAGGGGATCACCGACAGCTGCGATCAGCTCTCGACCCGGACCGAACGCCAGGCCGCCACGCTGGAAGAAAGCGCCGCCGCCCTGGAAGAGCTCACCGCCTCGGTGAAGAGCGCGGCGGAAGTGGCCAAACAGGCGCGCGGCCAGGCCGAGAAGGCGATGTCCGAAACCGAACAGTCCAATGGCGTGGTCAGCGATGCCGTGCAGGCCATGAACGAGATCGCGGATTCCTCAAAGAAGATCTCCTCGATCACAAGCGTCATCGACGATATCGCCTTCCAGACCAATCTGCTGGCGCTCAATGCGGGGGTCGAGGCCGCGCGGGCCGGGGATGCGGGACGGGGATTTGCCGTCGTGGCGTCCGAGGTGCGTGGACTGGCCCAGCGGTCATCGGAGGCTGCCCAGGAAATTGCTGGTCTGATCGAGGCTTCTTCGAACCAGGTGGCGCGCGGCGTCGACCTGGTCGGCAAGACCGGCGAATCGCTCAAGTCGATCGAGGACGTGGTGCGCTCGATCAGCGAGAGCATCATCAACATGGCGACTTCGTCGCAGGAACAGGCAAGCGGACTTGGCGACATGAACAACGCCGTCGGCGAACTCGACCGGGTCACCCAGCAGAACGCTGGCATGGCAGAAGAGATCAACTCCGCCGTCCGGATGCTGCTCGAGTCGATCCAGAAGATGCAGAAGGAAGTGCAGTTCTTCGAGGTAACGGACCCGCAAGCTCGCGGGGGCAGCAACGAAGACTGTCCGAGCATGGTGGCCTGACGAACCCGGATCCGGCGCGCCTCGCGCGTCGCCGATGTTGCGGGCCGCAGGGCGGGGGCCATCCACCGCGCGACCATTCCGTTCCGCAGGGCACAGGGGGCGGGACACCGCCTCCGGGCGCCCGCTTGGGGTCCGACTCAGGTTATGCGGCGGATCGATGCCATGATCTCATCGGGCTCGAAGACCCTTTTCCAGTCGTCCCGCATCAGTGCCGGGACCCCGAATTCGATGGCCTTGTTGCAGGCGTCCGAGAACTGGCCCTCGATCTCGTCGAAGATCACCGCGCCGAGGATGTTCATGTGCCCAAGCAGGAAGTCCCGGGCACAGTCCTGCGGCACGCCGCGCGCGACCACGTCGTCCATCGCCTGACGCATGACCACGAGCAGGGAGGCACAGACGGTTTCCGAAAGACCCGGTTCCAGAAGCGCCATCTGTTCGACGCTCACACGGTATGTTTGCCGGACCGGCGCAAAGATCGCGCGCGCGATGGCGTCACCCGTCGCATAGTGTTCTTCCGGCCCTTGCATCAATGCGTTGACCACACCCTGTCGCGCCGCGACGCCGCCAAAATGATCCCTGCGCGCCGCCTCGGTCTTCTCGTCGTTGAAGATCGGTGGGTGGCAGGGATGCGTCACGAAATAGGTGATGTCCGACCGCTGGGGCAGATGCCCCGCAAAGGGGGCGGCGGCATCGAGGATCACGACGATCGTTCCGGGGGCGAGCAGGGGCACGACCTCACCCGCCACCTTGCCGATCGCGGTGTCGGGGACGGCCAGAACGACCACATGCGCCCCCTCGACGGCCTGTTCCAGCGGCACGCAATCCATTCCTGCGGCTTCCTTGAGCCGCGCCCGCCCGGCGTCGCTCACCTCCACATGCCGGACGGTGAAGTCGGTCTTTGCGAGGTTGCACGACAGGCGGACACCCATCTTTCCACCCGCGCCGACAAGCGCCACAGTCGTCATGAATAGTCCCTCCCCAGGGCGCCCGGAACGTTTGCGGCGACGGGCTTGTGCAACTGGTATGATGAGATAATATTAAACGCTGGCTGTCAATCGGCCCCGCCTCTCCAACGGCGGTCTCGCCCAGGGTTCAGAACCGATGATGCCACCGCTTGTCACCTGGTACGGCGACGATTTCACGGGGTCGGCCGCCGTCATGGAAGTGCTTGCCTTCGCCGGTATTGGCTCTGTCCTCTTCTGCGACATTCCCGACCGTCCCCTGCTGGAACGCTTCGCCGGTGCGCAGGCCATCGGCATCGCTTCCACTGCCCGTACGCGCAGTCCCGACTGGATGGCGCAAAACCTTCCCGCGCCGCTTGCGTTTCTCGACCGCCTCGGCGCGCCGATCCTGCATTACAAGGTCTGCTCGACCTTCGACTCGGCTCCGACCTCCGGCAATATCGGCAAGGCCATCGAGATCGGCCTCTCGATACGTCCCGCCGACGGCGTGCCGCTGCTCACCGCGGCGCCCCCGATGCGGCGCTACCAGGCCTTCGGACATCTCTTCGCGGCGACACTCGAGGGAGTTTACCGGCTTGACCGCCATCCGGTGATGGCGCGCCACCCTGTCACGCCGATGGACGAGTCCGATCTGCTGCGTCACCTCGCGCGCCAGACCGACCTGCCTTCGGCCCTGATCGACCTCGAAGCGCTGCGGACACAGCCCCAGTCCGCCCTCGAGGAAGCACTCGCGCAGGGGGCACGGATCCTGTCGATCGATTCCGTCGATCCCGATACGGAAGCCGCCGCCGGGAAGCTTGTCTGGGAGAACCGGGGGCGGCTGGGTCTGGTGGCGGGTTCGCAGGGTGTCGAATACGCCCTGGTGCGCCATTGGCAGGACATCGGGATGATCCCGCCGGCTGAGCCTCCAGAAGGCGCCGGACGGGTAAAGCTTGTCGCCGCCGTGTCAGGTTCCGTCTCGCCAGTGACGGCGCGCCAGATCGCCTGGGCTGCTGCCAACGGCTTCGAAATCATCCGTTTCGATGCCGCTAGGGCACTTGAGATGCCTAATGCGGAGGATCTCGTTTCCGATGCCGTGGCTGCCGGTATTGCGGCCGCGCAAAAAGGCGCCAGTCCGCTGGTCTGCTCCGCCCTCGGACCCGAAGACGCAGGCGTTGCAGGCGTCCGGCGGGCGATAGCACGAAGCGGTGTCGATCCGGCGGAAGCGAACGAACGGATCGGGCTTGCGCTGGGACGCATCCTTGACGGAATCCTGACGGGAAGCGGCATCCGGCGTGCGGTTATCTCGGGGGGCGACACGTCCGGGCAGGCCATGCGGGTACTTGGCCTGAGCGCGCTGACGGCGCTGGCGCCGACGATCCCCGGAGCATCGCTCTGCGTGGCCCATGGCTCTGGCCGTCATGACGGACTTCAGATCGCGCTGAAGGGCGGGCAGATGGGCAGCGAGGATTTCTTCGGATGGATCCGCGAGGGCGGCGGTCCGCGCTAGCCGCGCGGTTCGAAGGCGGCGGCGGACCGGTCAAGATGCCTGGACATCTCCTGGACTGCGCCCTCTTCGTCGCGGTCGGCGATCCGGTCAACGATCCGCGCGTGTTCGGTTAGCGTGACGTCCTCGTGCCCCGACCAGAACAGCAGGTTGCGGTGGTAGTCGAACAGCCATTTGAGCATCGCCTCGGACACCGCGACCATGATCGGATTGCGCGAAATGGACGCGATCCGGGTGTGAAATCCCATATCGGAATCGATGAATTCGAGCGGTGCGCCGAGCCGGTCGCGCTGGGTCTCGATCAGGCTCCGCAAATCCGTGACGTCGCCCGCAGTCGCCTCTCGTGCGGCAAGGCGCACCATCCCGAGCTCGAACATGCGGCGGGCGTGCTTGAGATGCTCGAGATTGGCGGGCGCTCGGTCCAGAACCAGCTTGGCGATCCCATGCGCACGGTTCAGCACGGTGGCGGCGTCGATTTCGTTCACGCGTGAGCGTTCGCCGTGGCTGATCGTGATGAGCCCGTTGTTATGCAGCGATTGCAGGGCCTCGCGGACGGCGGGCCGTCCGACCCCGAAACGGTCCATCAGTTGACGTTCGGAGGGAAGCATTGTGCCGGGGGCGATCTCACCGGATGCGATCATTGCGTTCAGGCGCTCGAGCACCTGGTCCGACAACTTTCGCCGGACGATCCTGCCTGAAGCGGCTTCGCGGGGCGGATCAGCCACGGCGCTTCCGATACCCGAGCCGGTTCTTCATGCGACACCTGCCTTTGCGTCCGAGTTCTGCCATCCATAGGCGGGAATGCCGCCGCGGTCGATCCCGGTGAGATTGGCGCGGATCTGCGTGCAGCCGGCCTCGAGCGTGGCGATGCCGCCTTCGATCACGGCGCTGCGGATCTCGCGGCCGGCGAGATCGGCGAGGGCCCGCAACGCGCAGGCGATCGGCCAGGGACCGGCGGGCCCGACCAGGCCGCGCGGACCGTAAAGCGCGGCGGGCGTCCAGACCGAGACGCGCCCGGTCGCAAGCGCCGTCGCGAGACCGATCGCATAGGCGGCTCCGAAGGCTGCCCGGTGGCGGGGATCGTCGTCGGTCATGCAGAGCCGTCGATTGTCGGGGTTCGGGATCGTTCGCGATCCGTAGGGATTCTGGCGCATCGCGATGGTGGCGGGGCCGATGCGGTACTCGCGCGGCCCGACGATGGCGCGGGCCGAGCGGGTGATGTGGGGAACGGCCTCGAGGGATTCCATCACGCTGAAGTCGTCGGCGGCATGGACGATCGGGCAGAGGCCATGCGAGACGAAATCGATATGGCCGCTGGGAGGGCGCTTGCGGTTCAGTTCCGTGAACAGGCTGACCATGCCGCCCCCCCTTGGCAGATCAGGGAAGGCCGCGGCGCTCGCGGCGTGGACCTCTCGCAGGGGCGGGCAATCCGGCCAGCTTGCCCCCGGCGGTGTGGACTGACGGTCGACCGACGGGCAGACAAGCACGCTTGCCGGTTCGAGACCGCTTTGCGATACCAGCCGGGCGATCTCGTCGAGTTCGACCGGCGGGGGCCTGGTGAAGGCGCAGATCAGTTCGAGATCGTAGGCGGGATCCGGAAGCACCTCCTGAAGACGCGCGAAGGCAGGGATCTGGCGGCCCGGCGCCCCGGCGGCGGTATCGATATGGCAGAGGATACGTTGCGCTCCTGAGAACGCGAAATCCGAGGGCCTGTCGGCAAGTCGGAGCGCATCCTGCGCCGTCAGGACGATCGCGGTTTCGGGGAAACGCGCGACCATGGTCCGGGTCTTGCGAGGAACGGGGGCGGCGGCTGAACGCGGTTTCCAGCGCAATGTCACGGTTTGCGAGAATTCCTCGCCATCCGCGATGACATAGGGCCAGGGCAGGGCGAGGGGTCGGGAATAGGTCTTGAACGAGGCGTCACCCCATTGCCGCTGGTCCTCCATCTCGAAGATGTCGCCCTCGAAATCGCAGGTGACGGACAGCCCCTCGCGCTGATAGGCGATGCCCGCGATGTCCCGGAAAACCTGCCAGGGCTTGATCAGATCCGGAAAGACGGCCAGTTCGACCCGCGCGGTCGAATGATGCACCTGTGCCGGACAGCCCGTCACGGCGGCCGGATGCAAAACCGTCAGCCCGGTGCGATTGGTCTCGAAATCACCGCGTGCTGTCCCTTTCACTTCGACGCGCAAGCCGGTGGTGTCGGCTTTCAGCCGCAGCGCCACGTCGAGGCCCGCTTCGGCGTCGCCGAATTCCGCTTTCCAGCTGATGTCGATGTAGTCCCCGGTCTCGCGCGCGGTTTCGGACAGCACGGGCGCCGCGGTGCCCCAGTCCCGGTCGCGCACAAGAAACGCGATGCCGCGCAGGATCTCCTGATCTCCCACCCGTATATGGCGCACGGCCGCGCCCTCGAGCGTGAAGGAAAGCGGGCCCACTGACAGACGCTCGGAGAGCGGCACCGGCTCTTCGGTCCCGAAGAAATCGCGCGCCCTGCTCATATCGTCCTCGGCTCTACGGTCCGGTTTTCCCGCGCCGACAGATAGGCGGCCTCGACAAGGGCGAGCGTCTCGATGTTGTCGCGCCCGCTGGTTTCCGGTTCGTTGCCCGATGCCACGCAGTCGACAAAGTGCTGCTGGATGCGCAGGACGCTTTCCTGGATGTTGTGCCAGGGGCGCTCGGCCCAGGGCAGGACCGGCGGCGAGAGGTCGCGGATCTCTTCGCCGTTCCTGTCGTGGACCACCATCCGGTATCCGGCGTCAAGCCGCAGCGTGCCCCCGGTGCCCTCGATCTCGAGAAGGGTCTCGGGAAAGGTCTCGGGGACGCGGCGGGTCGCGTAGGAGCAGTCCGCGATGCTGGTGACTCCCCCTTCATGAGCGAGCAGCATTGTCGCGACGTCCTCGCCCCTGATTTCGGGGTTGATCCGCCGGGTGGTCGCCGTGAGGCGCGCCACATTGCCGAAGAGCGCGCGCGCGATATCCAGTATGTGGATGCCGAGATCCTCGATGATGAAGCGTTCGCCCTCGGCGAGATAGGGTTGGCCGGCGAACACGTCGTAGCCTGACCGAAAGCTCACACGCCCGAAGAAGGGCGTGCCGATCCGGCCCGCGCGCAAAGTGTCGATCACGGTGCGGATCGGCGATTGCCAGCGGAAGTTCTCGTGCACCATCAGCGTTCCGCCTCCAGCCGACACGGCAGCGACCATCGCGCGCGCGTCGATCATGTCTGCGGCGAATGGTTTCTGGCAGATCACGTGCAACCCACGCGCCGCAGCAGCCTCGACCAGCGTCCGGTGCGATGCGACGGTCGTGGCGATATCCACGGTCGCGAAGCCACCGTCGGCAAACAGTCTCTCTGCGGATCTATAGCAGCGCTTGATGCCGAAGTCGCGGGAAGCTTCACGCAGGCGTTTTTCATCGCGGTCACATATTGCCACGACTTCGGCGCCGGGAATGTCGGCCCAGGCATGCAGATGGTTGCGGGCGAAGAATCCGCAGCCGATGAGGGCTATTTTCATGGCTCTCCCCGTTACCCCGCGAGACATGGCTCTCTCACTTGAAAGGGACCTTCGCGCGCGAGACTTGTCAACAGGTATGACGAGTACTAGAGGTTGCATATAGAGGGAGGTGGTCCGCCGATGTCCGAAAGTGCGATCCGCGTCATTTATCGGCTCGAGACCGCCGGCGACATTGCCGCGATGGCCGAGAAGATCGCATCGGACCAGTCCACGGGAACGTTCACGGATCTGCCGGGAGAAACCGATTCGCTGCGCGCCCGATACGCGGCGCGCGTCGAAGCGATCGCTCCGCTTGACGACGCGGAGCGGCCCACGATTCCGGAGCGCGGGAAAGGACCGTGGCAGCGGGCCGATGTCACGATCTCCTATCCGCTGGAGGCCATCGGCACCGATATCGTGGCGCTGATGACGATCACCTTCGGCGGCGTCTTTGCGCTGCGCGGTCTGAGCGGCATGCGCGTCATGGATATCGACCTGCCGCCGGAATGGGCGTGCCACCCCGGCCCGCAGTTTGGCATCGCGGGCTCGCGCCGACTGATGGGTGTCGAGAAACGTCCGATGATCGGGTCGATCATCAAGCCCTCGCTGGGGCTGCTGCCGGAAGAAACCGCCGAGGTCGTGCGCACGCTCTGCGAAGCGGGTGTCGATTTCATAAAGGACGACGAGAAGCTGATGAGCCCCGGCTATTCCCCGCTCGCGGCGCGGGTACGGGCGGTCATGCCGGTGATCGAGGACCATGCGCAGAAGACCGGCAAGCGGGTGATGTATGCTTTCGGGATCTCCACCGCCGATCCGGACGCAATGATGCGCAACCACGATCTGGTCCATGCGCAGGGGGGCAACGCGGCGGTGGTGAACATCAACGCCATTGGATCCGGCGGCATGACCTTCCTGCGCAGGCGCTCGTCGCTTTGCCTGCATGCGCATCGCAATGGCTGGGACGTCCTGACGCGCCACCCGGGCTTCGGTTTCGAGTTTCGGGCCTATCAGAAGATCTGGCGCCTGCTGGGGGTGGATCAGTTCCAGGTAAATGGCATCAGGGCAAAATACTGGGAGCCTGACGAGAGCTTCGTGCGCGCCTTCCGGGACGTGTCGGCCTCGATCTTTTCGCCTGACGACCGTGCGCTGCCGGTTGTCGGATCCGGTCAGTGGGGCGGGCAGGCGCCAGAGACCTACCGTCGCACGGGGCGCACGCTCGACCTGATGTATCTCGCCGGTGGCGGCATCCACGGCCACCCTCTGGGGCCCGCCGCGGGCGTGCGGGCCATCCGGCAGGCCTGGGAAGCGGCAGCGGCGGACATCCCGCTCGATGTTCATGCACGGGAACATCCGGAGCTGGCGGCGGCGCTGGCGAAATGGGGCTGAGACACGCACGTGCGCCCGATGCTCAGGCGATCAGATTCCGGCTCCAGACCGGGCGTCGCGTCATGCTGATCAGGCTGACCGTGGGCGCGTCGCGACCGCCGAGTGCAAGCGTCGCGCGCCGGAGCAGCTCGATCCCGTCCTCGGACCTGATCGGCAGGGCGCCGCTCGATATCGGCTCGCCGACCGTCAGCCGATAGGGCTGGCGCGCCTTGTTCAGGGTCTCGTGGAACAGCGTGATGTCACGCAGGCTCGGATGGATCCGGTCGAACAGGTAGAAAAGCGATGAATTCCGGGCCCGGATGTTCACGGGGATCACCGGCAGGTCGAACTTCCGCGCGATCATCGCCGCCGAGGCCATCCAGGGCCTTTCGTAAAGCCTGAGCCCCTTGCGCTTGGCAAGCCGTCCCGAGGGAAAGATGACCCCGAGGCGACCGGCCTCGAGCGCCTTGCGGGTCAGATCCATGGTTTCGCGCGTCTTGGCATGCCTGCGTTTTTCCTTACGCCATTCCACCGGCACGATCAGATCGGCCATCTGTGGCAGTACCCGCAGGATGTCGGAATTGGCATAGATGAAGCAGTCGTCGCGCAATTGTCGCAACGCGTGATGGAGGATGATCCCGTCGGCGATGCCGGTGGGATGATTGGCCACCACGAGGGCCGGACCATGGCGCGGGATGTTGTCGAGGCCCTGCACCTCGACGTCGCGGGCCAGAAGACCGCCGAGCGTCGCCATGATTTCGCCGGTGGGTTTGTCGCGGAAGTATCGGGCCAGCGCCACCGTCCTGCCATAGCCGAGGATCCGCATCAGCGCTGCGCGCGCCGGCGGGGCCCAGAGGGTATCGGCGAAGAGCCATGCAGCCCGTTCGGCGATCAGCGGATCGAGACGCTCTTTCATGACAGGCGAACTAATCTGCTCGGATGACGGTTCAATGACGTGATCCATGGATGCGCGCCAGGCCGCCGCGGGATCGGTTCAGAGTGTCCGGTCGAGCAATGCCAGCCAGTTGCCATGGCTGAGCTTCTTCAGCAACGCCTCGTCGTAGCCATGCGCCGCCAGCGCCTCCATCAGCCGGGGAAGCCCCGCAACGTCCCCGAGATCGGCAGGCACGGTGGCTCCGTCGAAGTCCGAGCCGAGCCCGACGTGATCCTCTCCGGCATGTTCGATGAGATGATCGAGATGGCGCGCCATGACCTCGAAGGCAGTATCGTTGCCGCGCCGTCCGTCCGGACGCAGGAAGCTGGTCGCGAAGTTCAGGCCGACCATTCCGCCGGTCTCGCGGATCATCGCAAGTTGCCTGTCGGTCAGGTTGCGCGAAGAGGGCGTGACGGCATGGGCATTCGAGTGGGTCGCGACCAGCGGCGCATCCGAGATTCGCGCGACATCGTCGAATCCCTTCTCGGTGATATGCGAAAGGTCGACCATGATGCGCAGCTCGTTGCAGAGCCGCACCAGATCCTTGCCGGCCCCGGTCAGCCCGTCGCCGGTGTCCGGGCTCGACGGAAAGGCGAAAGGCACGCCATGCCCGAAGGCGGTGGGCCGGCTCCAGACCGGCCCGATCGATCGCAAACCCATGCCGTGAAAGGCGTAGAGCGCGTCAAGATCGGGGCCGATCGCCTCGGCGCCCTCGATATGCATGATCGCTGAGATCACGCCCTTGTCGAGGCACTCGCGGACTTCCGCGGCCGTCCGGCAGATGCGCAGGCCGCCATCCGAGGCGCGCTCCATCCAGAGCAGGTGCCCGGCCATCGAAAGCGCGACGTTCTGGGCGTGCTCAAGCGGTACAGGTTCGGGCAGATCGATCCTGAAAGGCGGGTTGTCCATGATCGCATCGAGATCGCCGAAATCGCCCGGAGAGGGGACATAGATGGCGAAGAAGCCCCCGGCGAAGCCGCCGGCGCGCATCCGGGGCAGGTCCAGATGTCCCTTTCCCTCGCCCTTCAGCCATATTTCCTCGCGTCGCTCGGGCTCGCGCAGCAGCCGCAGCAGAAAATCGTTATGTCCGTCGAATACCGGGTAGTGCGGTGTCATTCATGGCTCCTGTCGGGCCCCTTCGGGCGCGCGGAACCCGACGCTCGCGCGCAGCAGGTTCCTGGTGTATTCCTCTTTCGCTGTCTTTCGCCGAAGCGTCTCGCGGGACAGTTCCTCGACGATCCGGCCGTGCTGCATCACGATGAGGCGCTCGCACATATGCCCGACCACGGCAAGGTCGTGGCTCACCAGAAGGTAGGTGAGCCCGCGCCGGGTCCGCAATTCGTCGAGCAGGTTCAGTACTTCCGCCTGGATCGAGGCGTCGAGCGCCGAGGTCGGCTCGTCCAGCAGAAGCACCTGCGGCTCGAGAATGAGGGCGCGGGCGATGGCGACGCGCTGGCGCTGTCCACCCGAGAGCTGGTGCGGAAAGCGGAAGCGGAACCCGTTGCCCAGCCCGACGTCCCGCAATGCCTGCTCGATCCGGTCCTCCACATCGGAGAAGCCGTGGATGGCCAGGGGCTCTGACAGCACCCGGTCGACCGTATGGCGCGGATGCAGCGAGGCATACGGGTCCTGAAAAACCATCTGCACGTTGCGATAGAATCCGGGGCTCCGTGGCGTGGCCACGGGTTGTCCATCAATCAGAACCGCTCCGGTCGTGACCGGGGCGAGCCCGCAGATCGCCCGCAGGACCGTCGACTTGCCCGATCCGCTTTCGCCCACGATGCCGAAGCTCTCGCCGCGGGCGACCTCGAAGCTCACACCTCGCACGGCGTGAACCGTATCGGGTCCATGGCCGAAAACGACTTCCAGATTTTCCGTGGCGACAAGGCTCATGCCAGCCACGCCGGATCGCGCTTGAGGGTGGGCAGCGGGTGACGGTTCCCATCGATCTGCGGCAGGCAATTCAGCAGTCCCCTGGTGTATGGATGCTGCGCCTGGTTGAGCTCGCTCGCCTTCAGTTCCTCGACCATGCGGCCCGCGTACATCACCAGCACGCGGTCGCAGAACGACGACACCAGCCGAAGGTCGTGGCTGATGAAGATCAGCCCCATGCCGCGGTCACTCACCAGGTCGTCGAGAATGCGCAGCACGTCGAGTTGCACCGTCACGTCGAGCGCCGATGTGGGTTCGTCCGCGATCATCAGGTCAGGCTCGGTGATCAGCATCATCGCGATCATGGCCCGCTGCCCCATGCCGCCGGAAAGCTCGTGCGGATAGGCGTTGTAGACCCGCCCTGGATCACGGATCTGGACGCCCTCGAGCATGGCCATCGCACGGTCCTTCGCCTCGGCCTTGCCGACGCCGTCCTGCCGGCGGCAGGCCTCGACGATCTGGCGGCCGATGGTCATGACGGGATTGAGCGAGAATTTCGGATCCTGCATGACCATGCTCATCCGGCGGCCGCGCAGCTTGCGCCACAGCTTCGGGGTCGCGCCGCGCAGGTCGATGCCCTCGAATTCCAGCCGCTGCGCCGTTACACGGCCAGAGGGCGGGGTGAGCCCGAGGATCGCGCGGCCCGTCTGCGACTTTCCCGATCCGCTTTCGCCGACGATGCCAAGCCGTTCGCGGCCCAGGTCGAAGGACACGCCGCGCACCACCTCGACGGGGCCGGAGCGCGACGGAAAGGCCACGCGCAGGTCGCGCACGTTCAGGATATCGCTCATTTTTCGCCCTTCGGGTCCAGCACGTCCCGCAGTCCGTCGCCAAGCAGGTTGAAGCCCAGCGAAACGACGAAGATGGCGATGCCGGGCATCGTGGCGACCCACCAGAAGTCGATCAGGAAACGGCGCCCGCTGGCGATCATCGCGCCCCATTCCGGTTGCGGCGGCTGCGCGCCGAGTCCGAGGAAGCCGAGGCCGGCCGCGGTCAGGATGATGCCGGCCATGTCCAGCGTGACGCGGATGATCACCGACGACATGCAAAGCGGAACCACGTGGCCCCAGATGATCCGCACCGGTCCCGCGCCCTGAAGCTGGATGGCCGAGATGTATTCCGTGTTGCGGATGGTCAGCGTCTCGGCCCGGGCGAGACGGGCATAGGGCGGCCAGGAGGTGATGGCGATGGCGATCACCGCATTCTCGATGCCCGGCCCGAGGGCGGCGACGAAGGCAAGTGCGAGGATCAGGCGGGGGAAGGCGAGGAAGATATCGGTGATCCGCATCAGGATCGTGTCGGTCCAGCCGCCGAAATAGCCGGCGGTGGTGCCAACGAGCAGCCCGATCGGGGTCGCGATGATGGCAACCATGGCGACGACCAGTAGCGTGACGCGGGAACCGTGGACAATGCGGCTGAAGATGTCGCGGGCCAGATCATCGGTGCCCATCAGATGGGCCCATGAGGGCGGCAGCAGGCGTTCGGTCCTGAGATCTCCGCCCACGATGGGATCGTAGGGTGCGATCAGATCGGCGAAAACCGCCATCAGGATCAGCAGGACGACGATGCCCAGACCGACCATCGCCAGCCGGTTGCCCCTAAGCAGCAGCCACGTCCGGTAGTACTGTCCCAGCCGGGCTTGCCGGCGGGAGGCGGGCTGTTCCGCCAGAAGCCACTCGCGCCGTGTCATCGTCGTCATGCCCGTCGCCTCACGCGGGGATCGAGAACCGTGTACAGAAAGTCCGAAAGCAGGTTCAGCCCGACGAAGATCACGCCGATGACGAGCGTCCCGCCAAGCACGGCGTTCATGTCGGCGTTCTGCAGCGAGTTGGTAAGGTACTGGCCCAGTCCGGGCCAGGCAAAGACGGTTTCGGTCAGCACCGAGCCTTCGAGCAGGTTTGCGTAGGAGAGCGCGATCACCGTCACCAGCGGCACGGCGGCGTTGCGCAGGGCGTGGATCCAGATGATGCGCCACTCGGCCACGCCCTTTACCCGGGCCGTGATGATGTATTCCTGCGCCAGTTCGGCCAGCATGAAGGAGCGGGTCATGCGGCTGATATAGGCCATCGAGAAATAGCCCAGCAGACAGGCGGGCAGCGCCAGATGGGCCAGCACGTTGCGGAAGGCGTCCCATTGCCCCTGCATGGCGGTGTCGATCAGCAGCAGGCCGGTTTTCTGGGTGACGGAATATTCATAGGCGATGTCGATGCGCCCGGGCCCGGCGACGATGCCGAGCTTTGCGTAGAAGATCAGAAGCCCCAGCAGGCCGAGCCAGAAGATCGGGGCGGAGTAGCCGACAAGTCCGACGACACGCACGATCTGGTCTGTCAGTCTTCCCTGCCTGACCGCCGACAGGACGCCGAGGGGGATCCCGAAAACGGTGCCGAGAATGATACCGGCGGTGGCGAGTTCCAACGTGGCGGGAAAGACGCGGGCGATATCCTCGGTAATGGATTTCTTGGTCAGCATCGAGGTGCCGAAATCGCCAGTCAGCGCGTTCTTCAGGTAGATCCAGAACTGTTCGTAAAGCGGCTTGTCGAGCCCCAGCTCGATATAGGCAGCGTCATAGGTCGATTGGGAGGCGCGGTCGCCCACCACGGCCAGAACCGGATCGACAGGTACGACCCGACCGATCAGGAACGTGACGAAAAGCAGGCCTATGAAGGTGACGAGCACCGATGCGACCAGCTTTCCGCCACGGATGGCAAAGCGGGGGAGGGCGCCGCTGCGCCCTCCCGGTGTTGCGATGGAGCTGTCGCTCATCTGTCTTTCGAGACTTTCTTGAACGAGTTGTCGTTGAAGGACGGCCCGATGACATAGCCGTTGACGTCCTTGCGCATCCCGAAGACCTCGATCTCCTGGAACATGATGACGAAGGGCGACGTCTCCTGATGTTCCTTCTGAAGGTCCAGATACATCTCCGCCCGCTTGTCGGCATCGGCTTCCAGCACGGCGGCGTCGGCCTTCGCGGTCATCTCGGGGATGTCCCAGCTGTTGCGCCAGGCCAGCGGCTTGGACGCCGCGTCGTCCGCGTTGTCGGGGTTGCGCGCGAAGGTATCGGCGTTGGTATGCGGGTCCTGATAGTCCGGGCCCCACCGGCCGATGTAGATGTCGTGGTTGCGCGCGCGGTACTTGGTCAGCGTCTGCTGGCCGTCGCCGGGGATCAGCTCCATCTCGATGCCGCCCTGGGCCATCGTGGCCTGGATCGCTTCGGCCATCGCGGTGATTTCGGGCGAATTGCGCGTATCCATGGTGACGGAGAATCCGTCCGGCACACCCGCTTCGGCAAGAAGTTCCTTTGCCTTCTCGACATCGAGCGAGAACGGCGTGTCCTCCAGCGCGCCGAGGAAACCCTTTGGCAGGAAGGCCTGGTGCACCTGCACCTTTCCCTTCATGATTGTGTCCGCAATCGCGTCGTAGTCGACGAGGTATTTCATCGCCTCGCGCACTTCCGGCTTGGACAGGTTCTCGTTCTTCTGGTTCAGGCCCATGTAATAGATCGACCCCTTCACGCCATCCAGGATCTTGACGTCGGGGTTATCGGACAGCGCCACGATCTCTTCGGCGCCGAGGTTGCGCGCGATATCGATGTCGCCCTGCTCAAGCAGCAGCCGCTGGGTCGCGCCTTCGGGGATGTGGCGGTAGATCGAGCGCATCATCGGCGGGGCGTCGCCCGAGTAGTTGTCGTTGCGTTCCAGCACGACGACCTCGTTGGCGCGCCATTCGCGGATCGTGAAGCCGCCCGAGCCGGCATAGTTGGTCTTGAGCCAGTTGTAGCCGAAATCGCCGTCCGTCTCGTTTTCCATGACGAGCTGCTTGTCGACAATGAAGCCCACGGTCGCGGTCAGGCAGTAGAGCACGAGTGTGGGCGCATAGGCCTGATCCATCTCGAACTCGAAGGTCATGTCGCCGGTCTGGCGGATCTTGTCGTCGACGTTCTCGGCGTCAAAGCCGAACTGGGTCAGGATGAAGGCCGGCGACTTGTCGAGCTTGACGGCGCGGGTCAGCGAAAAGACCGCGTCCTCGGCGGTGATCGGATTGCCCGAGGCGAACTTCATGTCCGGGCGGATCGTGAAGGTGAAGGTCTTGCCGTCCTCGGAGACCTCCCATTTCTCGGCGATCACGCCGAAGATATCGCTCACGTTCGCCGGATCGTAGCCCACCAGCGGCTGGTAGCTGTTGCCAAGGATCTCGGAGGCGGTGAATTCGAAGACCTCGGCCGGATCGAGCGAAATGATGTCGTCGATGACCCAGGCTTGGATCAGGGTATCGGCGGGCGTTTCGGCCTGGGCCTGCGTGAATGGCAGCCCCATGACGGCCGCCACGGCCGCTGCCGCAATCAATCTTGGCACGTGTCGCATACAAGTCTCCCGGTTGGTTTTTTGTCGTCCGGCAGGCGGGTACGGGTGCCTGCCTAACCTCTGGGTAGAAGTAGTTCTGACAGTTCGCGGCGAGTCAAGCCGCGACCTGGCGGGAAGCATGCCGGCATCACGGCGCGGCGGTC
Source organism: Sulfitobacter sp. LCG007 (assembly GCF_040801785.1). Lineage (NCBI taxonomy): Bacteria > Pseudomonadati > Pseudomonadota > Alphaproteobacteria > Rhodobacterales > Roseobacteraceae > Roseobacteraceae bacterium LCG007. The sequence goes on along the minus strand of NZ_CP161805.1, from coordinate 2,969,584 downwards.
CCGCGCTTAGTGGAAGCGCGCAGGTGGAAAGCGGCCTGGGAATGGCGCTATGGTCGTCGGCAACCCGGGGTTGCGTTGCCTGCCCCCGGCAGTCCGCTTTCAAGGAGTTGCTACATGTCGAGACACACCCTCACCCGGATCCCGGGCGCGATCTGCCTGGCGCTGCTGCTGGCCCTGCCGGTCTTCGGGCCGGTTGCGGGCCATGCGCAGTCGGGCGATGTCCCGGGCGCAGATGAGGCGCAAGAGGCCGGGCAGGGCATCGCGTTGCCGCCGCTGATCACGGATCCGCGCATTTCGCCCCAGGAGCTGGAACTGCGGCTGATTCCGCTGACCAATCCCGAACTCGAGGCAGCGGCGGCGGCCTGGCAGGACCTGGCCAAGGCGAAGTCGCAGGAGATCGTCGAGGCTCAGGTCGCCGGCACCAGCGGTGACGAGCTGGCCGCGCTGACTGCCGAGCGGCGCCGGATATTCGACAATTACACACAGGTCCTGAATGCCTGGGACAAGAAGGCCGGCGATGCCGAGGCCATCGCGCAGTACCGCGCCTACCGGACCGCGGTCGTCACCGAAGGGACCCGTACGGCGGACGTGAAGACCCTGACTGCCGAGGCGACGCGCTGGCTGACCTCGCCCGCGGGCGGGATCGATCTGCTCAAGAAGCTTGCCATCATCCTGGCCTCCCTGCTGGCGCTCCTTTTCTTGGCGCGCCTTGTCCGGCGCGGGGCCTCCCGCGGGATCAGCCGGGTGCCGAACCTGTCAAAGCTGCTTCAGGCCTTTCTCGTGGCAGCGATCTACTGGGTGGTGCTGGCGATCGGGTTGATGGTGGTGCTGTCGATGCTGGGCATCGACGTCTCGCCGGTCTTCGCGCTGATCGGGGGCGCCTCCTTCATCATGGCCTTCGCCTTCCAGGATACGCTCGGGAACCTCGCCAGCGGACTGATGATCATGATCAACCGCCCCTTCGACGAGGGGCATTACGTCGACGTCGGCGGCGTTGCGGGCACTGTCCGGTCGGTCAGCATCGTGGCGACGACGGTCGTCACCCCCGACAATCAGGTGATCGTGATCCCGAACAAGAACGTCTGGGGCAACACGATCACCAACGTGACGGCAAGCCCGACCCGCCGTGTGGATCTGGTCTTCGGCATCGGATACGACGATTCAATTCCGGAGGCGCTGCGGGTGATCGAGGAGACGGTGAAGTCGCATCCGCTGGTGATGGAAGAGCCCGCGCCGGTGATCCGGGTGCACGAACTGGCCGACAGCTCGGTCAATTTCATCTGCCGGCCCTGGGTCAAAACCTCGGATTACTGGACGGTCTACTGGGACCTCACGCAGCAGATGAAACAGAATTTCGACGCCGCCGGCATCTCGATTCCCTTCCCGCAGCAGGACGTGTACATGCACCACGTCAATGCACCCCCTCCGCCGCAGCCCGCGAAAGCCGAGGCCTGACTTATGGCGCGCCGCGTCAGCGCAGCACGCTCTTGAGGAAGGCCCGGGTGCGTGCGGAGCTGGGGTTGCTGAAGATCTGGTCGGGCGTCCCGGCCTCGGCCACCCGGCCGGCGTCCATGAAGATGACCCGGTCGGCGAGTTCGCGGGCAAAGCTCATCTCGTGGGTGGCCAGCACCATCGTCATGCCATCCGCATGCAGCCGGCGCAGCACGTCGAGCACCTCGCCCACGAGCTCGGGATCAAGCGCCGATGTGATCTCGTCGAAAAGCATGATTTCGGGGCGCATGGCGAGCGCACGGATGATCGCCACCCGCTGCTGCTGGCCCCCGGAAAGCTGGTCGGGATACTTGCCCATGTGATCCGCCATCCCGAACCGCTGGAAAAGCGTCCCGACCCGCGCCGCCAGATCGTCGCCGGTTTCACCGAGTGTCAGGCGCGGTGCGAGGGTGACGTTCCCGAGTGCGGTCATGTGCGGGAAGAGGTTGAAGGACTGGAAGACGATCCCGATGCGCCGCCGCACCGGTCCGAGGTCGAAACCCGGTTCTGAGATGTCCACGCCGTCAAGCAGGATGCGCCCGTCGTCGATGGGATCAAGCGCGTTCATGCAGCGCAGGAGCGTCGACTTGCCGGAACCCGACGCCCCGATGAGGCAGAGCATTTCGCCGTCGGCAAGATCGATGTCGATGCCGTCGAGAACGCGGTTCGATCCGTAGCTCTTGACGACCCCTTCGAGCCTGAGCCTAGCTTCTGGCATCCCGCGCCCTCTTCATCAGATAGTCGGCATAGCGCGTGGCGGGAACGGTGACGATCAGGAAGATGACCGCAGCGGCGACATAAGGCGTGAAATTCGCCAGCAGGCTCTTGTAGATGCCGGCCTGGCGCAGGATCTCGACCGGGCCGATGAAACTCAGCAGGGCAACGTCCTTCTGCAAGGCCACCAGCATGTTCATGTTGGCCGGGACAACGCGGCGGATCGCTTGCGGCAGGATGACATGGCGCATGGCATGCCATTCGGAAAGCCCCAGGCAGATCGCGGCGGCGCGCTGGCTGGCATGGACGCTTTCGATGCCCGCGCGCAGAACCTCCGCGACATAGGCGCTGTAGGTGACCACAAGCGCGACGGTGCCCCAGATGTAGGGACTGTTCCAGGGGCGGGGCAGCCCGAGCCCCGGGATGCCGAACCCCACCAGGTAGACCAGCAGAACCACCGGTATACCCCGGAAGAGATCGACATAGAGCGCACCGAACACCCTGAGCGGGAAAAGCGCCGGACGCCGGGCGCCGCGGGCCAGCGCGATGGCCAGCGCCAGAATGCAGATCAGCGGCACCGACCAGGCGAAGATCGCGATATCGACCAGAAAGGCTCTCAGCAGGCCGGGGAATGTCCTGACGAATACCTCGCCGTTGAAGAACGACGCCTGCACGCGCTCCCACCCCGGTGCCAGCGGCACCAGCAGAACGAGGGCGGCAAGAACGACGACGGTACTTGCGCCCGCCACAAGCGAGGCGCGCCGCCGCTCGCGGGCTTCGTATTCCTGACGACGGTTCAAGGCCTTACCTGATCAGGGGTACGCCGGTGGCCTCTTCGAGCCATTCCTTCTCGATGGACTTCAGCGTGCCGTCCTCCCGCATGCCGGAGAGCGCCGCGTCGACGCACTCCTTCAGCGGGCTGCCGTCCTCCATCAGGATCCCGAAGCGGTCGGGGTTCTCGGACTGCTCGGGGGCGAACTGCCCGAGCACCGCGCCATCGTCGAGCATGACGCCCGCGACATAGAGGGCGGTCGGAAGGTCGAAGAGGGCCGCATCTATCTGGTCCGCCTTCATCGCTTCGACGACGTTCGCGTTGTCGTCGTAGATCAGCGGATCGGACACGGGCGCGACGGTCTCCATGATGACGGGCATCGCTGTGGTAGAGGCGACGATGCCCCACTTGAGGTCCCTGAGCGCGGCAAGATCGGCCTTGAGCCCGCCGTCGATGGCGGCCTGCGGGACGACCACCGCCATCGGCGCGACGTAATAGGGGGCCGAGAAATCGACGACCTTGTCCCGGTCGGGCGTGATCGAATACTGCTGCATGTTGAGGTCGAAATTCTTCGCGCCGGGCTGGATCGCTTCGTCGAACGAGGTACGCACCCAGGTAACGGCGTCCCTGCCATAGCCCATCCTCTCGGCCAGCGCATAGGCGACGGCGGCCTCGAAACCCTCCCCGCTTTCGGGTGCATCCTCGATGACCCAGGGGTAGTAGGCCGGGTTGCCGGTGGCGAAGGTCAGCGTTCCCTCGGTGAGGGTCTTGCCGGCGGCACACTCGTTCTGCGCAAGCGCGGGCGCGGCGGCCAGCGCCAGCAGCGCGAGCGTGACGGAAATGCGGGGCTTGGGCATGGCTTTGTCTCCCTGTCTGCCTGTCGTCCAGCAATAAGGCGTTGGCGCCAAGTGTCCAGAGTTTCGGACGGGTGCCGGGAAGGCCGTCGGATCGCTCGATCCGGGGTCAGGGCCTTCTCCGGGCGGCATGGGGTCGCGGTCGGCCTTGCGCATTTGCGGTGACATGCCGTCCCGCCACTCCGGGGGCGGAGAGATGCGCCGGGTCGCGGACAAGCCGCGTCAGAGCCACTTGCGCCACTTGAAGAAAAGATACGCCCCGACGCCCGTTGCCAGCATCGACAGCAGCGACAGCGGATAGCCCCATTCCCAGCCGAGCTCGGGCATGTCCGCGAAGTTCATGCCGTAGATCGACGCGATCAGGGTCGGCGGGAGGAAGACGGCAGCGACCACCGACAGCGTCTTCGTGGTCGCCGCCTGCGCGAGGTTGATCATGCCGAGCGTGGCGTCAGTGGTCATCGCGACGCGCCCCGAAAGGTAGTCTCCATGCACGACGAGCGCCTGCAGATCGCGCAGCAAACCCTTGACGGCACCGCGCGGCCTGTCGGCCTTCTGGCGCGCCTCGAGTGTCTGGCCGAAATAGCTGATCGCCCGCTCCATGGTCATCAGCGCGAGGCGAATGCGGCCGATCTGCTCGTTTCCATGGCCAAGTTCGCGGAGCACGCCGCGAAAATGCGTGTCGTCCAGGTCCTCGGAATAGACCTGTCGCGCAAGCTCGTCGAGCTTCTTGCCGGTGATCTCGAGAAGGTCTGCAAGACGTCCCACGATTTCCTCGAGCAGGCTGAGGAAAAGCGATTCCGGGTCCTTGCACCCGACGCCCACCTTGTCGGCCCGTCCGGGATAGGTTTCGAAGGGACGCGGAGAATGGTGGCGGACGGTCACAAGCCGCTGGCGTGACAGGATGAATGTCACGGGACCGGTCATCGCCATCTGCGTGGTCGATTGGCCGGGCAGTACCACCGTCATGTAGTCCGCCTCGTCCTCATGGTAGAGCCGGTTCGAGATCTCGATCTCCTCCATCTCCTCCAGGGAGGGCACGGCTTGTCCCAGTGCAGCCACCCGCGCGGTCTCGTCCTGATCCGGTTCCACGACATCGATCCAGATCGCCCGTCCGAGATCCTCCTCGGCCCCGAGCGGGACGAGCTTTGCGCCCTCGAGCTGATAGGCCAGGATCATCGCTTCATGCTCTCAATTCGAAGTGCGGGGGCAGAACCCCGGGTCAGGCAACTGTTAAACGAGGATCCGGTGCCCGCGCAATCGATGCCGCGATGCACGCAGGCCAACCGGACCTTCAACGGCCTCGGCTGAGCAATTCTGCCTGCGGTGATCTGCTGCCGGTTTGCCGACGATCCGGGCAGGAACCCGCCGCCGATGTCCGTGCGGCTTTTGCGGACAGGTGTCTGACCGCGGATTTTGCCCAAGACAACCAGCGGTTTAGATGCATGTCGGCTCACCTGTCCGGGTGAGCATGTGGGTAAGGTTGTGGAAAGGTTTTTCTGCAGAGGCGGTCGGTCCGTAATAGAGTCGCGAGGGAATCAGCGCTTCGGGGGATGCGATGGAATCAGGCAGCAATGGCGCGCAATCGGCGTCGCGGGTGGTATTGGGCATCGCGGAATCCGGCGTGCCCGACTTCGTCATACGCCAGATCGGCAAGCGCCGCTTCAGCGGGACGGTCGCGGAACTCAACCGCGACATGCTGAGCGGCACGCCCGAACAGAAGGCGCTGGCCCGCAAGGCCCTCGACCGATTGGGGTTTCCGTCGGAATAGACGGGGATCGGCGGCAAACGCGGATGCGTAGCATTGCCTTGGGCGGTAAGCGCCAGGCGTGAATGTCATCTCGTACGCGGCAACAAATTGGCAAGCAATGTCGGGCACTAAGGTGGCAAAAACCAGAGGACTGCCATGCCCACCCCATCCCAGCATGCCCCGTATGTCGAACTCGCCGGGCTTGCCTTGGCGACCGGATTCGTTCTCTGCGTGCTGGCAACGACAGGCCGCCTCGCGCCCGCAGGCGCCCAGGGGGCGTTTCTCGTTGCGGGCTTTCTGCTGGCGGGGGCGTTGGTTTCGGGTCTGCGCGGTCTGCGTCTGAAGCGGCTCCTGGCCATGACGGACGAGGCGCGCGCGGCAAGTCTGCAGGGAAGCACGGCCTGGGTTCCGGCCCAGCTTCTTGCCGGGTCGGGTCCGGCGCCAAGTGATCACGATGCGGACGGGCAGGCCGAACTGCGCGAGCAGATCGTTTCGGCGATGAACGACACTACCGCGGCCATGATGCTGGCCGACCGCGATTTTCACATCACCTACATCAACCCGTCGACGATGAAACTTCTGCGGGACAATGCCGACGAAATCCGCATGACGGTGCCGAAATTCGATCCCGACAACCTGCTCGGACAACCGATGGACATATTCCATTCCGGCGGGAACAAGGCGCGCAAACACCTGGCCAACCCTGCGAACCTGCCGTTCAAGTCCGATATCAAGGTCGGGCCTCTCTGGTTTGCGCTGACCATCGCCTCGGCGCGCAACGGCAACGGCGAACATGCCGGCTTTGTGCTTGAATGGGCGGAAGTGACGGAACTGCGACGCAACCGGGTGATCCGCGAAACCCTCGAGGAAGGCCAGATTCTCTGCGAATTCACGCCGGACGGAGAGGTCATGACCGTGAACGACAATTTCATCGAGGTCACGGGCCACACCCGGGATGCGCTGAAAACGCTGGGCTACGTCGATCTCGTGACATCGGACGGCACGAGGCCGAAGACGGACTGGACCGACATCTGCAGCGGTGACCCCTCGATAGGAAGGATCGTGATGCGCGCCGCCTCGGGCGACTTGCGATACTTCAACGGCGGTTTCACGCCGGTGCGCGACAGCAGCGGAAGCATCATGAGCGTTCTGATGATCGGCAACGACACGACCGCTGCCGTGCATCTGCGGATGCGCACGGATGCCGAGCGAGAGGTGTCGCGCGCCGAGGTCCAGAACGTCGTCGACAGTCTCGGCTCGGCGCTGAGCGCGCTCTCGGCTGGCGATCTCGCGGCAGAACTGAGGTCCCCGTTCGCAGAGGGCTACGAACCGATCAGGGTCAGCTTCAACGCCGCCATAAAGGATCTTGGCAATGCGATCGAGACCGTCATGGGGACGATCGCATCGCTGCGCGAGAAGACCGGTTCGGTTTCCGAAAGCACGCTGTCGCTGGCCAAGACCACCGAAAAGCAGGCATCTTCCCTTGAAGAAACGGCAGCGGCCCTCGACCAGATGACGGCCTCTGTCAAATCCGCCTCGGCCAGTGCGGAGGATGCCAAGAAGCATGTGGAGAAGACAAGGGATTCCGCCGTCGCGAGTGGTGAAGTCGTGAACGACGCGATCGAGGCGATGAAGTCGATCGAGGAATCCTCCGAGAAGATCGCCAAGATCACCGATGTGATCGACAGCATCTCCTTCCAGACAAACCTGCTTGCGCTGAACGCGGGCGTCGAGGCGGCGCGCGCAGGTGAGGCGGGTCGCGGCTTTTCGGTCGTGGCCTCCGAGGTGCGCGCCCTCGCGCAACGCTCGGCGCAAAGCGCGACGGAAATCCGCCAGCTGATCAATGATAGTTCGCAGAGTGTCGAGCGCGGCTCGGGCCTTGTTTCGAAGGCCGGGGAGGCGCTTCAGGCGATCATCGAGGGCATGGCCGACGTCGATGCGAAGGTCGGCGAGATTGCACAGTCGAGCGCCGAGCAGGCGGTCGGGCTTGGCGATATAAACCAGGCGGTGAACTCGCTGGGTTCAGCAAACCAGACCTTCGCGGCGGCATTCGAAGAAACCACGGCCGCGACCCAGGCGATCGAGCGGGATGTCCAGAACCTTGGCGATCGGGTCGCCCATTTCCGGACCAGCGAGGGCAAGGGCAGTGCCACGCCGCAAGCCATGCCCGCCGCTCAGCCCCGGCCCGAGCCAAAGGAGAAAGCCGCATCCCAGAGCGCAGCGAAATCCGTATCCGCGCAGGCGACTGATGGCAATCTCGCGCTCAAGTCCTCCGGCGGCGGCGACGGTTGGGAAGACTTCTGACGCGCAGTCACGCCGGCGGGCTGATTTCCCCTTACATGAAAGATCCGGCCGCAGCCGCGCGGCCCCGGGCCGGACCAGAGATATTGCGTGCGAAGAAAGTGCTGGCGCGGTCCGGAAACGGCCGCGCCCCTTTTTTGCGCGAACCGGGAAGTGGCCGTTGCAAGGCGTGCCGGACCGCCGCGGCCAACATCATCGTTCACCCCGGAAAGGCCGGCTGCGGCATGACGACCCCGACTTCGGGACCGGGTGGGCGCCGCCGCAAGTTGCTGCGCTGCCGCATGATTTCAACTTGAAGTGGCCAGTTGACACCTCCGCGTGCCATGCGCGAGGGTAAGGCTGTTGACGGGGAGTGAACGGCGCTGTCGCAAGGCGCGGGAAACGAGGAAAGTGCCGGATTGGCACGTATGGGGAGGATATGATGAAAACAGGGCTCATCCTGGGCGCCGCATCCGCGGCCCTCATCGGTGGCGTGGTCCAGGCGCAGGATCTGACCTTTCCGGTCGGCGAGGGCGGGTTCAACTGGGACAGCTACCAGACATTCGCCGACGGCCATGACCTGAGCGGCCAGACGCTGACGATCACCGGTCCCTGGACCGGGCTCGACGCCGAGAATGTCGAGCAGATGCTCGCGTATTTCGCCGAAGCCACCGGCGCCACGGTCAACTATTCAGGTTCCGAGAGCTTCGAGCAGGACATCGTCATTTCGGCACGTGCCGGCTCCGCCCCGAACGTGGCGGTCTTTCCGCAACCCGGCCTCGCGGCCGACCTTGCCAGCCAGGGCCTGCTAACGCCTTTGCCGGAAGGCGCGGGCGACTGGGTTCGCGAGAACTATGCCGCCGGTCAGTCCTGGGTCGATCTCGGAACCTATCCAGACAAGGACGGCAACGATCAGTTCTACGGATTTTTCTACAAGGTCGACCTGAAATCGCTCGTCTGGTACGCGCCTGAAGCCTTCGACGAAATGGGCTATGACGTTCCGGAAAGCATGGAGGACCTCAAGGCCCTGACCGAACAGATCGTCGAGGACGGCGGCACGCCGTGGTGCATCGGCCTGGGGTCGGGGGCCGCGACCGGCTGGCCGGCGACGGACTGGGTCGAAGACATGATGCTGCGCACCCAGCCGGCGGACGTCTACGACAAGTGGGTCAGCAACGAGATCAAGTTCGACGACCCTGTGGTCGTGGGCGCGATCGAGGAATTCGGCTGGTTTGCCCGCAACGACGATTTCGTGGACGGGGGCAGCGCCGCTGTGGCCAACACCGATTTCCGCGACAGTCCGGCCGGGCTCTTTTCGATTCCGCCCAAATGCTACATGCACCGTCAGGCGTCCTTCATCCCGACCTTCTTCCCCGAGGGCTCGGACTTCGACTTCTTCTATTTCCCCGCCTACGAGGGCAAGGACCTCGGCAAGCCGGTGCTCGGGGCCGGAACGCTCTGGGCGATCACCACGCCGTCGGACGCCGCAAACGTCCTGATCGAGTTCCTCCAGACGCCGATCGCGCATGAGGTCTGGATGTCGCTTTCGGGATTCCTTACGCCCTATGGCGATGCCAATGGCGAGATGTACGCGACCGACGCGGCCCGTGCCATGGGCGACGTGCTGCTGAACGCGACCACCTTCCGTTTCGACGCCTCGGACCTGATGCCGGGCGAGATCGGTGCGGGCGCGTTCTGGACCGGGATGGTCGATTACGTGAGCGGTGAAAGCGCCGAGCAGGTGGGCAAGGACATCCAGGCCCGCTGGGACAGCATCCGCTGATCCGCGGCTTCAGCCAGAGAGCCATGCCCCGGCGGCGCGACGCCGGCGGGGCAATTCGGTGAAAGCGTCCTGCAGGGAGGAGCCGCGATGTCGCCAGTGCTTCAGGGCATCGTCACGATCATCATCGGGGTCGGAGGGTGCGTCGGTTACTTCTTCCTGTCGAACCTGATCCTCGACAAGGTGATATTTCCGGCTCGGGGGCCGAACCCGGGGGTGAACATCAACCGGGCCAACATGGTCCGGCCCTGGCTTTTCCTGCTGCCGGCACTTGCGGCGCTGGGGCTCTATCTCGTCTACCCGGTGGTCGGATCGTTCTGGCGCTCGCTCTTCAACAGATCCGGGGACGAGTTCATCGGATTGGGCAATTACACGACGATGTTCGCCGACGCGGGCTTCCGGACCGCGCTCTTCAACAACTTCCTCTGGGTGCTTGTCGTGCCCGCGTCGGCAACCTTCCTCGGTCTGCTGGTGGCGCAGCTGACCGACAGGCTGAGCTGGGGCAATATCGCAAAGTCCCTCATCTTCATGCCGATGGCGATCTCTTTCGTCGGTGCATCGCTCATCTGGAAATTCGTCTATGCCAACAATTCCGATATCGGCCTGATCAACGCGATCCGCGAGGTCTTCGGCGCAGAGCAGCCGCTCGACGTGCTGCAGCTTGCCTTCTGGAACAACTTCTTTCTCATGGTGATCCTGATCTGGGTGCAGACGGGTTTCGCCATGGTGATCCTGTCGGCGGCCCTGCGGGGCATCCCGGAAGAGACGGTCGAGGCGGCAATCATCGACGGCGCCAATCCCTTCCAGGTGTTCTTCCGGATCAAGGTGCCGCAGATCATGGGCACCATCCTTGTGGTCTGGACCACGATCACCATCCTCGTGCTCAAGGTCTTCGATATCGTCTACACGATGACAGGGGGCAACTTCGGGACCGATATCCTGCCGAGCTACATGATGTCCTACATGTTCAGGGACGACGGGCGGGCGACGGCGGTGGCCTTCGTGATCATGATCATCGTGCTGCCAGTGATGATCTGGAACATCCGTCAGGCCCGGTCGGAAATGCGCTAGGGGAGCGACGCAGATGGACAAGATCGCCGGAACCAAGTCGTCGCTTTCCTGGGCCGTGAACATCTCGGTCGTGCTGCTGGTGCTGCTCTGGCTCGTGCCGACTGTCGGCCTGCTGGTCTCGTCCTTCCGCGACCGCGATCAGATTTCCGCGACGGGCTGGTGGCTCGCGCCCTTCGCGGTTCAGCAGAATTTTCAGGCGAAGGCGTCCTCGGACACGGCCCAGCAGGAAAACGGGGTCTGGACGATAAGGGGCAGCGTATTCGGCGGCGGTTCGGGCCAGGTCGCGCGTTTCGGCGGAACCCGGAACGATCCCACGGCAATGCAGGCGGGCGAGACGGCCGAGCTGAGCAGGGGGCGCAGTCTGACGGTTCAGGACGACGGAAGCTTCGTCTACACCTCGCCCGAAGAGATCGACCGCGATCCCAGCATATACTATTCCGCCGCGACGCCGGCGGAGTTCTCGCTCGAGAATTACCGCACCATTCTGGCCTCCGACAACATGGACCGGGCCTTCATCAACACGCTGACGGTCACGGTGCCGGCAACCATCATCCCGATCCTGATCGCAGCCTTCGCGGCCTACGCGCTGGCGTGGATGGAGTTTCGGGGAAGGGGTCTGCTGATCGCTGTGATCGTGGGGCTGCTCGTCGTCCCGCTGCAGCTCGCTCTGGTGCCGCTTCTGCAGTTCCACAACAGGATCGGCGTGGGCCAGAGCTTTCTGGGCATCTGGATGGCGCATACGGGTTTCGGGCTGCCGCTGGCCATCTATCTGCTGCGCAACTACATGGTCGGCCTGCCGCGCGACATCATCGAAAGCGCCAAGGTCGACGGTGCGACGGATTTCCAGGTCTTCACCAGGATCGTCCTGCCGCTCAGCTTTCCGGCGCTGGCCTCTTTCGCGATCTTCCAGTTTCTCTGGACATGGAACGACCTTCTGGTGGCGAAGGTCTTCCTGCCGTCCAACTCGGAGAGCTGGGTCATGACCGTGAAGATCGCCGACGATCTGCTGGGCTCGCGCGGGGGTGACTGGGGAATCCTCGCGGCGGCCGCCTTCGTGTCGATCGCCGTGCCGCTGATCGTTTTCTTCACCATGCAGCGATACCTTGTGCGGGGCCTGCTTGCCGGCTCTGTCAAATAGGGGAAGCGGCGCGATGGCGAAGACCGGCGACATCGGCATGAAGGGCACGCTTGCGTCCGAAAATGACTGGTGGCGCGGTGCGGTGATCTACCAGATCTATCCCCGCAGTTTCCAGGATACCAATCATGACGGCATCGGCGACCTGCTCGGCATCGCCTCGCGGATGGGCTACGTCGCATCGCTTGGTGTGGACGCCATCTGGATCTCGCCCTTCTTCACGTCGCCGATGAAGGATTTCGGCTATGACGTGAGCGACTACTGCGATGTCGATCCGATCTTCGGAAGCCTGGCGGATTTCGACGTGGTGGTCGAAGCGGCGCACCAGTACGGAATCAGGGTGCTGATCGACCTCGTGCTGAGCCACAGCTCCAACCGCCACCCCTGGTTCATCGAGAGCGAGCAAAGCCGGGACAACCCGCGCGCGGACTGGTATGTCTGGGCCGACCCGAAGCCGGACGGCACGCCGCCCAACAACTGGCTTTCGATCTTCGGCGGACCTGCATGGGAGTGGCACACCGGCCGCGAGCAGTACTACCTGCACAACTTCCTGATCGAGCAGCCGGATCTCAACTTCCACAACCCCGATGTGCAGGACGCCGTGCTTGACGTGACGCGGTTCTGGCTCGACCGGGGCGTGGACGGCTTCCGGCTCGACACGATCAACTTCTACTTCGCGGACAAGCTGTTGCGCAGCAACCCGGCGCTGCCCCCGGAAGAGCGAAACGACAATCTTGCGCCCAGCGTCAATCCCTACAACTACCAGAACCACATCCATTCCAAGAACCAGCCCGAGAACCTCGAATTCCTCAAACGCTTCCGGGCGCTCCTTGACGAATACCCCGGCACGACCTGCGTGGGCGAAGTCGGCGACGCGCAGCGCGGGCTCGAACTTCTCGGCGAATACACCTCGGGCCCCGACAGGGTCCACATGTGCTACGCCTTCGAGTTTCTCGCGAAGGCGCGGCTCGACGCGATGCGGGTAGCGGAGGTCTTCGGGGAACTCGACAGGGTGGCCCGGTACGGCTGGCCCTGCTGGGCCTTTTCCAATCACGACGTGATGCGTCATGCGACCCGGTGGGATCTCAGTCCCTCTGCGCAACGCATGTTCGCGACGCTGATCTGCTGTCTGCGCGGCACGATCTGCCTCTATCAGGGAGAAGAGCTGGGCCTTCCCGAAGCGGATGTCGCTTTCGAGGATCTTCAGGACCCCTACGGCATCCGCTTCTGGCCCGAGTTCAAGGGGCGGGACGGCTGCCGCACACCGATGGTCTGGGAGAGCTCGAACCAGAACGCCGGGTTCACCGACGGGTTTCCATGGCTTCCGGTCAGCCATGACCAGCTCAACCGCTCCGTCGCGCATCAGGAGGATGAACCGGGCTCGATGCTGCACCATTACCGACGGGCCATCGCGTTCCGGAAGGGTCATCCGGCGCTGGTCCGGGGCGACGACACGGGTGTGTACGCCTTCGGAAATGTCCTGCATTTCACCCGTGTCCACGAGGCAGAAACGATATTCTGCGCCTTCAACATGTCGGACACGCCGTCGGTGCATGCGTTGCCGCCGGGGAAATGGATAACGATCGCGCATGAGCTAGGCACGGCCTCGCCTTCGGCCGACCTCAAGCTTCATCTGGGGCCCTGGCAGGTCTGCATCGCGAAGAAACTGGACTGAACGCGCGTCTTGGGAGGGACGAGATCATGGCCAATCTGAAGCTGACAGATGTGGGGAAGGCCTACGGCGGCGCGGTCGAAGTGCTCAAGCACATCGACCTCGACATCACGACGGGCGAGCTGATCGTCTTCGTGGGTCCGTCGGGTTGCGGCAAGTCCACGTTGCTGCGGATGATCGCGGGGCTCGAGAGGATCACGAGCGGCGAATTGACCATCGACGGCGTGCGCATGAACGACGTTCCGCCAGCACAGCGGGGCATCGCGATGGTGTTCCAGTCCTATGCGCTCTATCCGCACATGACCGTGCGCGACAACATGGCCTTCGCGCTGAAACTCGCGAAGAAAAGCTCGGAAGAAATCGACGCCGCCGTCGCTCGTGCTGCCAAGGCGTTGCAGCTTGATCCCTATCTCGACCGTCTGCCGAAGGCGCTGTCGGGAGGGCAGCGTCAGCGGGTGGCAATCGGGCGGGCCATCGTGCGCGATCCCAAGGTCTATCTCTTCGACGAGCCGCTCTCGAACCTCGATGCCTCGCTGCGGGTCGCGACGCGGATCGAGATCGCGCAACTCAAGGAATCGATGCCGAATTCGACGATGATCTATGTCACGCACGACCAGGTCGAGGCGATGACCCTGGCCAGCAGGATCGTGGTTCTCGCCAACAAGGGGATCGCGCAGGTCGGCACACCGCTCGAGCTTTACGAGAAGCCCGAGAACGAATTCGTCGCACAGTTCATCGGGTCTCCCGCGATGAATCTCATGCCGGCCGAGATCGTGGGCACGGGCGATCAGACCGAACTGCGGGTGAATGGCGGCAGCGGCACGATCCGGGCCAACATACCGACGCGGCAAAGCGACCAGGGTCTGAAGGTCAATATCGGAATCCGGCCCGAGGACATGGTCGCGACCGACGGCCCGGATTACGCCTATTCCGGCGAGGTCGAGATCGTCGAGGCGCTGGGGGAGGTGACGCAGCTCTACTTCCGGACCGATGATCCCGACAGGCCGCCAGTGATCGCGAAGCTTCCCGGGATCCATGCAGGTCTGCGAGGACGGTCGATCAACATGACCGCCGATCCCGGCAAGGTGCATATCTTCCATCAGGGAACCTCGCTGCTTTACAGGTGAAATCGTGGCGGGGGCTTGACCTTCCAGTCGCTGGAAGCCCTATCTGATCAATCCGAGCCAAATCGGAGTGATCAAGGATGGCGTCAGTCAGGGTCCAGATCGAGGGAATGAACTGCGCGTCCTGCGTCGGACGGGTGGAAAAGGTCTTGGCCGCCCTGCCGGGGGCCTCCGATGTGCGCGTCAATCTCGCGGCGGGGATGGCGCTGCTCGAGGGCGCAGCGCCGGCCCAGGTGGTTTCCGCGCTGGGAGCTGCCGGTTACACGGCGCGTATCCAGGGCGACGAGGCATCTGACCGCCAGGACGATCTCAGGGCCGGGGAAGCTGCCGAGCTCAGGCGGATGACGCTGCTCGCGCTGGTCCTCACACTGCCGGTCTTCGTGCTCGAGATGGGCGGGCATGCCGTACCGGCGTTCCATCACTGGCTGGCCGACAATCCCGGAACGCAGACGGTGCGGCTGGTCGAATTTTTCCTGACCACAGCTGTACTCGCCTGGCCGGGCGCGCGCTTCTTCCGTGCCGGCGTTCCCGCACTTGTCGGCGGAGCGCCCGACATGAACGCGCTCGTGGCACTCGGCGCCGGGGCGGCCTGGGCCTATTCGACGCTCGCGACCTTCGCGCCCGGTCTGTACCCGCCGGGCTCGGCACAGGTCTATTTCGAGGCCGCGGCTTTGATCGTGACGTTGATCCTGCTGGGTCGCTGGCTCGAGGCGCGCGCGAAGGGGCGCACCGGCGAGGCGATCCGCAAGCTCGCGGGGTTGCGTCCCTCTGCCGCCCGTGTCGAACGTGGCGGCAAGGTCGTCGAGGTGGCGATCGAGGCGCTCGTGCCGGGGGATGTCGTGCATCTGCGGCCGGGCGAGAAGGTCGCGACCGACGGCGAGGTTGTCTCGGGCACATCCTGGATCGACGAAAGCATGATCACGGGCGAGCCGGTGCCGGTCGGTAAGTCGCCGGGCGACCGCGTCGTGGGAGGCACCGTCAACGGCAACGGCGCGCTCAGCTTTCGCGCCACGGCGGTGGGGCGTGACACGGCCCTGGCGCGCATCATCCGGATGGTGGAGGACGCACAGGCGGCGCAGCTTCCCGTGCAGGCGCTGGTCGACCGCGTAACAGCCGTTTTCGTGCCGGTCGTGATCGCGGTCGCGCTCGTCACCATGCTGGCATGGCTTTGCCTCGGCCCCGACCCGGCCCTGTCCCACGCGCTGGTGGCGGGCGTTTCGGTGCTGATCGTGGCCTGCCCCTGCGCAATGGGGCTCGCCACGCCGACGTCGATCATGGTCGGTACCGGTCGCGCGGCCGGGCTCGGCGTATTGTTCCGCAAGGGCGATGCGCTCCAGCAGCTGCAGGCGACCCGGGTGGTGGCCTTCGACAAGACCGGCACGCTGACCCGGGGCGCGCCCGAGCTGACCGATATCGAACCGGCGCCGGGTGCCAGCGCGCAGGAAGCGCTGCGCCTCGCGGGCGCTGTCGACCAGTTCTCCGAACATCCCGTCGCCCGGGCGCTTCAGCGCGCCGCCGAACGGCGCGGGCTGCCGCTGCCTAAATGCGAGGAGTTCCGGGCCCTTTCCGGTCTCGGCGCGGAAGGCATGGTCGAGGGCCGGCGCGTCCTGGTCGGTTCCGACCGGCTGATGACGCAGGAGGGCGTCGCGCTTGGCGATCTTGCGGGACATGGGGCTGCCATCGCAGGGCTCGGACATACGCCGGTTTACGTGGCAGCGGCGGGCAGGGCGCTCGCCGTCCTCGGAGTCTCGGACCCGCTCAAGCCCTCGGCGGCGGCGGCGATCGCCGCGCTGCATGCGCGGGGCCTCAAGGTCGCGATGGTCACGGGTGACAATGCCGCCACCGCGCGATCCGTGGCGCAAGCGCTGGACATCGACGCGCCGGTGGCGGAAGTGCTGCCCGAGGGAAAGGTCGACGCGCTGAGGCAGCTGGCCCGGACGCACGGCCCGGTGGCCTTCGTGGGCGACGGCATAAACGACGCGCCGGCGCTCGCCGCGGCGAGTGTCGGTATCGCGATCGGCAGCGGCACGGATGTTGCCATCGAGGCGGCAGATGTCGTGCTGGTTTCCGGAGACCTCGACGGGGTCGTGAACGCTTTCGAAGTCAGCCGCCGCACCATGCGCAACATTCGCCAGAACCTCGTCTGGGCCTTCGGCTACAACGTTCTGCTGATACCCGTCGCGGCCGGGGTCTTCTATCCTGCCCTTGGCCTTCAGCTATCCCCGGCTCTTGCCGCCGGCGCGATGGCCTTGTCGAGCGTGTTCGTGCTTGGCAACGCCTTGCGGCTGCGGGGTATCGCGCCGGTCCTGGCCGACACGGCCGAAACATCGCCAGCGCGGGCTGCACGGCCCGCGCCAGCCAAATAGGAGACGTGCATGAACATCGGAGACGTGGCCCGGATATCGGGCGTTCCGGCGAAGACGATACGCTATTACGAGGATATCGGCCTCATCAAGCCGGGCCGCGACGCCAATGGCTACCGCGCGTTCCGCGACGGGGACATCCACAAGCTGCGGTTCCTGGGGCGCGCCCGTGCGCTTGGCTTCACCATCGAGGACTGCCGCACCCTTCTGGCGCTCTGGGAGGACAAGGACCGCGCCAGCGCCGACGTGCGGGCCGTCGCGCGCGGCCATCTTTCCCGGATCGAGACGAAGATCGCCGACCTGCAGTCGATGCGCGACACGCTCTCCACGCTGGTCGAGAATTGCGCCGGAAACGACCGTCCGGACTGCCCGATCCTCAGGGAACTGGCCGAGCCGGTCGAGTCCTGAGGTGCATGCACTGCGGCGGCCTGCCGCAGCGGGCTGTCACGAATCTGTTGCGGGCCGCGCCCTAGTGTCCGCACGCGCGCCCCGCGGGGGCGCAATCGGCACATAATGACAGCGGGAGCCAGCCTGAGATGCCAAGCAAAACCAAGATATCCGCCGACGATTGGGACGAACTCAACTTTCCCCGGCCCGAGGTGCAGGAATTCGATCGCGTCGTCGAACGGGCGATCTCGCGCCGAGGCTTCATGGGCGGGGCGCTGGCCTTCGGTTCCGGCGCCGCCGTGATGGGCACCGCCTTCCTCAAGGGCTCCACCGCGATGGCGCAGGAAACTGGCCGCTTCGCCTTCGAGGCGCTGCCTGCCCAGACCGATGCCACGGTCCATGTGCCCGAAGGCTACGACTGGGATGTGCTTGTGCGCTGGGGCGACCCGCTCTTTTCCGACGCACCTGCCTTCGACCCCGCGACAGGTGTGCCGACGGAAGGGTCCGACCGCGTGTTCGGCGAAAATACGGACGGCATGGAGCTCTTCAACATCGCCGGGCGCGAGATCCTGGTGGTGAACAGCGAATACACGAACAACGACATCAACCTGCCCCATGCCGAAGAAGGCCTGCCCACCTCGGCCGACGACGTTGTGCGGCTTCAGAACATGCAGGGCGTGTCGGTGATCGAGCTGGAGGAAGGCGAAGAGGGCTGGAAGGTCGTCGTCGACAGCCCCTACAACCGGCGTATCCACCACAACACCCCGATGGACATCGAGGGACCGGCGGCGGGGCATGATCTGCTCAAGACCGAAGCGGACCCGACGGGGACGAAATCGCTTGGCACATTCAACAACTGCGGCGCGGGCCGGACGCCCTGGGGCACCTACCTGACCTGCGAAGAGAACTTCAACGGCTACTTCGGGGCGACCGAAGGTCTGCCCGAAGACGAGGCCATCTCGGCCGGATACAAGCGCTACGGGATCAACGAGGCAGGCTTCGACTACAACTACCATGTCTATGACGCCCGCTTCGACGTGTCGAAAAACCCGAACGAGCCGCACCGCGCGGGTTATATCGTCGAGATCGACCCCGCAGATTCCGCGTCGACCCCGGTGAAGCGCACGGCCCTGGGCCGGATCAAGCACGAGAATGCCGAATGTGTCGTGGCGCCGGACGGGCGCGTCGTGGTCTACATGGGCGACGACGAGCGCGGCGAGTTCCTTTACAAATGGGTGAGCGCGGGAACCTATGTTCCGGGCGGAGATACCTCCACCCTGCTCTCCGAAGGCCAGCTCCATGTCGCGAAGTTCAATGACGACATGACCGGTGAATGGATCGCGCTGACACCGGAAGCGACGGACATGGACGCGGCCGAGATCGCGATCTTTACCCGTATGGCTGCCTCCAGGGTCGGCGCGACCACCATGGACCGTCCCGAGTGGGTCGCAGTGAACCCGACGGCGGTCGAGGCCTATTGCTGCCTGACCAACAACTCCAAGCGGGGCAAGGCCGAGGACGGGTCGGCAAAGACGAACGCGGGCGGCGACGATATGGGCGTGAACGCCCCCAACCCGCGCGAGACCAACGACTACGGCCAGATCGTGCGCTGGCGGCCTCATGACGACGACCACACCTCGGACAGATTCGACTGGGATCTCTATGTCATGGCCGGAAACCCCGACGTGCACCCGGACTCGCCCTATGCGGGATCGTCCAACATCAATTCCGGCAACCTCTTCAACTCGCCGGACGGGATGCAGATCGACAGCACGGGGATCATCTGGATCCAGACAGACGGCGAGGACGACAACGAGGGCGATTTCGCGGGAATGGGCAATAACCAGATGCTCGCGGGCGATCCGGTCACCGGAGAGATACGGCGCTTCCTGACGGGACCGAAGGGGTCGGAAGTGACGGGTCTGACGTGGTCCTCTGATCGCCGCACGATGTTCGTGGGCATCCAGCACCCAGCCGCGCCCTTCCCGGATGGCGAGGGCAGTCTGCCGCGCTCTTCCATCGTGATGGTGCGACGCACCGACAACGGGCTGGTCGGCTAGAAATTCCGGCCTGCCAAAAAACTGGGCCCGTTCCGCAGCTGCGGAGCGGGTTCATGGCGCTTGCTCCGGGCGCCGCATGCGCTGCGCAAACTCTGACGGATGAGCCTCGTGCGACCGCTGTAATTGTGATACGCTGCAGCGCAGCAACCGGAGGGCCCGCTGATGGCCGGATACATCGTCACCATAGCGCAGCAGAAAGGCGGGTCGGGAAAGACCACGCTCGCGGCAAATCTTGCGACCGCGGCCCTGCAATCGGGTCTGCGCGTGGCCATCGTGGACACCGATCCGCAGGGCAGCCTCGGGAAATGGTTCATGAAACGCCTCGATCTGCTGGGCGAGGACGAGACGCTGCGATTTGCCACCGCCAGCGCCTGGGGCATTTCCTACGAGATGCGTTCGCTGAAAAAGCTCTGCGACCTGGTGATCGTGGACACGCCGCCCAAGGCTGACAGCGACCTGCGCCCGGCCTTGCGAGAGGCCGATCGGATCCTTGTGCCGGTCGCGGCCAGCCATGTCGATCTCTGGGCGACGCAGGACATGCTGGACCTCGCATCGCGCGAATTCAAGCGCGCGGGGATCGTGATGAACCGGACCCGTCCGGGCACGCGGCTCGGAGCCGAGGTGGCAGCCGCGGCGGCGGAGATCGATGCCGATCTGCTCAGCTCCAGCCTCGGAAACCGCGTTGCCTATGCCGAGGCGCTGGGCAAAGGGCTGGGCGTCATCGAGTTGCAGCGAAACAGCGCCGCGGCGGCAGAGGTGCGCGCGCTGGCCGATGAGGTGCTTGGGGCGATCTGACCTTCAGTCGAGGGTTTCAGCCGGTCACGTCCGCGATCACGGCAAGGCAGTCTCCGCCTTGGATCAGTCCGGGGAAATGTCGCGCGGCGAGAATGCCGTCGCGCTGCGCAAAATAGGTGGTCGGCTTGATCCCGGTTCGGTCCAGAGGCCACACACGCGCGATGGTCTGGCCCTGCGCGAGTGTCTCCCCCAAGTCCGCCATCGGCTCCACCAGGCCCTCCGACGTGGCGAAATGAAAGCAATCATCTGCCGGCATGTCGAGCATCTGGGTGGGTGCCGTTTCCAGCTCACCCTCGAGAATGCCCGCATGGACAAGCAGGTTTCGCGCGCCCTTGCGGGCGATGCGCGCCGAGCGTGCCGTCGCCGTCCCGCCACCGCCAAGTTCGGTCGTCACGAAGACCTTTCCGGCGGCCTCCACGGCCGTGTCGTACATGCCGACGCTGTCGATCTCGCGCATCATCATCGTATAGGGCGCGTTGAAGGCCCGGACCGCGGCCTCGCAGGCGGCCTGCTGGGCCGGGTCGTCGAGGTAATGCGCGGCCGCGTAGGGGACGAAATCGAGCGTCTTGCCCCCGGAATGGAAGTCGAGCACCACATCGGCCATCGCCACCAGCGTCGTGTTGAAATAATCCGCGATCTTCTCGGTCACGCTGCCGTCCGGGCGACCCGGGAAGGTGCGGTTAAGGTTCACGCCATCAATGGGAGAGACCCGGGTTCCCGCGCGGAAAGCGGGATAGTTCATATAGGGCACGAGGATGATCCGGCCCGAGACGGCCCCGGGATCGATATCCTGCGCCAGTGCCTGCAGCGCCAGCGGGCCTTCGTATTCGTCGCCGTGATTGGCTCCGGTCATCAGCGCTGTGGGTCCGTCTCCGTTGCGTATGACGCAGATCGGGATCATCACCGACCCCCAGGCGCTGTCGTTGCGCGAATGCGGCAGCCTCAGAAAGCCGTGGTGCTTGCCGTCGATGTCGAAGGGGACGGTCGGCGCAATCGGGTTGTTCGGCATCAGTCCTTGACCATCAGCTTGCGCGGCACGTCGGCAAGGCATTCCGGCGCGCCCTCGGTGATCGCGATGCTCTCGGTGATCTCGAACCCCCAGTCGTCCATCCAGAGCCCGGTCATGAAGTGGAATGTCATCCCCGGCTCCAGCACCGTGCGGTCGCCGGGCCGCAGGCTCATCGTGCGCTCGCCCCAGTCGGGGGGGTAGGACAGCCCGATGGGATAGCCGCAGCGGTTGTCCTTGACGATGTCGTGGCGTGCGAGCACCGCATGAAAGGCATTGGCGATATCCTCGCAGACATTGCCGGCGCGGGCGACCTCGAGCCCCGCCTCGAGCCCTTCGAGAACCGCCTTTTCGGCGTCCAGAAAGGTTTGCGAGGGCTTGCCGAGGTAGATCGTGCGCGACAACGGGCAGTGGTAGCGGTGATAGGCGCCCGCCACCTCGAAGAAGGTGCCTTCGCCGGATTTCATCGGCTTGTCGTCCCACGTCAGGTGTGGCGCCGAGGCGTCGGCACCGGACGGCAGCAGCGGGACGATGGCGGCATAGTCCCCGCCGTATCCGAGGTCTTCGTCGTAACGCAGCGAGGCATCATAGATCTCGGCCACGAGATCGCATTTGCGCAGGCCGGGCTCGCATTTTTCGAAGATGCGCGCGTGCATCCGCTCGACGATCTTTCCGGCGCGGCGCATGTAATCGAGTTCGCGCGCGGACTTGACCGCCCGCTGCCAGTTGACCAGCCCTGTCGCGTCGCGCGTCGGATGCACGAGCTTCTGCGCCAGGATCGCGTGACCCCGGGCGGTATACCAGTAATTGTCCATCTCGACGCCCACGACGGTCCTGTCGAGCCCGCGTTCGGCGAGCT
This sequence comes from Sulfitobacter sp. LCG007, assembly GCF_040801785.1. Classification (NCBI taxonomy): domain Bacteria; kingdom Pseudomonadati; phylum Pseudomonadota; class Alphaproteobacteria; order Rhodobacterales; family Roseobacteraceae; species Roseobacteraceae bacterium LCG007. Next base: position 2,947,474 of record NZ_CP161805.1, on the reverse strand, counting down.
TCGACACGAGGTAATCGACCGGATGGCGTTCGGTCGACTGCACGTAGTGGTCGGGATAACCGATGATATTGTCCTCGGATATCCAGCAGGTGCGCAGGGCGCCGTTCGCGTCCTGCCCGCGCCCGTACCAGATCGGCTCGCCCTCGGGCGGCACGATCACGCATTGCATGACATAGAAGGACCAGCCGTCGTAGCCGGTCAGCCAGGCCATGTTCGACGGATCGTGCACGATCAGCGTCTCGATGCCACGCTGGGCCATTTCGGCGCGGGTCTTGGAAAGGCGCGCGCGATATTCGGCGCGATCGAAGCGGGGGCTGGAAGCGGACTTGGTCATGCCGGCACTCTGAGCCGAATTCGCGGCCGTGGCCAAGCCCCGTTTTCTCTTTCGGGCAGGGGGCTGACCTCGGAGACGGATTTCGCTACGACTGCGTCAACCGCACGCAAAGGAGACCGTCATGCTGAGCAACGACCAACTCGCCGCCTGGGATCGCGAGAATTTCATGCATCCCTCCACCCATCTCGCCCAATTTGCCCGGGGCGAGGCGCCGCAGCGTATCGTCACAGGTGGCGAGGGCGTCTACATCACCGACCGCGACGGCAACAAGATCCTCGACGGATTCGCGGCGCTCTATTGCGTGAACGTGGGATACGGGCGCAAGGAGATCGCCGAGGCCATCGCCGATCAGGCGCGCGAGCTGGCGTATTTTCACGCCTATGCCGGCAGCGGCACCGAGGCGTCCATCACGCTGTCCAAGATGGTGCTCGACCGGGCGCCATCGCACATGTCGAAGGTCTATTTCGGTCTCGGCGGGTCGGATGCGAACGAGACCAATCTCAAGCTGACCTGGTATTACAACAATATCCGCGGTTTGCCGCAGAAGAAGAAGATCATCTCGCGCTGGCGCGGCTACCACGGATCGGGACTGATGAGCGGCTCGCTTACCGGTCTCGAGCTGTTTCACAAGAAGTTCGACCTGCCGCTGGCGCCGATCCTGCACACCGAGGCGCCCTATTATTACCGTCGCGACGACCTGTCGCTGTCCGAAGAGGCCTTCACCGATCACTGTGTCGACGCGCTCGAAAAGCTGATCGCGCGCGAAGGCGCCGACACCATCGCCGCCTTCATCGGCGAGCCGGTGCTGGGCACGGGCGGGATCGTGCCCCCGCCGGTGGGGTATTGGGAAAAGATCCAGGCGGTTCTGGCCAAGCATGACATCCTGCTGATCGTGGACGAGGTCGTGACCGGCTTCGGACGTCTCGGGACGATGTTCGGCTCCGATCACTACGGTCTGAAGCCCGACCTGATGACGATCGCCAAGGGTCTGACCTCGGCCTATGCGCCGCTGTCGGGATCCATCGTCTCCGACAAGGTCTGGAAGGTGCTCGAGGAGGGCACGGACGAATACGGTGTGATGGGCCACGGCTGGACATATTCGGCGCATCCGCTCGGTGCTGCGGCGGGCGTCGCCAACCTGAAACTGATCGACGACCTGGGCCTCGTCGCCAATGCCGGCAAGACCGGAGCCTACCTGACGCAGGCGCTGAAGGATGCGCTGGGCGAACATCCCAACGTCGGCGACATCCGGGGCGAGGGCATGCTGGCGGCGGTCGAGCTGGTGGCCGATCGCGAAGCGCGCAAGTTCTACGAGCCCGACCAGAAGATCGGCGTCACCGTCGCGGCTGAGATGCTCAAGCTCGGGGTCATCGCGCGGCCCATGGTGCAAAGCGACGTGATCGGCTTTGCCCCGCCGCTCTGCCTCACGGAGGCCGAGGCGGACATCATTGTCGATGCAACGACGAAGGCAGTGAAAACCGTCTGCGGCTGAGCCCGTTCCCCAAGACATGCGCCTTCGCGGATCTCTCCGCGAGGGCGACCTCGGATCACGGCGAAGGCAAAGCGCAGTAAATTGACCCGCCCCGCCGTTCCTGCAAGTCTCGCTGTGACGACAGCGAGGCATCCATGTCCAGCGACCCTCTTCTGCAGCCCTTCCAGCTGAAGCATCTGACGCTTCGCAACCGCCTGATGATCACCAGCCACGAGCCTGCCTATCCCGAGGACGGCATGCCCAAGGCGCGCTACCGGGCCTATCACGCGGAACGCGCGAAGGCCGGTGTGGCGCTGACGATGACGGCGGGTTCCGCATCGGTCGCCCGCGACAGCCCGCCGGCCTTCAACAACGTCCTCGCCTGGAAGGACGAGGTCGTGGGATGGATGCGCGAGCTTGCGGACGAATGTCACGGGCACGGGGCTGCGGTGATGATCCAGCTGACCCATCTGGGCCGCCGCACCCGTTGGGACGTGGGCGACTGGCTGCCGGTGGTGTCGCCCGGCCATCTGCGCGAACCGGCACACCGGGCCTTTCCGAAGCGGATCGAGGACTGGGATATCGCGCGCATCGTCGAGGATTACGCCGATGCGGCCGAGCGGATGCAGGCGGCGGGTCTCGACGGGATCGAGCTCGAATCCTACGGCCACCTGATGGACGCCTTCTGGTCGCCGCTGACCAACGATCTCGACGCGCCCTATGGGGGCGATCTGGACAACAGGATGCGCTTTTCGACGGAGGTGCTGCGCGCGATCCGCGACCGCGTGGGAACGGAGTTCATCGTCGGCATCCGTTACGTGGGCGACGAAATGATGGCGTGCGGGATCGGCAGGGACGAAGGAATGGAGATCACGCGGCGGCTGCGGGACAGCGGGCTGGTCGATTTCCTGAACGTGATCCGCGGCCATATCGACACCGACGCGGCCCTGACCGAGGTCATCCCGGTGCAGGGGATGAAAAGTGCGCCCCATCTCGACTTCGCGGGCGAGGTCCGGGCCGAGGCGCAGCTTCCGACCTTCCATGCGGCGCGCATCCAGGACGTGGCGACGGCGCGGCACGCGGTCGCCTCCGGCAAGCTCGACATGGTCGGCATGACCCGCGCCCATATCGCCGATCCGCATATCGTGGCGAAGATCCTGCGCGGCGAGGAAGAGCGCATCCGCCCATGCCTCGGCGCGAACTACTGTCTCGACCGGATCTACCAGGGCGGCGCGGCGCTGTGTCTGCACAATCCTTCCACGGGCCGCGAGATCGAACAGCCCCACGAGATTGCCAAGGCCGCACACCGGCGCCGCATCGTGATCGTGGGCGCGGGTCCGGCGGGGCTCGAGGCCGCGCGGGTGGCGGGCGAACGCGGCCACGAGGTGATCCTGCACGAGGCGGCAAGCGATCCGGGCGGACAGGTGCGCCTTGCCGCTCAGACCGCGCGCCGGGCAGAGATGCGCGGCCTCGTCGACTGGCGGATGGCGGAATGCGAAAGGCTGGGCGTGCGGATGCGCTTCTCGAGCTATGCCGAGGCCGATACCGTTCTGGCAGACTCGCCGGACGCGGTCATCGTGGCGACCGGCGGGCTGCCCTTCACCGAGGTGCTCGAGGAAGGCAACGCGCTTGTGGTCTCGGCCTGGGACATCCTGACGGGCGACGCGCAGCCGGGAGGCGACGTGCTGATCTATGATGACGCGGGCGACTATGCGGGGTTGCAGGCGGCGGAGAAGATCGCGGCGACCGGCGCGCGGGTCGAGATCGTCACCCGCGAGCGGACTGTCGCGCCCGAGGTGATGGGCATGTCACTGACCCCTTCGATGCGCGAATTGCAGAAGGGCGATGTGACCTTCACCGTGACTTGGAAACTCGAGGCCGTCGCGCGGGATGGCAACACGCTGCTGGCACGTCTGGGAAGCGATTACACTGACGTCAAACGCGAGCGGCGCGTGGATCAGGTTGTGGTGAACCACGGCACGCGGCCCCTCGACGAACTCTACTTCGATCTGAAACCCGGATCGGTGAACCGGGGAGAGATCGACTACGAGGCGCTGGTGGCGGGTGGCTCGCAGGATGTGCGCTCAAATCCCGCCGGCGGTTACCTGCTTTTCCGGATCGGCGATGCGGTTTCGTCGCGCAACACCCACGCGGCAATCTACGACGCATTGCGGCTGGTGCGCGTCCTTTAGCGGGCGTGGCGCGCTTAGTTGAACATCGTGTTCGGCAGGATGAGCGAGATCTGGGGAAAGGCCACGAGAATCAGCAGCGTGACGAGCATCGCGACCCAGAAGGGCGCGACGCCGCGAAAGATGTCGCTCAGCGGGACCTTTGGCGCGACCGACTTCACGATGAAGACGTTCAGGCCCACGGGCGGAGAAATCAGGCCCATTTCCAGCGTCAAGACGGTGAGCACGCCGAACCAGATCGGATCGACGCCAAGCGCGGTGACGATGGGGAAGAAGATCGGCAGCGTCAGCACCAGCATGGCGAAGCCTTCGAGGAAGGTGCCGAGCACGAGGTAGATCGCCAGTATCATCAGCAGCACCGCCACGGGCGGCAGGTTCAGCAAGGTGACGAAATCTCCGACCGCCGAGGGGATGTGGCTGAGCGCCATGAAGGGGTTGATCATATGCGCGGCGATCAGGATCAGCATCACCGTGGCCGTGGTGACGACGGAATCGCGCGCCGCGTCCAGAAGCATCCGCAGGCCAAGCCGTCGCGACACGATCCCCAGCAGGATCACGGCCCCGGCCCCGACTGCTGCGGCCTCGACGGGTGAGAAGAAGCCTCCGTAGATGCCTCCGATCGTCAGCAGGATCAGCAGGATGACGGGCGCGGCTCCCAGCAGGGCGCGGGCCTTTTCAGCCAGGCTCGTGCGCTGACCGGCGGGGCCGAAACCGGGCCGGAAATGGCAGATCAGGGTGATGGTGACGACGAAGAGGGTCAGCAGCAGCAGGCCGGGCAGGACACCGGCGAGGAAGAGCCGGCCGATGGATTGCTGGGTGAGGATGGCGAAGATCACGAAGCCGGTAGAGGGCGGGATCAGGATGCCCAGAGTGCCACCGGCGGCGACGGCCCCGGTCGACAGGCGCCTGTCATAGCCGAAGCGGTCCATCTCGGACAGCGCCACGCGCCCCATGGTCAGGGCCGAAGCCACGGAAGAGCCCGACAGCGCCGCGAAGCCGCCGCAGCCGATCACCGTGGCCGAGGCCAGCCCGCCGCGCACGGATCCGATCAGCGCATAGGCGGCATCGTAGAGGCGCCGGCTCATCCCCGTAGCCGAGGCGACATTGCCCATCAGGATGAAGAGCGGGATGACTACGAGTTCGGGCGAGGAGGCGAGGGTGAAGGACTCGGACGCCATCAGATTGACGGCTGACTTCATGCCGTTAAGTGCGGTTATCCCGACGAAACCCACGGCGAACATGGCGAATGCGACCGGGACCCGCAGCAACAGCAGGACCAGCAGAACGACGATGCCGAGAAGGCCGGTGGCAGCGCCGCTCATGTGGGGGGCGCTTCGTCGAGGCGCACGTCCCGGCGCCCCGTGGCAAGCTCGACCGCGCGCAGCAGCATCCCGAGCGCGGTCAGCAGGGCAAAGCCGCAAAGGGCAAGCTGGAACCAGGCGCGCGGGATGCGCAGCAGGTTCGTCGACAGGTTCAGCATCTGCGAGATCTTCGCGCTGTCGTAGATCGCCCAGGCGAGCACGAGGAAGATCGCGGTCCCGAGCAATGCGGTCAGGATGTCGATGGCGCGGTTCAGCCGGGGCGGGAAGCGGCGCTCGAGGATGTCGACGGCGATATGCCCGCCGCGTCGGTCGCACAGCGCCATCGCGCCGAAGACGGTGATCACCATCGTCATGGTGATCAGATCCTGCGAGCCGTAAAGCGGATGCCCGAAAGCCCGCCCGATGACATCGGCGAGGATGACGGCGACCTCGATCATCAGCCCCGCGGCGCCGATCAGCGCGGACAGGCCGATCAGCCCGTCTGCGACGCTTCTGATCCGCTCCATCCAGCCGCTATTCGGCGTTCATGGCCGCAAGCGCGTCCTCGCCTCCGACCGACTGGACATAGGCGCCCGAAACCGAGGCGACCGCGTCGGCGAAGGCCTGCTTTTCATCGTCGGTCAGGTCGATGATGATGTTCTTCGAATCCGTCCGGGCCGCGTCGAGGGCTGCGTTGGCAGTGGCGAGCCATGCCTCCTCCGCGCTTTGCGACAGACCCATGCCCGCAGCTTCGTCCAGCGCGGCCTTCTGGGCATCGTCAAGCCCGTCATACGCGGCCGCGTTCATCACCGTGAAGAACGCCAGCCGCCCGAGCGGCGCACCAAGGGTCAGTGCATCGGCCACTTCGTCCAGCTTGAAGTCGACAAGCGTCGAGGCGCCGGTGATCACCCCGTCGATCAGCCCGGTCTGGAGGGCGTTGTAGACCTCGCTGATGGGCATCTGGACAGGCGTTCCGCCGAGGGCCGTGACCACGTCTGCGGCGGTCGCCCCGGCCACGCGCAGCTTCAGCCCGGCGAGGTCGCCGGGCGTGCGGATTTCCTTATTGCCCATGATGAAGATGTTGGGCTCGGAGGTCCAGAGCGCCAGCGGCACGGTGCCGGGGAATTCGCCTTTCAGATAGTCGTCATAGGCGGCCCAGAGCGCTTCGTAACCGGGCTTGTCCTCGGGGATCGCGCCGGGGAGCTCCGCGATCATGGTCAGCGGGAATTGCGAGGAGGTGTAGCCCGGCAGGCCCCAGGTGATCTCGGCGACCCCCTGCAGCGCGCGGACGTATTGTTCGACGGGGCCCGCGCCCAGCTCGCCGCCGTGATAGCCGCGCACGGTCAGCGCACCCCCGGTGGCGGCGGACACGTCGGTATTCAGCTTCTCGATCACCGATGCGTTGATGGTGTGGAACGGCGGCGTGAAATTGGCAAACTTGAGTTCGGTCGCCGACGCGGGCAGCGCGAGCGCAACCGTCAGCGCGGCCGCAGCGAAGTTGGATGAAAAATGCATGTCGTCCTCCCAGTTGACTTGGGCGGCCCGGTTCCCGGGTGCCCAGGGGTGGCGGCGCGGCCTCTTGCGGGCCGAGCCTCCGGTTCTCAGGCGCGTCTTCCGCGTGTCTCCTCCCGCAGGTTCACGCCCTCTTGGTACGCCAGCTGTCAGCGTAGTTCTCGCGCGCTTCGGCGGAATAGGGCGTCTCGGCCACGCGTACCCTGATATCAGCCTGTTTGTGGCGTTCTGTCGAGGTCTTGCCGGTGTCGTCCGGCTCACCCCATTTGAGTGTGAGCACGTCGTTGACCTGCACGTCGGGCTGCACGACGCCCAGCGACAGGAAACAGCGTTCGTTGTAGCTGAAGCCGTTGAACATGCTCATGCCGACCATCCTGTCGCCCTGCATGACCATATCGGCCGAGGAAGAGGCATAGTTGGGCTGCGGGAAGTCGATCCATTTGTAGGGCGTGCCCTGTTCGAGCCCGCTGGCGATGACCTTGAGCACGTCCTCGCGGTTCCACTCGAAGGTGACCTTCTTGCGGTTGGGCGCCTCCTTCAGTTTCGCGAGCGCGTCCTTTCCGATGAAGTCGTCCTTCTTCCATCCGATGTAGAAGCCGTAGCCCAGCTCGAACGGATTGACGTAGTAATCCTCGATATCGTCGCTCACGTAGCTGCCGCCGATGGATCCCGCGGCCTCGTATGCGTCGGCCCCGAGAAAGTCGCGGTACTCCTGCATCATCCCGTCCCCGGTGTAGATGCCGGGCAGCGGAGACGGAATCCAGCCGGATTCAAGGGTGTTGGTGGAATAGGCGCGGCTGCCGACCTGATGCAGGTCGATGCCGAGATCGCGGGCGGCCTGCAGGATGGTCGACTGTACATAGTGCTTGTCGGCATATGGCCCCCAGACCTCGAGGCCCGGTGCGCCGGACATGCCGTGGCGCAGGGCCTGGACCTTGCGGTTGCCCACATTGATCCAGTCGACGTGGAAGAACTTGATGTCGGGCACCGGCCCGCCGTTGATCTTCTCGAATATCTTCGGCGCGTCGGGACCCTGTATCTGGAAGCGGTAATGGGTCCGCAGCACGCGCTCGCCGTCGGGGCGCGAGTTCGAGCGAGGGTCATGCAGGATGCGCGCGTTCCAGGTTCCGATGGCGTGCTGGAACTTGACCCAGTTGGCGGTGGGCGCGCGGCCCACGAGGATGAACTTGTCCTCGCGTTCCCGGAAGATGATCATGTCACCGATCACGTGCCCGGCGGGGGTGACGGGAACGAAGTGCTTGGCACGGTTCAGGTCGAAGTTCGAGAAGGCGTTGATCCCGATATGCGACAGCATCGCCTCGGCCTGCGGACCCTCGACGATCAGCTCGTCCATATGGTGGGTCTGGTCGAACAGCACCGCGCTCTCGCGCCATGCGCGCTGTTCGTCGCGCCAGTTGGTGAACTCGGGTGCAACAACCGGATAGACATACATTCCGATCTTGGAATTGCGCAGCATCTCCACCGGGTTCTTGTGCTTGGCCATCACGTCGGACAGGCTGGACATGTCGTTATCTCCCTCTCTTTGCTCTTGGTGCTTCAGTTCCATGTCGGATCGGGGGCAACGAGCTGGAGGCCGGGGATGGCGATCTCGCCCCCGCTGCCGGCCTCGAGAGCCGCCCTGAGATTCTGCCGGGCAAGCCGGGCATGTTCGCGCGCCGTTGCCTCGGCCCGCGCGCCCTCGCGGGCCTCGACCGCCTCCAGGATGGTGCGGTGATGGCGCTGCGCGCCGAGAAGCGAGGCGCGAAAGGCGGCGCTGTCCTCCTGCCCGTGCAGGAAGGCGCTCGGTGAGGCGAGAAGCTGATTCCAGGCGCGCTCGACCTCGCGGATCACCACCGGACTGTTGCAGGCGCCAACGATCCGGCGATGGAATTCGGCGTTGAGGCGGACATAGGTCCCGAACTCCATGCCCCCGGGTCTGGCCAGCGCGTCATCGATGCGTCCAAGCGTTTCTGCGCAGGCGGCGATCTCGCTGGTCGGCACGCCACGTTCCGCGGCAAGGCGGACGGCGAGACCCTCGAGCGTGCCGCGCACTTCGATCGCATCCACGATATCCTGCATCGAGTAGGAAGAGACCCGGCAGCCGCCCGTCGGCAGACGTTCGACGATCCCTTCATCGACCAGCTGGGACATCGCCTCGCGCAGCGGCGTGCGGGAGACCCGCAGGCGGTCCGAGATCACGGGTTCGGGCAGGCGTTCACCGGGCGCGAAGGCGCCGGTCAGGATCAGCGTCCTCAACGCGTCTCGCGCCTTGACTGTCTGGCTTGCGCGGGGTGTCTCCATGCCTCGGCCTCCCTCCGCGCATATCCTCCACCGCCGACGTTAGCATGGCCTGTATACAATTCCAGAACTTTATGGGGCGATGAAGCCGAAAGAAGGCGACGTCGTGCTCGTGATGTATACAGCGGCTCCGGCAAGATCGACGGGATTAGTCGATAGCTAATCACAGGATCAAGATGATTTTCTTGAAACTTACTTCTGCCGAATGAATGCTGTGACGAACCGTGCCGGTCAGTCGGAGAGCAGATGGAACATGAAAGAACGGATACGCTGATCGTGGGCGGCGGACAGGCCGGGGTCGCCATGAGCGAGCATCTGGGCAAGCTCGGCATCCCGCATCTCGTACTGGAACGCCACCGCATCGCCGAGCGCTGGCGTTCGGGCAGATGGGATTCGCTGGTGGCCAACGGGCCGGCCTGGCATGACCGCTTTCCGGGGCTGGAATTTCCGAAAGACGCGCCTGACGCCTTTCCGGGCAAGGACAACGTCGCGGATTATTTCGTGGAATACGCCCGCCGGATCGACGCCCCGATCCGCTGCGGCGTCGAGGTCACCCGCGTGCACCGAAATCCCGAGGGGCCTGGCTTTGTCGCCGAGACCTCCGCAGGCACGATCCTCGCCGATCGCGTGGTCGCTGCGACCGGGCCGTTCCAGAAACCGGTCATCCCGGAGATCGCGCCGCGAGACGACAGTCTCCACCAGATCCATTCGGCGCAATATCGCAATCCCGCGCAACTGCCAGAAGGCGCCGTCATGGTCATCGGCGCCGGATCTTCTGGCACGCAGATCGCGGACGAGCTGATGCGCGCGGGCCGCGAGGTCTATCTGTCGGTCGGTCCACACGACCGGCCTCCGCGCAGCTACCGGGGGCGGGATTTCGTCTGGTGGCTGGGGGTGCTGGGCCTCTGGGACGTCGAGGCGCCCGCGCCGGGGACCAGCCATGTCACCATCGCGGTCAGCGGCGCGCGAGGCGGGCGCACGGTGGACTTCCGCGAACTTGCGGCGCAGGGCATGACGCTTGTCGGCCGCACCAGCGGCTTCGCGGACGGGCGGGCATGTTTCGACGGTGATCTTGCAGAGAACCTGGCTGGCGGGGACGCCTATTATCTCGCGCTGCTCGACGCGGCGGACGCCTATGTCAAGCGCAACGGCCTCGATCTGCCGGAAGAGCCCGAGGCGCGCCGGATGCTGCCCGATCCCGACTGCCTTCAAAACCCGATCCGCGAACTCGACCTCGCGGCGGACGGCGTCACGTCGATCATCTGGGCCACGGGATACGCGCTCGATTTCGGCTGGCTTGAGGTCGATGCCTTCGACGAGGCTGGGAAGCCCAGGCACCAGCGCGGGGTGTCGGCCGAGCCGGGTGTCTATTTCCTCGGGCTGCCCTGGCTGTCACGACGCGGCTCGTCCTTCATCTGGGGCGTCTGGCACGATGCGCGCCACATCGCCGATCACATCGCCATCCAGCGCGGCTATCTCGCCTATGGCGCGCCCAGGGCGCAGGATGCCGCAACCGCCGAAGCGCGTTAGACCAAGCAGCAAAAAGGAAAGCGCCATGGCGCATTACAGGCACCGCAAGTTCAACACGCGCGACACCTACCCCGAGCAGAAGCTCGACAACGACCTTGCGCAGGCCGTGGTGACGCAGGGCGGGCGGACGGTCTGGCTGCGCGGCCAATGCCCGCAGGAACTCGATGACGCCTCCAACCTCGACAGCCATGACCCCGTCGCGCAGACCCACAAGGTGATGCAGAACATCCGCCAGCTTCTCGAGGAATGCGGCGGCGGGATCGAGCATCTGGTCAAGGTGGTGGTCTACATCACCGACGTGCGCCACCGCGAGGCCGTCTACAGGACGATGGGTGAATACATAAAGGGCGTGCATCCGGTCTCGACGGGTCTTGTCGTCTCGGCGCTGGCCCGGCCCGAATGGCTGGTCGAGATCGACGGGACCGCGGTGATTCCGGACGAGCAATAGGGGGCGCGCGATGACCTTCTCACTGGTCGCCCGCTGCGCGGAAACCGGCATGTTCGGGGTGGCGATATCGTCCTCGTCCCCCGCCGTCGCCGCGCGCTGTTCCTACGCCCGCGCCGGGGTGGGGGCGGTCGCGTCGCAGAATGTGACCGACCCGCGCCTCGGGCCGCGGGCGCTTGATCTGATGGGTGCGGGCAAATCCGCCACCGAGGCCGTCGCGGCGCTGCGCGACAGTGGCAGTTTCATGGAATACCGTCAGGTCCTTGCTGTCGACGCGTCGGGCGGCACGGCGATCCATTCCGGCCCGCAAGCGTTGGGCATCTGGAGCGAGGCGCGCGCCGAGAACGTTGCCTCTGGCGGTAACCTGCTGGGTGATGCGGGCGTGCCGCGGGCCATCGTGGACGCCTTCCTTTCGGCGCGGGGTCATCTCGGTGACCGTATGATCGCGGCCATGCGCGGGGGGCTCGAGGCGGGCGGAGAGGCAGGGCCGGTGCATTCTGCCGGCATGATGATCGTCGACCGGCAGGACTGGCCTCTGGTGGACCTGCGCTGCGACTGGACAGAGGACTGCCCGATCCAGGCAGTGGCACAGGCCTGGCAAGTCTACAGGCCGCAAGTCGACGCCTATGTGCAACGCGCCCTCGACCCGCGTGCGGCGCCGTCATACGGCGTTCCGGGCGACGAATGAGCATGGCCCGCCTTCCTGCCGAAGGCCGGGGGGCCTGAGCATGGCGACCCGTTTCACCCTGCGCCAGCTGGAATATCTGGTCGCCGTCGGGGAGGCGGGGTCGATCGCTCTGGCGGCCGAGAAGGTCCATGTCTCTTCGCCCTCGATCTCGACCGCGATCTCCCAGCTCGAGGCTGAATTCGGCTTGCAGCTTTTCCTGCGCCGGCATGCCCAGGGGCTTGCGCTGACCCAGGCGGGACGTCAGTTCATGGAGCAGGCTCGCAACGTGCTGCGCGAGGCCGCGGCTCTGGGAAGTCTGGCCGGAGAGATCTCGGGAAACGTACAGGGTCCGATGGCGGTGGGCTGCCTGAGCACTTTCGCCGAGCTGATCCTGCCCGGTCTCCGGCGCGAGTTCGAGAACCGCTACCCGGACGTCGTTCTGCGCCAGTCCGAACTGCACCAGCAGGATCTGATCGAGGGGCTGCGCGGCGGCAATCTCGACATCGCGCTGACCTATGACCTTGATGTGCCGGATGATCTGAGGTTCGTTCCGCTGGCCTCCCTTCCGCCCTATGTGCTTCTTCCCGCAAACCACCCTCTTGCCGGATGCGACGCGCTTTGCGTCAGCGACCTGGCCGAACTCCCGATGGTGCTGCTCGACCTGCCGCTGAGCCGGGACTATTTCCTGTCCGTCTTCCGCGAGGCCGGAGTCGTGCCGCGCATCGCCGAGCGCACGCGTGACATGGCGGTGATGCGCAGCCTCGTGGGCAACGGGTTCGGCTATTCGATCGCCAACATGCGTCCGCTGGGGGATCTGTCGCCCGACGGACGCCCGCTGCGCTGCATCCCGCTTTCCGGCGAGGTGCGGCCGATGCGCATGGGGCTGCTGATGGCCGCGGGCAGCGACACCGTGCTGACGGTGACGGCTTTCATCGAACATTGCCGCGAGGCCGCCGCCGCCGGGAGGGTCGCGGGGCTGAGGTCGGTGCCGCCGCGAGACAGCGCGCCGGCGGCAGGCTGAGCAGGCGGACGGAGACATAGATGCGCGATCCCCGCTACGACATCCTGTTCGAACCTCAGGCCATCGGGCCGCTCACGGCGAAGAACCGCTTCTATCAGGTGCCCCATTGCAACGGGGGCGGCTACCGCGACCCGTCGGCCGTGGCGGCGATGCGCGGCGTCAAGGCCGAGGGTGGCTGGGGCGTCATCTTCACCGAGCAGACGGAGATGCACCACAGCTCAGAGATCACGCCCTTCATCGAGCTCCGGCTCTGGGACGACAGCGACATCCCGATGCTGCGGCGGATGTCGGAGCGGATGAAGTCCCACGGCGCGCTGGCGGGGATCCAGCTCGCCTATTCCGGCGTGAACGGTCCGAATTTCTACAGCAAGGAGGTGCCTCTCGCCCCGTCGGCCCTGCCGATCCGGACCTTCACCAACGATCCGGTGCAGGCCCGTGCCATGGACAGGACCGACATCCGCAACCTGCGGCGCTGGTTCGTGAATGCCGCGAAGCGCTCAAAAGAGGCGGGGTTCGATCTGATCTGCCTCTACGGCGCGCATGGTTTCGGCATCTTCCAGCATTTCCTGTCGCGCGCGACCAACCATCGCACCGACGAATACGGCGGCAGCCTCGAGAACCGCGCGCGTTTCGCGCGCGAGGTGGTGGGGGACATCCGTGACGCCGTGGGTGACACGATGGCGATCACCATGCGGGTCTCTCTTGACGAGAACATCGCAGACATGGGCTTTTCCAACGCCGAGCTTCGCGAATTCATCGAGATGAACGCCGATCTGCCCGACCTCTGGGATCTTGCGCAGGGAAGCTGGGAGGACTGTTCCGGGCCTTCCCGCTTCAAGGAAGAAGCGGCGCAGGAGGCCCTGGTGCGCGGTATCCGCGATCTGACCTCGAAGCCCGTCGTGGGGGTGGGCCGCTTCACCTCGCCGGACGTGATGGCCCGCATGATCCGGCAGGGCACGCTCGACTTCATCGGCTGCGCACGGCCCTCCATCGCCGATCCCTTCCTGCCGAGGAAGATAGAGGAGGGGCGGATCGAGGATATCCGCGAATGCATCGGCTGCAACATCTGCATCACCGGCGACATGACCATGAGCATCAGCCGATGCACGCAGAACCCGACCTTCATGGAGGAATGGCGCAAGGGCTGGCACCCCGAGACGATGAACGCCAAGGGCGAAAGCAGCAACGTTCTGATTGTGGGGTCCGGACCGGCCGGGCTCGAAGCGGCCCGCGCGCTGAGCCTGCGGGGCTATGATGTGGCCGTCGCAGAGGCGCGCGAAGAGATCGGCGGGCGCGTCGCGCGCGAACGCCTGCTGCCGGGGCTCGCCGCCTGGGGCAGGGTGGTGGATTACCGGCAGTATCAGCTTTCGCAGCGCGCGAATGTCGAGACCTACATCGGCTCCGAGTTGGACGCCGGGCAGGTCCTGGACTTCGGCTTTGAACATGTCTGCATCGCGACCGGGGCCCATTGGCGGGCAGATGGTGTGGCGCGCCAGCATGTGGTCGCGATGCGGATGGATCCCGCCATGCCGGTCTGCACGCCCGATGACATCATGGCAGGCCGCCTGCCAACGGGCCGGATCGTGCTTTTTGATGACGACCACTACTACATGGGCGGCGTGCTGGCGGAACTGCTGGCCTCGAACGGCTGCGAGGTCACACTGGTCACACCCGCGCCTTTTGTCTCGGACTGGACGCGCAACACGCTCGAGCAGCATGCGATCCATGTGCGGCTGGCGCAGGCGGGCGTGCGCATCGTGCTGAACCGGGGTCTGAGCGCCATCCGGGCCGACGGTGTCGAGACCAATTGCAGCTACACCGATGCGCGCGAGGTGACGGGCTGCGACGCGGTGGTGATGGTGGCGTCGCGGGTGTCCGACGACGCCCTCTACCATGGGCTTCTGGCACGGCAGACGGACTGGGCGGATGCGGGGATCCGCAGCGTGCGGGTGATCGGGGACGCCGCCGCGCCCGGACCCATCGCCTGGGCGACATATGCAGGCCACCGCTATGCGCGCGAGCTCGACACACCCGACATGGGCGATGCGCTGCCATTCCGGCGCGAACTCGCCGAGCTCGACCGGAATTTCCCGTGACCGGGCTGGCGCGCACCCTCGAGATCCTCGATCGGCTGATCGCATTCGAGACCGTCAGCGCGGCCCCGAACCTCGGGCTGATCGACTATGCCGAGGGGCTGCTGCGCGCTGCCGGATTTGACACGACGCGTCTGCCTGACGCCACCGGCACGAAAGCCGGCCTTTACGCCGTGACAGGGCCGCCGGGCGCAGGCGTGCTGTTGTCGTCGCACACGGATGTCGTGCCCGCCGCCGGGCAGGAGTGGACGCGCGATCCGTTCCGCCTGACGCTGGAGGACGCGCGGGCATACGGGCGGGGAACGACCGATATGAAAGGCTTCCTCGCCTGCATCCTTGCACTGGCCGAGCAGGCGGGCCGCACGAGGCTGCGCGAGCCGCTGAAGATCGTACTATCCTATGACGAGGAGGTCGGCTGCATCGGCATCCGCGACATGCTGGACCGATTGCTTCCGATGATCGGCCGTCCGCGGGCTTGCATCGTGGGGGAGCCGACGGGCATGCAGGTGGCGGTCGGACACAAGGGCAAGGTGGCGCTTCGGGCCACCTGTCATGGACAGGGCGGACATTCGGCACTGGCCCCGCGCTTCGTCAATGCGCTGCATCTCGCGGCGGATTTCATCGTCAAATTGCGCGGGTTGCAGGAAGAGCTGGCCCGCGACGGCGCGCGGGACGAGGCCTATGGGGTGCCCTTCTCGACGGTCCACGTGGGACGGCTTCAAGGGGGCACGGCGCTCAACATCGTGCCCGACCGGGCCGAGATCGACGTCGAGTTCCGCCATCTCGCGGCAGATGCGCCCGGCGAAATCCTCGCGGCTCTGGGGCGTGAGGCTGATCGTGCGGCCGAGCCCTTCCGCGCTTCATTCCCGGACGCGCGGATCGTTCTGGAAGAGATCAGCGCCTACCCCGGTCTCGACGTCGGTCCGGACGAACAGGTCGTTGCATGGGCGGGGAAGCTCGCCCGCAGTCCGACGCCGATCAAGGTGGCCTTCGGGACGGAGGCGGGGTACTTCGCAGCGCTCGGCATACCGACCGTGGTCTGCGGGCCGGGCGACATGGAAGGTCAGGGCCACAAGCCGGACGAGTTCATTTCTCTCGCCGCGCTTGCGGATTGCGGGGCGATGATGGACCGGCTGCTCGACGATCTGCGCGCCTGACCCACGGGGCGGTCCGAATTTCTCCTTGCGTCGAAGATTGTCCCGGGCAGTGTAGGAGCGTCGGGGAGAGGGGAGGAGCTTCATGGCGAAGATGGCGGTCATCGGCCTCGGGTCGATGGGATCGGGTATGGCGGCGAATGCGCTGAAGGCCGGGCATCAGGTGCTGGGCTGCGATCTGGATGCGGCCAAGGTCGAACAGTTCCGCGCAAAGGGCGGCACGCAAGGCGCGCTGGCCGACATTGCCGGCGATCTCGATGCAGTGCTTCTGGTGGTGCTGAACGCTGCCCAGACCGAGGCCGTGCTTTTCGGCCCCGACGGGATCGTGGCGAAGCTGCGGGCGGGTGCGGTCGTGATCTCCTGCGCGACGGTGTCCCCCGACTTCGCCCGGTACATGGAGGGGCGCTGTCGGGAGGCCGGCGTGCTCTACCTCGACGCGCCGATCTCGGGCGGGGCGGTCGGGGCGGCGAGCGGCACCCTTACGGTGATGGCCTCGGGCAGTCCCGAGGCGTTCGGCGCGGCGCGACCGGTGCTCGACGCGATCTCGGGGCGCGTGTTCGAACTGGGCGATGCCGCGGGGCCGGGATCGGCCATGAAGGCCACCAACCAGCTTCTCGCCGGTGTGCATCTGGCCACGATGGCCGAGGCGCTGACATTCGGTCTGTCGCAGGGGATCTCGCCCGAGACGTTTCTCGAGGTGATCTCGACCAGCGCCGGCACCAGCTGGATGCTGGAGAACCGTACCCCGCACATCATCGCGGGCGACTACAGGCCTTTCAGCATGGTCGACATCTGGCCCAAGGATCTGGGCATCGTGCTCGACATCGCGCGGGAGTCACGCTTCAGCGCCCCCATCGCCGCGGCCGCCCTGCAGCAATTCGTCGCCGCTGCCGGCATGGGGCTGGGAAAGGAGGACGATGCCGCCGTGGCGAAGGTCTACGCGCGCAACGCCGGGCTGAGCCTGCCCGGAGAGACGGGCGGGAAGGGGTGACGGCGCTGCTGGGATGCATCGCGGACGATTTCACCGGGGCGACGGACCTTGCCGGACTGCTGGCGCGCAGCGGGCGGCAGGTGTCGCTGCGCATCGGCGTCCCCGCCGCGCCGCCGGATGATCCTGCCCCGTTCGAGGTGATCGCGCTCAAGATCCGAACCGCCCCGAAGGACAAGGCGATCAGGGATGCGCTTGCCGCGCTCGACTGGCTGCGCGCGGCCGGGGCGGAACGCTTCTTCTGGAAGTACTGCTCGACCTTCGACTCGACATCGCAGGGCAATATCGGTCCGGTGAGCGAGGCGCTGATGCAACGTCTGGGAACAGACCAGACGATCTACTGTCCGGCATTCCCCGAGAACGGACGCGCGATCTTCATGGGCAACCTGTTCGTCGGACGCCAGCCCCTTGCCGAAAGCCCGATGAGGGACCACCCGCTGACCCCGATGCGCGACAGCAACCTGATGCGGCTGCTGGCACCGCAGGTGACGGGAGAGGTCGGCCTGGTGGACCGGCTCTGCGTGGCACAGGGACCCGAGGCGATCCGGGCCGAGCTCGACCGGCTGGCGGGCGAGGGCGTTTCCCATGTGGTGACGGATGCCGTCGCGGACGCGGATCTCGTCGGCATCGCAGAGGCCTGCGCGGACATGCCCCTGCTGACCGGAGGATCGGCCATCGCCATGCCCCTGCCGGGGATCTACGCCCGCGCAGGACGGCTGTCGGCGGATGCCCCGCAGGCGCCGCGCCCGTTACTCGGGGACAAGGGTTTCGTCGCATCGGGAAGCTGTTCGGCCATGACCCGCGCGCAGGTAACGTCCTATATCGACGCGGGACGCCCGGCCTTTCGGCTGCTGCCCGAACGCCTCGCCGCAGAGGGGATCGCCGACGCGAAGGCATGGCTCGAGGCGCAGGATCTGCGCAATGCCCCGCTGATCTACGCCAGTGCCGAGCCCGAAGAGGTCCGCGCGGCGCAGGAGGCGCTTGGTGTGGCGAAGGCCGGGGAACTCGTCGAGGCAGCGCTGGCGGAGCTGGCCCTGCTGGCGCGACGTCTCGGGGCGCGTCGCTTCGTCGTCGCGGGCGGAGAGACCTCGGGCGCGATTACCAAGGCACTTGGCGTCGCGCGGCTCGACATCGGGCAGGAGATCGCGCCGGGTGTGCCCTGGTGTTTCTGCCGCTCTGAAGGCGACGACATCGGCCTTGCGCTCAAGTCCGGCAATTTCGGGGCCGAGACCTTCTTTGAGGACGCTCTCGGGCGGCTGGAGCGGGCATGAGCGAGGAGGCCCGCCTGCGCGAACGGATCTGCCTGCTGGCCAAATCCATGTTCGACCGGGGCCTGACCTCGGGCTCGACCGGCAATATCTCGTCGCGCCTTCCCGACGGCGGGCTGCTGGTGTCGCCGACCGGCACGTCCTTCGGGCGGCTCGACCCGGCGCGGCTGTCGCGCTTCGACGCCAGGGGCGATCTGATCGACGGCGATCCGCCCACCAAGGAGATGTCCCTGCATTCGGCCTTCTACGACACCAGGTCCGGCGCGGGTGCCGTGGTGCATCTGCATTCCTGCCACGCCGTCGCCCTGTCGCTGATGCCTGATGCCGATGACGACGATTTCCTGCCCCCGCTCACGCCCTATTCGGTGATGAAACTTGGCCGGGTAAAGCTGCTGCCCTTCTTCCTGCCCGGCGATCCGGCGATGGGCGACGCCGTGCGCGGACTGGCGGGGAAGCGCTCTGCCGTCATGCTGGCCAATCACGGCCCCGTCGTCGCAGGCAAGGACGTGGAGGCCGCCTGCGACGCCATCGAGCAACTGGAGGACACCGCGCGGCTGGCCTTGCTCACGCGCGGGCAAGCCGTGCGGGCCCTGACGGACGCTCAGGTGCGCAAGGTGGTCGAGGCCTTCGACGTGGACTGGGACGAATGAGGTTTTCCGCCAATCTCGGGTTCCTCTGGACCGGCCTCTCCCTTCCCGACGCGATCCGTGCGGCGCGACGCGCCGGGTTCGACGCGGTGGAATGTCACTGGCCCTATGACGTGCCGTCGCAGCTCGTGGCGGCGGCGCTCGAGGAGACCGGCCTGCGGATGCTGGGGCTCAACACCCGACGCGGTGAAGCCGGCGAGAACGGGCTGAGCGCGCTCCACGGGCGCGGTAAAGAGGCGCGCGCTGCCATCGACGAGGCCATCGCCTATGCGCATGCGACCGGCACCGGGAACGTCCATGTCATGGCCGGTTTCGCGACGGGAGAAGAGGCGCATGCGGCCTTCGTGCATGCCCTGCGCTACGCCTGCGCGCTGGCCGCGCAGCATGGCATCACGATCCTGATCGAGCCGCTCAACCGCTACGACGCGCCGGGCTATTTCCTGACGACAACGACCCAGGCCGAGGCGATCATCGCCGAGGTGGGTGCCGACAATCTGAAGCTCATGTTCGACTGCTACCACGTGCAACTCATGGAGGGCGACGTGACCCACCGGCTCGAACGGCTGCGGGCGCTGATCGGTCATGTCCAGATCGCATCCGTCCCGGATCGGGGCGCACCGGATCATGGCGAACTCGACTACGGGCACGTGCTGGGGGTGCTCGAACGCCTCGGCTGGGACGCGCCGGTTGGGGCCGAATACAAACCGGTCGGGGATACCGATGCGACGCTTGGCTGGCTGCGGCGCATGCGGGATGCGGGGGCGGCCGCCCGTTGACAGTCGCGGCGCCCCACCCGATCCTGCGGGCCGGGAGAGACTTTTTTCACAAACATAGGGAGCAGGTCATGAGCGAAACCCTCGCCATAGGCAATTACAGCGACACCGACCGTCAGGCCATCGAAGAGGGCTTCTCGGCGGTTTTCATCGGCAATTCGGACGAGGTGGCAAGGCTCGACGAGGCCGTGCGGACACAGGTGAAGGCCGTCGCCTTCAAGGGCCACGCGCCTTTCGGCGCGGCCGAGATGGACGCGCTGCCGAACCTCGGGGTGATCGCCAATTACGGGGTGGGATATGATGCCATCGACGTGGCTGCCGCGAGCGAGCGGGGGATCAAGGTCACGAACACGCCGGATGTGCTGAACGACGATGTGGCCGATCTTGCCGTGGCGATGCTGATCATGCAGGGGCGCGAGATGATCCAGGCCTCGGACTGGGCGCGCTCGGGCAACTGGAAGGCCAAGGGGGAATACCGCCTCAACCGCAAGGTCAGCGGCGGCAAGGTGGGGATCATGGGGCTGGGCCGCATCGGGCGTGACATCGCCGACCGGCTGGCGGCCTTCAAGATGGACATGCATTATTTCGCCCGCTCCGAGAAGGAGACGCCGCGGGGCTGGACCTACCACAGCGATCCCGTGTCGCTGGCCAGCGCGGTCGACTATCTCGTGGTCGCGCTCGTCGGCGGAAAGGACACCGAGAGGTTCGTTTCCAAAGAGGTGATCGACGCCCTGGGCCCCCGCGGCGTCATCGTGAATATCTCGCGCGGCTCTACCATCGACGAGGAGGCGATGCTGGACGCGCTCGAGCAGGGCAGGCTGGCGGGTGCGGCGCTGGATGTGTTCCTGAACGAGCCCGATATCGACCCGCGCTTCTACAAGCTCGACAATGTCGTCATCCAGCCGCATCAGGGCTCGGGCACGGTCGAGACACGCGCGGCGATGGGGCAGCTTCAGCGCGGCAACATCGCGGCCTTCCTCGCCGGGGACGCTCTGCTGACGGCGGTGAACTGATCAGGCCACCCGCGCCGCCGACCAGATGGCAAGCGCCACGACACCCAGCATCGCCAGCGCCATGGCGATGTTGATCGCGCGCTGCGTGCGCTGCGCCAGGTCGAGACGGTGCAGGGCCACCCCGGCCCATAGCCAGCAAAGATGGACCGGAACCCAGATCGCGTTGAGGATGAGGACCTTCGCCGCAATCTCGAATGCGATGTTGTCGGGTGCGAAGCCGAAACCCGTGAAGAGCGAGGTATTGACCGCATAGGCCTTGGGGTTGATCGCCTGCAGCGCGAGCCCGCCGACGATGCCGGGCGGGGTCCTCGCCTCGATGAAGGCGATGCGCGCGCCGGCAAAGGCGATGCGCGCGGCGAGGTAGAGAAGATAGGCGACAGAGGCGAACATCAGCACGCTGCGCAGCCAGGGGATCGACAGGATCACGGCGGCAAGGCCGCTGATGACCGCCAGCATCACCAGGTTGGTGCCGAGGAACAGGCCAAGGACATAGCGCAGCGACGGGCGGAAGCCGTAGGCGGCACCGAAACCCGCCGTGCTCAGCACCCCCGGACCGGGCGTGCCGATCAGCAGCAGCACCGCAAGGGCGAAGGTCAGCACGCGGCGAAGTCCAGCTGCACCTTCATCGCCCTGCTGCGGTCCGAGGCGGTGGTGAAGGCCTCGACATAGTCGGAAAACGCGAAGCTGTGGGTGATCAGCGGCTTCACGTCGATCAGCCCGGCGCGCATCATCGAGACGGCGATGGCGAATTCCTCGTGAAAGCGGAACGAGCCGCGCAGGTCGATCTCCTTGGCGGTCAGCATCATCATCGGCAGTGTCATGTCGCCGGAAAGTCCAAGCTGAACGGCCACGCCCTGCGGACGCAGGGCGGCGATGCCGGCGGCAAGCGCGGCCTCGGCGCCGGAGCATTCGAAGAGAATGTCGAAGCTGCCCTTGTCCCGGCTCCAGGGCGCCAGCGCGTCGCGATCCACGCCAGTGTTCAGCGTGATATCCGCGCCGGCCGTCCGGGCAAACTCCAGAACCCGGTCGGCAATATCGGTGGCCACGATTTCCGCGGCACCCGCCCGGCGCGCGGCAAGGATGACAAGCACGCCGATCGGCCCGCAGCCCGTGACCAGCACGCGCCGCCCAAGCATACCTCCGGCCCGGCGCACGGCATGCAGACAGACCGCCAGCGGTTCGGCCATCGCCGCTTCTTCCGCGCTCAGCCCCTCGGCCTTCACGCATTGCGCGGCCGAGGCGACTAGTTCCTGGCGGAACGCCCCCTGGATGTGGGGAAAGGGCATGGCCGAGCCGTAGAAGCGCATGTTGAGGCACTGGTTCGGCAGACCGCGCAGGCATTCGGCGCAGGCCCCGCAGGGTCGGGAAGGCGAGACGGCGACGAGATCGCCCTCGGAAAGCCCGGTCACCCCGTCGCCCAGACCCGCCACGACACCCGCGACCTCGTGGCCAAGGATCATCGGCTCGCGCAGGCGCACGCTGCCGAAGCCGCCGTTGTGGTAGTAATGCAGGTCCGACCCGCAGATGCCGCCGCGTGACATGCGCACCAGCACCTCGCCCGGTCCGGGTTCGTCGCGCGGCACATCGGCCAGGCGCAGGTCGTGCGCCGCATGGGCAAAGAGCGCTTTCATGGGGGTGCCACCTCCTCCGGGGTTGGACTTGCATCACCACTCAAATGGTATACCAATTCATGCAAGGGGGTTTGCGGGACGTTGTCAACTCCGCCCGCAAGCATGGCGAGGGAGGCCGCATGAACCTGTTCGACCTGAGCGGCCGGCGCGCTTTCGTGACCGGCTCTTCCATGGGAATCGGGTTCGCCCTGGCACGCGGTCTGGCGCAGGCCGGGGCGCAGATCGTGCTGAACGCGCGAGATGCCGCCCGGCTGTCGGAGGCGGGCGAACGCCTGCGCGCCGAAGGGG
The DNA here is from genome assembly GCF_040801785.1 of Sulfitobacter sp. LCG007. Lineage (NCBI taxonomy): Bacteria > Pseudomonadati > Pseudomonadota > Alphaproteobacteria > Rhodobacterales > Roseobacteraceae > Roseobacteraceae bacterium LCG007. Next base: position 2,924,851 of record NZ_CP161805.1, on the reverse strand, counting down.
CCAGCGTCGAGACGCTGAGCTTTGACGTCACGGACGCCACGGTGGTCGCAAAGGCCATCGATGCCTTCGAGGACGAAACCGGCCCCATCGACATCCTGGTCAACAATGCCGGGATGCAGCACCGCACGCCGCTCGAGGATTTTCCGGTCGAGGCCTTCGACCGGCTGATGCGCACCAACGTCAATTCGGCATTCTACGTCGGTCAGGCCGTTGCGCGGCACATGATCGCGCGGGGCGAGGGGCGGATCATCAACATCGCCAGCGTCCAGAGCGCGCTCGCCCGGCCGGGCATCGCGCCTTATACGGCCTCGAAGGGCGCGATTTCCAACCTGACCAAGGGGATGGCAACGGACTGGGCGAAACACGGGCTCAACTGCAATGCCATCGCGCCGGGCTATTTCGACACGCCGCTCAACGCCGCGCTTGTGTCGGATCCCGAGTTCAGCGCGTGGCTGGAGAAACGCACCCCGGCGGGACGCTGGGGAAAGGTCGAGGAACTGGTGGGCGCCTGCGTCTTCCTCGCATCCGCGGCATCGAGCTTTGTGAACGGCCAGACGATCTTTGTCGATGGCGGGATCACGGCAAGCATCTGAGGAGAACGAAAATGAGCGACAAACCGACGGTCGGGTTCATCGGCGTGGGCCTGATGGGCCACGGAATGGCCAAGAACATCCTTCAGGGCGGCTACCCTCTCTGGGTCAAGGGCAACCGCAACCGGGCACCCGTCGACGACCTCGTGGGGATGGGCGCGACCGAGGCCGGCTCGCCCCGGGAGATGGCCGAGAACTGCGACATCATCCATATCTGCCTGTCCAACAGCCCCCAGGTGGAAGCCATCGTGCGTGGCCCTGACGGCATCCTTGCCGGTGCGCGCGAGGGGCTGATCGTGATCGACGCGACCACGGCGGACCCGACCTCGACGCTTGCCCTGGCCGAAGAGATGGCGGCCAAGGGGGTAACGATGGTGGACGCGCCGCTGGGGCGCACACCGAAGGAGGCCGAGGAAGGCATGCTCGACGTCATGGTGGGCTGCGACGACGACACATACGCGAAGGTCCTGCCGGTGATCGAATGCTGGGGCGGCAACATCAACCACCTTGGGGCGACCGGCAACGGCCACAAGATGAAGCTGCTGATGAACTTCGTCTCGATGGGATATGCCTCGCTCTATGCCGAGGCCGTGGTGCTGGGCGCCAAGGCGGGCATCGCTCCGGCGCAATTCCGCAAGGTGATCGGGTCGAGCCGTCTGGCGAACGGCTTCTTCGACACGTTCATGCGCTACGCGGTGGATCGCGAGAAGGACGCGCACAAGTTCGCCGTCTCCAACGCCGCCAAGGACCTGCGCTACGTCAACGCCATGGCCATGGACGCGAAGATGATGACCATCATGTCATCCGCGGCGCTGCAGTATTTCGCCCATGTCGATGCGGTCGGCAAAGGCGGCGACTATGTGCCCTGGCTCACCGACCACGTCGCGCGCCTGAACGGTGTGGACATGGAGGAGGAGGCCAGGAAAGGCCGGGACGACTGAGGATTTCGCGACGCGTGGCGGGGGAGGGCCGGTGATGCTGAGCAAGCGTGACAGGGAGATCTACGAAAAGAACGGCTACCTGATGGTCGAGGATGCGGTAACGCCCGATCAGCTGGCGCGATTGCGCGAGATCACCCGCGACCTGATCGAGGCCTCCCGAGGGGTGAGCGAAAGCAATGCGGTCTACGACCTCGACACGGGTCACTCGGCCGACAATCCGAGGCTGACCCGCATCAAGGTTCCGCACAGGCAGCACCCCTATTACTGGGAGATCCTGCGCAATTCGCGGATGACGGAGGTGATGCACGCCCTGCTGGGGCCGGACACCACCATCCTGACCTCCAAGCTCAACACCAAGGCGCCGGGGGGCGGGGCGGCAGTCGAATGGCATCAGGACTGGCATTTCTACCCGCATACCAACGACGACCTGCTGGCCTTCGGATTGATGCTCGAGGATGTGGATGCCGACAACGGCCCTCTCATGGTGGTGCCGGGCAGCCATCGCGGCCCGATCCTGAGCCATCATGTCGACGGCGTCTTCGCCGGAGCCATCGATCCCGACGATCCGCAGTTCGAGAAGGACAGGATCGTGACGCTGACCGGCAGGGCGGGCAGCATGACGGTGCACCACACCCGCATCCTGCACGGATCGGCCCCGAACGTGAGCGACCGCCCGCGCTACATCCTCTTCTACGAAATCGCAAGCGCGGACGCCTGGCCATTGCTGGGGTCGAGCGCCTATTTCCACGGGCTGGGCCAGCGCGGCTTCTGGGAGGATCTGAAGGAGCGCACGATCACCGGATCGCCCTGTCTGACGCCGCGCATCGAGCAGGTCCCGGTGGTGATGCCGCTGCCGCCCGCGCCGGACAACAGTTCGATCTTCAGGATCCAGCAATCGGCGGGGGCGAAGAGCGCCTTCGCCCGGACAAGATAGCACGACCGAAGGAGACCCGCCCATGCAATCCATCCTGATCACCGGCGCCGGCAGCGGCGTGGGACGCGCGACCGCGACGGCCTTTCTCGACGCGGGCTGGCGGGTCGGGCTTGTCGGCCGGCGCGCTGACGCACTCGAGGAAACCGCGGCGGGACATCAATCCGCGCTGGTGCTGCCCTGCGACGTGACCGACGAGGCGCAGGTCGATGCGGCCTTCGACAGGGCCGCAGGGGAATGGGGCCATCTCGATGCGCTCTTCAACAATGCCGGGGCAAGCCTGAAGGGCGCGCCCATCGACGAGATCGCCGTCGATGACTGGCGCGGCCTGATCGACGTGAACGTTACCGGGGCCTTCATCGCCGCGCGCGCCGCATTCCGCATCATGCGCCACCAGGACCCGCAGGGCGGGCGGATCATCAACAACGGATCGGTCTCGGCCTATGTCCCGCGCTGGGGGTCGGCGGCCTATACCGCCTCCAAGCATGCGGTCACGGGCCTGACCCGGACAATCAGCCTCGATGGGCGGCCCTTCGACATCGCCTGCGGGCAGATCGACATCGGCAACGCGCTGACCGAGATGGCGGCGAAGATGACCAAGGGCGTGCCGCAGGCGGACGGCTCCATCGCTGTCGAGCCTGTCATGGACGTGGCCCATGTCGCCGCCTCGGTGCTGCACATGGCGTCGCTGCCGCTGTCGGCCAACGTTCAGTTCATGACCGTCATGGCGACGGCGATGCCTTTCGTCGGGCGGGGCTAGGAGCGCGGCTTCACGCGCGTCTCGCGATGCCAGATGTAGATGCCCGATCCGATGATGATCGCGGCACCGGCAAGCGTCCAGACCGTGGGCCAGGTGTGGAAGATGAAGATGCCGACGAGGCTTGCGGCAAAGAGTTGGGTGTAGATCACCGGAGCGAGGATCGAGGCGTCGGCCCAGCGGTGCGCCACGGTGGTGAAGATATGCCCGATCGCCCCGAATGCGCCGATCGCGCAGAGCACGAACCAGTCGACCGGCGTATCCGGCCAGACCCATAGCTGCAGCACGAAGGGCGCGAGAACGACGGTCGCCGTGAGGCTGGGCCAGATCTGCTGGGTCGCATCGTTCTCGATCCCGGCAAGCATGCGGGTCATGATGAAATACATCGAGGCCAGCGTCAGGACAGCGAGGCTCAGGAACATGGCCGGGTGGAACTCGGCACTCCAGGGCTGGATCACGACGAGAACGCCCAGAAAGCCCACCAGCACGGCGATGAAGCGGCGCAGGCCGACCTTTTCCTTGAGGATCGGGATCGCGAGCACGGTGATGACGATGGGCTGGGCGAAGGCGATGGTGGTTGTCACCGTGATCGGCAGGAATTTAAGGGCCTGGAAGTTGATCATGGTGCTCCCGAACAGAAAGCACGACCGCAGCGCCTGCTTGGCCGGGGCGTTCGAGCGGAACGCGGCAAGCCCCTCCTGCGGCAGGTAGAAGACCAGCGCAAAGATCAGATGCCCGGCGTAGCGCGCGAATACGATCTGGATGACCGGGAAACCCGCGATGTTGAGCCACTTGGCCGACGTGTCGATGCAGGTGAAGAACAGCGCCGCGAGCACCATGAAGACGACCCCGGCGGCGGTGCGCTCCTCTCGTGGGCGTACCCCCTTCATTGGCGCGCCTGTCTGCGGCAAGGGCAGGGTGCGGGCGGAACGAAAGGTCTGGCCATGGGTGTCTTCCTGCCGTTGGCGCCGCTCGTTCGACTCAGGACCGCGCGCAGTGAACCTGTCGGCAGAAAGCTTTGAAGATCCTGAAAAGCGGCAGGATCATTTACCCATGATGCGGCAGGCAAGTGCAATCGGAAAACGCAGCCCGAAGCGGTGCAGCCGACGGCGGCGCCCCCATGTTCAGGCGCAGACCGGGCTGTCCGAGCGCCAGCGGTGGATCGGGATGTGCTCCTGCCCAGAAAGCCGCGCGCGTGTTTCGAGCCACATGTCGCGCCAGACCTGCCAGTCCCTGAGCTCGGTTTCGGGTGTGCTGCGCGAGCGGGCGACGAATTCGGGGAAATGACCGCGCCCCGTCGGCTCTCCGGTCACATTGTAGCGGATGTCGAAGGACCAGCGGAAACGCTCGGAGCGATTCACGAGCGAGGCATGCGGCGTCAGCGGATGGAAGATCACCGCCCCGCCCGCCTTGACCGGCAGGGGCCGGGCGGCGGTCTCGTCGATGAAGCCGTCGGCGATGGCGGTCTGCTTCTTCGGGCAATGCGGGTACATCTGCGGTTTGCCCGGAATCACCGTCAGGCAGCCGTTCTCGACCGTTGCATCCGATACTGCAAGCCAGACGGTCACCATGCGCGTCCCGTCGCCCTCGGCATGGGCCACCGCCCGGTCCTGATGCCAGTCGGTCTGGGCGACATGGGCGCGCGGATCGTCCGCGCGAAGGGTAACGGCGGGCGGCTTGAGGCGCACGTGCTGGATCGGATTCGAGGTGATCTCGGGCCCGATCAGCGTCTCCACGACGTCGAGAAGCCGCGGGCTGGTGATCATGTCGAAGACCGCGGGACCGAAATGGAAGGGCGTGTCCGCCGCGATCCTGTCACCGGGCAGGGAGATGTCCATGGGCTGGAACCAGTCGCAGCCCGCGTCGTAGCTGATGCGCAGCTTCTGCCAGAAGTCGAGCCCCGCGGGGGCGGGAACCAGTCCTTCCGCGTGCCAGCCGGCATAAAGCCGGTCCAGCAGATCGCTGTATTCCGCCCGCACCGCCCCGAGGATTTCGGTCGGCATCACGTCGGGCACGACGATAACCCCCTCGCGCTCGAAGGTCTCGATCTGGCTGGCACTCAGCATGGCGGCCACTCCTTTCGCATCAGGGCAGGAACACGGTGATGATGTTCGGCCAGATCAGCAGCACCGACAGGGCCAGAAGCTGAAGGCAAATGAACGGCAGGAACCCTGCGAAGATCGCCGTCAGCGAGATATGCGCCGGCGCCACGGACTTGAGGTAGAAGGCGGCCGGGCCGAAGGGTGGCGACAGGAAGCTGACCTGCATGTTCATGCAGAAGACCACGCCGAACCAGACCGCCACATGCTTGGCCTCGAGATTTCCAAAGAGGCCGATCTCCTCGACCGGAAGCTTGAGCACGATCGGCAGAAAGACCGGCATGATCAGCAACACGATGCCGACCCAGTCCATGAACATGCCCATGATGAGGAAGATGAACATCATCACCAGGATGATGCCCATGGTCGGCAATTCCGCCTGAATGATCAGATTGGCCACATAGGTCGGCCCGCCCGAAAGCGTGTAGGCGGCGGCCAGCGACGCCGCGCCGATGGTTACCCAGATGATGGTGCCGGTGGACTTGAGCGTGCGCATCAGGCTGTCCCAGACGATGTCGAATGTCATCTCTCCGCGCAGGAGGCTGATGACGAAGACGGCCATGACGCCCATGCCCGCGGCCTCGGTGATGCCCGTGATGCCCATGTAGATCGATCCCAGCACGACGCCGATGACGATGGTGGGGGCGATCAGCCCCTTGCCCATTTCCCAGCCCGCCGCCGTCCGCTCCTTGCCCGCAACGAAGACCATGAGGAGAGCGGAGATCACGAAGGCGCCGATGATCCAGGGAATGTCGGACACCATGCCGAGCGCGATGGGATCGACACCCTCGAGAACGCGGTTGTCGCCGGTGACGGTGAAGAACAGGGCCCGCAGCAGCAAGAAGCCGATGATCCACAGGCCGAACCTGCAGATGAAGCCGAGGAACATCATCCATTTCTCGCGGCCCCTGGGCGCATCCGGATCCTCCGGCGGGAGCGGCGCCAGCGTCGGGTTGAGCTGGGTGCGCACGACGATATAGGCGATGAAGAAGGACGCCAGCATGAAGCCCGGCAGGAAGGAGGCGGTGAAGAGCGCCTTGATCGAGGTCTCCGTCACGAGACCGTAGAAGATCAGCACGATTGACGGCGGGATCATGGTCCCGAGACTGCCGCTCGCGCAGATCGTGCCGATGGCGAGGTTCTGGTTGTAGCCCAGACGCAGCATCTGGGGCAGGGCGATCAGGCCGAGAAGCACGACCTCGCCGCCGATGATCCCCGACATGGCCGCCATGATCACCGCCATGATGGAGGTGACGATGGCGATGCCGCCCCGCGCCCGGCTGAGCCAGAGGTTGAGCGACCCGTACATGTCGCGCGCGATGCCCGAGCGTTCGAGAAGGGCTGCCATGAAAATGAAGAGAGGTACGGAGATCAGCACGTAGTTCGTCATCTGCCGGTACACCGCCTGGCCAAGGACCGACATCGGTCCCCTGCCGAAATCCCGGAACAGCAGTTCGGGCCCGAACTTCATGATCAGGACGGCGACCGCGAGGAAGGCGGAGGCGAAGCCCAGCGGCATGCCGATGGCGAGAAGGATGAACATTCCGATCAGCAGGAAGAGGCTGAGTGTGCCGATGTCCGACACTTTCATCCATGCAAGGTAGCTCAGGAATTCCAAATCACTTCTCCAGCGTCTTGCGGATGTTCTCGATCTCGACCTCGTCGATGTCGTCGTGGCCGTGATGCTCGGGGAGCTTGTGCCAGTCGGCGATCACGTTCGAGATTGCCTGCAGGGCCACCAGCAGGATGATGATCAGGATCGCCGGCTTCACGACACCGGGTATGGGCGGGTCCCAGGCGGTGCCGAAGGTTTCCATCCGCAGCATGCGGGTCTCGGCATCGGTATAGCCGCCCCAGACCAGCGCGAAGGTGAAGAACAGCAGCAGGAACAGCGACAGCACGTCCGAGGTCTTCTGCAGCCAGCGGGGCATCATGTCGTAGATGACGTAGATGCGGATGTGGCTGCGCTGCTGCATCGCGTATTGCCCGGCGAAGAGAAACACGAAGGCCGCGATCCACAGCGAGAGCTCGTTGGCCCAGAGCGTCGGACGCGAGAAGACGTAGCGCGAGACGACCTCGTAGAACATCACGAGGACGATGAAGGCGATCATGATCATCGCGATGCGCGAGATCACCAGAGAGAGGATATCGAAGGGTCCCGTGGGCCCTGGTTCGATCGAGCCGCGGAAATCCGACAGGTAGATCCCGGCAAGCACAATCGCGCCCAGAAATGACAGGAGGGTAACGATGACGATCGGCCTGCCCTGCGGGCGGATCATCTCGTTCATGCCGACGGCGTCCGCCGAGAGCACGTGATTGGCGACAAGCCAGACATACAGCAACGCGGTAAGCCCCATGAACCCGAACATCAGGAGCTTCATCGGTCGCCGCAGCGCCCCCAGCCACAAGCTCTGGTCTTCCATGCCTGTCCTCCCCCGATGGTCATGCAACGTCTGGCCGTGTGACGGCGGGACCGCCCGGTCCCGCCGTCGTCAGTCATCCGGCGAAGGGCCGGGTCCGGCTCAGTTCAGCAGGCCGAGCTTCGTGAGATAGGCCTTGTGGCTCTCGAGGATCTCGCGTGCTTCCGGAGTCTTGTCCGCCCAGCGTTCCCATGCGACCTGAGCGCCCTTGCGGAACTGCGCGCGGTCCTCGTCGGACCATGCGTAGAGGGTCACGCCCTCCTCCTGCAGCTTGGCGGCCGCTTCCGTGTTGTTCTTGTCGTTGGACAGGGCGATCTGGAACGAGAGTTTTTGCCATGCCGTATCGATGATGCGGCGCTGCGCCTCGGTCAGGCCTTCCCAGATGTCCTTGTTGCAGGCCAGGTGGTCAGCGGGCATCGAGTGGAAGCCGGGATAGGTGGCGTGCTTGACAAGATCATAGATGCCAAGCCCGACGTTGTTGGCGAGGCCCGAGGCGTCGGCGCCGTCGATGATCCCGGTTTCGAGGGCGGTGAAGACCTCGGTGAAGTCCATGACGATCGGCGATGCCCCCAGTTCCTCGAAGATCTCGGTCTCCATCCCCGGGGGCGAGCGGAATTTCCAGCCCTTCAGGTCGTCGAACCCTGCCAGCGGCTTCGACGAGGACAGCGATTCCTGACCATAGAGCGACCAGCCGATCAGCTGCATGTTCTGTTCGTTGTAGAGCTTCTGGGCAGCTGCCATGCCGTCGCCGTAGTAGAGCCAGGAATAATACTGCCACGGCGTGTCATAGCCCCCCATCAGGTCGCCGACGAACTGGAAGGCGGGGTTCTTGCCGGTCTGGTAGGCGCCGCCTGTGGCGTCGCAGTCGAGAATGCCGTTGATGGCCGCGTCAAAGGTTTCGGTCGTCGCGACAACCGAGGAAGAGTAGAACATCTCGATGGTGATCTCGCCGCCGGACATCGTCTCGACGTCGTCTATCCATTGCGCGATCAGCTTTCCGGTCGGGTGCTCGGTCGCATAATGCGTCTGTACGCGCAGGGTCACGGGCTCAGCCCAGGCGGCACTTCCCATGAGCGCAATGGCGGCGGCGCCCGTCAGGACGGTTTTCACGGTCATCAATCTTTCCTCCCTTGGCGGGTCCTTGCCCGCCGTTTCACTTCGCGCGATTTCCTCCCACGCGACCGAAGATGGTATACCATCAGGTAAGAGGCTATCGGCTGCCGGCTCGACTCGCAAGATTGTTTGGTATACCAGATCGGTCGAAATTCGGGCTGCGCCGCGTCCGACATTTCCGCCCCGGCGGGATGCCTGCGGGCCGTGCCGCGAAAAGGATGACATGCCGCAACCGAACCTTGCCGATCAGATCGCCAACGAACTGCGCCGGGATATCCTTCGCGGCAAGCTTGCGCCCGGCGCCTATGTGAAAGAGCGCGACAACGCGGCCGAACTCGGGGTCAGCCGCACGCCGATGCGCGAGGCGATCCGGATCCTTGCGAAGGAGGGTCTGTTGCGCCTGCGGGCCTCGCGCAGTCCGGTGGTCACCCGGCTCGAGTCGCGCGATGCGGCGGATCAGACGGCGGTTCTGATCGCGCTCGAGAAGCTCTCGGCGGAACTCGCCTGCGAAAGGGGAACCGGACAGGACATTGCCGGACTGGTGCGTATCGTGGACGTGATGGAAGAACGGTTCGATTCGACGGACCCCCTGGACATGTTCGAGATCGACATGTCGTTCCACACGGCCATCGCGGCCGCCTCTCACAACGTCTCGCTGGCAGAGACCCATCAGAGCTATCTTCAGCGGCTCTGGCGGGTACGTTATCTCTCTGCCGTGCAGCGCCGGAACCGCGAACGTGTCGTGAGCCAGCACCGGGCGATCGTCGACGCACTGTCGCGCCGCGATCCTGAAGCGGTGCGCGGTGCCATCGACATGCACCTGCATCGCCTCTCCGAGGATATCCGCGAGGTGATCGCGCGCGAAACCGCGACTGCGCCTGACTTCGCGCCGGAAGACTGACCCGAGCGCGCTCGCCGGTATCTCACTCGTAAGGCCGACCTCCAGATATCCGCCGCGCGATGCAACCGCGTGGCCAGATTTCGGGACGGACGCAAAACTATTGATTGCAAAATACAATTCCGAGTAGAACTCTGACATCCATAGGATGTCCGAGCGAAACGAGGAGGCTCAGCTCATGGTATTTCCCAATCGGCTTCCCAAGGCGGCGGTTGTCGTTCTCTCGGCGCTCTTGCCGGATGCCCTTGCCGCGAACGGCTACCAGAACCTTCACCAGAGCGCCGACGGCCTGGCCACTGCCTATGCCACGAACGGCGCCGGCGGCGACGACATCACGGCGATCTTCTCGAACCCTGCGTCGCTCTCGCGCTTCCCCGGGATCAACGCCGCTTTCAATGCCACGGTGATCGCGCCGAAATCCAAGATGACCGGGATGAGCGCGCTCTCCTACGGGACAGCCGTGGACGGTACGCCCTCGGTGTCGCGCCAGGTGCTGGACACCAGCTACAGCGCGGCCTCCTACCTCGGTTGGCAAATCAACGACCGCCTGACATTCGGCGTCGCCTTCAACGCGCCCTGGGCCACGGAATCCCAATATCCCGACACCGCCAAGTCGCGCTACATCGCTACCGACACGAACCTTCGCGCGCTCAACATCGCGCCGATGCTGTCCTGGCAGGCGACACCCGAACTGTCTCTGGCCGCCGCGATCAACATCCAGCACTACGATGCGGAATTCGCGGTGATCGCGGACACCGACGTGGCAAGCGGCGGAAGCGGCGGGGACATCAACAGCGAGGTCACCGCGGCCGATTACGCCGTCGGCTATACGCTCGGTCTTGAATGGGAGCGTGGACCGACCCGGATCGGCCTCTCCTACCGCTCGAAGATCGAGCACGACTTCAGTGGCGACGTTCAGCTGGATGGCGGGGATCTCGCGGCGTTCCAGACGCTCGTGGGAAATCCGATCGCGCGCTCGGGATCGGCAAGTTTCAGCATTGCGACACCCTGGATCGCGACGCTGGGCGTGGCGCACAAGGCGTCGGATCGCCTCGAGCTCTACGGCTCCGCGATGCTTGTCGGCTGGAGCGCCTTCGAGGACACGCTGGTCCAATACGGGAACGGGCTGCCGGACACGGACGTTCGCAATGGCTGGGAGGACAAGGCGTATCTGGCTGTGGGTCTGGGATACCAGTACAGCGACAGCGTCAAGTTCCGTACCGGCGTCGCCTACGACCCGACACCGACCCAGGATTCCGTGCGCAACCCGCGCGCGCCCAATGCCGACCGGATCTATTTCGGAGCAGGCGTCTCATGGCAGGCGCGCAACGACCTGCAGGTCGACTTCTCCTGGGCGCACACCTTCTTCGACACGGCGGTCATCGACCTCGACAACGGAGGCGGCAACACGCTCAACGGCGATATCGACGTGGATGCGGACATCTTCATGATCCAGATCGCCAAGCGATGGTAGGCGGCTGGCCGGAATGACGGAAAAGCACCGATCAAGGTGCGCCTAAGAAGGGGCGGCAGATGGATTTCGACGGATTGTTGCGGCGTATCGCGGATCGCATGACGGGCGATGAGGACGATGACGAGACGTTGCGTCTGGGTCATGAGATGGTGCGCGGCGCGGAAGCGGATCCCGACGGGGTCGAGAGCTTCGCCAGCCGCGTCGGGCTCTGGGCGAAAGAGCATCCCGGCCCGATCCTGAACGTCATCCGGATGCTGAATCCGGTCCTGTCCGTCAAGAAGAAGAACCTCGCCATCGTCGCCTCCTACCAGGGCGTGACCGGCATCCTCAACAATCACCGCGATTTTGCCGTCACCTACGGCGAGAAGATGAAGAACCTGACCGAAGGGGCGAACTTCTTCCTCGGCGAGGACGACGACTCGATCCCGGCCTATGACAACCGGGCGGCCACGGTGCTGCTATTCGACCGCAAGGATTCGGTCGAACGCATCCCCGGCATTGTCCGGCGGTTCGCAAAAGAGGCGCTCGCGGATGCGCCCGAGCAGATCGACGCCGTGCGAGACTACCTGCGCCCGGTCACCGCGCGCTTCGCGATCGAATACTTCGGGCTGCGCACGACCGTACCGGAAGACCTTTACGCGATCACCGAGGTCCTGTTCGAGTACCTGTTCATAGACCTCGAGAACAGTCCCGAAACGGCATCGAGGGCGGATGCCGCAGGGGCGAAACTGCGGGCTCTGCTTGATCGCGAGATCGCGATCGCGGACAGGGCGGACGAGGACACCGTCATCTCCCGCGGGCAGGCGATGATCGAAAGCGGGATCGCCGATCTTGACGCCGTCACCTTGCGCAACAACCTGCTGGGCCTGCTGATCGGCCTGGTTCCTACGACCCCCAAGGCGGCCGCCATGGGCTACGACTATCTCACGGTGCGCGAGGCGCGGGCGGATCTGCTGTACGGCGCCATGGGCGAGCCGTCGCGTCTTTTCGCGGTCATCAGGGAGGGCATGCGGCTCAACCCGATCAACCCGATGCTGTTGCGCAAGGCGAACCGGACCGTCACTGTCCCGGGCCATTCGAGCGAGGAAATCGCGGCCGGTTCGACCGTCTTCGTCGCGACCGCGGCAGCGATGCGCGACCCGGACTATGTCGAAGACCCCGAGGAGATCCGGACCGACCGGCCGGACTCGGTATATCTCAACTACGGGAGGGGGCTGCACGCGTGTTTCGGGCGCTACATCAATGACAGCAACGTCCACATCATGATCTCGGAGATGATCACTGCCGGATACCGGCGCATCCCGGGTGAAAACCTTGTCTTCGAAGGCCCGTTTCCGTCCCATCTGCCGGTGGCGCGCGGCTGAGAGGCGTGCGCCGCGTTAGCGTCGTCTCGACGCGGCCAGACCAGTCTCGCCAGACCGGAGTGAAACGCAAGTTTGCAACCCTTTGGTGAAAACTCTTCTGGAATGAAACGAAAAAATCGTGCTAGCCTGATGGCTGCCAGACAGAACTGAAAGGTTTGGTCATGTCGAATATCGCGGGAAAAGCCTATGCGATGAACGTCGTGACCCCGAGCCATCCGTGGCTCACCTGGGTCAACCGGCTTCTCTTCCTCGCCGCCCGCGGGCTGCCCGCGCGGCTGGGCGGGCTGCTTGGTCTTTCGATCATCCATTTCGCGCGCTGGGTCATCATCCGGCCTCAGGACTGGCCCGATCTGGGGCAGGGCCGCCAGGACCAGATCAGGAACGATTACGTTCTCTTCTGTTCGAACTTCAACGGCACCTGGGACCAGTACATCGATGCGTTCTCGGACGGCATTCCCTCGGGGCTCGATGCCTTCTGGTACTCGGCGACGAAATATCCGCAGTCGATCCCGATCACGGGCTTCAAGAATTACATCACCCACAACCAGATCGCGACCGACTACTACTACAATGCCACGCCGGGGTCGGCGCAACGCGACATCAAGGCGGCGCTGCGGGTCTACGACACCGTGCTGGACCTCGAGAAACGCCATGCGGATGCCTCGCCGGAAGCATTCGCCGAGCACTGGAAGGAAGCGATGTACCGGGTCCAGAGCGATCTGGGCGAACCGGGCTTCGGTCCCGTCGCAAGCCTTGACACCGAACGTGCCGATATCAACCGCCATGCCTTTGTGCGGCAGGCGCAGGCGGCGTTCGCCAGCGAACGAAAGGCCAAGCCCGATGCCTGATCTCGACAGCGGCCATATCTTCCTGACGACGCTGGCTCCGATCCGGGGGGGCACGGTCGAGGGCGGAACCGGCATTTCGCATCGCCAGAAGCTCAGCCGGTCCCTGTCGGAACTTCCGACGGCGCTCCAGTCTCCCGCCACCGACAGCACCGGCATGAACAGTCCCTTCGCGCGCAACCGGCGCACGCATCTGGCGCGGATGTTCATTCTCGACGATGTGGTCTTCAACGGGCGGGTGCCGAAGAACACGCTGCTCGCCTCGGCTCTGGGCCAGGATCCGATCAACCCGCAGCATCTGGACCGGCTGAATTCGGGGTATCTTGTCTTCTGCGCCGACATCGACGCGGTGATCAGGGAAGGCGACCCACTTCCGGCAACGCTTTCGGCGGAAGGGCAGAAACGCGTGCGCCGGGCCTATGCCGAGGAACTCTGGAACACCATGGGCGAGGAGCTGGCGGATCTATATTCCAACTGCGTGGGCTTCGATGGCGTCGATACCGCAGAGGCGTTCGCGGACTACCTCGAGCGTTGCCACGTCGAAACGACCATGCCCTTCCACGACTACTATCTCGAACTGCCCGCCTTCAACCACCTGCCGGTCAAGCCGCTGATCGCCGCCGTGGCCATTCCCTTCGTCATCTCGCTTCTGGGCCTGATCCTGAGGATCTTCGGGGTCGACCGCATGCCGCTGATCGGGGGCGGCACGTTCTGGTATTTCCTGCTCGGGCTGGTAGTTGCGCTGGTCGCGGCGTTCCTGGCGGTCCGCTACGCGATGGCCAATGGCAGCAAGCCCCTGGCGCCGGCGAAATACGACGATCTGCCCTCGGTTCTCAAGGCACTCTACGTCCAGCAGAAATTTGCGGAGCTCGCCATCGACATGCAGGGTGAGCCGCCGGCGAAGGTGCAGGCGGCCTTCGGCGAGTTTCTCAGGACCCACCGCCCCGGCGAGCGCGGCGCGCCGACCCAGCCGCCCGGCGTCATCTCAAGCACAGCGACAGTCCAATGACCTACCGCCTCGATCTCGACGACATCCAGGGGATGATCGTGCGCGCCTATGGCCGTTATTCATATCCCTTCGCGCGCTACTACTTCCTGAATATCTCTGACCCCGCAAAAGGGCGGGCCTTCGTCGGACAGGTCGCCGACAAGGTCACAACCGCGGCGCGCTGGCCGACCGAAAGCGCGCGGCCGCCCTGCACGGTGAATATCGGCTTCACGTTCTTCGGGCTCTACAATCTGGATCTTTCGCAGCGCACGTTGCGCGCGATGCCGGAAGAGTTCATCGCCGGAATGCGTCACCGCGCCTTCGTCCTGGGCGACCGCGACCAGACGATGACCGAGAACGAGGCCAGGGCGGAGCGCTGGGATGCGCATTGGGATCCGATCTGGCGCGGCAACCGGCTGGGAGACGGCTACGAGCCGGACAATATCCATGTGTGGATCTCCTTCAACGCGCAGCAGAAGGCGCGCGGCGTGGCCGAGCCCGTGGACGAGCTCGAGGAAATGGCCACATGGCTCCGGCGGCTCTGCGACGAGAGCGGCGGTGGCGTTAAGATACTCGGGGGCCACGGGCGGGACGGCGCCATGGACCATCAGGCCGCATCGGCGGTGTTCAAGGCGATAAACGGCGTGCTCGTCCCGACGCCGACCGAGCACTTCGGCTATACGGACGGGATCGGCGATCCCGTGTTCGCCGGCCAATATGCTCCGGAAGAGGAACGGACCATGGTGATCGGACGCGGCAAGCGGCTTGGCGCGGGCTGGGTGCCGATCGCGCCGGGCGAGTTCATCCTCGGCCATCCCGACGAGAGCCAGGAATTGCCGCCAACGGCGCCGCCGGCCAAGTTCATGCGCAACGGAAGCTTCATGGCCTACCGCAAGCTGCACGAGAAGGTCGGAAGCTTCACCGAGGTCATCCGTACCGAGGGTGCCCGATTTGCGAGGGTGCGAGGGGTGTCCCAGGAAGAGGCCGAGGCGACGCTGTGCGCGAAGATGTGCGGGCGCTGGACGGACGGAATACCTCTGGCGAGCGCGCCCGACTTCGAAAGCTGGATGCGTCTGCGCGAGGAGCTGGGCCTGAATGTCGAGGACAAGATGCAGGCCTTCCTCAACCATCTTGCCTATCTGAAATCCCCAGCCTCGTCCGATTTCCGCTATGCCGACGACATGCCGGGCTACAAGACCCCGACCGGCGCGCATCTGCGCAGGGTGAACACGCGCGACTATCTAGACCCGCTTAATGTGACGGGGGTGGATGACAAGGGCGACCCGCATCCCAACGAGAAGGCGACCACGCAGTTGAACAAGCGGCGCCGGATCCTGCGCCGCGGGCTGCCATACGGGCCGGCCTTCGGAACGGAGATGACCGACGACACCGAGCAGGGCGTGGCGCTGATGGTGGTGTCGGCCAGCCTCTTCCGGCAGTTCGAGTTCGTCCAGCAGCAGTGGATCCAGTACGGGCTCGACTTCAACCAGGGAAACGACACCTGCCCGATGCTGGGCAATCACGAGGTGCACAAGCGTTTCTCGATCCCCTCGGACCCTCGCAGCGGCAAGGCACCCTACATCATGAGCGGGCTGAAGACCTTCGTCGAGTGCCGGGGGGGTGACTATTTCTTCATCCCGTCGCTGAGCGCGCTCAGGATGATCGCGATGGGCGTGGTCGATCCGACCTGACGTAGTGCGCGGAGGTCAGTCCCTGCCCGGGCGGGAAGGCTCGATCCGTTCCGGGCGCTCGAGCCCGTCCACGAAGATGTCGAGCAGGCGCACGACCGTCTGCTGCCATCCCGGCTGTTCGGGCATGTAGCAGATCCCGAGAAACGCGCGCAGAAGCTCTTCGGGGGTGATGTCCTTGCGCAGCCTTCCGGCCTCGACGCCGCGCCCGAGCAACCCGGTGAGCGCGGCGAGAAGCCGGTCGGCCGTGCTCTGGAAGAACTCGTGCTTGCCGTCAAGCACCGGCGAAAGCGCCGCCAGCATCCCGCGTTTGGTGGCGACCATCCGGATGCTGGCATGCATCCATTGCCGCAGCGCCGCGACCGGGTCGGGCGCCTCGGCCAGGCTGTCCGCGAGCGCGACCATCTCGTCGACCTCACGGCTGTAGACGGCCTGGAACAGAACCTCGCGGGTCGGGAAATGACGGTAGAGCGTACCGATGCCGACCTCAGCCGCGCGCGCGACGGCTTCAAGGCTCGCCTCCGGTCCGCCGGCCGAGAACACGGCCCGCGCCTCTTCAAGCAGACGTTCCCGGTTCCGCAGGGAGTCCGCGCGCGGTTTTCGGGCAGGTTTCTGGACCGCGTCACTCATCCCGGCTCCCGAGAACCTTTCCTCTTGATAAGCGGAGGGACCCTCCGTATATTGAAGTCACCGGACCTCGCGGTCCCGGGCCCAGAATGCACCGAATGACACGCGGGCGAAAGGCCCGCATCTTCCGCACCACTAAAGCCAAGATCGGAGGGTTCATGCCCCTTTCCATTTCACTCACCGTGAACGGTGATCGCCATGACCTGTCGCTGGAAGACGCGCGGCCCACACTGCTCGACGTCCTGCGCGACCGGATCGGCCTGACCGGCACCAAGAAGGGCTGCGATCGCGGCCAGTGCGGCGCCTGCACCGTACTCGTGGACGGCCGACGCACGAACAGCTGCCTGACACTCGCCGCCAGCATCGATGGCGCCGAGATCACGACCATCGAAGGTCTCTCCCGCGGGGGCAACCTGCACCCGCTTCAGGAAGCGTTCATCGCCTGCGACGGCTTCCAGTGCGGTTACTGCACTCCGGGCCAGATCATGAGCGCGCTCGGCCTGATCGCCGAAGGCGACGCGGGCAGCGACCCCGAGCGCATCCGCGAGGGGATGAGCGGCAACCTCTGCCGCTGCGCCGCCTATCCCGGGATCACCCAGGCGGTGCTCGAGGCCAGGGAAAGGATCGCCGAATTCGAAAGGACCAACCCATGAGAGCCTTCGATTATGTGCGGGCCACGTCGCTGGTCGAAGCGCTCGAGGCGGGCGCATCGCAGGGGGCGCGCTTCCTTGCCGGCGGAACGAACCTGCTCGATCTGATGAAGGCAGGCGTTGCGGATCCGGCCCGGATCGTCGACATTTCCCGCCTTCCCGAACTCGGTGGCATCGAGACGCTGGAAGACGGCAGCCTGCGCATCGGCGCTCTGGTGCGGAATGCGGATCTGGCGCGCGACCCCGCCTTCGCGTCGGCCTTCCCGGCGATCTGCGAAGCCCTGCTCTCGGGCGCATCGGCGCAGATCCGGAATTCGGCCACCGTAGGGGGCAATCTCCTTCAGCAGACGCGCTGTGCCTATTTCTACGACCCGATGAGCGCCTGCAACCGGCGTGAGAACGGCGCGGGCTGCGATGCCATCGGCGGGGAAACAGCCGGACATGCCGTGCTTGGCTGGACCCCCCGCTGCATCGCGACGCATGCCTCTGACTTCTGCGTGCCGCTGGTGGCGCTCGACGCCGTGGTTCAGATCGCCGGACCGGACGGCACCCGCGAAACGGCGCTTGCCGACTTCCTCCGTTTGCCGGATGCCGAAACGCCCGGCGGCGCCGCGCTGGGGCAGGGGGAGCTGGTCACCGGCCTGCGTCTGCCCGCCGAAGCACGCAGTTTCGCGGCCAATGCGCGCTACCTGAAACTGCGCGAACGGACGTCTTTCGCCTTCGCGCTGGTCTCTGCCGCGGCGATGCTGCGGATGGAGGGCGACCGGATTGCAGAGGCGCGCCTTGCCCTGGGGGGAGTCGCCGCCAGGCCCTGGAGGGTGTCTGCCGCAGAAGCGCATCTTGCAGGGGCGGCGCCATCGGACGCTCTGCTGGCCGAAGCGGCGGCCCTCGCGCTGCAAGGCGCGGAGCCGTCCGGAGAAAACGCCTACAAGATCGACCTCGCCAGACGCGTCGCGACGCGCGCGCTGATGTTGGCAACCGCTGGAACGCCCGCGAAAATACCCGCGCTGCCCAGTTCCGTATTCGCACCGTCGGAAGGAGCATCCGCCCATGCCTGACACATTGAACATATCGCCCGGTCACGTCCGCCTCGGTTCGAATGCCGGGCAACCGATGACGCGGCGCGACGGCATCGCAAAGGTCACCGGTGCCGCCACCTATGCCGCCGACAACCGCCCCGAGGCCGCGCTGCATGCGGTCTACGCCCCTGCGGGAATCGCGCGCGGACGGGTCGTCTCGATGGAGGTCGAGGCGGCGAAGGCGCATCCCGGCGTGGTCATGGTGATGACTCCCGCCGACCCGCCGCAACTGGCGCAGGACCCTGACGAGAAGTTCCACATGTTCAGCTGGCGCATAGAGGCCCTGCAGAACGATACCGTGCGCTATGCAGGGCAGCCAATCGCCCTGGTCGTCGCCGAGAGCCTCGAGGCGGCCCACGAAGGGGTCCGGCTGCTCGCGCCGCGCTATCATGTCGAACCGGCCCGCATCGGACATGACGGCGGCACCGAATATGCGCCCGAAACCGTCGGCATCGGCGCACCGCCCGAGTTCTCGAAGGGCGATCTGGAGGCCGGACTTGCCTCGGCGCGCCACGTTACCGAGACCGAGATCGACACGCCGCTTCAGTATCACAACGCCATGGAGCCGCATGCGATCGTCGCCGAGTGGGACGGGGACAGCCTGACGATCGACACGCCGACCCAGGCGCTGCACGTGACGCAACAGATGTTTGCGACCTATTTCGGCATTCCTGCCGAGAACATCCATATCCGCAGCCCGTTCCTTGGCGGCGGTTTCGGATCGAAGGCAATCCCGATCGGCCCGCAGCTTCTGGCCATCCATGCGGCGAAGGCGCTGGGCCGTCCGGTCAAGCTCGTGCTCCGGCGCGAGCAGATGTTCGGACCCGTGGGACATCGCGGCGCGACGCGTCAGTCGCTGACGCTGGGAACGGATGCGCAAGGCAGGCTGACCGCACTGCGCCACCTTGCGACGTCATCCACCAGCAGTTTCGACGCGTTTCTGGAACCGGCGGCCAATGCATCGCACAGCCTTTATGCGAGCCCGGCGATCCTGACCCGGCACAGGGGCGTGCGTGTCGATACCGGTACGCCCGGTCCGATGCGCGCGCCCGGCGAGGCGCCCGGTTCGGCAGCGCTCGAGATCGCCGTCGACGCGGCGGCCGAGGCGGCGGGTGTCGATCCGCTGGAATTTCGGCTGCGCAACTACGCCGAAACCGATCCGGCGAGCGGCAAACCGTTTTCGGCCAAGGCCCTGCGGGAATGCTACCGTCAGGCGGCAGAGCGCTTCGGCTGGTCCGACAGGCGGCCCGGCTTCGGATCGATGCGGGACGCGCACGGCATGCTGATCGGCTGGGGCATGGGAACGGCGCAGTTCCCCGCGCCGATGTTCCCGGCACAGGCCCGTGCGGTGCTGCGCGCGGACGGCTCCGCACTTGTCGAGACCGCCGGGGCCGACATGGGGCAGGGCGCCTGGACCGCTCTGGCGCAGATCGCGGCGGACGGGGTCGGCCTTCCGATGGAGCGGATCGAATTCCGCTCGGGCACCAGCGACCTTCCCGACGGCGGCATCGCCGGCGGTTCGGGGCATACCGCGTCGGCGGGGGGTGCGCTCTTCGCGGCGGGTGGCGACGCCATCCGGCAGTTGGCCGATCTGGCGACCGCAGACCCTGAATCGCCGCTCTTCGGGGCGGGCAATGCCGGGATCGAGGCGCGCGACGGGCGGCTTCAGGTCAGCGATGACCCGGGGCGCAGCGAGAGCTACGCAGACATCCTCGCGCGCGCAGGGCTGGCCGAGTTGGAAGGAAACGGCAGCGGGGGGCGTGATCCGGCCCATGCCGAGGCGCGGGCGATGTTCTCGCACGGGGCGGTCTTTGCCGAGGTGAAGGTGGACCCCGACCTGTTCCAGATCCGGGTGACGCGCCTCATCGGGGCCTTTGCGGCGGGGCGCATCATCAACCCGCGTCTGGCCCGAAGCCAGCTAACCGGCGGCATGATCTGGGGTGTCGGCTTCGCGCTGCACGAAGAGGGCATCCATGACCGGCGGACGGGGCGGGTGATGAACGGTGATTTCGCGGGCTATCACATCCCGGTCAACGCCGACGTGCCCTTCGTCGAGGCGTTGATGGTCGACGAGGACGATCCTTTCGTCAACGCGCTTGGGGTAAAGGGCGTGGGCGAGATCGGGATTACCGGGACGGTCGGGGCCATCGCCAATGCGGTGCGCCATGCGACGGGCAAGCGGATCACCCGTTTTCCGATCCATATCCCGGCCCTGATGGGCTGAGCGCAAACACGGCCCCGTCCTGCCGGGCGGGGCTTGGCACGTCAGGCGACAAGCGACCTGTAGAGATCGGCCACGGGATCCGCCGCCATCGGCTGTACGTCATCAAAGCGCAGCGGCTCGCCCGCGGCGACGTTGCGCGCAAGCGGTACGCCATGCGCCAGGCCAATGGGCAGCACGCCAGAGGCCTTCTCGAACGGCACGGCCTTGCCCCAGACGGTGTAGCCGCCCTCTCCGTCGAGCATCTCGCCAGCGTTCAGGTCGCGCTTGGCGACGGCGGCCACCGTGCCGCGCACGGCTCGCGACTGGCCGGTCGGCTCGCCGCGAAGGGCCGCGCTGAGGACCGAGATCGACAGCTCCAGACCGATCATATGGAACGGCTTGTACATCGCCGCGAAGCGTCCGGTGCTGTCGGTCGGCAGACCGTATTGGCGAAAGCAGGCGGCGGCATAGTCGTTTGGCGCCTCGATCACCACATAGACGCCCCAGCGCAGATCGCGGAACACAGGCCTGCCATCCCGTTCGAGCGATGAGATGCATTCGACCATCCCCCGCCCCTCGAGCTTTCCGCCAACCTCGCGCGGGCGCAGGACATGGGCAAGGTCGTCCACCCCGCAGGGCGGGAAGGCGAGACCCTCCGACGGCACGTCGAGTCCGCAGGCATTGGCGATGGCAACCATCTCGATGGCGCTCTTGGTGCCGTCGAGGAAGGAGTTGAACATCTGCGGGTTCATCCCCGCCGCCTTCGCTTCCTCGGGTGTAAGCCCGTAGTGCGGCCAGACCCCGTCGGGGGTGACGGCGTGATAGGCGGGCAGGTACTTGGTGCCCTTGCCGGCAGCGGCGACGGTGAAGCCCGCCGCGCGCGCCCAGTCAACCATTTCGCAGACGAGCGCGGGCTGGTCGCCGTAGGCCATGGAATAGACGACACCCGACGCGCGCGCCTCTTTCGCGAGCGCCGGACCGACCAATACATCGGCTTCGACGTTGACCATGACCACATGCTTGCCCGCCGCGATGGCGGCACGGGCATGGGCTATCCCGGCGCGCGGGTTGCCCGTTGCCTCGATCACCACATCCACGTCATCGCGCGCCGCCAGCGCCGCACCGTCCTCGATGAAGGCCGTTCGGGCAATGCGATCCTCGTCCCAGCCCACCCGGCGGCAGGCCGCCCGCGCACGCTCGGGATCCAGATCGGCGATCGCGGTGACTTCCAGCCCCGCGATTGTGGGTACCTGGCTCAGAAACATCGAACCGAACTTGCCGGCCCCCACAAGTCCCGCCCGCACGGGCGCGCCCCTTTCGGCCGCTTCCGCCGCCAGTCTGCCAAGATTCATGGCCTCCCCCCTCCGTACTCCCGCGAGCAGCGAAGCACGGGCGGGGTCGAAAGGCAATCTTGTGGAGCTCAGGCCTCGGCGGGAACCTTCTGGAGGTCCTTCAGGATCCCGGCGGCGCGCTCGAAGGACCGGATCCGGGCCTTGGGGTCATGGATCATGCCGGTGATCATCAGCTCGTCGGGCTTGTAGGTCTCGAGGATCGCGGCAAGTTCGCGGCGCACTGTCTCGGGCGCGCCGCTTGCCGAACAGGAAAGCGCCTGTCCGACCTGCGCCATCATCGCCGGTCCGACCTCGGCCCCCGGGTCCCGGACCGGGCGGGGCAGCTTGCCGGGCTGGCCGCTGCGAAGGCGCGCGAAGGAAAGTATCTGGGACGAACGGAGATAGGCGGCCTCCTCGTCGGTGTCACCGACGACGACCCCCGCCGCAATCATCACGTAAGGCGCCGAGAGATGCGCGGAGGGCTTGAAATGCGTCCGGTAGACATGCAGCGCCTCCTCCAGCATTGCCGGTGCGAAATGCGAGGCAAAGGCATAGGGAAGCCCGAAATGCGCCGCAAGCTGCGCGCCGTAGAGCGAGGAACCGAGGATCCAGACTGGCACCTTCGTGCCTTGTCCGGGGACCGCGCGGACCCGGGCACTGTCGTCCGGCTCGGCGAAATAGCCAAGCAGTTCGAGCACGTCCTGCGGAAAGCTGTCCTGCTGGTCGAGATAGCGCCTCAGCGCGCGGGCGGTCGCCATGTCCGTCCCCGGCGCACGCCCCAGCCCAAGGTCGATCCGGCCGGGATAGAGCGTGGCGAGTGTCCCGAATTGCTCAGCGACGACCAGAGGCGCGTGGTTCGGCAGCATGATGCCGCCCGCCCCGACCCGGATGGTGCGCGTGGCGCCTGCCACATGTCCGATCACGACGGATGTTGCGGCGCTGGCGATGCCGGGCATGTTGTGATGCTCGGCCAGCCAGTAGCGGTAATAGCCGGCCCGCTCTGCCGCCTGGGCAAGCTCGGCGCTGTTGGCGAGTGCGTCCGCCGCCGTCCCGCCTTCGGGAATCGGCGACAGGTCGAGTATCGAGAATTTCTGCATGGGCCGGGACTCCGTTTCCCGGTTACCTAAGTCGTCGGGCGGGGTCTTCCAACCCCGCCGCAGATCACATGCCCGAATAGAGCGGGAAGCTGGCGCACAGCGCGGCCACCTCGCCGCGGACCTTCTGCTCGACCGCGTCGTTGCCGTCTTCACCGTTGGCCGCAAGCCCGTCGACCACCTCGACGATCCAGTCGGAGATCTGACGGAATTCGGTTTCGCCGAAGCCGCGCGTGGTGCCCGCGGGCGAGCCCAGACGGATGCCAGAGGTGACGAAGGGCTTTTCGGGATCGAACGGGACGCCGTTCTTGTTGCAGGTGATATGCGCGCGCCCCAGCGCCGCCTCCGCAGCCTTGCCGGTGACGCCCTTGGGGCGCAGGTCCGCGAGGCAGAGGTGGTTGTCGGTGCCGCCCGAGACGATGTCGATCCCGCCCTTCATCAGCTGGTCGGCCATGGCCGCCGCGTTCTTCTTGACCATCGCCGCGTAGTCCCTGAAGCCGGGTTGCAGCGCCTCTCCGAAGGCCACGGCCTTGGCCGCGATCACATGCATGAGCGGGCCGCCCTGCAAGCCCGGAAACACCGCGGAGTTCACCTTCTTGGCGATGTCGGCGTCGTTCGTCAGGATCATCCCGCCGCGCGGTCCGCGCAGCGACTTGTGCGTGGTGGTGGTCACGACATGGGCGTGGGGGATTGGCGAGGCATGCACGCCGCCCGCCACGAGGCCCGCGATATGGGCCATGTCCACGTGCAGCCAGGCGCCGACCTCATCCGCGATGGCACGGAAGGCGGCCCAGTCCCATTCGCGCGAGTAGGCGGTGCCGCCGGCGATGATCAGCTTGGGCTTATGCTCAAGCGCCTTCGCGCGGATCTCGTCCAGGTCGAGCATGTGGTCCTGCTGGCGCACGCCATAGGAGACCACGTTGAACCACTTGCCGGACATGTTGACGGGCGAGCCGTGGGTCAGATGACCGCCGGAATTGAGGTCGAGACCCATGAAGGTGTCGCCCGGCTTCAGGAGCGCAAGGAAGACCGCCTGGTTCATCTGGCTGCCCGAGTTCGGCTGGACGTTCGCGAATTCGCAGCCGAAGAGCTGCTTGGCGCGCTCGATGGCAAGCGTCTCGACCACGTCCACATACTGGCATCCGCCATAGTAGCGTTTGCCGGGGTAGCCTTCGGCGTACTTGTTCGTCATGACCGAACCCTGCGCCTCGAGGACGGCGCGGCTCACGATGTTTTCCGATGCGATCAGCTCGATCTCGTCGCGCTGACGTCCCAACTCGTCCGTGATGGCGCCCATGACCTCGGGGTCTGTCTGGGCGAGCGTACTGGTGAAGAAGCCTTGGTCTCTTTGCGGAGCGTTCATTCTGGCGGTCCCTCCAATGCCGGGGTGCGATGCGGCGCGTGGTACAGGAATGCGGGTCTCACCGGAAGGTGGTAATACGACGCGCCCCGAATTCCTGCTGCGGTGCTGGTGCACGGTAAAGATATGTGCTTGTTTCAGCCCAAGGAAAGCACGATCGGAAACAGGGTGACGCTGAGGATCTCTTTCACCGCCAGCCGAGCCGAGGTGGCCCAGACCGCCCGTGCCGCGCTTGTCACCCGCTATGGCAATGTCCCGGCGCAGGAAGCGGACGTGATCGTGGCGCTCGGCGGTGACGGGTTCATGCTTCAGACCCTGCACGCGACACAGTTCCTCGACGCGCCGGTTTACGGGATGAACCGTGGCACCATCGGTTTTCTCATGAACGACTATTCGGAAAGCGATCTGCCGGAACGTCTGGCAAGGGCCGAGGAGGCGGCGATCAATCCCCTGGCGATGACCGCGACCCGCGCGGACGGAAGCGTCACGGAGGGCCTGGCGATCAACGAGGTTTCGCTGCTGCGTGCGGGTCCGCAGGCGGCAAAGCTCCGGATTACCGTGGATGGACGGTTGCGCATGGCGGAACTCGTCTGCGACGGCGCGCTGCTGGCCACCCCGGCAGGCTCGACCGCCTACAACTATTCCGCACATGGGCCGATCCTGCCGATCGGATCGGAAGTGCTGGCGCTGACCGCGATGAGCGCCTACCGGCCCCGGCGCTGGCGCGGCGCGTTGTTGCCCAAGAATGCCAAGGTGCGCTTTGAGGTGCTTGAACCCGAGAAACGCCCGGTCATGGCGGAAGCGGATTCGAAATCCGTCCGGGATGTGGTCTGCGTCGAGATCCAGTCCGAGCCGCTGGTGGTGCATCACATCCTCTTCGATCCGGGCCACGGTCTCGAAGAACGGCTGATCAACGAGCAGTTCACCTGATCGCCCTGCACGGGCGCGACTTCTGCGCGCCCGCCGAGCCGTCCTTCGCCGCCGAGCGGGATCGCAGGCTGAGCCCTGCGCGCGCAAACCCAAGCCGATTGCCGCAGGAGGGGGTGGTGAGCTATGCTTGGCCGGTCAGCCGTCACTTTGGAAACCCGGCCATGGCTTCCTACCGGTCACTCAAGACCCGCTACCCGCGAGGCCGCCTCGAGCCGGGACAGGCGGGCTGGATCGCCGATCACCTGCTTGCGCTGCGCGCGGCCCTGCGCGCCCAGATCACCGATCGCCGCCGGCCCAATTCGCTGATCGTCGGATCGTGGAACATCCGCCATTTCGACGGCGGGCGGAAACGGCTGGACGAAAGCTACCATTACATCGCCGAGATCATCGACCATT
Organism: Sulfitobacter sp. LCG007; assembly: GCF_040801785.1. Lineage (NCBI taxonomy): Bacteria > Pseudomonadati > Pseudomonadota > Alphaproteobacteria > Rhodobacterales > Roseobacteraceae > Roseobacteraceae bacterium LCG007. The sequence continues at coordinate 2,899,073 of NZ_CP161805.1, read as the reverse complement.
TCGACATCTGCGCCATTCAGGAGGTCAAGGACCTGTCGGCCATGGAAAGGCTTGTCGGACTGCTCGGGCCGGCCTGGGACTATTTCGTCAATGACAGCTCCGGCGGGGGGCGCGGCAATCACGAGCGCATGGCCTTCGTCTACAACCGCAACAGGGTCCGCTTCAGAAACCTGATAGGTGAGCTGGTTCTTCCCAAGGGCGTGCTGCCGGGGGACGAGCAGATCGGTCGCACGCCCTTCTTCGCCTCGTTCCAAGCTGGCTGGTTCCGCTTCACGATGTGCTCGGCCCATATCGTCTTCGAGGAACAGGAAGGCCGGCCCCTGAGGGAAGACGAGATCCGTGTGATCGCGTCGATCCTGGCGCAGCGCGCGAAGGAGGCCGACGAGGTGCATATCTTCCTGGGCGACATGAACATCGACAGCCGGACCGATCCCGGCTTCTTCGCGCTGACCGATCACGGTTTCATCGTGCCCGAGATTGGCGCGACCTCGCTGTCGGGCATCAGGCACTACGACCAGATCGCCTTTGCAGGGCCGCAGGACGTCACGCATCTTCTCGGGCATGGCGTGGTGCGCTGGCAGGACGTCGTCTATCGCGAGGACCAGGCGGCGGCCTACGAGGCCATCGCCCGGGCGATCCGCGAAAAGCCCGATACCGGCAAGCCATATTCGAACTGGTCCCGGAGCTATTCCGACTGGCGCACGCACGAGATGTCGGACCATCTGCCGATCTGGATCGAGATCGAGGTGGACTATTCGGACGATTACCTGCGCGGCATCTCGGCCCTCAAGGATGACTGAGCCACGCCGCCCCCGCCGTCGCCCCCGAGGCAGTCCGCGCAGACGTCTTCGGCGAGTTGCCCGTCCGGAGTGTCCGTCGGAGCCCCCTCAGACCTGCGCTTTCGTCTGCGCAGATGGCGCGAGCCCGATCTGACGCAATGCCGTCCTGATTTCGTCCAGAACCGCGGGGTCGTCGATGGTGGCGGGCAGGCGGAACTCGTGTCCGTCCGCGATCTTGACCATCGTGGCACGCAGGATCTTGCCGGATCTGGTCTTCGGCAGGCGGTCGACGACGACGGCGAGCTTGAACGCGGCGACGGGTCCGATGCGATCGCGCACCAGCGTCACGCATTCGCGCGTGATCTCGTCATGGGGCCGGTTGACGCCCTTGGTCAGGATCACGAATCCCAGCGGCGCCTGACCCTTGAGCGGGTCGCTGATCCCGATCACCGCGCATTCGGCCACATCGGGATGCGCGGCAAGCACCTCCTCCATTGCGCCGGTCGACAGGCGATGGCCCGCGACGTTGATCACGTCATCGGTGCGGGCCATGATGTAGAGATAGCCGTCCGCATCCATCATCCCCGCATCGCCGGTCTCGTAATAGCCCGGAAAATGGCTGAGGTAGCTCTTGCGGAAGCGGTCGTCGGCGTTCCAGAGCGTCGGCAGCGTGCCCGGTGGCAACGGCAGCCTGATGGCGATCGCGCCCAGCTCGCCGGGCTTCATCCGATGCCCGGCCTCGTCGAGGATCTGCACGTCATAGCCGGGCATGGCCACGGTGGGCGAGCCGATCTTGACCGGAAGCGCCTCGAGACCCGCGGGGTTTCCGGCGATGGTCCAGCCCGTCTCGGTCTGCCACCAGTGGTCGTAGACGGGCTTTTCCAGCACGCGCTGCGCCCATTCGATCGTGTCGGGATCGGCGCGCTCGCCTGCAAGATAAAGCCCGCGCAGTCCCGAAAGATCGTACTTTGCGCATTCGAGCCCATTCGGGTCCTCGCGCTTGACCGCCCGGATGGCTGTGGGGGCGGTGAAGAAGCTGCGCACGTTGTGTTGCGAGATGACGCGCCAGAACGTACCGGCATCGGGCGTGCCGACGGGCTTGCCCTCGAATACGACGGTCGTGTTGCCATGCACGAGCGGCGCGTAGCAGATGTAGGAATGTCCCACGACCCAGCCGACGTCGGAGGCGGCCCAGAAGACGTCGCCGGGATCGACGTTGTAGATGTTCTTCATCGACCAGTGCAGGGCCACCAGATGGCCTCCGGTCGCCCGGACGACGCCCTTCGGCGCGCCAGTGGTACCCGAGGTATAAAGGATATAGGCTGGGTGGCTGCCTTCGACGGGCACGCAGTCGGCGGGCGCGACGCCATCCTGCGCCATGTGCCAGTCGATGTCGCGTTCCTCGGTGAGGGTGGCGCGCTGCTGCTCGCGCTGCAGGATCATGCAGAAGTCGGGCTTGTGTGTCGCGAGTTCGATGGCGCCGTCGAGCAGGGGCTTGTAGGGCACGACGCGCGCCGGCTCGAGTCCGCAGGAGGCGGCAAGGATCGCCTTTGGCTGGCAGTCGTCGATCCGCACGGCCAGTTCGTTGGCGGCAAACCCGCCGAAGACGACGGAATGGATCGCCCCGATCCGGGCGCAGGCGAGCATGGCGTGCAGCGCCTCGGGCACCATCGGCATGTAGATGATGACCCGGTCGCCCTTCGCCACGCCGCGCGCCGCAAGCGCCCCGGCCAGACGGGCCACGCTGTCGCGCAGCTCGGCATAGGTGGTGGTGGAGGAAGTGCCGGTGATGGGGCTGTCGTGAATGATGGCGGGCTGGTCGCCCCGTCCCGCCTCGACATGGCGGTCGACGGCATTGTGGCAGCCGTTCACCAGCCCGTCGGCGTACCATTCGTAGAGGCCCCCGCCGCGCTCGAAGAGCGCCCTGCTGGGCGGTTTCACCCAGTCGATGGCTTCGGCCTGCCGCATCCAGAAGCCTTCGGGATCATCCATGCTTTCCCGGTATGTCTCGGCATAGCCCATGTTTTTTCTCCTCCCAGGTCTGGCAAGGTGTTACGCAGCGGCAGAGGTTCCGGCAAGTCCATTGCCGTCAGAATGTGGCAGCGCGCCGATGGCCGGGGCGAGAGCGGCGCAGCGACAGCCGGGCAAAATTTGCAAACCCGCGGAAAGTTTGCAGCCCGCCGTCGAAGTGCGGGCTGTTTTGCAGAATTTCCGGTCCGATCGTGCGAATCAGCCCTACTGCAGGGGATAGTAGCCGTACATGTCGAGGCCGGGCGTATCGTCGGGCCGCCCCATGATCCATTGACCGCGGCGCACGGCCTCCTCGCAGGTGCCGGCAATGGTGGGATTGCAGCCCACCTTGTGCCCGTGCACCAGCACGTCGGTCTTCGCGAAGCGCCGGCCGTCGTCGACGATCTCGGTGGTCACCGTCCTGTAATCGAAGCCATCGACGGTGATGACGCCCGTGGTCCGGTCCGCGACTTCCGTGCAGGCGGTCAGCGTCGCGGACGCGAGAACGGCAAGAAGAGGTGCCAAACGTCTCAAGATGGCCTCCATGGTCCCAGCAGCGCCCTCCGAGGTTGCACGGGGGCGTGCCGGCGGATCAACCGACAAACGCGTTACCCGTAGTTCGCGACCGGCGTGCCCGCGATGGCCGCCACGTTGAGAAGCCCGCGTGCGGTGATCGAGGGCGTGACGATATGTGCCCGGTTGCCCATGCCCATCAGGATCGGCCCGACTTCGAGGCCGCCGCCCTTCATCTTGAGGATGTTGCGCACGCCGGAAGCCGCGTCCGCGTGGGCGAAGATCATCACGTTGGCCGCTCCCTCCATCCTGTTGGCGGGGAAAAGGCGGTGGCGCAGTTCAGGATCAAGGGCGGCATCTATGTTCATCTCGCCCTCGTAGCAGAAATCGCGTTCCTGCGCGTCCAGCAGGGCGATCGCAGTCCTGAGCCCCTCGGCAGAGCCGCCCTCCTGGCTGCCGAACTGGCTTTGCGAGCAGAAGGCGATCTTGGGCTCGATGCCGAAGCGGCGCACGTGTCGCGCCGCGCCTATGGCGATCTCGGTCAGCTGTTCCGGCGTGGGCTGCGAATGGACGTGGGTATCCGCCAGGAACAGTGGCCCGTCCTCGAGGATCATCATCGAGAGCGCTCCGTGCGGACGCAGCCGTCCGCTCCCGAGCACCTGTGTGACGTAGTTGAGATGCCAGCGGTATTCCCCGAATGTCCCGCAGATCAGGCTCTCGGCTTCGCCGCGATGCACCATGACGGCGGCGATCGCGGTGGTGTTTGTCCGCATGATCGCACGCGCGATGTCCGGCGACACGCCGCGCCGGGCCATGATATCGTGATAGGTGCCCCAATAGTCCCGGTAGCGCGGATCGTTCTCGGGGTTCACGAGGTCGAAATCCTGTTCCATCCGCATGGTGAGCCCGGCGCGTTCGATCCTGGTCTCGATCACCTCCGGGCGCCCGATCAGGATCGGACGTTCGACGGTTTCCTCGAGAACGGCCTGCGCCGCGCGCAACACGCGCTCGTCCTCGCCTTCCGCAAACACGATGCGGCGCGGCGCCGAGCGGGCCGACTGGAACACGGGGCGCATGAGAAGGGCGGACTTGAACACCGAGTTGTCGAGCTTCTGGCGGTAGGCGTCGAGGTCCTCGATCGGCCGCGTCGCCACGCCGGTTTGCATCGCCGCCCGTGCCACCGCGGACGAGACGACCCCTACGAGACGGGGATCAAAGGGCTTCGGTATCAGGTAGTCCGCACCGAAGGTGAGCTGTTCGCCCTTGTATGCGGCAGCCGCCTCGGCCGAGGTGGTGGCCCGGGCAAGGGCCGCGATGCCGTCGATGCAGGCCAGTTCCATCTCGTCGTTGATCGTCGTCGCGCCGACGTCGAGCGCCCCTCTGAAGATGAAGGGAAAGCACAGGACGTTGTTGACCTGATTGGGAAAGTCGGAGCGCCCGGTGGCGATGATCGCATCCGGCGCGACCTGACGGGCGATGTCGGGCAGGATCTCGGGCGTCGGGTTCGCCAGCGCGAAGATGATCGGGCGCGGCGCCATCTTCGCGACCATCTCCGGTGTCAGCACGCCGGGACCGGACAGGCCGAGGAAAAGGTCCGCGCCGCCGATCACGTCGTCCAGGGTGCGGAGGTCGGACGCCTGGGCGAACTCGGCCTTGATGGGGTTCATGTCCTCCGCGCGGCCCTCGTAGACAAGGCCGTGGATGTCGCAGAGCCACACGTTCTCGCGCTTCACGCCGAGTTTCAGCAGCATCTTCAGGCAGGCAATCCCTGCCGCGCCGCCGCCTGTCGAAACGATCCTGATGTCCTCGAAATTCTTCCCTGCCACATGCAGCGCGTTCTTCGCGGCAGCTCCGACGACGATGGCGGTGCCGTGCTGGTCGTCGTGGAAGACGGGAATGTTCATCCGCTCGCGGCAGATCCGTTCGACGGTGAAGCAGTCGGGGGCCTTGATGTCCTCGAGGTTGATCGCTCCGAAGGTCGGCTCAAGCGCGCAGACGATCTCGGCCAGCTTCTCGGGGTCGGGCTCGTTCAGTTCGATGTCGAAGCAGTCGATGCCGGCGAATTTCTTGAAGAGCACCGCCTTGCCCTCCATCACCGGCTTCGAGGCCAGCGCTCCGATGTTGCCGAGCCCCAGAACGGCGGTTCCGTTCGACACGACACCCACAAGATTGCCCCGCGCGGTGTAGCGCGCCGCGTTGGCGGCATCGGCCTTGATCTCGAGACAGGCCTCCGCCACGCCGGGGGAATAGGCCCGGGACAGGTCGCGACCGTTTGCCAGCGGCTTCGTGGCGCGGATCTCGAGCTTTCCGGGCTTGGGGAATTCGTGATAGTCGAGCGCGGCCTGCCGCTGGTTCGAACTGTCGGTCATCGGCGCGCGCTCCTCGGCGAGAAATTGGTTTGGTGCTAAACCATTCCGCGCGAGAGGCCAAGCGGCCAGCACGCCCGTGCCGCCGGGTCCGGGTTGTCAACCGGACTACCAACGCGCAAAGTCGGCGCGCCGCAAGGGGAGGGACCATGGCCGAAAGCATCTGCGCAATAAGCGCGCCGCCGCATGATGTGGCCAAGGTGGCAGGGCAATGAGGCAAGCCGCTGAGCGTGTTATCAGACAGCACCCGCGGCTCAGAGGACGCGTATGTGGCTCAATTCGGGGTGCGTCGGCTGCGGAGTGGGGTCGAACAGGTCGCAGCCATCATTCCGCTGACAACCATCATGCGGCGGTCACGGCGAGGGGTACAATGAACCTCAGCTCTTCTCTTCAAGCGCCTCGATACGTTCCAGCGCCTGATCTTCGGTCAAAGCCGTGTCGAACGGCTCTCCGGTCTGCTCGCAGAGCGCGCGCAGACGGGCAGCCGTCTCGTCGCTCATCTCCGTCGGTGCCTTCTCTCCGAGGTCTATCGCCTCGCCAGAGGCGGCGGCGGCGATTATCGGGTTCTGCCGGGTTTTTTCCATGGTGAATGCCCTCTAGGATTGCATGAACGCAACGCCGGATGCCGGTTGGCGGTTCCGGGAGCGCAAGGAGACGAAAATGTCGGACGATCTCAGGGCGGCGGCCGCCGAGGCAGGCAAGAATGCCTATGCCCCCTATTCGAATTTCCACGTGGGTGCGGCGATCCGCGCGGACGACGGGCGCATCTTCGTCGGCTGCAATGTCGAGAACGTCGCCTATCCGGAAGGGACCTGCGCCGAGGCGGGCGCGATCGCGGCGATGGTGGCGGCGGGACAGCGCAGGCTTGCCGAGGTCTACGTCACTGCCGCCTCCGCGATGCCCGTCACGCCCTGCGGCGGATGCCGCCAGAAGCTCGCCGAGTTCGGCGAGTCGGATGTGGTGGTGACGATGGCGGGCGCGGACGGAGAGGAAATGCGCATGACGCTTGGAGAGCTGCTGCCCGGCGCCTTCGGGCCGGCGCATATGAAACGCGGCGAATGAGCGCGCAGGAGATCCTTGCATTGCTGCGGCGGGGCGAAGCGCCGGGCGCGCACCATCTTGACTGGATGGCCAGGGGCCTTGCGGACGGATCGGTCAGCGATGCGCAGGCCGGGGCTTTCGCGATGGGGGTCTGCCTTGTCGGGCTCGATCCCGAGGCCCGGACCGCACTGACGCTTGCCATGCGGGACTCGGGCCGGGTGCTGAGTTGGGATCTCGATGGGCCCGTGCTCGACAAGCATTCCACAGGCGGGGTCGGCGATTGCGTCTCGCTGGTTCTCGCCCCCGCGCTGGCTGCCAGCGGGGCATATGTTCCGATGATCTCGGGGCGCGGTCTGGGGCACACCGGTGGCACCCTCGACAAGCTCGAGGCGATCCCGGGCGTCTCGACCCGGATCGAGGAGGAGCAGTTCCGCGAGCTCGTCACCCGCGCGGGATGCGCGATCGTGGGTGCGACGGCCGAGATCGCGCCCGCGGACCGCCGGCTCTACGCCGTGCGCGATGTCACCTCGACGGTGGACAGCCTCGATCTGATCACGGCCTCGATCCTGTCGAAGAAGCTGGCGGGCGGGCTCGATGGTCTCGTGCTCGACGTGAAGGTCGGCAGCGGCGCCTTCATGAAGGATATTCCCGGTGCCCGGGCGCTGGCGCGCGCGCTGGTCGAGACCGCCAACGCTGCCGGATGTCCTGCCTCGGCCCTTGTCTCCGACATGAGCCAGCCGCTTGCGCCTGCGCTCGGCAATGCGCTTGAAATCGAGGCGGTGATGCGCGTGCTGACCTGTGGCGAACGCGGAGCGCTTTTCGATCTGACCGTGACGCTGGGTGCCCTGCTTCTGGCGCGGGGCGGCCTGGCTGCGGACGAGGCAGCGGGGGCCCGGATGATCTCTGACGCCATCGGCGACGGGCGCGCGGCCGAGCGGTTCGGGCGGATGATCGCGGGTCTGGGCGGTCCGGTCGAATTCATCGACAACTGGGCGCGGTTCCTTCCCGAGGCCACCGTCATCCGGGAAGTGAGCGCGCGGCAGTCCGGCACGGTCACGTCCATCGATGGAGAGGCGCTGGGGCTCGCGGTCGTGGGTCTTGGCGGCGGCCGCATGCGCGAGACCGACGGCATCGACCCCGCCGTGGGGCTCGCGCAGGTGGTTCGTCTGGGCCAGCGCGTCGAGAAGGGCCAGCCGCTTGCCCGGGTGCATGCCGCGCGCCCTGACGCGGCGGACCGGGCGGTTGCGCGGATCCGGGACGCGATCGCGATCGGCGACGAGGCGGTAACGCCGCCGGAACTCGTGCATGAAAGGATCGCCTGATGGCGCGCGCCTTCCTCGTGGTGATGGATTCGGTCGGTATCGGCGGTGCGCCGGATGCGTCCTCGTTCCACAATGGCGACAGGTCCGATCTTGGCGCCAACACCGTCGGACATATCGCGCAGGCCTGTGCGGACGGCGAGGCGAACGCGGGCCGAAACGGCCCGCTCTGCCTGCCGACTCTCGACGCGATGGGCCTTGGCGCTGCGGTGCGGCTCGCAAGCGGCATAGATGCACCCGGACTCGATGCGGAACCCGAAGGCAGCTGGGGTGCGGCGACCGAGGTTTCGCAGGGAAAGGACACGCCGTCGGGTCACTGGGAACTTGCCGGTCTCGTGGTGCCGTGGGAGTGGACTTACTTCGAGAACGAGAACGAAAGCTTTCCACCTGCGCTGGTCGAGAAGGTCTGCGAGGCCGCAGGGGTCGGCGCGATCCTCGGCAACTGTCATGCCTCGGGCACCGAGATCATCGGGCGGCTCGGGCGGCAACACATGTCGACCGGCGAGCCGATCTGCTACACCTCCGCCGATTCCGTCTTCCAGATCGCGGCGCATGAAGAGACCTTCGGTCTTGGGCGCCTGTTAAAGCTCTGTGAGGATCTGGCGCCGGTGCTGCATGAGATGAAGGTCGGCCGCGTCATCGCACGACCCTTCCTCGGCGATCCGGAGACCGGTTTCACCCGCACGACCAACCGGCGCGACTTCGCCATCGCACCTCCGGCCCCGGTGCTGACCAACTGGGTCCAGGATGCCGGCGGCAGGGTCCATGCCGTGGGCAAGATCGGCGACATCTTCTCGATGGCAGGAATCGACGATCTGCGCAAGGGATCGGACGCGGCGCTGATGGCGCATCTTCACGACCTGGTGGCGGAGGCGGGCGATGGCAGCCTCACCTTCGCGAATTTCGTGGAGTTCGACAGCCTCTACGGCCACCGACGCGACGTCAGCGGCTATGCCCGCGCGCTGGAATGGTTCGACGCCGGAATCGCAGCGCTTCTGCCGAAGCTGCGCGAGGACGACCTGCTGGTGCTGACCGCCGATCACGGCAACGATCCGACCTGGATCGGTTCGGATCACACGCGCGAGCGCGTCCCGGTCCTGATCAGGGGGCAGGCGGCGGGTGAGCTGGGCCAGATCGGTTTCGCCGACGTCGCGCGGATCGTGGCGGGCCATCTCGGGATCTCTCCGTCCGGTCAGATCTGATCGGGCATCTTTCACGCAAACGTATGTCACAGTTCATTGCCCATTCCGGTCTTCGGAACATATGATGAACATCATGACCAGGCCGACCCTTCAGCAAAAGCTCGCGATTCTTTCGGATGCAGCGAAATATGACGCCTCCTGCGCTTCCAGCGGGGGGACCAGGCGCGACAGCCGGGATGGCAAGGGGCTTGGCTCGGTCACGGGCTCGGGCATCTGTCACGCCTATGCGCCGGATGGTCGCTGCATCAGCCTCCTGAAGATCCTGATGACGAATTTCTGCATCTATGACTGCGCCTATTGCGTGAACAGGGTCAGCTCGTCGGTAGAGCGGGCGCGTTTCCTTCCCGAAGAGGTGGTGAAGCTTACGCTCGAGTTCTACCGGCGCAACTACATCGAAGGGTTGTTCCTTTCATCCGGCATCATTCGCTCGCCCGATGACACCATGGCGGACATGGTCCGGATCGCGAAATCCTTGCGCCAGGACCACGGCTTTCGTGGCTATATCCATCTCAAGACCATTCCCGATGCGGCGAAGGAACTGATCGAGGAGGCAGGGCTTTTTGCCGACAGGCTGTCGATCAATGTCGAGCTGCCGACCGACAGCGGCGTGAAGGACTATGCCCCCGAGAAATCGCCTGACCAGATCCGCAAGGCGATGGCGGACGTGCGGCTTCTGCGCGAAGGCAGCAGGGAGCGCAGTCATACCGGCAAGCGGCCCGCCAGGTTCGCGCCGGCCGGCCAGTCGACCCAGATGATCGTGGGAGCGGACGCGGCGAATGATGCAACGATCCTCAAGAGCGCGACGCGGCTTTACGCAAGCTACGGGCTGAAGCGTGTGTATTATTCGTCGTTCTCGCCCATTCCCGATGCCTCGGCGGCGCTGCCGCTGATCCGGCCGCCCCTGATGCGCGAGCACAGGCTCTACCAGGCTGACTGGCTCTTGCGCTTCTACGGGTTCGGTGTGGACGAGATCGCGACATCGTTGCCGGACGGGCAACTCGATCTGGAGGTCGATCCGAAACTCGCCTGGGCATTGCAGAACCGGCAGCACTTCCCGCTCGACATCAACCGGGCGTCCAGAGAGATGCTCTTGCGTGTCCCGGGTCTGGGCACCAAGACCGTCGCGCGCATCCTTGCCACGCGACGCCACAGGACCGTGCGCCATGACGATCTTGCCCGGATGGGCGCGCGGCTCGATCATGCGCGTCCCTTCATCAGCCTGCCCGACTGGACGCCGCGCGGCTTGACGGACTCGGCCGGCTTGCGCGCCCGCTTCGCGCCGCCCCCGGAACAGCTCCTGCTGATCTGATGCGCCGGATCGTGCTGCCCGAAGTCGGGACGTTCGAGGCATGGAGAAGCGCCGCGCGGGGACTGATGGCCGAAGGCGTGCCGGCGGAAGAGGTGCTATGGCAAAGAGGCGCAGCCGAGGCCGCGGATCTCTTTTCGACAGCCGCTTCACCCCCCAAGGCAATCGATCCGCGGGAAGGCGCATCCGGCACCGTGCCGGCCGCCTTCCTGAACCTTGCGCGCACGGTCATATGGCATCGCGACCCGCAACGCTTCGCGCTGGTCTATGCGCTTCTGCTCGCGGTGCGCCGGGATCCGCGCCTGATCGCTGACCGGGGCGATCCGCGTGTTGCGAGGCTTGAGGGCATGGCAAAGGCCGTCCGGCGGGATATCCACAAGATGCACGCCTTCGTGCGCTTCCGCGAGACCGGCGATCCGGATGCGCCCCGCCGTCGCTTCGCGGCCTGGTTCGAGCCGACACATCTCGTCGTGGAGCCCGCGACGCCCTTCTTCGCAAGGCGCTTCGGCGACATGGACTGGTCGATCCTGACACCCGACCTCGGCGCGCATTTCGAGGATGGCAGGCTGCGCTTCGGTCCGGGCTCTGCCAGGCCCCCCCTGCCGGAAGACGCGGCTGAAGAGCTCTGGCGAACCTATTTCCGGAATATCTTCAATCCCGCCCGGTTGAAGGTGAAGGCGATGCAGGCCGAAATGCCCAGGAAGTACTGGCGCAACCTGCCGGAGGCCGCATTGATCCCAGAGCTTGTGACCGGCGCACGCCGACGCGCGGCACTGATGCTCGAGGCGGCGCCGAACCCGGTTCCGGCCCGCGCGGCGCGGATTGCGGGCAGGCTCGCCGCCGAGCGCGTGAAACCTGCGCCCGTGGGCGACCGGGAGGCGTTCCTGCACTCCCTTGGGGGGTGCCGCCGCTGCCCGCTCTGGCGCGACGCCACCCAGGTTGTGCCGGGTGAAGGGCCATCGGACGCGCCCCTGATGATTGTCGGCGAGCAGCCGGGCGATCGCGAGGATCTCGAAGGGCGCCCGTTCGTCGGCCCGGCCGGCGCGCTTTTCGATCGTATCGCCGCCGAGGCCGGTCTCGACCGCGCGCGCGCCTATGTCACCAACGCGGTCAAGCATTTCAAGTTCGTCCCGCGCGGAAAGCGGCGGGTCCACCAGTCGCCGGACCGGAGCGAGATCGATCACTGCCGCTGGTGGATCGAGCAGGAGCAGGAAATGATCCGACCCCGGCTGATCCTCGCGATGGGAGGGACTGCGCTTGAAAGCCTGACCGGGTCCCGCCGGGATCTGATGAAGCGCAGGGGCGGGCTGGAGGAAACGCGCGACGGGACGCCGCTTCTGGTGACGGTGCACCCGAGCTATCTTCTGAGGCTGCCGGACCCTGACCGTCAGGCACAGGAAACGGCGCTCTTCGGGGCGGACCTGCGTCAGGCCGCGCGCATGGTGGCGCAACTTTCGCCGCCCTGACCCATCCATGCCGGCGCCGGTCCGCCGCCGCAGGCTTGCGCCCGGCCCGCCTTGGCGTCTAGATCGTCCCCGGACAATCGGAAAGGCACGGGCATGTCGGATCATCTTACAATCGTCGATCACCCGCTGGTTCAGCACAAGCTGACGATCATGCGCGACAGGGAGACGTCGACCGCCACCTTCCGCCAGCTCCTGCGCGAGATCAGCCAGCTGCTCGCCTACGAGGTCACGCGTGGCCTTCCGATGACGAGGATCCGGGTGCAGACGCCGCTGCAGGAGATGGAGGCACCGGCCCTGGACGGCAAGAAGCTGGCCCTGATCTCGATCCTGAGGGCGGGCAACGGCCTGCTTGACGGGGTGCTCGAGCTCATTCCCTCGGCGCGTGTCGGGTTTGTCGGCCTCTACCGAGACGTAGACACGCTGCAGCCGGTCCAGTACTATTTCAAGGTCCCCGAAGGTCTCGACAACCGCATGGTGATCGCACTTGATCCGATGCTGGCCACCGGCAATTCATCCGTCGCCGCCATCGAGCTGCTGAAGAAGGCCGGAGCGACCCAGTTGAGGTTTCTCTGTCTGCTGGCCGCGCCCGAGGGCGTGGCGCGCATGAAGGAGGCCCATCCCGACGTGCCGATCGTGACCGCTGCCCTCGACGAGCGGCTGAACGAAAAAGGCTACATCGTGCCGGGGCTGGGCGACGCAGGTGATCGGATGTTCGGCACTAAGTAAATATTAACTCCTCGCGTGCAGGTCTTGGCCGTTCCAGACTTGCCAGCTCAGGAGGATTTTCGCATGCTGCCACCATATATCGTGGGGGCGATCATGAATTTACATAGAGTATTCGTATTTGCATCGGCTTTCGTGGGGTCCACCGGGGCTGCGAGCCTGGCGCAGGACATGTCTCGACCGGCAGAAATCCCTCCCGTGAGTTATGTCGAAAAACAATACGTCGACAGCGCCGGCTGTGCCTTCTCGCGCGGGGGTGTCGGTGATGCGGTGGTCTGGATCCCACGGCTCGGAAGCGACCGGAAGGTGCTTTGCGGTTTCGAGCCGACGGCCCCGTCAACCGCGTCCGCCATGCCCGCCAGCGCTCCGGCCGAGATCGTCGTTACTGCTGCAAGCCCCGCATCGACAAGGCATTCCGCCGCACCGGCACGCAACGTGACGCGAACCAGGGCGCCGGCGGCGCGTCCGTCCGGTCCGGCTCCCCTTACCCAGCAGACGCGTGTCGTGCCGCGCCATGTCTGGGAGGCCAGGCAGAACGCGTTGAACGTTTCGGTTCCGAAGGGCTACCGCACTGTCTGGGAGGACGATCGCCTCAATCCGCACCGGGCCGAGCAGACGCTGGCCGGGATCGCGCAGACCCGACTGGTCTGGACCGACACGGTGCCGCGGCGCCTGGTCGACGTGGACTCGGGGAATGATGTGACCGAGACGGTCGCGCTTGTCTATCCATATACCGATACCGCCACCCAGACCCGCGATCTGGGCACCGTCACGCTGAGCTGGAAAGAAGGTCGGGTGGTCAAGGTCGTGCAGCCGAATCCCGGCCGGGTGACCTATTCGTCCCGCAGCGTGCCCAGGGACATGGCCGGCCCGCAAAAGGATCTGCGGCCCGCGCCGAAGCTGCCCGGGCGATACGTTCAGGTCGCCGTCTTCAAGCAGAAGGGTGTCGCGATGGATACCGCCCGCATGGTTCAGCGTCTCGGCCTTCCCGTGCGGCTCAAGATCGCCAAGCGGCAGGGCAAGCGCTACTTCACACTTGTCGCAGGCCCCTTTCAGCGCGAGCGTGAATTGCATTCGGCCCTCGGGACGGTTCAGAAAGCCGGATTCTCTGAGGCATTCCTGCGCAACTAGGCATTCCTAGCCGCCGCAGATACCCTGAAGCCGGAGCCAGTCGGCATCGCTCAGGAGCGGCGGCGCTTCCTTTCGGGCCATCGGATCGGCTTCTATCAGCGCCACCGTGCTTTCGCCGCTGATATCGCGCGCATAGGCGTAGGGCGTGCTGCGCACCTCCGCCTCTGCGAAGGCATCGAGCAGCCTGCCGGTGTTTGCCGCATCTGCATCCTCGCTCAGCAGCATCACGGCGTAGGCATCGAGCGTGTCCTCATCCACGCCGCCGGTCGTCAGCAGGCGGAAGCCGGTCCAGGGCCCCAACGCCTCAAGCATCTCGCGAAGCGGGTCGCGATCCCTGGCAAGCTGCGTCTCGGCGACGATGTAGCCCGCGGCCACATCGGGCTCTTCGTAGTCCTCCACCAGCCCCCGGTTCAGGACGATCCGGCCTCCCGGCAGGTGCAGGGCATTGACGGGCCCGGACAGTAGAATGCTGATCGGGCCGCTGCGCAGGCGCGCCCTGAGCTTGCGCAGCGAGCGGACACCGTCCGGGTCCGAGCACGCGGGACCGCTCAGGCGTTCGATGCGGCGCATCAGGGCCTCGCCGATCTCGGCGCGGTTGACCTGCGGCACTACGCTGACCGTGTGGTCCACAATCGCCCCGGGCAGCCAGAAGGCGGCTGCACCCATGACGGCGACAATCGAGAAGGTGACGCCGAGCCAGCGCAGGCGTCCGGAGCGGGGGCGTCTGCGTTCCACCGCGCGACGCAGCTTTTCGATGGCCTCGATCATGTCGGACTCATCCGCAGCAAGCTCGAGCGTCTCGCCGGGATCGCCGTCGGGGAAGAAGATCGCAGGGTGCTGGCCGGGGTTGCTGCGTTGTACGGCTGCGAGCGACCAGTGGGCAAGAGCCTGATCCTTGAGGTCCGAAACCACCAGCGTCGCATTCCCGATCGACACGATGACCTCGCGCCGCTGGCTCTGCGGGTCAGGACGCCAGAGCGCCGAGGCTTCGATGCGGGCGTATTTCTTCAGGGCCGTCATGGCGCGAATTTCTGCTCGGAAATGTTTTGCCGCAGTCTACCACGTGAGGTCCCCGGGGCAATGCACCCGCCGGTCGCGGTCGGGCCGAGGCAATGACCGACAGCCAGACATACCCGATGTTCGAATATGACATGCATTTCGCGTCGATACGGTTCATTCTGCGAACAGAATATCCGATAAATGATAGCGCAGACCGCTGAAACAGGCGATCGCGTGGCCGATCTCAGAGTTCCGCAGCGATCCGGCGCAACTCGAACTTCTGGATCTTTCCCGTTGAAGTCTTTGGAAGTTCCACGAACACGACTTTTTTCGGGGCCTTGAAGCCTGCGAGTGTCCTTCGGGCGAATGCGATGAGGTCGTTTTCGCTGATCCTTGCACCGGGTTTCAGTTCGACAAAGGCGCATGGGATTTCGCCCCATTTGTCGTCGGGCTTGGCGACCACGGCAGCCAGCAGGACGTCGTCGTGGCCCATAAGAACACCTTCGACCTCCACGGACGAGATGTTCTCGCCGCCGGAGATGATGATGTCCTTCGCCCGATCCTGGATCTGCATGTATCCGTCCGGGTGCTGCACGGCGATGTCTCCCGAATGGAAATATCCGCCGCGGAAGGCATCCTGCGTCGCTTCGGGGTTCTTCAGATAGCCTTTCATCACCGCGTTGCCGCGCATCACGATCTCGCCCTGTGTCCGACCGTCACGCGCCACAGGCGTCATGTCGTCATGGGCGACATGGATGTCCTCCATCATCGGCATCGCCACCCCCTGGCGGGCCTTGACGGCGGCCCGGTCCTGGGCGGCAAGACCGCTCCATTTCTCAGCGCGCCAGATGCATTCGGTCACATGCCCGTAGGTTTCGGTCAGCCCGTAGACCTGGGTGACGTTGAAGCCGAGCGCTTCGGTCTTGGCCAGTGTCGCCGGAGCGGGCGGGGCACCCGCGGTGAAGATCTCGACCGGATGGTCGAAGGCGCGACGCTCGGAGTCAGGGGCATTCACAAGCATGTTCAGGACGATGGGCGCGCCGCCGAAATGGGTCACGCCCTCATCCGCGATTGCCTCGAAGATGTTGGCAGCGGTTATGTCGCGGCAGCAAACCAATGTGCCGCCGACCACCGGCATCATCCAGGTATGGTTCCAGCCGTTGCAGTGGAAGAGCGGCACGATCGCAAGGTAGACCGGATGCAGAACCATGCGCCAGGAGATCACCGTGCCCATCGTCATGAGATAGGCGCCCCGGTGATGATAGACGACGCCTTTCGGGCGTCCGGTCGTGCCGGAGGTGTAATTGAGCGCGAGGCTCTCCCACTCGTCTTCGGGCATGACCCAGCGGAATGACGGATCCCCGGTGTCGAGAAGGTCGAGATAGGTGCGGTGGGACCCTGTGGCCGGGTGCCCGGCTTGCTCGTCTGGCACCTCGATCAGGACAGGTCCGGGGCCGTCCATATGGGCGACGGCGTCTTCTGCCAGTCGCATGAACTGGCTGTCGACCAGGGCCACCTTGGAGCCGCCATGGTCGAATATGTAGCTCACGGTGTCTACGTCGAGCCGGGTGTTGATGGTATTGAGCACCGCTCCGCATGCCGGGACACCGAAATGGGCCTCGGCCTGCGCCGGAACGTTTGGAAGCAGCGTGGCGACGACGTCTCCCGGCTGGACCCCGAGTTTCGCAAGGCCGGACGCAAGGCGCGAGCAGCGTCGCCGATAGTCCGCATAGGTCACGCGATGGCCGCGATAGACGACCGCAAGCCTGTCAGCAAACACGTCCGCCGCCCTCTGGAGATGCGACAGGGGGGTCAGCGGAACATGGTTTGCCGCGCATTTGTCCAGTCCGCTCTCGTCCTGCAGCCAGCCCATGGCGGTCCCCCCTCTCCCGGCGCACGTGATGTTGCCGCCACGATATGACAGGGTCCGGGGAGAACAAGGGAAATTCGACCGCCGGGGTTTTCCTGCGGCGACGGAGGAGCAGGTTCGGCCGCCTCGGGGGATAGGGCGGCACGCTGTCCGATCCGTTCAACGGATCGCGAGCGTCAAACGTCCCGCGCGCGCGCCGCCATGCACGTCAATTCATGTCATGTATGAGTTTGCCGTTGCAACATGCTGTTAATGAACGTCAAGCGGCTTCTTCGCTCTTCCCGAAGTGGCTGTAGAATTTCCGGTTCCTCTCGGCCATCTCCCGCAGCAGTGGCGGACAGGCAAAGCGCGGGCCGTAGGCCTCGGCCAGCTGGTCGCAGCGTTCCGCCGCATAGGGTGCGCCCACCATGTCGAGCCAGGAGAAGGGACCGCCCGAGGAGGGCGCGAAACCCCAGCCCAGGATCGCGCCGACGTCGCCTTCGCGGATGTCCATCAACACTCCTTCCTCCAGCGCACGTACGGCTTCGAGGACCTGCACGAAAAGCAAGCGGTCCTGAACCTCGCGCAGCGGCGGCTGTGTCGCGGCGGGCGGGTAATGCTCGGCAAGTCCCTTCCAGTAGGCCTGCCGCTTGCCCTTTTCATCGTAGTCGAAGAATCCGGCATTTGCCTTGCGGCCCAGGCGCCCCTGATCTTCCATCCAGAAGACCAGATCGTCTGCGGGGCTCTCGGGATAATCACCGCCCATTGCCTCTTTCGTCGCTCTCGCAATCTTGGCCCCCAGATCGATGCTGGTCTCGTCGGTAAGCTGGATCGGTCCGACGGGGAAGCCGAGCATTTCCGCCGCGTGATCGACAAGCTGTGGCACGACGCCTTCGGTCAGCAGGCGCAGGCCCTCGTTCAGGTAGGGGATGATGCATCGGTTGGCGTAGAAGAAGCGCGCGTCGTTGACCACGATCGGCGTCTTGCGGATCTGACGCACATAATCCAGCGCCTTGGCAACGGCGCGGTCGCCGGTTCGCTCGCCGCGGATGATCTCGACAAGGGCCATGCGCTCGACCGGCGAGAAGAAGTGGATGCCGACGAACTGTTCCGGTCGCGAGGACGCCTTCGCCAGCCCGGTGATCGGCAGGGTCGAGGTGTTGGAGGCAAAGATGCAGCTCTCGGGAATGACCGCCTCGACCCTTTGGGTCATCTCGGCCTTCACCTTCGGATCCTCGAAGACTGCCTCGATGATCAGGTCGCACCCCTTCAGCGCGTCGATATCGGCCGTGGGGGTGATCAGCGCGAGCCCCGCCTCCTTCTTCTCCGGCGTGGTCTTGCGGCGCTGGATGCCCTTGTCGAAATAGCTTTCCGCATATGCCTTGCCCTTGTCGGCGGCCTCCTGGCTGCGGTCGATCAGCACCACCTCGATGCCGGCCTGAGCAGAGACAAGCGCAATGCCCGCGCCCATCATGCCCGCGCCCAGGACGCCGAGCTTGCGGACCTTCTGGTCATCGACGCCCTCTGGGCGCACGGCGCCTTTCTCGAGCGCTTCCTTGTTGACGAAGAGCGAGCGGATCATGGCCGAGGATGTCGGGTTCATCAGGACAGAGGTGAACCAGCGCGCCTCTATCCGCAGTGCGGTGTCGAAATCCACCAGCGCGCCCTCGTAGACCGCCGAAAGCAGTGCTCTGGCGGCCGGAAAGGCTCCCTTCGTCTTGCCGTTGACCATCGCCGACGCACCCACGAAGGTCATGAACCCCGCCGGGTGATAGGGCGCGCCGCCGGGCATCTTGTAGCCCTTGGCATCCCAGGGCTTGACCAGATCGGCATCCTTCGCGCTCAGGACCCAGTCGCGGGCGGCGCCGAGGGGATCTGCGACCACCTCGTCAATGATGCCCGCGGCTTTGGCATCGCCGGGCGACATCATCTTGCCTTCCAGAAGGACGGGTGCTGCGGCCATCGCGCCCAGCTTGCGCGAAATGCGCGTCGTGCCGCCAGCGCCGGGGAAGATGCCGACCATGATCTCGGGCAGGCCGATGCGGGCCTTCGGGTTCTCGGCGGCGAAGATGCGATGCGTCGCAAGCGGCAGTTCCAGCCCGATACCGGCGGCGGTGCCGGGCAGGGCGGCCGCGATCGGTTTGCCGCCTTTCAGCGTCTTCGGGTCCATCCCCGCGCGCTCGATCTTGCGCAGGAGCGCGTGCATCCTCATCACGCCCTCGAAGAGTCCCTTCGCCGGATCGTCGCCGGCGTCCTCGCGCATCCGGGCGAGCAGGTTGAGGTCCATGCCCCCTGCGAAGCTGTCTGGCTTGCCCGATGTGATGACGATCCCGCGCACCCCCTCATCGGCAAGCGCCGTGTCGATCAGCGCGCCGAGTTCGGCAAGACCGTCCAGGGACATCACGTTCATCGAGCGGCCCGGCACGTCCCAGGTGATGATGGCGACGCCATCTGCGTCGGTTGTCATGGTGAAGTCGGTCATCCGGGGTTTTCCTCTTCTTGCACGCTGAGGACACCATCATGGGGCCCGCGCGCGTTCAGGATTGAATTTATCTTCCAGCCGTCTTCGACGGGTATCAGCATCATGGAAGAAATGTAGGGGGCACCGAGACGCTTGCCTCGCGACAGGATGTCGGTGGAGTAGGTTCCGATAACGGTGCCGTCATCGCAGAGGTCAATGGCGATCGGGCGGCGCACGATCTGGTCGACCTGCAAGGTTCGGTGTGTCTGCAGATACAGCTCGAAATTCGCGCGCAAGTCCTTCTCCGTTTCCAGTATCACTTGGCCCTTTCGCGTCACCATGCTGAACGGCAGGTGGACGCAGCCGCGCCACATACCGTAGTCCTCTTTCAGGAAGCAGTCCGAGATCCTGTCGAGAAAGATCCGGAATTCTCCTTCGTCCATTGGCTAGACCCGCTCGATGACCGTTGCCGCCCCCATTCCTGAGGCGATGCAAAGCGTGGCGAGCCCGACCTCCTTGTCGGAGCGCTCGAGCTCGTCGAGAAGCGTGCCGATGATCATCGCGCCGGTCGCCCCGAGCGGGTGGCCCATGGCGATCGCGCCGCCGTTCACGTTGACCTTGCCGTGATCCACGTCGAATGCCTGGAGAAAACGCAGAACCACCGCTGCGAAGGCCTCGTTCACCTCGAAAAGTTCGATGTCGCCAATCTTCATCCCCGTCTCGCCCAGCAGCTTTTCGGTGACCGGGACCGGGCCGGTCAGCATGATGGTCGGGTCGGTGCCGATCTTCGCCGTTGCCCGGATCCGGGCGCGTGGTTTCAGCCCCTGGCGTTCGCCAAATTCCTTCGACCCGATCAGGAGTGCCGCCGCGCCATCGACGATGCCGGACGAATTTCCCGCATGATGGATGTGTTCGATCCGTTCGAGATGGGGGTATTTCAGCATCGCGACCTTGTCGAAGCCCGGCATCGCCTCGCCCATCGCCTGGAATGCCGGATTGAGCGCACCGAGGCTTTGCATGTCGGTCTGAGGCCGCATGTATTCGTCGGTATCCAGGATCGGCAGGCCGTTCTGGTCGCGCACGGTGATCACGGACCGGTCGAACCGACCCTCGTCCCATGCCTTCTTCGCCCGGCGCTGGCTTTCCACGGCCAGCGCATCGGCGTCGTCGCGGGTGAATCCGTATTCCGTCGCGATGATGTCGGCGCTGATGCCCTGCGGGACGAAATATGTCTCCATCGCCAGCGACGGATCCGCCGCGATGGCGGCCCCGTCCGATCCCATCGGCACGCGGCCCATCATCTCTACCCCGCCGGCGATATAGGCCTCGCCCGCGCCGCCCCGGACCTGGTTCGCGGCGAGATTGACCGCTTCCATGCCGGATGCGCAGAAGCGGTTGATCGACAGGCCCGGGATCGATTGATCGAGATCCGAAGCCAGCACGGCAGAGCGGGCCAGACAGCCGCCCTGTTCCATGACCTGCGTGACATTGCCCCAGATCACGTCCTCGACGGCGTGGCCTTCGAGATTGTTGCGCTCCTTCAAGGCGTTCAGGGTGAGCGCCGAGAGCCGCAGGGCGGTCACCTCGTGCAAGGCGCCGTCCTTGCGACCCTTGCCGCGCGGGGTTCGCAGGGCATCATAGATATAGGCCTCGGGCATGGTCGTCTCCTTCAGGCGCGGTCAGCGGGGCTGCCGGGCATCAGATCGTAGGGGTGTTTCCAGCCCGGTTGCTCGCTGAGGCGTGTCAGCCAGGCGTCGATGTTGATCCAGTCCTTGCGCACGAAGCCGAAGGGCTCGGGGTAATAGAGGTAGCCGCAGCAGGACAGGTCCGCGTTGGTCAGGCTGCCGCCGACGATCCAGTCGCGATCCTCGAGGTGCTGGTCGAGCACGGCATAGGCGGCCTTGAGCCGGCTCTGCATGAAATCGATCACCTCCTGCGGCCGCTTTTCGGGGGGCAGGAAGTTCATCAGGAAGCGCGTCATGCCCGCCTGGCTCGAAAGCTTGTGGTTGTCCCAGAGGACCCAGCGCAGGATCTCGCGACGTTCCTTCGCGTCACGCCCTCCCAGCTTGCCCGACTTCTCCGCGACATAGTCCTGGATTACGCCGGACTGGGTCAGGCGTAGGTCTCCGTCGATCATCACGGGGACCTCGCCCATGACGTTGATGTCCTCACGATACTCGGGCCTGCGGGTTTCTCCGCCGAAGAAGTCCACCTTGACCGGTTCCCAGTCGAGGCCTGAAAGCTCGAGAGCGAGGGCGGCCTTGTAGGCGTTTCCGCTTTCGCCGAAGCAGTAGAGTTTGATCGTCATTTCGTGCGTCTCCTGTCGGATTCTTCATTCCGGCCCGCCCAGATACCGGGGAGCGGAGGTCGTGCCGGTCGTCCCTGTGGTTCGGAGCTTAATGAGCGTGCGACGACGCCGCCACCAAAACGCGGCGTCGCGCCTTAGAGCTTGCGGGCGATCAACTCCTTCATGATCTCGTTCGTGCCACCATAGATGCGCTGGACCCGGGCATCCGCCCACATCTCGGCGACGGCATATTCCTGCATAAACCCGTAACCGCCGTGCAGCTGAAGGCAATCGTCCAGAACCTCACCCTCGGTGTCGGTCAGCCAGTATTTCGCCATGGCAGCACGTTCGACCGTCAGTTCGCCGCGCAGATGCTCGGCGATGCACTGGTCGAGAAAGGCGCGCGCGACGGTCGTCCGGGTCTGGCACTCGGCGAGCTTGAAGCGCGTGTTCTGGAACTGTGTCAGCGGCCCGCCAAAGGCCTGACGTTCCTTGCAATAGGCGATGGTCCGCTCGACCCCGCCCTCCATCGCGCCCACCGCGCCGCAGCCGATGATCAGCCGCTCTTGCGGGAGCTGCTGCATCATCTGGTAGAAACCCTGACCCTCGGCGCCGCCAAGGATGTTTTCGGGCGCGATCTCGACATCGTCGAAGAAGAGCTCCGAGGTATCGGCGGCGTGCAGCCCGATCTTGTCGAGGTTGCGGCCCCGGCTGAAACCGGTCGCGCCCTGCGTCTCCACGACCACCATCGTGATGCCCTTCGCCCCCTCGGCCGGGTCGGTCTTGGCGGCGACGATGATCAGGTTGGCGTGTTGCCCGTTGGTGATGAATGTCTTCTGCCCCGACAGCCGGTAGGCATTGCCGTCACGGATCGCGCGCGTCTTGATCGCCTGCACGTCAGATCCGCCCGAGGGTTCCGTCATGGCCAGCGCGCCCACGATCTCGCCTGTGACCATCTTCGGCAGCCAGCGCTGCTTCTGCTCTTCCGAGCCATAGGCGAGGATGTAATGCGCGACGATGCCGGAATGGATGCCCTGTCCCCAGCTGGCGAGATTGGCGCGCCCGGATTCTATGAGGATGACGGCCTCATGGCCGAAGTCGGCCCCCGGACCGCCATAGGCCTCGGGGATGGACGGGCAGAGCAGGCCAAGTGCGCCGGCCTCCTGCCATGTCTCGGGATCCATCTGGCCCTGGTCGCGCCATCTGGCGAATTTCGGCGCCCATTCGGTGTTGATGAACTGCGCCGTCATCTCGGCGAGCATCCGGTGCTCGTCCGTCATCCAGACCGAAGCCGGTTTCATCCCGTGTCCTCCCGACAGGTTTCAGCGCTTGCGCGCATCGAGTTCCGAGTTGAAGAGCCGCAACCGGTGGCCGAAGGTGTCTTCGTCGATCACGCTGTCGAAATTCTCGAAGAGGAATGAAATTGCCTCTCCCTCGTCGAGCCCGGCCTCCTGTGCGAAACGCTTCAGACGGCGATAGCCGTCTTCGGTCATCGAGATCGGAAATCGGCGTGTCAGACGGAAGCGTTTGGGCAAGGCGGTCTCTCCGATAAGCGGAGGCGGGGCGAGGAGCCCCGCCGCGCCGATCAGAAGTTCGCCGCGTCCAGTGCCATGACCGGGCCGGCGCCGGACTGGATGCGCGCAAGGTGCAGGCCGGTCGCGGGAAGCTGACGGGCCATGTAGTACCGGCCCGTGGCCAGCTTCGTCTCATAGAACGCCACATCCGAGGCGCCTTCCGCAAGGGCCTTGCGTGCCGCCTGCGCCATGCGGGCCCACATCAGCCCCAGACAGACATGCCCGAACATGTGCAGGAAGTCGTAGGAACCCGAGAGCGCGTTGTTCGGGTTCTGCATGCCGTTCTGCATGAAATACATGCCCGCCGCCTGCAGATCCTTCGAGGCCGCCTTGAGCGGGCCGATGAAGTCGCGGTCGAAATCCGCGTCGACATCCTTGTTGTCCCTGATGAAATTCTTGACGATCTCGAAGAACGCCATGACATGCTTGCCGCCGTCCGCAGCCAGCTTGCGCCCCACGAGGTCCAGCGCCTGAACCCCGTTCGCGCCCTCGTAGATCATCGCGATGCGGGCGTCGCGGGTGAACTGCGACATGCCCCATTCCTCGATGTAGCCATGGCCGCCGTAGACCTGCTGGGCCTTGACCGTCATCTCGTAGCCCTGGTCGGTCAGGAAGCCCTTGATCACCGGTGTCAGCAGCGACACCAGACCCTCGGCATCCGCGTCGCCGGCCCGGTGGGACCGGTCAATCATCGTCGCGGCCCAGAGAACGAAGGCGCGCCCGCCCTCGGTAAAGCTCTTCTGGTCCATGAGGCTGCGGCGGATGTCGGGGTGCACGATCAGCGGATCGGCGGGGCCGTCCGGGTTTTTCGCACCGGTAACGTCGCGCCCCTGCAGGCGGTCCTTGGCGTAGATCAGCGCGTTCTGATACGCGACCTCGGCCTGAGCGAGCCCCTGGACCCCGACACCGATCCGCGCCTCGTTCATCATCGTGAACATCGCGCGCATGCCCTTGTGCGGCTCGCCCAGCAGGTAGCCGGTGGCGCCATCGTAGTTCATCACGCAGGTCGAGTTGCCGTGGATGCCCATCTTCTCCTCGAGCTTCCCGCAGGAGACCGCATTGCGCGCGCCAAGGCTGCCGTCCTCGTTGACGAGGAACTTGGGCACGATGAAGAGAGAGACACCCTTGATGCCCTCCGGCCCGCCGGGGATCTTGGCCAGCACCAGATGGACGATGTTGTCGGCGAGATCGTGCTCGCCCGCGGAGATGAAGATCTTCTGGCCGGTGATCGAATAGCTGCCGTCGTCGCGCGGTTCGGCCTTCGTGCGCATCAGCCCCAGATCGGTGCCGCATTGCGGCTCGGTCAGGTTCATGGTCCCGGTCCATTCGCAGGACACCATCTTGGGCAGCCAGGTCTGCTTCTGCTGGTCGCTGCCGTGGGCGAGGATGGCCGAGGCCGCGCCATGGGTCAGCCCGTGATACATTCCGAAGGCCTGGTTGGCCGAGGCGAACAGCTCGCCCACGGCGGTGTTCATGACATAGGGCATGTTCTGCCCGCCGAATTCCTCGGGCATGTCGAGACCCGGCCAGCCGCCCTGGCGGAGCAGCTCGAAGGCTTCCTTGAAGCCCGTCGGCGTGCGCACGACTCCGTTTTCCATCCTGCACCCCTCGCGGTCGCCGACCACATTGAGCGGCGCAAGCACTTCCGAGGCCAGCTTGCCGGCCTCGTCGAGGATGGCGGACGTGAAATCCGGATCGAGTTCGTCGAAGCCGGGAATATCCTGGGCGGGCAGGTCGAGCACGTCGTGAAGGACGAACTGCAGGTCTTTGGTCGGGGCGGCGTAGCTTGGCATCTTTCTCTCTCCTGGGGTGTCGGATGCGACATGCTTTGAAAAGAAGGGACCCGTGCCCGTCGCGCCGGCCTCGGGCCTATTCCGCGGCGAGCGGGCGTCTCGAGGCGCTGTTCAGCCTCTCGTCTCCGGCTGCAATCTCCGCACGCAGTTCTTCGATCGCCTTTGCCGTCGCCGCGTGCTCGCGCTCCATTTCCTCGAGCCGCCGAATCGCAACCTCCTGCGCACGCTCCAGTTGCGCGATATTGCCGTCGGCGGGATTGTAAAGGTCGAGGATCTGGCGGATGTCCTCGAGGCTCAGTCCGAAATACTTTCCGCGCAGGATAAGCTTGAGGCGGGCGCGGTCGCGCCGGGTGAAGAGCCGCTTCTGGCCTTCTCGAATCGGAAACAGGAGCTCTTTTGACTCATAGAACCGCAGTGCGCGTGGCGTCACATTGAAGCCGTCGCACATTTCGCGGATGGTCATCGTCTCGTCGGTCATTATCGGACTCTCTGGGTACATGGGAAACTTGAAACGGGCCGCTGATCGGCCCTTGGCCGGCGCGTATAGCATTACCTACAGGAAGCGTAACCCGTACGTTACGTCACCAATCGTTCACATCCGGTAGACGGGCAACGCATTGTATACCTATCCGGGAAAATGGCGCGTGGCCTGTCAGATCCGGTCGAGATCGGAAGCAATACTGTCCCGCAGAGCGCGCAGCTCGGCGATGGTTTCGTCGAGCTGGGTCCGCTGGCGGGCGAGTTCCTCGAGCTGGTCGGTGGCGCGGCTGACCCAGATTCGCATCTGCTGCTCGGTGCCCTCGTTCTCGTAGACCTGAAGCCACTGGCGGATATCCTCGAGGGGGAAGCCGAAGCGGCGACCGCGCAGGATCAGCTTCATGCGCGCCCGTTCCCGCGGTCCATAGAACCGTGCGCGCCCCTCACGCTCGGGCTTCAGCAGCTCGATATACTCGTAATAGCGCAGCGTGCGCGGGGTGACGTCGAACTCGGCGCACATATCCTTGAACGTGAGGCGCGTGTCTGACATCTGCCGTTCTCCCCTTTCTCATGCAGGCTATCAAGTCGATGCGCCACAGTGCAACCGCCGCCCTTGCCCTTCCCGGCAGGTTGAGGGGATATAGGCGGAAACCAGAAGCGGAACGGGCGCAGGCATGAGCGAGAGGATCGAAACGGCGCGGCAGTTCATAGAGGCGGTGCCGCACAGCAGGGCCCTCGGCATGCGGATATCCGAGATCGCCGACGGCGTGGCCGAGTTGCAGCTTCCCTATGATGCGAGGCTGGTGGGCGATCCGGAAACCGGCGTGATCCACGGAGGAGCGGTATCCGCCCTCATGGACACCACCTGCGGCGCCGCCGTGATGAGCCATCCCGGCCATTCCGGCACGACCGCGACGATCGACCTGCGCATCGACTACATGCGCCCCGCGACGCCGGGACAGACGATCACGACCCGGGCGGAATGCTATCACGTGACACGCTCGGTCGCCTTCGTGCGCGCCACGGCAACGGACGATGACACCCAGCGGCCGGTGGCGACGGCCACGGGCGCTTTCACCGTCGAGGGTCCGAAATGAGCCTGCGACGTACGCCGCCCGAGCCGGTACAGGTCATCAAGCGGCGCCGCGACGCGACATTGCGCGCGCTGGTCGACGGGGTGCCCTACATCCGGTTCCTGGGAATCCAGTTCGAGCGGCGAGGGGACGAGTTGACCGGGATCCTGCCCTTCGACGAGAAGCTGATCGGCAACCCCATGCTCCCGGCCATTCATGGCGGCGTGACGGCTGCCTTTCTCGAGGTCACGGCGATCATCACGCTGAGCTGGAGCTATCTGTGGGAAGACGTCGAATCCGGTGCGATCGACTCGGCCTCGCTGGAGAACGGACTGCCGAGGTTGCCCAAGACCATCGACTTCATGACCGATTACCTGCGTTCGGGGTTGCCGCGCGATGCCTATGCCCGCGCCCGGATCAATCGCTCGGGCCGGCGGTATGCCTCGGTGCATGTCGAAGCCTGGCAGGACAATCGCCAGCGCCTCTTTGCCCAGGCAACGGGCCATTTCCTGATGCCCGCGAGCCGCGACTGAGGCGACCTGGCTCAGATCAGAGAAGCTTTTGCACCTTTTCCGGCGGCCGACCGATTACCGCGCGGTCGCCGTCGATCAGCACCGGGCGCTCGATCAGGATCGGATACTCGGTCATGGCGTCGAGAAGCTCGCCTTCGTCCGCAGCGTTGCCGAGGGTCTTGAACGGGGCCTCATTCATGCGGACCATCTCGAGGACCGGCACGTTGCCGAGGGCCGCGCGGAGCGCCTCGAGTTCGGTGCGCGTGGGAGGTTCGTCCAGATAGCGGCGCAGGCGGAACGGCTTGCCCGACTGCTCGACGAGCTTCAGCGCCTCGCGTGACTTCGAACAGCGCGGGTTGTGCCAGAATTCCATCATGTCCATTCCTTCCGTCCCGTGCCCACCGCCTCTGCCATGGACGAGAACCCGTCCCGGGCAAGCAGCGCATCGAGCCCCTCGAGGATCTCGCGCACGAGAGAGATTCCGCCATAGACCAGCGCGGTATAGAGTTGCAGCGCCGAGGCCCCGGCGCGGATCTTGGCATAGGCCTGCGCGGCGGTTCCGATGCCCCCGACGCCGATCAGCGGCAGGTTGGTGAGCCCCGAAAGCCGTGCCAGCACGCGGGTCGACGGCTGAAACAGCGGCTGGCCCGAAAGACCGCCAGCCTCAAAGCGCTGCCCGCTGCGCAGCCCGTCGCGGGCAAGCGTGGTATTGGTGGCGATGATCGCGGCGATACCGGCTGCGTCCGCGACCGAGGCGATGTCCGCAAGCTCGGCATCGCCAAGGTCGGGCGCGATCTTGAGGAAGACGGGGCAGCCTTGGCTGACCTCCATCACCCCCTCGAGGATCGCGGCAAGCGCCTTTGGTCCCTGCAGCTCGCGCAGGCGCTCGGTGTTGGGCGACGAGACATTGACGGTGGCGAAATCCACATGCGGAGCGGCGCGCGCCATCACGGTGGCAAAGTCCGCGGCCCGGTCCGTGCTCGTCTTGTTCGCCCCGAGGTTAAGCCCTACCGGCGCATCGGTCGCGGCCTGCTCCAGCCGATCGGCGATGACCTCGACGCCGTCGTTGTTGAACCCGAAGCGGTTTATCGCTGCGCCGTCCTCGGCCAGCCTGAAAAGCCTCGGTTTCGGATTTCCGGGCTGGGGCAGGGGGGTGGCGGCGCCGACTTCCACAAAGCCGAAGCCCGCGCGCGACAGCGGGCCGACGGCGCGTGCGTTCTTGTCGAACCCGGCGGCGAGCCCCAGCGGATTGGCAAGTGCCATTCCGGCCAGCGTCGTGCGCAGCCTGTCCGACGTGACGGGTCCCGGCGAGCCGGCCAAGCCGGCCCTGACGGCGGCAAGCGCCATCGCATGGGCCTTTTCGGGATCCAGACGCCGCAGAAGCGCGAGGCCCGCGGTCTCGAGCCGTACACTCAAGCGTCGCGCCTCATTCCGACCTGTCCGAAAGCCCGGCCGGGAAACGGTGCGTCCCCTGCACAAGCGGAAGGGGTTGCGCCCAGACAACGTCCGAGAGGCGCATTTCGCGGTAGAGATGCGGGAAATCCTGACCTCCGCGCGATGGTTCCCAGCGCAGGTCCGTGCCCAGCCGGTCGGTTTCGACCGCCACCAGCATCAACCCTTCCTCGTCGGCGAAATGCTTCGCCGCGGTCTCGCCGACCTGGGCCACGGTCGACATGTGTACGTAGCCGTCGCTGACATCGATCGGCGCTCCGGCGGTGCTGCCCGAGCTGCGCAGCGCGCGCCATTCGTCCGAGCGGAAAATCTTGAATACCAGCATGGCTGCGTGATGCCCTTCCCCGCCTCGCCGGTCAAGCGCCGCGTGACGCGGATGCCTGCGCACGCGTGATCGGCGTCAATGGCACACGCTTGGCGCAACATTGCTGACCCGTTTCCCGCTCAGATGGAAAATATCAAATGTTTGCAGATATTTAGGAACAAGTATGGCCGCGCGGCATTGTCTCGGCGTGCGCCACCATCCGCGCATTTTTTCAAAGTAACGGAGTTACTAATGAGAGTCAGACAAGCACTTGCAATCGCCACCATCACAGCTGCGCTGCCGATGGCAGCATCGGCAGCCACCGTGGGCGGATCGTTCGTGGAGGGAGGCGCCTACAACGCTCTCAAGGCGGACGGCGTCCAGGGCGATGCCAATGTGATCACCGATTCAGGCGATGGCATGATGTCCTATGTTTGGTCGTTCAAGGCGCTCGAGAAGCTGGTCGTGTCAGGTTTCGGGACGGTCAATTTCGACTTCCAGTTCGTCAACCTCGCCTACAGCTACAACGGACAGAGCATCGATGTCGTGCCGGGCAACCCGGGCGCCTCGACGGTGCTGTTTCCCAAGCTGAAACTTTCCGAAGGCGACACATTCGACGTGACGATTTCCTTCGATTCCGGCAACAGGGGCGGCGACGCGGACTTCGCGCTGCTGACCGAGGGTGTACAGCCCGTGCCGGTTCCGGCGGCGGGTCTTCTGCTGCTGGGCGGTCTGGCGGGCTTCGCCGGTCTCAAGCGCCGCAAGGGCTGATCAGAACCCCCGTCGTCGAAATATCGGGCCTCCGGAACGTCTTCGGGGGCCCTTCTCCTGTCCGGACCTTGCCGCCCCTGTTTCGGGCTTTGACACTCGAGCGGCCAGCCGCCACGATGTCGGGGCAACAACCAAAGGGAAACCTCCCATGAAAAGATTCCTGTTGGCTTCCGCGGCGCTGTCCCTTTCCGGCGGCATGGCTGCGGCGGACTATGACCTGACGATCCTGCATACGAACGACTTCCACTCGCGCTTCGAGCCGATCAGCAAGTATGACAGTTCCTGTTCGTCCGAGGACAACAGCGCCGGAGAGTGCTTCGGCGGTTCCGCGCGCCTCGTGACGGCGATCGAAGAGGCCCGCGCGCGCTCCGGCAACTCGATCCTGGTGGATGGGGGCGACCAGTTCCAGGGCACGCTCTTTTATACCTATTACAAGGGCAAGCTCGCTGCCGAGATGATGAACAAGATGGGCTACGACGCGATGACCGTGGGCAACCACGAATTCGACGACGGCCCCGAGGTGCTGCGCGGCTTCATGGACGCGCTCGATTTCCCGATCCTGATGTCGAACGCCGATGTCAGCGCGGAACCGCTGCTGGCGGACACGCTGGCCAAGTCCGTGGTCATCGAGAAGAACGGCGAGAAGATCGGTCTCATCGGCCTGACGCCGGAGGATACGGACGAGCTGGCCTCGCCCGGGCCGAACGTCACATTCTCCGACCCGGTCGCGGCCGTGCAGGGCGAGGTCGACAAGCTGACCGGCGAGGGCGTGAACAAGATCGTGGTGCTTAGCCACTCGGGTTACGAGGTCGACAAGAAGGTTGCAGCTGAAACGACGGGCGTGGACGTGATCGTGGGCGGTCACACCAACACCCTGCTCGGCGACATGGAAGGCGCGGCGGGGCCCTATCCGACCATGGTCGGTGACGTCGCGATCGTTCAGGCCTACGCCTACGGAAAGTTCCTCGGAGAACTCAACGTCACGTTCGACGACGAAGGCAAGGTTGTCTCGGCGACTGGCGCGCCGCTGATCATGGACGGCAAGGTTGCCGAGGACGAAGGCACGGTCGCGCGCATCGCCGAGGCGGCCAAGCCGCTGGACGAGATCCGCAACAAGGTCGTGGCCGAAAGCTCCGACATGATCGACGGCGAGCGCGACAGCTGCCGTACCGCCGAATGCCCGATGGGCAATCTGATCGCGGATGCCATGCTCGACCGCGTCAAGGATCAGGGCATCCAGGTGGCGATCCAGAACGGCGGGGGCATCCGCGCCAGCATCGACGGCGGCGAAGTGACGATGGGAGAGGTGCTGACGGTGCTGCCCTTCCAGAACACGCTCTCGACCTTCCAGGTAAAGGGATCGGTCATTGTCGAGGCGCTCGAGAATGGCGTCAGCCAGATCGAGGAGGGTGCGGGCCGCTTCCCGCAGGTCGCCGGCATGACCTACAGCTTCGATCCGGCCCAGCCCGCGGGCAGCCGCGTCTCGGATGTCATGATCGGCGGGGCGCCCATCGACCCGGAAAAGGTCTACGGCGTGGTGTCGAACAATTACGTGCGCAACGGTGGCGACGGCTACAAGATGTTCGTGGACGCCGAGAACGCCTATGACTTCGGTCCCGACCTCGCGGATGTGACGGCAGAGTTCATGGCGGCGAAGGGACCCTTCGAGCCCTATACCGACGGGCGCATCACCCGGAAATGACCACCCAGGCGCCAGCGGCTCCGGCATCCCTGCCGGAGCCGCTGGACGCGAATGTGCACGGCGCATAATCTGGCGCGATGTGCGGTCGATATGCCATTACCCTGCCACCGGACGCGATGGCGCAGCTCTTCCGGGCGCAGCCTGCCAACGACCTGCCGGACGTTCCCGACTATAACGTCTGCCCTACCAACCGTGTCCATGTGGTGACCGGCGGCGGCGACGACACGCCGCGCCAGCTTGTCCCGATGCGATGGGGATTGATCCCGCACTGGTACAGGAAGGAGAACGGCGGCCCCCTGCTGATCAACGCGCGGGCCGAGACCGTGGCGGAAAAGCCGGCCTTCCGCGAGGCCGTGCGTAAGCGGCGCGCCCTCGCGGTCACGTCGGGTTTCTATGAATGGACGCTCTCTAACGACGGGGGCAAGGACCCCTGGTTCATTACCCGGACCGACGGGGCGCCGCTCGTGATCGCGGCGATCTGGCAATACTGGACACCGAAGGACGGCGACCGGCTTGCGACATGCGCGCTCGTCACGACGGCTGCCAACCAGACGATGCGCCGGATCCACGACAGGATGCCGGTGATCCTCGATCCCGATGACTGGCCGTTGTGGCTTGGCGAAGCGGGCCAGGGGGCAGCGCGTCTGATGCGCGGGGCGCGCGAGGATGCCTTGCGGATGCATCGGGTGGACCGGGCGGTGAACTCGAACCGCGCATCGGGGCCGGAACTGATCGAGCCTCTGGACGGGCCTGACGACTGAGCCTTGCAAGTCAGTCGGCAAACGGCGAGGGGTCGAAGCTGATCCTGCCTTTCATGGCAAGCTCGCTGTCGCCGAAATAGTCGCCTTCCATGGTGATCGTGACGGGCACCACCATTTCCTGCCCCGGTTCGATGATGCCTGTCGTCCAGCCGGGCGCATAGGCCGTCACGACATGTTCCCTGCCGCTTTCGTTCACGAAGCGGATCGTATCGCCGGGCCGGGCATAGACGACTTCCGGGAAATAGCCGCCGGTGAGGATGATCACCACATGCTCCGCGGCGGTGCCCGGCTCGGGAACCTGGTCTGCGGATCCGAGCGTCGCGGCGCCCGCAAGGACAGCCGCCGCGACGCAAGCCCCGGCAAATACGCGTAACATGCGCATGATCATCAACCTTTCAGACCGCCCTGGAACAATCAGGGTCTGGCTCTCTATGACGGCTGACCGGTACGCAAGTTTGACCGAATCGGGACGGTAGCCGGGCCATTTCCGGCCCATCAGGAGGCGTCGGCACGCTCCGAAAGCCATGTGCGGAAGGATTTAAGCGGCGCGGGCTCCTGCCGGTCGGAAGGCCAGACGAGGAAATAGGTCCCGACGCTTTCCGAGGTGCGGTCCGAGGCCAGCACCAGATCGCCGCTCGCGAGATACGGTTCTGCCGAGAATGTAGGGAGCAGGGCGATCCCCAGCCCGTGGATGGCGGCCTGCGCCATCGTCGCGAACTGATCGAAGACCATGCCCGGCGGAGGGTCGATGTCGCAATCCAGCGCCCTGAACCAGCGCGCCCACGCGCGGGGGCGGGTCTCGAGATGCAGGAGGCCGTGTTCGAGGAGCGACGCCGGATTGTCGGTGGGGCGGTCCAACAGTCCGGGGCGGCACACCGGAACCACTGTCTCGGGCATGAGCGGCAGGTAGGTCACGCCGGGCCAGTCCTCGCGCCCGAAATGGATCGCGGCGTCGAAGGCGGAACTGCGGAAGTCGAAGGGCTGAAGCCGGGTCGAGAGGTTGACGGTGACTTCCGGATGGCGGCGCGCGAAATCGCTGAGCCGCGGGGCGAGCCAGTGCATTCCGAAGCCTGGCAGGATGGCAAGGTTGAGCGAACCCGCGGCAGGGCCCGCGCGGGCCGACACCGAGGCGCGGGCAAGTCGCTGAAGGATGTCGCGGACCCTTTCGGCGTATTCCGCACCCTCCGGCGTCAGTACCAGGCCGCGCCCCTCCCGGGCGAGCAGGACGATCCCGAGCTGTTCCTCGAGCGCGCGCAACTGCCGGCTGATGGCGCTCTGGGTCAGCGACAGTTCCGCCGCCGCCAGTGTCGCGCTACCCAAACGCGCGGCGGCCTCGAAGGCCAGCAGGGCCGAGATCGACGGAAGATAGCGGCGCGGGGCGATCATCTATGAGCTTTACTCATGAATGGAATGACAAAGGATCGTTAGATGTCGGGCGCCGGATCTGCAATACTTGTCATTGAACACGCATCCGCCAGCCGATCACGAAAGGTTATCTCATGAACGTCGAAGCTCCTGTACTCAAGGCCAAGGACGCGCCCGATCTCGGCGCTTTCGACTGGTCCGACCCGTTCCGCCTGGATGACCAGCTCGAGGAAGACGAACGCATGATCCGCGACTCGGCGCATGCCTATGCGCAGGAGAAGCTGCAACCCCGCGTCATCGAGGCCTTCGCGGAGGAAAGCACCGATCCGGAAATCTTCCGCGAAATGGGCGAGATGGGCCTTCTAGGGGTGACATGCCCCGAGGAATACGGCGGGCTCGGCGGAAACTACGTCAGCTACGGACTCGTCGCGCGCGAGGTCGAGCGGGTCGATTCCGGCTACCGTTCGATGATGTCCGTGCAGTCGAGCCTCGTGATCTACCCGATCTACGCCTACGGTTCCGAGGCGCAGCGCAAGAAATACCTGCCCAAGCTCTGCTCGGGCGAATGGATCGGCTGCTTCGGCCTGACCGAGCCGGACGCGGGCTCCGATCCCGGCTCGATGAAGACGCGGGCCGTCAAGACGGCGAACGGCTACAAGCTGACCGGCTCCAAGATGTGGATCTCGAACGCGCCGATCGCTGATGTCTTCGTGGTCTGGGCGAAGTCCGAGGCGCATGACGGCAAGATCCGGGGTTTCGTGCTCGAGAAGGGAATGAAGGGTCTGTCGGCGCCCAAGATCGGCAACAAGCTGTCGCTCAGGGCGTCGATCACCGGCGAGATCGTCATGGAGGACGTCGAGGTCGGCGAAGATGCCCTGCTGCCGAACGTTCAGGGCCTCAAGGGCCCCTTCGGCTGCCTTAACCGGGCGCGCTACGGGATCAGCTGGGGCGTCATGGGCGCCGCGGAGTTCTGCTGGCACGGCGCGCGGCAATACGGGCTCGACCGGCATCAGTTCGGCAAGCCGCTTGCCGGAACGCAGCTTTTCCAGAAGAAGCTCGCCGACATGATGACCGAGATCTCGCTTGGCCTTCAGGCAAGCCTGCGCGTGGGCCGGCTGATGGACGCGGCAAATGCCGCGCCCGAGATGATCTCGATCGTCAAGCGCAACAACTGCGGCAAGGCGCTCGATATCGCGCGCATGGCGCGCGACATGCATGGCGGCAACGGGATCAGCGGCGAGTTCCAGGTTATCCGCCACATGATGAACCTCGAGACCGTCAATACCTACGAGGGCACCCATGACGTGCACGCGCTGATCCTCGGCCGGGCGCAGACCGGCTTGCAGGCTTTCTTCTGAGGTCGTTATGACCTGGTGGCGCGGGGCTTGGACCTATTGTCCGCAACGCGCCACTCTCTACGGACCGACGATGCGCAACTGGGGAGACCGTGCCTTTGGACCTGCCGCAACCGCCATCCTTCAATCTGACCGGCAAACGCGCCCTCGTGACCGGGGCGTCCTCGGGCATCGGCCTTGGTTGTGCCGTTGCCTTCGCGCAGGCCGGGGCGCATGTGGTCTGCGTGGCGCGTCGGCCCGCGCCCCTGCAGAAGGCGGTCGACGCGATGGCCGGCAAGGGCTGGTCGGTCGAGGCGCGGGCACTGGACCAGTGCGACCTTTCTGCGGTCGCCGGCCTCTTCGATGACCCCTTCGACATCCTGTTGAACGCGGCCGGGACGGGCCGGCATTCCCCGGCGCTCGATACCCGACCGGAGGACTTCGACGCGGTGGTGAATGTGAACCTGCGCAGCGCCTATTTCCTGTCGGCGCAGGCTGCCCGCGCGCTGATGGAGGCAGGGCGTCCCGGGTCGATCATCCATATCGGCAGCCAGATGGGACATGTGGGCGGCCCGGAGCGGGCGGTCTACTGCGCGACCAAGCACGCCCTGGAAGGCATGGTGAAGGCGATGGCGATCGAATGGGGGCCTTCGGACATCCGCATCAACACCATCTGCCCGACCTTCGTGCGCACGCCGCTGACCGAGGGGACTTTCGAGGATCCCGAGCGCATGGCCTGGGTGATGGATCGCATCAAGCTGCCCCGCACGGCGGAGGTTGGCGACATTTCGGGCGCCGCGCTCTACCTTGCCTCTGATGCGGCGCGGATGGTGACCGGGACCGCGCTGATGGTAGACGGCGGCTGGACGGCCGAGTGAGCGTCGCCCCGCGCGCTCGGGCAGGTCAGTCCTTCGGCGCCGGCGCGCCGCCCTCGAAGGCATTGCCGTCGACATAGTTGCAGGGCGCGTCCTGCATCTGGAGATGAAGACCAGACCCCTTGTAGGGATGCGCGCGGGCCAGCGCCTCGTCGACCTCGATGCCGAGGCCCGGCGCGTCCGACAGGCGCACGAAGCCCTCCTCGACCCGGATCGCCCCGCTGATGAGAGAGTCGTGGAACGGCGTCTCGATCGTCTCGGCCAGCAGCAGGTTCGGGATCGAGGTGGCGAAATGCAGGTTCGCCGCCCATTCGACGGGCCCGGCGTAGAGATGCGGCGCCATCTGGGCGTTGTAGACTTCGGCCATCGCCGCGACCTTCTTCATCTCCCAGATGCCGCCCGCCCGCCCGAGCGCGGGTTGCAGGATCGTGGCCGCGCCCGCCCGCAGCACGGGCGCGAATTCGGCCTTGGTCGTCAGCCGCTCGCCCGTGGCGACCGGGATGCGCAAGGCGCGCGCGACCTTGGCCATCTCTTCGACATTGTCGGGCGGGATCGGCTCTTCGTACCAGAGCGGCGAATAGGGTTCGAGCGCCTGCCCGAGCCGGATCGCGCCGGCCGTGCTGAACTGGCCGTGGGTCCCGAAAAGCAGATCTGCCCTGTCGCCCACGGCCTCGCGGATGGCTCGGCAGAAGGCGACGGATTGCGAGATGTCGCTCATCGCGGGCATGTGTCCGCCGCGCATGGTGTAGGGCCCGGCAGGATCGAACTTGACCGCGGTATAGCCGCGCGCCACGCAGTCCGCCGCCGCCTCTGCCGCCATGTCGGGCGAGGTCCAGAAGGCTGTCATGTCGTGGTGTTCGAGCGGGTAGAGGTAGGTATAGGCGCGCACCCTGTCGTTCATGCGCCCGCCGAGCAGGGCGTAAACGGGCCGCTCCCGCGCCTTGCCGAGAATGTCCCAGCAGGCGATTTCGAGCCCCGAGAAGGCGCCCATCACCGTCAGGTCCGGCCGCTGCGTGAAGCCGCTGGAATAGGCCCGGCGGAACATCAGCTCGATATCCTCGGGATTTTCGCCCGCCATGTGACGCTCGAAGACATCCGCGATCACAGCGCGCATGGCCTCCGGCCCGACCGATGCGGCGTAGCATTCGCCCCAACCGGTGATCCCGGTGTCGGTGGTGAGCTTGACCAGGATCCAGTAGCGCCCGCCCCAGCCCGGCGCGGGAGGTGCGGTAACGATGATGTCGAGATCGGCGAGTTTCACGGGCGCCCCTTTCAGTCGAAGATGATCACGTTGCGCCGCGCACCACCCGTCCTGGTATCGGCGATCGCCTCGTTGATCTGGTCAAGTTTCCAGCGGCCCGAGATCAGCTCGTCGAGCTTTAGCCGGCCCTGCTGGTAGAGATCAACCATCCAGGGAATATCGCGCTGGATCACCACGTCGCCCATCTTGGAGCCCACCATGCCCTGGCCGGTGGCGGCGAGGATCACGGGTTCGTAGCTCGACATGCCGCCGGAATGGGGCATGCCG
Organism: Sulfitobacter sp. LCG007; assembly: GCF_040801785.1. Classification (NCBI taxonomy): domain Bacteria; kingdom Pseudomonadati; phylum Pseudomonadota; class Alphaproteobacteria; order Rhodobacterales; family Roseobacteraceae; species Roseobacteraceae bacterium LCG007. Next base: position 2,862,100 of record NZ_CP161805.1, on the reverse strand, counting down.
ACCATGATCACCTTTCCGCCCCGACCGAGGTAGCGCGGTGCCTGATCATAGGCGGGGATCGCGCCGACCGTGACGATGACCGCATCCGCCCCGCGCCCGTCGAGCGCCTCGCGCGCTTCTTTCCAGGGCGTCTGCGCAGTCGCGAGAAACCCGTGTGTCGCGCCGAACTCCCTTGCGATGGCGAGCTTGGCCTCGCTCATGTCCACCGCGACGATGCGTCGGGCTCCGGCGATGCGCGCGCCCTGGATGGCATTCAACCCCACGCCACCGGCCCCGATGACCACCACGTCCTGACCCGCCCGCAGGTTGGCGGCGTTGACCACCGCGCCGATCCCGGTGATCACGCCGCAGGCCACAAGGCTTGCTGAATCGAGCGGCATGTCTTCGGGGATCCGGACGACCTGCGACTGCGAGACGACGACCTTTTCGGCGAAAGCGCCCGAGGCCATGCCCTGATGCAGCTTGCCGCCATCGGCAGTGGTGATCGGCCCATGGTCGCCGTCATAGGGCGTCTCGCAATTCGTGGGCTTGCCGGAGGCGCAGCTCGGGCAGGCGCCGCAGGCCCGGATCAAAGTCACGATCACCTTGTCGCCGACTGAAAACCCGCGCACGCCGTACCCGACCGCCGAGACCCTTCCGGCCGCCTCATGCCCGTAGACCGCCGGAAGCGAACCGCCCCAGATGCCTTCGGCGTAGGAAATATCCGAATGGCAGATCGCGACGGCGCTCAGCGTAACCTCGACCTCGTCCGCCTCGGGGGCACGAATGCGGATATCCTCGACGACAAGCGGCTTTCCAAAGGCGTGGCATACGGCGGCCTTGATGGTCTGCATGGGGGTCTCAGCTCACGGTTCCGATCCGCCGCACGGTTGCCCGGAATGATGCGCGCCACAAGGGGCGAAAGCGACGTTCGCCGCACCCGTCGTGCCGGGGGCCGGCCCGGCCCCGGCTCTCAAGCGGCGTCGTCCGCCAGAGACCTTCCTGGTGTGCTGCGCAAAAAGATGATGAGCGCGGCGATCATGAGCAGGGCCGACAGCAGGAAGGGAGCGCCAGGCAGATAGGGCGTCACCCCTGGCCGGGTGAACCAGGCGAAGACGCCGGTCATCACCAGGGGGGAGAGGATCATGGCCAATGCCATGAGCGAGGTGAGTGACCCCTGCAGCTCTCCCTGCGCATCGGCGCTGACGGCGTCCGACATCATACCCTGGATCGCAGGCGTCAGCACGGCAGCCAGAGAGGCCGCAACGATGATCGCAAGCGCCAGGTTGCCATCCGTGATCACGCCGAGTGCGACGAAGCTGAGGGTCTCGACCACATGGCCGAAGATCACCGCGCCGCGCTGACCCATCAGGCGGATGACGGGACGGATGAGCAGGCCCTGCACGAGGGCGATCGTGACGCCGTAGGTCGCCAGCGAGACGCCGATCATCGCGGGATCCCAGTCGAAACGCGCCTTACCGTAATAGGCCCAGATCGCGGGGTAGACCATGAAGGCGATCTGAAAGAGGAAATAGACCCAGAGCAGCGCGCCGAGGCCCGGAACGCGGTTGAGCTGCAGCAGGCTCCCGAAGGGGTTGGCGCGCCTCCAGGAAAACTTGCGCCGGGACTGTACTGTCAGGGTCTCGCGCAGCGTGAAGCAGCCGAGGATAAAGGTTGCGGTGCACAGCATAGCGGCCGCGTAGAAGGGCGCGCGCGTGCCGTATTCGCCCAGCAACCCGCCGATCAGGGGGCCGATGACGAAGCCTGCCCCGAAGGCCGCGCCGATCAGGCCGAAATTCGCGGCGCGGTCCTCGCCTTTCGAGATATCGGCCATGTAGGCGCCGGCGGTGGGCGTGGTGGCGGCGAAGATCCCGCCGAAGACGCGACCGGCCAGCAGGATCCAGATGCTGCCCGCGACGGCCATGACGAGGAAGTCGATGGCAAGGGCGGCGAGCGAGATCAGCAGGACGGGACGCCGGCCGAAGCGGTCGGAAAGGCCGCCCACGACAGGGCCGAAGAAGAACTGCATGACGGCAAAGACTGTGGTCAGGACGCCGCCCCAAAGCGCGGCCCCCGCAAGCGTGCCGCCCCGGACTTCGTGCAGCAGGTCGGGCATCACGGGCAGGATCAGCCCGACCCCCATGGCGTCGGTCATCACCGTAGCGAGGATGAAGATGACCGAGGGCCGCATGGTGTCAGATCCGCCTGACGCGCGCGGCGAAGGCGCGGGCCTCCGCGGGTGCCTGGCCGGTCTGGGCAGCGGGATCGAAGAGGCGCGCGGGCAGGTCGGGGTATTCGGAGCGGGCGAGGTCGCTCAGCTCGGCCCCGGTCTCGATCGCCTGGCGGCAAAGCTTCTTCGTCGCTGCCTGCGCTTCGGGGCGCGGCAGAATGTCGGCAAGCGCAAAGCTCAAAGCTTCGGCATGGATGAGACCCTGACCGGCGTTCAGCGCAGCGGACATGGCCTGCAGGTTCGGGGCGAGTCCCGCGGCGAGGGGACGCGCGGTTGCGAGGGCCGACGCGGCGGTCAGGCAGAGTTGCGGCAACACCAGCCATTCCGCGAACCACGCGGCGCCGTCGCGCTGGAACTGGTGCGGCGCGGCGTTCTGCAATCCTGCGCGCAGCCCGGTCATCTGGTGCGACAGCGCAAGCAGCACCGACGGTGCGACCGGGTTCTGCTTTTGCGGCATGGTCGAGGATGCGCCGGACCCGCCGAGCGACACCTCGCCGACACCCGTCATCGTGAGGCCGACCAGCGTGCTGCCCATGCCGCCGAGCGTCGCGACGACGCGGCCCATCCAGTCGGCGATGCGCAATACCGGGGTGCGGTCGGTGTGCCAGCTCCGGCCGGGGTCCGCGAGCCCGAGCGCCTCCGCCATCGCGGCGCGCACCGCCGGAGCGGTCACGCCAAGCGCGGAGGATGTGCCGGCCGCGCCCGAAAGCGAGACCAGCAGCGACGTATCGCGAAGCGCTGGCAACTCCTCAAGCGCATCGGCCAGCGGCATGCCCCATTGCGCGAGCACGCCGCCCCAGGTGGTCGGGGTTGCCTGCTGGCCGTAGGTGCGCGCGGGCATCGGCGCATCGGCGTGGGTTTCGGCAGCGTCCGCGAGGGCGGTGAGGACGGTGCGCAGATCCTCCTCCATGAGCTTCAGGCACTGGCGCAGGCGCAGCATCAGCCCGCTGTCGAGGATATCCTGAGAGGTCGCGCCCCAGTGGATGTATTGGGCATGCTCGGGCGCATTCATCGCCGCCCGGAAGGCCGCGACGAAGCCCGGAACGGGCACGCCATTCTCGCCGGTAGAGGCGGCCAGTGCGCCCGGGTCGATCTCGACCTCCATGGCTGCGCGATGGATCGCGGCGGCGCTGACCTCGGGGATGACGCCTTGCGCGCCCTGCGCCTTCGCCAGCGCGCCCTCGACCAGCAGCATCGCCCGGATCGCGGCGCTGTCGGAAAACAGCCGGCCTGCGGCTCCGGTGGGGAAGAGCTGCGTGTAAAGCGGGCTGTCGAAGGGACTGGCGGTCATTGGGTCAGCTCCGGATGGCGGCGTCGATGCGGCGGGCGAGCCCGTCCGGATCGGCGAAGAAGGGTGAATGCCCGCAGTCCATATCCTCGACCTGTGACTCTGGCCAGTCGGCTGTCATCTCGCACTGGAACTCGTAGGGGATCGTTCCGTCCTGGCGACAGCGGATGTAATGGCGCGGCACGGTAAGGGCCCGATCGATGCTGTCGAGCGCCGCGGCCGTGGGCGCCACCGCCTGCGGGCAAAGACGGGCCAGCGCGTATGCCAGCGCCTCGGGCGGGCAGTCCTGATAGAAAATGCCCGGCGCAAGGGAGGGGTCGACGGTGAAGGACCGTCCGTCACCGGCCAGCCGCACGGCGGGCAATAGCGGCTGGCGCGGGGCCATGCGGCGCATCTCGGCCAGCGACTTGCCCGGGACAGGGACATAGGCACACAGGTAGATCAGCTGGCCGAAGCGCGACGGGTCCTTTTGCGCGGCGGCGGTGATCGCGTAGCCGCCCATCGAATGCCCGATGACAACGGTATCGGGCGTGCTCGCGGCGAGAACCGCATCGGCGTAGGCGTCGAGCGTGACCTCGGCCACGGGCGTGCGGTCGGCGCCGTGGCCCGGCAGGTCGATGGCGCGAGGCCGATGGCCCCGGGCTTGCAGCGCCGGGATCGTGTCACGCCAGCACCAGCCCCCGTGGCAGGCGCCGTGGACGAGCAGAACATCAGCCATGGCCTACGTCGCGCAGGAAGTCAGTCAGCACGCGAGCATATTCCTCGGGCTTTTCCACGCAGGGCAGATGCCCCGCGCCCCGGATCAGGTGGAACCGGCTCCCGGGGATCAGCCCCATCGTCTCGCGCACGAGATCGGGCGGGGTCGAGCCGTCCTCGGAACCCGCGATCCCGAGCGCGGGCAGGCGCAGGCTGGCCGTGGTCGTGAAGAAATCTGTGTTCGAGATCGCGGCGGAACAGCCGATATAGCCGCGCGGATCTTGGCGCACCAGCATGTTGCGCCAGAGCTCGAGGTCGGGCGTCGCGCGGAAGGTCGCGGAGAACCAGCGCTCCATCACCGCATCGGCCAGCGCCTCGATCCCGCCCGCCCGTACGCCCTCGATACGATCGTCCCACATCGCGGGCGTGCCGATCTTTGCGGCAGTGTTCGACAGCACGACCGCGCGCACGAGGTCGAGCCGTTTGACCGCCAGCCCTTGCGCGATCATGCCCCCGATGCTCAGCCCGACGAAGACGCAGTCTTTCACGCCCAGATGGTCGAGCAGCTTCTCGGCGTCGCCGACCAGCGTGCCCATGGGGTAGGGGGCGTCGGGGCAGGTGGTCAGGCCATGTCCCCGCTTGTCATAGCGGATATAGCGAAAGCCCTCGGGCAGAAGCGGCAGGACCGCATCCCACAGCCTCAGGTCGGTGCCGAGCGAGTTGGCGAAGACCACCGGGGCGCCGTCGTCGGGCCCGTCGATCCGGTAATGCACGCGGATGTCGCCCAGCTCTGCAGTCTTCATGGTTTGCCTCCGTCCTGTCTGCCGACCGTCATAGTGGTTTCAGCCTCCGTGGCGAACCCGTTGTTTCGATGCAGGCCGCGCCATCTGCGCGCCGGCGGGTCCGCTCCCGGCCCGGGAGGGAACGCAGCGCGCAGCGGCGTTCAGCCTCCGTGACGGTCCAGCGCCATGCGGAAGACGTCGGGGTCCACGTTCCCGCCCGACACCGTGACGATCACGTCCTCGCCGTCGATCTCGTCCTGCCGCGTCAGGGCAGCGGCCAGCGCCACCGCGCCGCCCGGCTCGGCCACGATCTTGAGACGCAGGAAGGCCAGCGCGACCGCCTGCAGTGCTTCGTCCTCGCTGACGGCAAGACCCGGGCCCGCCAGGCGCTTGAGGATCGGGAATGTCAGCTCGCCGGGCTGCGGCGTCAGGATCGCGTCGCAGATGTTTCCGGCGGCGGTCGCGTTGGCGGTGATGCTTCCGCTGGCGAGACTGCGCGCCATGTCGTCAAAGCCCTCGGGCTCGGCTGTCCTGAGGCGCAGCTCCGGCGCGTCGGCTTCGAGCGCAAGCGCGATGCCCGAGGCAAAGCCCCCGCCGCCGGCGCAGACGATGACATCCGCCTTGCCGATCCCCAAGTCGCGCGCCTGCTCTGCGATTTCCAGCCCGCAGGTGCCTTGCCCCGCGATGACCTGCGGTTCGTCATATGGTTTGATCAGGGTTAGGCCCCGCTCCGCGGAAAGCTCCTCACCGATGGCTTCGCGGTCCCGCGTGGCGCGGTCGTAGAGGATCACCTCGGCCCCGAGGGCGCGCGTGTTGTCGATCTTCAGCTTCGGCGCGTCCGCGGGCATGACGATGACCGACGCCACCCCATGCAGCGCCGCCGAACGCGCGATGCCCTGTGCGTGATTGCCGCTGGAATAGGCGATGACACCGCGTGCGCGGATTTCGGGGTCAAGCGCGCTGATCGCGGACCACGCGCCGCGGAACTTGAAGCTGCCGGTGTGCTGAAGGCATTCGGGCTTGACCCACACCCGGCGTCCCGCGATCTCGTCCAGAAAGGGCGAGTTCAGAAGGGGCGTGCGTCGCACATGGCCTTCAAGCCTGTCGCGCGCGGCACGGATCATCTCGATGTTCATTTCATGGCCTCGATCCAGCGTTGCAGGGCTTCGACGGCCTCGGGCTCGTCGAGAAAGGGAATGTGGCCGCGCCCTGGGACCTCGACCGCGATCATGTCCGGGCGCCTGCGCTTCATTTCCTCGAAGGTCGCGGCACTCAGCAGGTCCGAGTTGGCGCCCCGGATGCAGGCGATCGGCAATCCGGACATGGCCTCGAAGAAGGGCCAGAGATCCGGCGCCGCCTGCGCGCCCTGAGCCTCGACGGCATCGCGCAGCCGCGGGTCGTAGGTGATCGTCAGGCCCTCCGGCCCGGCCGTGTAGTGCTTGCGCGCCTCTTGCAGCCAGCGGCCTTCCGGCACGTTCTCGAACCCGGTCGCGGCGGCGGTCTGCGCCAGCGTCTCGGCGGCCTGCGAATGCGTTCGGGCAGAGGGGTTTCGCCCGAGGTAACCCATGATGAACCCAAGCCCCTTGGGGTCTATCCGTGGCCCCACGTCGTTCAGGCAGACACCCAGCAATCGATCCTTCGCGCCCATGGCGAGCCCCATGGCGTTCAGCCCGCCCCGAGAAGTGCCCAGCACCGCGACCTTGTCGAGATTCAGATGGTCGAGCAGCTCAATCACGTCGCGGCATTCCACCGGGAGGGCATAGTTCTGCCAGTTCTCGTCCCAGTCCGATCCGCCCCGGCCACGGTAGTCGAGCTTGACCAGCCGGTGGCCCGCCAGATGCGGCGTGACGTAGTCGAAATCGGCCGTCGTACGGGTCAATCCCGCAAGACAGAGGATCGGCAACCCCGCGCCCGCGTCGGTGAAATGGAGGCGCAGGCCGTCGCTTGTGGAGAAATGTGCCATCAGGCCCCCGCCAGTCCCGGGACGCCCGACAGGTCGCCCAAGACGTGCCGCGGGCGCCAGGGAAGACGGTCCACAGGATCGCCCGCACGATTGACCCATGCGGTGACGAAGCCGAAGCCCGCGGCAGCAGCCGCGTCCCATCCGTTCGAGGAGACAAATAACACCTCGTCCGCCGCGCATCCGAAGCGTTCGGTGACCAGCCCGTAGACCGAGGGATGGGGCTTGAAGACGCCGACGCTTTCGACCGACAGAACGTCATCCAGTACATCCGCGATGCCCGCCGACTGCACCGCGCCCTCGAGCATGGCGGGAGCGCCGTTGGACAGGATCGCCGTCGCCAGCCCCGCATCCTTCAACGCATGCAGCATCTGCGGCACCTCGGGGTAGCATTGCAGTTCCCAGTAAAGCGCCAGCAGACGCTCGCGCAGCTCCGCGTCACCTTGCAGGCCCGTCTTCTCGAGAGCCCAGTCGAGCCCGTCGCCGGTAACGGTCCAGAAATCGGCATGCGCGCCGGTGATCGCCCTCAGCCAGCTGTACTGCAACTGCTTGAGACGCCAGTGCTCGGCCAATGACTGCCAGCTTTCGCCAAGCCTCGCGCGCCCCGGCTCGCCGGCGGCCTGACGCGCGGCCGCGGCCACGTCGAAGAGCGTGCCATAGGCGTCGAAGATGCAGGTGGTGATTGCCAATTCGCGCTGTCTCCGGCTGGTCTTGGGCAGACTGTCATGCCTCCGGAGCGGCGAAAAGGCCCAATTCGGGGCGCAGAGGGGTTTACACCGGGCCAATGGTACCTAGGTTCAAGGGCATCCCGGAGAACCCGCGCAGATACGCGGCCTCCCGAATTCTCACCCCCCACATGATTGGAGATCCATATGACCCAGGTCAAAACGGGTGACACCGTAGCCATTCACTATACCGGAAGCCTGAGTGACGGAACGACGTTCGACAGCTCGGCCGGGCGCGACGCCCTCGAATTCACCGTCGGTTCCGGCCAGATCATCCCGGGCCTCGATTCAGCCCTGCCCGGGATGGAAGTCGGCGAAAAGAAGACCGTCGAAGTGCCCTGCGACGAAGCCTATGGCCAGGCCAAGCCCGAAATGCGCCAGGACGTCCCGCGCGAGGGCATTCCCGACAACATCCCGCTGGAACTCGGCACGCAGCTTCAGATGCAGACCCCCGACGGGCAGGCCATGCCGGTGACGGTTGTGGGCGTCAACGACGCCACGGTGACCCTGGATGCGAACCATCCGCTCGCCGGCAAGGACCTGACCTTTGATATCGAGGTGGTGAGTATCGCCTGATCGCAGGGCGCTTGCGACGATATGTCGATCCGGGCCGGCGCATGCGCCGGCCCTTTCGTTATCCCATGCGCTTTCCGGGGTCCCGCCACAGCGCGCAAGCTGTCCATTGCGCCGGCCGAACCACCTTTGCGTTGCAGATGGCTGGGTGCGTTTCGAAGGCCGCGACAGCGTCTTCAGGATCGCCCCGATGATGGCGTCGGGGCGATTTCATCGTCCAAGATCAGCGCAGCCAGCGCCCTGCCTCAGAGATACTCGGCCTGCGGCATTCCAAGCACGTGAAATCCGCCGTCGACACGGATGATCTCTCCGGTGGTGCAGGCGCCGGCGTCCGAGACGAGGTAGACTGCCGTGCCGCCGACCGCTTCGAGCGTCGCGTTGGCGCGGAGGGGCGCGTTGAGGTCGGTATGCTTGTAGGTGCGTCTGGCCCCGCCGATGGCCGCTCCTGCAAGCGTCTTCATTGGACCCGGCGAGATCGCGTTGACGCGGATACCTTCGGGGCCGAGGTCGTTGGCAAGGTAGCGGGTCGCGGATTCCAGCGCGGCCTTGGCCACACCCATGACATTATAGTTCGGGACCACGCGATTGGAGCCCTGGTATGTCAGGGTCAGCAGGCAACCGCCGTTCTCTTTCATCAGGGGATGGGCGCGGCGGGCGACGTCGATGAAGGAGAACGCCGAGATATCGAGCGAATGCTTGAAGTTGGCGCGGCTGGTGTTGAGGAAGCGGCCCGTCAGTTCGGACTTGTCCGAAAAGGCGATGGCATGGACGACAAAGTCGATGCTGGGCCAGCGCGCCGCCAGCTGCTCGAATGCCGCGTCGAGCGAGGCGTCGTCGGTGACGTCCACGTCCACCATGAAATCGGAGCCGACGCTTTCGGCCAGGGGCTTCAGGCGGCTGCCGAAGGCATCTCCCTGATAGGTGAAGGCCAGCTCGGCCCCGGCGCCGTGCAGCGCCTTAGCGATCCCCCAGGCAATCGAGCGATCGTTCGCAACCCCCATCACGAGGCCGCGCTTTCCTTTCAGCATGTCAGTCATAAAGGCTCTTACCCAAGATATCTCGACAGGATCATCGACCCGTTCGTTCCCCCGAAACCGAATGAATTGGTCATCACGCTGTCCAGCCCCGCGTTGTCCATACGCTCCAGCGCGATCTCGGAGGGATCGAGCGCCGGGTCGAGGGTCTGGACATTGATGGACCGGGCGATGAAATCGTTGTCGAGCATCAGGAGGCTGAAGATCGTCTCAAGCGCGCCTGCGGCGCCTTGCGTATGGCCGGTCATGGACTTGGTGGAGCTGACCGGGGGTGTCTTGCCCCCGTACTGGGCGAGCTTGCCGAAGGCGCGGCGGACGGCCTCGATCTCTCCCACGTCACCGACCGGTGTCGATGTACCGTGGGCGTTGATGTAGCCCACCTTGCGCTCGGACGAAAGCTGCGACAGCGCCAGGCTCATCGCGCGTTCCCCACCCTCGCCGGACGGGGCGACCATGTCGTGGCCGTCGCTGGTGGCCGCATAGCCCGTGACCTCGGCATAGATCTTGGCGCCGCGCGCCTTGGCATGTTCGAGTTCCTCCAGCACCACGATCCCGCCGCCGCCCGAGATGACAAATCCGTCCCGGTTCGCATCGAAGGCGCGCGAAGCGGTCTCGGGCGCGTCATTGTACTTGGAGGACATCGCGCCCATGGCGTCGAACAGGCAGGAAAGCGTCCAGTCGAGCTCTTCCCCGCCGCCGGCGAACATCACGTCCTGCTTGCCCATCATGATCTGCTCGGCGGCATTGCCGATGCAATGCAGCGAGGTCGAGCAGGCCGAGGTGATCGAGTAGTTTATGCCCTTGATCCTGAAGGCGGTCGAGAGGTTCGCGCTGATCGTGGAGGACATGCATTTCGGGACCGCGAAGGGCCCGATGCGCTTGGGCGAACCTTTCTCTAGCACGGTCTGGTGCGCGGCCAGCATGGCGGATGTGGACGGCCCGCCCGAACCCGCGACAAGGCCGGTGCGCGGATTGACGATGTCGCTTTCCTCGAGCCCGGCATCCGCAATGGCCTGGGTCATGGCGATATGGGCATAGGCGGCGCCCGGTCCCATGAACCGTAGGGTGCGCTTGTCGACATGCTCGGCCACATCGATGTCCAGGGTTCCGGCAACCTGGCTGCGAAATCCGTGCTCGGCCATTTCCGGGCTGAACGCGATCCCGCAGGTGCCTTCCTTCAGGGAGGCAAGCACTTCCTGTGCATTGTTGCCGATGGACGAAACGATGCCCAGTCCGGTGACGACGACACGGCGCATACTGCGCTCTCCTTCGCTAGCTCTGGCCTCCATGTAGGACAGGGCAACCCACGGGTGCAACCGGAATGCTGAACCAGGAGGCCTGCGCAACGCGATGAAAGGTTGCGCCGCACCTGCATGCCGAAGCGTCTGCGCGCGTTTGTGCGGTGTTGTCAGCCGTGATAGGATGGGGATTATCTGAAAGGCGAGGACCGTGCGATGCCCTTTCTCATCCTCCTGGTTTCTCTGGTCGCCGGGGCGATCTGGTGGTGGATGCGCCGCAACCCGCGCGAGGCGCTGGACATCGCGCAGGACGTGGTGACGACGGCGGCAAACGCGCCGCGCCGCTTCGCCTTCCGCAGGCAGACCAATCTCCACCCGGTCGACGGAATTGACGATGCGCGGCTCGCCGCGGCCGCATTGGCGATCTCCTATCTGGAACTCGACGATCTGCCGGTGAAGGAAGACCGCGACCGACTGTATGTGCTTCTGCGCGCACGCTTCCGGTTTGACGAGGACGAGGCGCAGGAGGCGCTGGTCTTCGGACGCTGGGTCGTCTAGCAGTGCGAGGGGTCCGGGCAGGCGGTCGAAAAACTCGCCCGCCGTCTGCGAAAGCTCGCCGGGCCGGCGGAGGAGGCGGCGCTTCTGGAGATCGTCAGCGAACTTCCCGCCGAGGGCCCGAGCCTGCGGCAGGCCGAGGCGCGGCAGGACCTGCGCCGCAGGTTCGGTGGCTGAGGCGAAATCGTCTCAGTTTTCGCTGAGAGCCACCTTCATGTCGGTGACCTGGTAGATGGTCTCGCCATCCGCCTCGACGCGACCGTTGGCGACGCCCATGGTCAGGCGGCGGGTCTGAACGGCCTTGGTGAAATCGACGTGATAGGTCAGCATCTTGCGGTCGGGGCGCACCATGCCGGTCAGCTTCACCTCACCCACGCCAAGCGCATAGCCGCGCCCCTGCCAGCCGCGCCAGCCAAGGTTGAAGCCCGTCAGTTGCCAGAGCCCGTCGAGCCCAAGGCAGCCGGGCATGATCGGGTTGCCGGGGAAATGACACTCGAAGAACCAGAGGTCCGGAGTGATGTCGAATTCGGCCACGACATGGCCCTTGCCGAACTCCCCGCCGTCCTCCGAGATGTCCGTGATCCGGTCCATCATGAGCATCGGCGGCTCGGGGAGCTGCGCGTTGCCGGGCCCGAAAAGTTCGCCGCGCGCGCATTGCAGCAGGCCTTCCTTGTCGAAGCTGGTCGGATAGTTGGCCATGCCCGCGGGTTCCTCCTGCCACAGCGTTTCGGGTCCTGACCCTCTATCATCGCGCGCGGTTCAGCCGCAAGGCCGGGTTTGGCCGCGCCCGGCCCCTCTGCGATGCGGCAGGCGGGCCCGACCCGGCGGCGAACTTTCCGAAGATGATTGAAAATGCCTGCACATGCGCTCTATATCTGAAGCATCAAGGAGATTTGCCCGTGATGGCGACGACCCAGATCGAGAACGGAACGCGCTGGCTTGCCACGGCCGGCCTGCGGCCAACGCGCCAGCGGGTCGCCCTTGCGACGCTGCTGGTGGGTGACGGGCGCAACCGGCACGTTACCGCGGAAAGCCTCTTCGAGGCCGCGCAGGAGCGGGGGGCGCAGGTGTCTCTGGCGACCGTCTACAATACGCTTCGCGCCTTCTGCGACGCGGGTCTTGTGCAGGAGGTGACGGTTGACGGCTCGAAGAGCTATTTCGACACCAACACCTCGGACCATCCGCATTACTTCTGGGAAGACGACGGAAAGCTGACCGACGCACCTTCCGAGGATCTGGTGATCGCCCGCCTGCCGGACGCGCCGGAAGGCGCCGAGATCGCTTCGGTCGATGTGGTCATCCGCCTGCGCCGAAAGTCCTGAGCCGGGGCCGGGGCGGAAAGATATCGTGACGCCCGCATGAGCCACCCGCTGATCACTGAGCAGCATGTGTCGGACTACCGCCGCGACGGCGTCGTGCTGGTGCGCGGGCTCTTTGCCGGGCATGTAGCGACCCTGCGCGAAGGCGTCGAGCGCAACATGGCCGAGCCGGGCCCCTACGCCGCGGAGAACCTGAGGGCAGGGGAGGCGGGACGCTTCTTCGACGACTACTGCAACTGGCAGCGCATTCCCCAGTTCGAGCGGGTGCTGAGAGGGTCGCCCGCGGCGCAGGTCGCGGCGGAACTGATGGACAGCGCAACGGCGCAACTGTTCCATGATCATGTCCTGGTCAAGGAGCCGGGCACGACGAAGGCGACACCCTGGCATCAGGACGGTCCCTACTATTTCACCGGCGGACGGCAGTCGGTCAGCTTCTGGGTCCCGCTCGATCCAGTGCGCGAGGCCAGCCTGCGCTGCGTCGCGGGCTCGCATCTGTGGCCAAAGCCGGTGCTGCCCACGCGCTGGCTGTCGGAAGAGAACTTCTATGCCTCCGACGAGGATTATATGCCGGTTCCTGATCCGGATGCCGAGGGCATGCGCATCATCGAGTACGAGATGGAGCCGGGGGACGCCGTGGCATTCCACTTCTCCGTTCTGCACGGCGCGCGCGGCAATACCTCCACCGCAAGGCGGCGGGCCTTCTCGGTCCGTTTCGTCGGCGAAGATGCGCGCTATGTCGAACGTCCCGGTCGCACATCACCCCCGTTTCCGGGTCACGGCATGGCGCCCGGAGATCGCCTGCGCGAGGACTGGTTCCCGGTTCTCTACCGCGCCTGAGCATCGGCAGGCAGCATGTCCCGCGCCGGAAGGCGGGAGACGTCTACCGCGAAATCTCGAGGCACTTGCAGATCTTGCCATCGGGTGTTCGGTACGTCCGAAACCCCATGGCTTCGTAATAGGCCAGCCCCTCGACGTTGTCGGCGCCGATGCTGGCGTCGACCTTTTCGAGGCCGGCCTCTCGCGCCGCGGCAAGCGATGCGGCAAAGAGCGCCTTTCCCACGCCGCGCCGCGCAGCGCGGGGACTGACATGGGTGCCGATGATTCCCCATCCCGGCGCGACACCGTACGGGTTCGTTTCCGTCGCGTGTTTCAGGATCTGTATGCCAATCAGGTCGCCCCCGGCGTCCTCGGCCACGGAGCAGCGGATGGTATCCGCACCCTCGATGTAGGTCTGCAGCACGAAGTCCCGATCGCACGGCAGGCGTCTCTTGCCGATGGCCTTGAGTTCCTCGAGAAATCCGCTGATCCCGGCGGCGTCACCTGCAACGGCACGTCTGACTTTCATCTTCCCTCTTCCTGATCGTTCACCCCGCAAGAGTGCGCATTCTTGTCAAAAGCGCGATGCCTGCAAGACCCCTCTCGGCAACACCCATGCCGGCAATACCCATGCCTGCGACACGCGGCGCGACTCCCTCAGAACCACTGACCCGGTTCCATCAGCCCCAGATCCAGCAGCTGGCGGGAATGCCACTCGAACGGCTCGGAATTCCGCCAGCGGAAGGTATCGATGGCGTCGCGGCTGCCGGGATTGGCCCTGAGCGCCTTGGCGGCGCGGAACGAGCAGATCGCCGCCGTCAGGTTGTGATGCCAGGGGCAGGCATAGGTGTTCATCTCTTCGTCCGAGACGCTGTGATCGGGACGCAGGACGAGGCCGCGCCGGGCCCGGAAGAGCGCGGTGCGGTCGATCCTGCGCCGGTCCCGGGGGACATGCTCTTCAAAACGCCAGCGCAACCCGCCGAAGAAATCGAGCTGTCGCTCGCGCGCCCCGCCGGACGGTCCGCTGCGCGCCAGCGCATAATAGCCCGAACGGTCCAGATGCGCGCTGTCGAGGCTCACCGCATCGGGATGAACCGCGAAATCGGGCGCATAGAGATCGATGACATAGGCCAACATCGCCTCGCGCCGCTCCTCGGCGTGAAAGGCCAGAAGCTCGCCGACGCTGCGGGTCTCGCAGAACGGGAAGTAGAGATATTCGGCGTTGAAGCAGTAGTAGATCCAGGCCCCCGGAGCCGCGCGGACGATCGCATTGACGGCAGTCTCGAAGCTGCCGTCGGGGCCGAGGGTGTGATCGATGCGGTGAATCCTCTCTGCCAGGTCGGGGGCAACCGTGAAGCCCGGCGGCATGAGGGCCAGGACGCAGCCGAATCCGCGATCGAGATGATGCCGCAGCGTGCTGTCGATCTCGACGGGGTCCTCGACCAGCACGATCGCCACCGGGCCGGACTTCAGGGCGCGCGACCCGTTGCGGAGGAAGGCGGAGAGGCTTTCGTGGTGCATCCGGGCTCCGGATTGGAAGTCGGGGCCAGAATCGTGTAATCCCGGCTGCATTGCAAGCGCGCGGCAGGGCTGATACGCCGCGCGCCTGACGGACCAGATCCGGGATCCCACATGACCGCGCCCAAGAAGCTATTCATCAAGACCTACGGCTGCCAGATGAACGTCTATGACAGCGAGCGCATGGCGGAAAGCCTTGCGGGGCAGGGATATGTCGCGACGGACAGCGCGGCTGAGGCGGACATGATCCTGCTCAACACCTGCCATATCCGCGAAAAGGCGGCCGAGAAGGTCTATTCCGAACTCGGAAGGCTCAAGCCCCTGAAGGCCGCCAATCCCGATCTGAAGATCGGCGTGGCGGGCTGCGTGGCGCAGGCCGAGGGCGAAGAGATCATGCGGCGCCAGCCGGCGGTCGATCTCGTTGTCGGTCCGCAATCCTATCACCGCCTGCCGCAGATGGAGGCCCGTGTGCGGCAGGGCGCGAAGGCGCTCGACACGGATTTCCCCGAGGAGGACAAGTTCGAGCGACTGGCACGAAGGCCGAAGGCGCGGCGCGCGCCGGCAGCCTTCCTGACCGTTCAGGAGGGGTGCGACAAGTTCTGCGCCTTCTGCGTGGTGCCCTACACGCGCGGGGCCGAGGTCAGCCGTCCGGTATCGCGGGTGCTGGACGAGGCGCGCGACCTGGTGGCGCGCGGCGTGCGCGAGATCACCCTGCTTGGCCAGAACGTCAACGCCTATCACGGCGCGGGGCCGGACGGGGACTATTCGCTTGCGCGCCTGATCTGGGCACTCAATGACATCGAGGGGCTGGAACGCATCCGCTTCACCACCTCGCATCCGAACGACATGGGCGAGGATCTGATCGCGGCACATGCGCAGTGCCCGAAGCTTATGCCTTACCTGCACCTGCCGGTTCAGTCTGGATCGGACCGGATCCTCAAGCGGATGAACCGGAGCCATACCGCCGAAGGCTACCTCAGGCTTGTCGAGCGCATTCGCGCGGCCCGGCCGGATATCGTGCTGTCGGGCGATTTCATCGTCGGGTTCCCTGAAGAGACCGAGGCCGACTTCCAGGCGACGCTCGATCTGGTCGAGGCGGTGGGTTACGGCTATGCCTATTCGTTCAAGTACTCGCCCCGTCCGGGGACGCCGGCAGCCGAGCGCGCGCAGGTCGACGCCCTCGAGGCCGACACGCGGCTGCAGCGGCTGCAGGCGTTGATCACGCGTCAGCAACGGACCGTTCAGGAAAGCATGGTCGGCCGCGACCTCTCGGTGCTGGTGGAGAAAGCGGGGCGGCATGAAGGCCAGATGGTCGGCAAGTCGGAATACCTGCATGCGGTACATCTCGAGGGGTCGGATGCCGCCGTGGGCGACGTCGTCCGGGCGAGAATCACCGCCGCCAAGTCCAACTCCCTTGCCGGGCGCCCGCTCTGAGGCGCGAAACGACCGCACGCTCCTCCGGTACTGCCGTCTGTTAACGATTTTCGCCTAGACTGTGCCCGCGCTGTCCCGATGCGGGCGGATCTCCGCGCGGGCGCGGTGTTTTTTCGTCACGGGCGTGCAATTCGCCCCCGCACCGCTTGCGAAACCGACAGGGAAACTGCAACCTTCCGGTAACGCAAGAGAGCCACGAGGAGCAGCTATTGGCCCCAAGCGACATGAGCGTCACGGTCCCGCCCAATGCGACCGTGGAATTTCCGGACAATCGCCTCCTGATCGAGCTTTGCGGGCCATACGACTCAAACCTAGCCGCCATAGAGACAGCCCTTGGCGTACAGATCGTGCGGCGCGGCAACCATCTGAACGTCATGGGCGACAAGCAGGCGCAAAGCGATGCGCTGCGGGTGCTGCACGCGCTCTACGCCCGGCTCGAGGGCGGGCGCACGGTCGAGGCGGGGGACGTGGACCGTGAGTTGCGGATGGGACCGTTCGATGCGGGATCCGAGACACTTGACGGCGATCAGCTCGAGATGCCGATCGGCAGCCGGGTCGAGATCCAGACCCGAAAGAAGCGGGTCGAGCCGCGCACCGAGGCCCAGAAAGCCTATGTCCGCGCGCTTTTCGAGAACGACCTGAGTTTCGGCATCGGCCCGGCGGGCACGGGCAAGACATATCTCGCCGTGGCCGTCGGCGTGTCGATGTTCATCACCGGCCAGGTCGACAAGATCATCCTCTCGCGCCCTGCGGTCGAGGCGGGCGAACGGCTTGGCTTCCTGCCGGGGGACATGAAGGACAAGGTCGATCCCTACATGCAGCCGCTCTATGATGCGCTGAACGACTTCCTTCCGGGAAAGCAGCTCGCCAAGCTGATCGAGGAAAAGCAGATCGAGATCGCGCCCCTGGCTTTCATGCGCGGACGCACGCTGTCCAATGCCTTCGTCGTGCTGGATGAGGCGCAGAACGCCACCTCGATGCAGATGAAGATGTTTCTGACGCGCCTCGGCGAGGGCTCGCGCATGGTCATCACCGGCGACCGGACCCAGATCGACCTGCCGAGGGGCGTGCCGTCGGGTCTGGCGGACGCCGAGCGGCTTCTGAAGACGATCCCGAAGATCAGCTTCTCCTATTTCACCTCCAAGGATGTCGTTCGCCATCCGCTCGTCGCCGCGATCATCGAGGCCTACGAGGCGGACAGCGATCCGGCCTGAGCCTGCTCCGCACGCCATGACCGACATAGACATCGCCATTGAGGATGAGCGCTGGGAACGCTGCGGGCTGCCCGCGCTTGCCGAACGTGCGGCACGCGGCGTGTTCGAAAGGCTGGGGCTGACGGGCAATGCCGCCGAAATCTCGATCCTGGCCTGCGACGACGCGCGCATTGCGGCGCTCAACGCGGATTTCAGGGGCAAGCCGCAGCCGACCAACGTGCTGAGCTGGCCGGCCGAGGATCTGGCCGCCGAGGCGCCGGGCGGCATGCCGGAGGCGCCAGCAGCCGGACCGGACGGCGTAGTCGAGCTCGGCGATATCGCGATCGCGTGGGAAACCTGCGCGCGGGAAGCCGCCGATCAGGGCAAGGAATTCTCAAGCCACCTGTGTCATCTCCTGGTGCATTCGATCCTTCATCTGCTCGGATTCGACCATGTCCGGGATGCCGATGCGGCACTGATGGAAGGTCTCGAGATCGAAATACTTGGCAAGATGGGCATTGATGACCCATATAGGCACTGACGGGCGGCGTATCCGCCCTTCTTTCAGACAGGACCCAATGACCGACATAGACGGATCTCCTGACGCGGCGCAGGGCGCGCGGGAGCATGATGCAACAGAGCCCGAGGACGACAGTCCCAGACAGGGCGGATTTTTCAGCCGCATGTTCGAGGCGCTGACCCCAGCGGACGAGAATGATGCCGACAGTCACGACTCGGCGGGCGCGAAGCCGCTGACACATGGGGTGATGAACCTTCGGCGCATGCGCGTCGAGGATGTCATGATCCCCAAGGCCGACATAACCTCCGTACCGGTCACGATCACGCGCGACGAGCTCGTCAAGGTCTTCAAGGAGACCGGGCTGACGCGGCTGCCCGTCTACGACGGCACGCTCGACACGCCTGTGGGAATGGCCCATCTCAAGGATTTCGCGTTGATCCACGGTTTCAACGGCGATTCTCCCGACTTCGACCTTCATGCCATGCTGCGCCCGCTGCTCTTCGTGCCGCCGTCGATGACCATCGGCGTCCTGCTGACCAAGATGCAGGCCGAGCGGCGGCACATGGCGCTTGTGATCGACGAATACGGCGGGGTCGACGGGCTCGTGACCATCGAGGACCTGATCGAACAGGTGATCGGCGAGATCGAGGATGAGCACGACATTGACGAGGGCCTGTTCTGGACCGTCGAAAAGCCCGGCATCTACCTGGCGCTGGCCAAGACGCCGCTGGAGGATTTCGAGCAGGAGATCGGCATGTCGCTCACCGACCACGAAGAGGTCGATGAGGAAGAGGTCGACACGCTGGGCGGTCTGGTCTTCATGCTGACCGGGCGCGTGCCGGTGCGCGGCGAGGTGATCCTGCATCCCGACGGACCGGAATTCGAGGTGCTGGACGCCGACCCCCGCCGCATCAAGCGTCTGCGCGTGCGCACCGGCACAAGCGCCGGAACCGGGTGAGCCCGATAGGGCGCTCCGGAAGGATGGCCTCTGCGGTAGATGTGCAGCGCCTGCCTGTCATGCTGCGTTTGGCGCTTGCGGCTGGTCTCGGGCTGCTCGCCGCGCTGGGGCAGGAACCCTACAACATTCCGGTTGTCATGCTGGCGTCGATGGCCGCGATTTTCGCGATTTTCCAGTCTGACCGCAGACCCGGTTCGGCGGCGCTGACTGGGCTGGCATATGGCTGGGGATATTTTGCGCTGGCCATGATCTGGATCCAACAGCCGTTTCGGATCGAGCCTGAAGTCTACGGCTGGATGGCGCCCTTCGCATGGCTGCTGCTCAGCTTCGGTCTGGCGCTCTTCTGGGCCATTGCCTTTTGGCTGGCGCGCCGTGGTGGACCCGAAAGCTGGCCACTGATCTTCACCTGGGCCGGGGCGGAGCTGCTTCGGGCCTATCTGTTCACGGGGTTCCCCTGGGCCAGCCCGCCTCAGGCGCTGGTCGGGGCGCAGGCCGGGCAATCGCTGGCCTGGGTGGGGCCGCACGGGCTGATGCTCGGGCTCTGCGCCGTCGCCTGGGCCCTGGCGCGCCCCTCCGAGGGCCGGATCGTGGCGCTGGCCGGCAAGGTCGCGCTGGTTGCGGCGTCTGTGGCGCTGCTGCTTTTGCCCCCCTCCGCGCCGGTTGACGGCGCCACGGGGCGGATCGTGCGGATCGTACAGCCGAATGCGCCCCAGCAGGAGAAGTGGGACCCCGACAAGGCCATGGGGTTCTTCAGCCGGCAGCTCGAATTCACGAGCCCTCCGCTCGAGGGTGGCGGGCGGCCCGACCTCGTGGTCTGGCCCGAAACCGCGATTCCCTGGTTCCTGCAGGATGCAGGTCCGGCATTCTCGCACATCGCCTTCGCAGCGGATGGCAGTCCGGTGATCCTGGGTCTCAACCGCTATGACGGGAACCGGCTTTTCAACGCTCTGGTGGTGCTCGATGCCCAAGGCGATCCGGTCCAGACCTACGACAAGCACCATATCGTGCCGTTCGGGGAATATGTACCGCTCGGCGATCTGTTGGGCCGCTTCGGGATCGAGGGCATGGCGCAGCGCGACGGCGACGGCTTTTCGCGCGGTCCGGGCCCCCGGCTGCTCGATCTCGGACCGCTCGGGCGCGCCTTGCCGCTGATCTGCTACGAGGCGGTCTTTGCCCAGGATGTAGGCGCAGCGCCCGAACGCCCGGATCTTCTGGTCCAGATCACCAACGATGCCTGGTTCGGTATCGACGTCGGTCCGCAGCAGCATCTCGCGCAGGCTAGGATGCGCGCGATCGAGCAGGGCTTGCCGCTGGTGCGCTCGGCAAATACCGGCATCTCCGCCATGGTCGATCCGTACGGGCGCGTCATCGACAGCCTGCCGCTCGGTCGGGCCGGCTACATCGACGCGCAAATGCCCGCCCCTCTGGCCCCGACCATCTACAGCCAAAGCGGGGATCTCCCCGCGGGCGCGATCGTCCTCGCCGGGCTCGCCATCGCGATCTGGCGCCGTCGCCGACAGTGCAGCTAAAATCCTGCGAAGATAGCGATTGACCGCGCTTCAAGCGGCGCGTAAGTGCGTTTGACCGCATCACAACGGCTTCCTGGCGTGGTGCGCTGACCCTCAATGGAGCGATTTCATGTCCCGCCAGAACTACGTTTTCACCTCGGAATCCGTTTCCGAAGGGCATCCCGACAAGGTATGCGACCGGATCTCGGATGCCGTGCTTGATGCCTTCCTCGCCGAGGAACCCGAGGCGCGCGTCGCCTGCGAAACCTTCGCCACGACCAACCGTGTGGTGATCGGCGGCGAGGTCGGCTTGTCGGATCCCGAGAAACTGCGGGACTACATGGGGCGCATCGACGCCATCGCGCGCGATTGCATCCGCGACATCGGCTACGAGCAGGACAAGTTCCATCACGCGACCTGCGAGGTGACCAACCTGCTGCACGAGCAGTCCGCCCATATCGCCAAGGGCGTGAACGCGTCGGACAACAAGGACGAAGGCGCTGGTGACCAGGGCATCATGTTCGGTTTCGCGACGCGTGAGACGCCCGAACTCATGCCGGCGCCGATCCACTACGCCCATACGATCCTGCGCAGGTTGGCGGAAGTTCGCAAGAACGGAACCGAGCCGACCCTGCGACCCGACGCGAAAAGCCAGATCTCCGTGCGATACGAGGACGGCAAGCCGGTGGGCGTGACCTCGATCGTGCTCTCGACCCAGCACGCGGACGAAAGCCAGAGCTCCGACGACATCCGCGCCATCGTCGAACCCTACATCCGCGAGGTCCTGCCCGAGGGCTGGATCACCGGCGAGACGGAATGGTGGGTGAACCCGACCGGTACCTTCGTGATCGGCGGACCCGACGGGGACGCGGGCCTGACCGGGCGCAAGATCATCGTCGACACCTACGGCGGCGCGGCGCCCCATGGCGGCGGGGCATTCTCCGGCAAGGATCCGACCAAGGTCGACCGCTCGGCGGCCTATGTGGCGCGCTACCTCGCCAAGAACGTCGTGGCCGCGGGCCTGGCGGAGAAGTGCACGATCCAGCTGAGCTACGCCATCGGGGTGTCGCATCCGCTGTCGATCTACTGCGACACATACGGCACGGGCGACGCGCGCGATGCAGCGATCGAAAAGGCCATCGGCAAGATCATCGACCTCACGCCGCGCGGAATCCGCAATCACCTCGAGCTGAACAAGCCGATCTACCAGCGCACCGCGGCCTACGGCCATTTTGGCCGCGCGCCGGAAGCGGATGGCGGGTTCTCGTGGGAGAGAACGGATCTCGTCGACGCGCTTCTGAAAGAGCTCTGAAATCCTGGTGAGACGGTGCGGCTGCGCCGCAAGACATGTCCCGCGTCACAGGCTCTGCCTGCGCCGCGGCAGCCGCGCAGTTGCAGCCCGGCGTGCGCGGGGCTAAAGGGCGCGGCATGAGCAGACGTGACAGACCGCGCCGGAACTTCTACGGGCGTACCAAGGGCAAGACCCTCAAATCCTCGCAGAAAACATATCTGGCCGAGGATCTCGGGGCGCTGTCGCCGGGTGCCGTGGGGTGGGATGAAAACCCCGAACGCAGGCCGCTGGATCTCGGGGAGCTCTTCGGCGGCCGCCCGCTCTGGCTCGAGATCGGTTTCGGCGGGGGCGAGCATCTTGTGCACCAGGCGGAGTGCAACCCCGGCATCGGCATCATCGGGGCCGAGCCCTTCATCAACGGCGTGGCGATGCTGCTGGGCAAGATCCGGCGCGCGGGGGTGGAGAATCTTCGGGTCCATCCCGGCGATGTGCGCGATCTTTTCGACGTGCTGCCCGATGCCTCGATCTCGCGCGCCTTCCTGCTTTATCCCGACCCCTGGCCGAAGGCGCGCCACCACCGGCGCCGCTTCGTGACGCCGGAATATCTCGGGCCACTGGCGCGCGTGCTCGAGCCTGGGGCGATCTTCCGGGTCGCCACGGATATCGAGGATTACGTACGTCAGACGCTGGAGGAAGTGCCCCGGGCAGGCTTCGACTGGCTGGCCGAGAGGCCGGCGGACTGGCGCGAGCCCTGGCAGGACTGGCTGTCCACGCGCTACGAGCAGAAGGCCCTGCGCGAAGGGCGGACGCCGCATTACCTGACCTTCCGCCGGCGCTGAGCCTCTGGACCCGCACGGATCCAGCCGCTAAGCCTGCGCCAGTCCAATCGACGGGGAAATCCGATGTCCAGCCACGGCCCTATCATCGCCATGACGTCCATCCCGTGCGGCCCGCTGACGGGTCGGGCGGAGGTTCCGGGCGACAAGTCGATCTCGCACCGCGCGCTGATCCTCGGGGCGCTCAGCGTGGGCGAGACGCGCATCACGGGGCTTCTGGAAGGACAGGACGTTCTCGATACGGCAGGGGCGATGCGTGCCTTCGGGGCCGAGGTGACGAATCACGGCGGCGGCAGCTGGTCGGTGCATGGTGTGGGCGTAGGCGGTTTCGCGGAACCCGAGACGGTCATCGACTGCGGCAATTCGGGCACCGGTGTCAGGCTGATCATGGGGGCGATGGCGACATCGCCGATCACCGCCACCTTCACGGGCGACGCCTCGCTCAACCGCCGACCGATGGCCCGGATCACGGATCCGCTGGCGCTGTTCGGAACGCAGGCGGTGGGTCGCACGGGGGGACGGCTGCCGATGACGCTGGTGGGGGCGCAGGACCCGATTCCGGTGCGCTACACTGTCCCGGTGCCCTCGGCGCAGGTCAAATCGGCGGTGCTGCTCGCGGGGCTGAATGCGCCGGGCCGGACCGTGGTCATCGAGCGCGAGGCGACACGCGATCACACCGAGCGGATGCTCGCGGGTTTCGGCGCCGAGATTTCCGTCGAGGACACGGACGAGGGCCGGGTGATCACCCTCAAGGGCCAGCCCGAGTTGCAGCCGCAATCCATCGCCGTGCCGCGCGATCCGAGCTCGGCCGCCTTCCCGGTCTGCGCGGCGCTTATCGTGCCGGGATCTGATGTGCTGGTGCCGGGGATCGGGCTGAACCCGACGCGGGCGGGGCTTTTCGCCACGCTGCGCGAGATGGGGGCCGATCTGACCTACGAGAACGAGCGCGAGGAGGGCGGAGAGCCCGTGGCGGACCTGCGCGCGCGCTTCTCGCCCGATCTGCGGGGGATCGAGGTGCCGCCGGACCGCGCGGCAAGCATGATCGACGAATATCCCGTGCTGTCGGTCGTCGCGGCCTTCGCGACGGGCGAGACGGTGATGCGCGGCGTCAGGGAATTGCGCGTCAAGGAAAGCGACCGGATCGACGCCATGGCGACGGGTCTGCGGGCAAATGGCATCGAGGTGGACGAGGGCGAGGACTGGTGGACCGTCAAGGGGCGCGGGCATGGCAATGTGCCGGGCGGCGCGACCTGCGCGACCCATCTGGACCACCGTATCGCCATGTCCTTCCTGATCCTTGGCATGGCGGCGACAAAGCCGGTCGGCGTCGATGACGGCGGGCCGATCGCGACGTCCTTCCCGATCTTCGAGCCGCTGATGACGGGTCTCGGGGCCGACCTCGCCCGGGTCACGGAAGACGCATGAGCGAGCGTTTCACCATTGCCATCGACGGGCCGGCGGCAGCGGGCAAGGGCACGATCTCGCGCGCCGTTGCGGCTCATTTCGGTTTTGCGCATTTGGACACCGGGCTCCTCTACCGCGCGGTGGGGGCGAAGACGCTTCTGGGCGTCGACGCGGCGGAGGCTGCACGCGCGCTCGATGCGTCCGATCTTGGCGGGCCGAACCTGCGCAGTGCTGAGGTCGCACAGGCGGCGAGCCGGGTCGCAATCCTGCCGGCGGTGCGCGCGGCCCTGCTGGATTTCCAGCGCAGCTTTGCGCGCCGGCCAGGCGGGGCCGTCCTTGACGGGCGCGACATCGGCACGGTGATCTGTCCAGACGCCGAGGCCAAGCTGTTCGTGACGGCCAGCGCGCAGGTTCGCGCAGCGCGGCGGCTTAAGGAGTTGGCCGGTTCGGGCGACCTGCGATCCTTCGACGAAGTGCTGGCGGATGTGGAGGCGCGCGACAGGCGCGACCGCGAGCGTGCCGAGGCGCCGCTGAAACCCGCCGCCGACGCCATCGAGATCGACACGTCCGACATGGATATCGACGAGGCCGTGGCACTGGCCATTGCAGCCATCGAAAGAGCGCGCGGCGCGTGACTACGTCGCGCCGCTTCGGCGCGCATTGGCGGTCAGGATCTTGCCGCGCAGATCATGGGCGATCCCGAGTTCGAGCGCATTGGCGATTTCGGGATCGTCTTCGCGCAGCCGGCGCAGCTTCGTCGCCGGCATCATCCAGTAGCGCGACGGCGCGCTGACCACGGCTGTCGCCGAGGCGGGCTCGCCGCTGAGTACCGACATCTCGCCCACGAAGTTGCCTGCCGAGCATGTGCCGACCGGCGCATCGCCGAGGAAGATGTCGACCCGTCCCGAGACCAGATAGACAAGGCCTGTCACCTCATGGCCCTCGGTGGTCAGGACCGTGCCTTCCGTGCCGTCGACCCAGAGACCCATGTTCAGGGCCCGTCGCGCCTGGCTCCTGTCAAGTCCCGAAAGCCGGGTGGAGACGAAATGCGCCTCTTCCTCCGAGAAGGCGGCGCGCCGATTGGCGAGCCACTGGCGGGTCACAAGCACGATGTTGACCACCACCAGCAGGCTTTCCCAGGCGACGCCGACCGGATCGTGCAGCCAGACGGCGTCGTAGACGATCGCAACGAGGGCCGCGGCGATGACGACCGCGCGCAGACGCGTCACATCGCGCATGAACATCGACAGGACGAGCAGGAAATAGGCGAGATGTCCCACCAGACCGCCTGGCGAAAACGCCGATTCAAGTGTCAGTTCCAAGGCGGATCCAAAGCAATACCCGGTGGCCGAAGCCGGTGTCGAGGGTAACGCCGGCCACGCGTGCGCGCCAGCGGCATTCATGTCCGGCGCCACATGCGGGCCGCGTCCGCGCGCGAGAGCGCTTGATCCTTGCGTGAAACCGCTCTATACGCGCCCCTGTTGACGGGGCGGCAAAAGCAACGCGGCAGAGCGAAGAGAGCAGGGTCGGGACTATCCGGCCCTTCCTTTGTTTTGCAGGATCGTTTGGCGAACCGGGTGACGAAACCCCTAAAGACCGGCGGAGACAACCGCCTGGCCGGAACAGAAACTGTAAAAGGAAACCGTAGGCTACATGGCTAACAACGCGACTATGGAAGACTTCGAAGCGCTTCTGGAAGAAAGCTTCGAAATGGACACACCCGATGAGGGTTCTGTCGTCAAAGGCAAGGTCATCGCGATCGAAGCGGGCCAAGCCATCATCGACGTCGGCTACAAGATGGAAGGCCGGGTCGAGCTGAAAGAATTCGCAGAACCGGGGGAACAGCCCAAGATCGCCGTTGGCGACGAGGTCGAGGTCTTCCTGCGTCAGGTCGAGAATTCCCGTGGCGAAGCCGTCATCTCGCGCGAGATGGCCCGCCGCGAGGAAGCCTGGGATCGTCTCGAAAAGGCCTATGCGGACGAGCTGCGCGTCGAGGGCGCGATATTCGGCCGCGTGAAGGGCGGCTTCACCGTCGATCTGGGGGGTGCTGTCGCATTCCTTCCGGGTTCGCAGGTCGATGTGCGCCCCGTGCGTGATGCGGGGCCGCTCATGGGCCTCAAGCAGCCGTTCCAGATCCTCAAGATGGACCGCCGCCGGGGCAACATCGTGGTCTCGCGCCGGGCGATCCTCGAAGAAAGCCGCGCGGAACAGCGTGCCGAAGTCATCGGCAACCTCACCGAGGGCCAGACGGTCGACGGCGTGGTCAAGAACATCACCGAATACGGCGCCTTCGTCGATCTCGGTGGTGTGGACGGACTGCTGCACGTCACCGACATGGCGTGGCGTCGTGTGAACCATCCTTCGGAGATCCTGCAGATCGGCGAGACCATCAAGGTCCAGGTCATCAAGATCAACAAGGAAACCCACCGTATCAGCCTCGGCATGAAGCAGCTGCAGGAAGATCCGTGGGATCTGGTCGGTGCCAAGTACCCGCTCGATTCGGTGCATACCGGTCGCGTCACCAACATCACCGACTACGGCGCCTTCGTGGAGCTGGAGCCGGGGGTCGAAGGTCTTGTCCACGTCTCCGAGATGTCCTGGACCAAGAAGAACGTGCATCCCGGCAAGATCGTCTCCACCTCCCAGGAGGTCGAGGTCATGGTGCTCGAGATCGACAGCGCGAAGCGCCGTGTGTCCCTGGGCCTCAAGCAGACCATCCGCAATCCGTGGGAAGTCTTCGCCGAGACCCACCCGGAAGGCACCGAGGTCGAGGGCGAGGTCAAGAACATCACCGAGTTCGGTCTCTTCGTGGGCCTGCCCGGCGATATCGACGGCATGGTTCACCTGTCCGATCTCAGCTGGTCCGAGCGTGGCGAGGACGCCATCCAGAACTATCGCAAGGGCGATGTCGTCCAGGCCGTGGTTTCGGAAGTCGACGTCGAGAAGGAGCGCATCAGCCTCTCCATCAAGGGCGTGGGCGGTGACAAGTTCGCCGAGGCGGTTGGCGGCGTGAAGCGCGGTTCGATCGTGACCGTGACCGTGACGGCGATCGAGGATGGCGGCATCGAAGTGGAATACGAGGGCATGAAGTCCTTCATCCGCCGCTCCGACCTGTCGCGCGACCGTTCCGAGCAGCGTCCCGAACGCTTCAGCGTCGGGGACAAGGTCGACGTGCGCATCACGAACGTGGACAGCAAGGCCCACCGTCTTGGCGTCTCGATCAAGGCGCGCGAGATCGCCGAAGAGAAGGAAGCCGTGCAGCAATACGGCTCGTCCGACAGCGGTGCATCGCTCGGCGACATCCTTGGCGCGGCGCTCAAGGGCGACAAATAAGCCCCGACGCTTGATCGGTTCTGAAAACGGAAGGCCCCGCAGTCACCTGCGGGGCCTTTTGCTTGGTGCCGGACGGGTGGCGTGGCGCCGGTCGCTCCCCTGCACCCGCCACGGCAACTTATATTCTCCTTTCATTTGAAGAATGCGGCAAGGTCTGCCCGGGCTGAAAGAACGACTGGGTGATCGGGGCAAATGAGTATGGAAACTTTCGACTTCGTGGTCGTCGCGGCCATGATCGCGGCGGGCACGGCAGTTGCCTCGAAACCCCGATTCGAAACCTTCCCTCCCGTCCTTT
This sequence comes from Sulfitobacter sp. LCG007, assembly GCF_040801785.1. Taxonomy (NCBI): domain Bacteria; kingdom Pseudomonadati; phylum Pseudomonadota; class Alphaproteobacteria; order Rhodobacterales; family Roseobacteraceae; species Roseobacteraceae bacterium LCG007. The sequence continues at coordinate 2,834,615 of NZ_CP161805.1, read as the reverse complement.
CGGCGTCGCTTGACGGGGCCTTCCGAACGTCCAACACGTTTCAGAACTCCGGGTTGACCACGGCGCTGAAAGGCGCCCGCTGCTCGATCCAGTCGGACGGATGCGAAAAGACGATCCGGGACGGGATGGCGTTCACTCTCGAGGACTGGACCGGCGCCAATGTCGCCTCGGTCACCTTCGACGGCAACGATATCGGGACATGCTTCGGTCTCGTCCCGGATTCAGTCGATCTCGGACAAGTCCATGGTTGTCTTCGCGCCGGTGGAAAATACGACGATCACCTGTTCCGCGATCTGACGCCGAGGGGAATGCGGTGCCTGTCAGTCCCGAATCATGATTTGAGTTCTGCGCCGCAGCAAGACCCGCTGGCGGCAGGAAGCCCGCGAATTGATGGGCAGCGCATAAAATATCCACGGAAAACAGGGCCTTCCGCCGCCAAAAATGCGTCCTAGCTCATCGTTCGACTTTCCGGAACCGGATTAAGTTCATATAGTTTGTCCCAACAAGACGCGCAGGATGCGCGCGCATGTCGGGGGAGTGCAATGATCCGGTCGGAATTGATCCAGAAGATTGCTGACGAAAATCCGCATCTCTATCAGCGCGACGTGGAGAGGATCGTGAATACCATCTTCGAAGAAGTCACGGGCGCCATGGCCCGGGGGGATCGCGTCGAACTTCGCGGCTTCGGGGCATTCTCGGTGAAGAAGCGCGATTCGCGTGTGGGTCGGAATCCCCGGACGGGCGAGACGGTGCAGGTCGAGCAGAAGCATGTCCCCTTCTTCAAGACCGGCAAGCTGCTGCGTGACCGGCTGAACGGAAAGTCCTGATGCAATACATCCGCTACGCCTGCATAGCCATTTTCGCCGTGGCACTCATTGCCATCGCGCTGGCGAACCGGGGACTTGTCACGCTCCAGGTGCTGCCAACCGAGATCGCGGGCTATTTCGCGGTCAACCCGTCCGTGCAGATGCCGCTGTTCCTCGTCATCCTGGGGGGTATTCTCGTCGGTCTGCTTGTGGGGTTCGTCTGGGAATGGATCCGCGAGGCGGGTGAGCGTGCCGAGGCCGCAAGGCAGGCCCGCGAGATGCGCCGGCTCGAGCGCGAGGTGGCGCGGCTGCGCGGCGAGAAGCACAAGGGCAAGGACGAGGTTCTCGCGCTGCTGGACGAGAGCGCCTGAGCAAGCCCAGGCTTGAACCTGCGCGACGCGCGTGATCAAAGCGCGGCATGTCTCGCAATTCGATTTCCGTAAAGATATGCGGCTTGCGCGATCCCGAGCATCTCGCGATCGCCGCCGAAGCCGGCGCGCGCTATTGCGGTTTCGTCTTCTTCGGGAAGTCTCCGCGCAACATTTCGCCCGAGACGGCGCGCCACTTGGCCTTGGGCGCGCCGCCGGGGATGGCCAAGGTCGCGCTGACCGTTGACGCTGACGACGATTTTCTCGATGCGCTGACCGCCGTGGTCCCCCTCGACATGTTGCAGCTGCACGGCTCGGAAAGCCCCGGACGTGTGGCCGCGATCAAGGCGCGCTATGGCCTTCCGGTGATGAAAGCCGTCGGTGTGGCGAACAGGGATGATCTGGCGGCGCTGGAAAGCTATTTTCCGGTGGCGGACCAGATACTCGTCGATGCCAAGCCCCCGGCTGGTGCCGACCTGCCTGGTGGAAACGGGCTGGCCTTCGACTGGCGACTGATCGCGGGCCGGCGCTGGCCGGTGCCCTGGATGCTGGCAGGCGGGCTGACGCAGGCGAACGTCGCCGAGGCGATACGCCTTACTGGCGCACGGCAGGTCGATGTCTCTTCCGGTGTGGAAACCGCGCCCGGCATGAAGGATGCGGACCTGATACGCGCGTTCGTCCAGAGGGCGTGTGGGTGAACGTCCGCTTCCGCGAAGCGCGGCGCGAGGATGTTCGCGATGTCCTGGCGCTTCTGCGCGACGACAGTCTGGGCGCGGGGCGCGAGGCGCAGGATCTCGACATCTATCTCGCGGCCTTCGACGCCATGGCGGCCGAAGCGGGCAATCACCTGATCGTGGGCGTTGCAGGGAACAGGGTGGTCGCCACATATCAGATCACCTTCATCTCCGGTCTGTCGCTGACCGCGGCACGTCGCGCGCAGGTCGAAGCGGTCCGCGTCGCGGCGCCGTTGCGCGGGCAGCGGATCGGCGAGGCACTGATGCATGACGCCGAAGCCCGCGCCCGTACCGCCGGATGCACGCTGATCCAGCTAACCACGAACAAGAGCCGCGACAGGGCCCATGCGTTTTACCGGCGGCTCGGCTTTACCGCCTCGCACGAAGGCTTTAAACGGAAGCTTGACTGAGCGCGAAGGGATATCCCGATGGCAGACGACCTCTTCAACAGCTTCATGAACGGCCCAGACGAGAACGGACGCTTCGGTCAGTTCGGCGGGCGCTTCGTGTCCGAGACGCTGATGCCGCTGATCCTCGAACTCGAGGAACAGTACGAGCGCGCCAAGACCGACGACAGCTTCTGGGAAGAGATGAATTTCCTCTGGAAGCATTACGTGGGCCGGCCCAGCCCGCTCTATTTCGCCGAGCGCCTGACCGAGCATCTGGGCGGTGCCAAGGTCTACATGAAGCGCGACGAGCTGAATCACACCGGCGCGCACAAGATCAACAACGTGCTGGGCCAGATCATCCTCGCCCGCCGCATGGGCAAGACCCGGATCATCGCCGAGACCGGCGCGGGTCAGCACGGCGTGGCGACGGCGACCGTCTGCGCGAAGTTCGGCCTCAAATGCGTCGTCTACATGGGCGCCCATGATGTCGAGCGTCAGGCACCCAACGTCTTCCGCATGAAGCTTCTCGGCGCGGAGGTGGTGCCGGTGACGTCCGGGCGCGGAACGCTCAAGGATGCCATGAACGACGCGTTGCGCGACTGGGTGACCAATGTGCGCGATACCTTCTACTGCATCGGCACCGTGGCAGGTCCGCATCCCTATCCCGCCATGGTCCGCGACTTCCAGTCGATCATCGGCAAGGAAGTCCGCGAGCAGATGCATGAGGCCGAGGGGCGCCTGCCGGACACCGTCGTCGCGGCTATCGGCGGGGGATCGAATGCCATGGGGCTGTTCCATCCCTTCCTCGACGATCCCGAGGTCGCAATCATCGGGGTCGAAGCGGGCGGCAAGGGCGTCAACGACAAGATGGAGCATTGCGCCTCGCTTACCGGCGGGCGTCCGGGCGTGCTGCATGGAAACCGGACCTATCTGCTGCAGGACGATGACGGGCAGATACTCGAAGGCTTCTCCATCTCGGCAGGGCTGGACTATCCCGGGATCGGACCGGAACATTCATGGCTGCATGAGACGGGCCGTGCGAAATACGTCGCCATCACCGACAATGAGGCGCTCGAAGCCTTCCAGCTGTGCTGCGAGAAGGAAGGGATCATCCCGGCGCTTGAGCCGAGCCATGCTCTGGCGCATGTGATGAAGATCGCGCCGGATCTGCCGTCCGACCATATCATCTGCATGAACATGTGCGGGCGCGGCGACAAGGACATCTTCGCGGTGGCCAAGCATCTCGGTTTCGAGATGAAGCAGCCGGGCTGAACCGCGGCGCCGGACTTCCGAAACGGGTTCGCCACTTTCCCCGGCGGACCAATCGGCGTGAAGATGGCTGGTCAGGCGCGGACCGGACTGGTTCTCTCGTCGGACGCCCAGGCCGGGACGGGCGTGCCCCGAGCTGAGCGTCAGCCGTACAGCTTGAGGATCTCGAGCGGCACCACCTCGGTCGCGCGCAGATGGGTGGCAGCGAGGTTGATCCGGGGCGCGCAGCCCTCGTCATGAGCCTGCAGGAAGCGGTTCGCGCACAGGCACCAGCTGTCCCCCGGCTTCAGTCCGGCAAACCGGTACTCGGGCCGGGGCGTGCTGAGATCATTGCCGACATACTTGGAGTAGGCCAGAAATTCTGCGGTCATGATGGCGCAGACCGTATGGCTGCCGACATCCGTCGCGCAGGTGTTGCAATGGCCGTCCCGAAAGAATCCGGTCAACGGATCGCCGCTGCAAAGTTCGAGTGCCTGCCCCAGGACGTTGACGCTCCTGTCCGGTTCCATCGCTATGTCCTTCAAATACCGCCCCGGCATGGGCGGAACATGTCTATTGCCGCAGCACCTGTGTGGCATCCCCAACGCCGGACCCGCACCTGCGCCCTCGATGCCGGGATTATCGTTTTCATAGAAATAGATGTATTGGCCGTAAATTTCCACCTCCGCCGGTTCGCGGGGGTGCCCGCTAGCTGGCGCCGGCCCATGAGATCCAGCGGCCGTGGAAGTCGGCACGCCCGAGGGGAAGGGTCACGTTGCCGGGCCAGAGCCTGAGCACCAGCGCCGCCCCCTGACTGCCGCTCCGGTCTCCGTCACTCTCCATCGAGAGCCATGCGAGCGGGCAATCCTGCGTGGCCTGTGAGCCTGCTGCTTCGATGATCGCGCGTCCCCGGTCCTGGCGGTCCTGCGGGAAATACTGCCAGGCGACCGTATGCTGGATCAGGTGAAGACGCCCTTCGTGGCGCTCGGCGATCCTCGCCTCGAGCCAGTCGATGGCGTCGGCTCGAACCAGCGGTGCATCCATGGCCTTTCCCGCGGCACGGGTCAGCGCGAGACGGTCGGGCTGGTCCGCCCACAGATAGGCGGTCAGGCGCAGCAGGTCCTCGGGCTGCGCCGGATCGAGCGGGTTGAGATCGACACCGGCACGATCGGCGATGACGGGCGCATTCCGAGGGGGCAGGGGACCCGACCAGTCCGGAGCCAGCGTCAGGACGGGCGACCGCGCGCCGAACCTCGCGGTACCGATCTTCAGCGCATAGCGGTCCCACATCAGGTTGAGCCCGCCGCTTGCACCCAGCTCGGAAAGTGTGACGGGCAGGGGAAAGCGCGCATGCGCGACGTGGGCACCGGCCATCAGCGCGGCAGAGCGGCGGACCTCGTTGGTCTGCGGCGGGCTCTCGATCCAGTCCGTGAGGAAGGCGTCATGCATCCTCATCGCCTCGAGCACTGCGGGCAGCAGGCAGGCGTCGGGGACCTTGCGCGGAGGGAACACGTCGGCGAGGGCCGCGCAGCTCCGGCTCAGGACCAGCGCATGAAGCCCGCCGGCGATCCGCAAGGGCAGCGAGGCACCCGCCGGACCGAGGTCGCCCTGAAACTGCGCGGCGCGCCTCGAAAGCGCCCCTTCCTGCGGCCAGTGATCGGCCAGCAGCCGGCAGAGCTGGGCCATGAAGGGCGATCCGAGGCGGGCGCAGCTTTCGGCTTGCTGCTCGAAGGCCTGGCGCAGGCTCACCGGAAGCGCTCGACAAGGCGCTGCAGGGCAGAGCGGTTGTCGGGTGCGGGCTCCTCGTCAGGGCGTGCCTGCCGAGGGGCGGGCTTCGCGGTGTCGTCCGACCGGGCGCGTGGTGGCGCGGTGCGCAGGCCGACCGCATTGGTAAAGCGTCCCCAGTCGCAGGCGGCGAGGTGCGGCGCGCCGTCAGAGATTCCGCGCAGCATGTCTTCGAGCCAGTCCTGATCGGCCTTGGCGAAATCGCCGAGTACATATGCCGCGACCGCGTCCTTGTGCCCCGGATGTCCGACGCCGAGGCGCACCCGATGATAGTCCGGGCCGACATGGGCATGGATCGAGCGCAGCCCGTTGTGGCCCGCATGTCCGCCGCCGGTCTTGCACCGCAGTTTGCCCGGATCGAGGTCGATCTCGTCGTGAAGGACGATCAGATCCGCCGGCTCGAGCTTGTGGAACCGCATGGCGGCCTGCACGGACTGCCCGGAGTTGTTCATGTAGGTTTCGGGCTTGAGCAGGATGACGCGTTCTTCGCCGAGCCTGCCTTCGGAAATCGAACCCTGGAACTTGCCGCGCCAATCGGGAAGGCCGTGGTCCCCGGCGATGCGATCAAGCGCCATGAAGCCGATGTTGTGCCGATTCCCGGCGTATTTCCCGCCCGGATTGCCGAGTCCAACGATCAGTTTCATGCCTGTTCTCCCTGGTGGCGGATATCAGGATATCAAAGGACCCGGTCAAACGAAATACGGGGCCCCTCGGGCCCCGTATCGCAACTCGTCCGACAGCGCGGTATCAGTCTTCGGCGCCGTCCTCGGCGTCATCCTCTTCGTCCGCAGCAGCCCGCAGACCGGAGGGGGCGGAAATCGTCGCGATGACGAAGTCGCGCTGGATCGTCGGCTTCGCCCCTTCGGGAAGATCGACGTCGGAGATGGTGATGCTGTCACCGATCTGGGCCCCGGAGATGTCGATCGTGATGTGGTCGGGGATGTCACCCGCGGTCACGACCAGCTCCACCTCGGGACGGACCAGGTTCAGCACGCCGCCCTTGCGCAGGCCCGGGCAATTCTCGCGGCCCGTGACCTCGACCTGGATGAACAGGTTGATCTTGGTGGTGCGGCGCAGGCGCATGAAGTCGATATGCGTCGGCAGGTCCTTGACCACGTCGCGCTGCACGTCGCGGCAGATGACGCGCACGTCATCGTGACCTTCGACCTTCATGTTGAACAGCGTCGACTTGAACCGGCCCGCGCGCAGCTTCTTGAGCAGAACGTTGAACGGAATGTTGATCGGCAGCGGATCATTGTCGCCACCGAAGATGATACCAGGAACCATGCCGTCGCGGCGTGCCTGACGAGCGGCGCCCTTGCCTGTCCCCGTCCGTTCCTGGGCTTCAAGATCCGGAATCTCTCCAGCCATGTGTCTCTCCAATCAGTAGGGGCGGGCATCCTCCAAGGCTGTATGCCCGCGTGAAGCCGCGCGTATAGAACGGTTTCCCCTTCTTGAAAAGCGATTTCTGGCGCCGTCCGTGCCGGTTGCGGGACCCGAACCGGCGGTCGTGTCACGGAGGGGTCCGTCGCCGTCAGGACGTCTCAGACGGCGTCGAGTTTGTAGAACGCGACGGCATTCTTTCCGAAGATGCGCGCCAGTTCAGCGACGGTGAAGATTTCGCCCAGCAGGGTGCGTGCGAGGCCGACGACATCCGCATGTGTGGCGGCAAGCGTGCAGACCGGCCAGTCGGTGCCGAAGACGAGGCGATCCGGCCCGAAGCAGTTGGCCACATGGCGCAGATAGGGGCGGATCCGGTCGGCGGACCAGTCGGGGCCAGCCTCGGTGACAAGGCCCGATACCTTGCACATCAGGGTGGGGCGGGATGCGAGAGCGGCCATGTCGCGGCCCCATTGGCCAAGATCGTCCTGCGTCATGTCCGGCTTGGAAATGTGATCGACGATGCCGCGCAGGGGGGGCACATCGGCGAGTACCCGCAGCAGGTTCGGCAGGTGGGCCGGAAAGGTCAGAATGTCGAAGGGCACGTCCTGCCGCGCAACGACGGCGAGGCTGTCGCGGAATGCCGACGACAGGATCAGGGAAGGGTCGTGTTCCTGGAGCATCGGGCGAAGGCCGACCCATTTGGGCTGCGCCCGGTAGTGGGCCAGCCGGTCACGGAAGTCGCGGGCGGTCATGTCCAGCCAGCCGACGACGCCCGCCACCGTTTCGCTGCGCGCGGCCAGATCCAGCAGGAAGTCGGTTTCGGCCTCGGTCTCTGTCGCCTGGACGAGGATCGTCCGGTCGATGCCGGCAGCCGCATTGAGGGGCGCCAGATCCTCGGGGCCGAAGTCGCGCAGCAGCGGAGCAAGGTCAGGCGTCATCCAGCCATAGTCACCACGCGATACCTGCCAGAAATGGTGGTGCGCATCGACGATCATGAGCGCAGCACACCCTTCTTCAGGATCAGGTTGGCATAGAGGCGGCGCTCTCCGGTCGCGACGACGGCGTAGGCCGCCTTGGCCCGGTCGTAGAAGGCGAAGCGGTCGATCTCCTCCATCGGGACGGGCTGGCCTTCTGCGGCAGCCAACAGCCTGTCGAATGCGTCGTAGATCGCAGGGCGTCCGTTTGGGTCGGCCATCGCGGCAGCGGGGGCTTCGACGAAATCGTCCAGTGGCATCACCGACAGGATCGCCTCGGCTGCCGTATCCGCGTCGAGTCCCGGCAGGCGCACGAGGCGCCGGGCGACCGACGCGGCGGGGAAGTTCGCGTCCGTCACCGCGATCTCGTCGCCGTGTCCCATGTCGGACAGGATCGCCAGCAACTCGCCGGTCAGGATGGGATTTATGGATTTGAGCATGTGCTACGTCCTTGTTCAGGCGGCAGGTTGCGCCCGTGCCGCGCATCGGTCATGAGGCGGCCCACCCTATACGGCAGGGCGTGGCTGTCGCCCGTTTCGCGGGACTTGCAGGCGGTTAGGGTCATTGGTCCTCCGTCAGCGGAGTGGCATGCCTGCGTCCGGCCACCCAGCAATACAGGTGTGATCTCGTCAAGGAAATTGACTATGCCGGGACAGGGCTGGCCAGACGAAAGCGCGCCGGCTGGCAGGATGCCCTGGCCTGCGGATGAAGGACCGGAGAGGACGGAAAGCGCGAACAGAAACCCGCGTCCGCCGCTGTCACGACGTGCCGCGCAGGTAGCCCCCAGCCGCGACAAGTCTTCGGTGAAGGGCGAAATCCGCGGCTCGCGCACGGCGCAGCCGCTGCTCCATTTCGACCGACACCGTTGCGTCGACCCGGGGAGAGACGTTGTGTCTTTCGGTCACGATGCGCGTGCCCAGCTTGTCGGACAGGAAGGCGCAGAGGGCATCCGGACTCTCGTAGGCAAAGAGATGATCAACGGAAGCACCGTCGCGCCCCACGTTAAGGAAGCGCAGCTGATTGCCGATATCGGCATGAGGCGGCGGGCTGTCCGACAGGACATCGCGCAGGAAGGCGTCAAAGCTCATGTCCGCCGTGCTCCGGTCCGTGCCCTTCTGCCGGTCGCCCGCGCGGTAGCGGTACCAGCTTTGCAGCTGGTCGAGGGGGTCGCGCATCACGGCAACGCTCTCAAGCCGCACGCCGAACGTCTTTTCGACGAAGGGCGCGATGCGGCGCTGGAACCGGCGTGCGGTCATGTGCTTGCCCTGTCCGGCAAAGACGATGTCCGCATGTGATCGCAGCGCGTTCTCGATTGCGGTCGTACCGGTCTTCGGGGTGGCCAGATAGGCAAGGCCCGCGTCCAGGAAGATCAGCATGCCCGCACCCCTCAGGCCTGCCAGCGGCCCTCGAAATCTTCCGGGACGAGCAGGTTGTGACGGCCAAGGCCCGCAACCTTCGTCTCGCCGCACAGCGCCATGGTGATGTCCAGTTCGCGCTGGATGATCTCGAGCGCCTGGGTAACGCCGCTCTGACCCATGGCGCCCAGACCGTAGATGAATGCGCGCCCGATGTAGGTGCCCTTGGCCCCCATCGCGAGCGCCTTGAGCACATCCTGGCCCGAGCGGATGCCGCTGTCGAGATGGACCTCTACCTTGTCGCCCACCGCGTCGACGATGGGCCGCAGCATCCGGATGGACGAGAGCGCCCCGTCAAGCTGGCGCCCGCCGTGGTTCGACACGACGATGGCGTCGGCCCCGACGTCGGCCGCCATGACGGCGTCCTCGACATCGAGAATGCCCTTCAGGATCACCTTGCCGCCCCACTGCTCCTTGATCCTGGCGATCTTGTTCCAGTCGAGCGTCGGGTCGAATTGCTCGGCGGTCCAGGCGCTGAGCTGCGAGGTGTCCGAAATGCCTTTCACATGCCCCACGATATTTCCGAACTCACGGCGTTTCGCACCCAGCATCTCGATGCCCCAGCGCCATTTGGTCGCCAGGTTGGCGATGGTGGCGGGGGTCAGCTTGGGCGGGGCGGAGAGGCCGTTCTTGATGTCCTTGTGACGCTGGCCGAGGATCTGCAGATCGAGCGTGATGACGAGAGCCGAGCATTTCGCGGCCCGCGCCCGTTCGATCAGGCGCGAGACATAGTCCTGGTCGTTCATCGTGTAGAGCTGGAACCAGAAGGGCTTTGTCGTCGCCTCGGCAACGTCCTCGATCGAATTGATCGACATGGTCGACAGCGTGAAGGGAACGCCGAAGGCTTCCGCCGCCCGGGCGGCCTTTATCTCGCCATCGGCATGCTGCATGCCGGTCAGCCCGACCGGAGCGAGCGCGACGGGCATGGCGACCGGTTCGCCGATCATGCTTGACGCGGTGCTGCGCCCGCTCATGTCGACCGCCACGCGCTGGCGCAGGCGGATCTTCTCGAAGTCGCTCGTGTTCTCGCGGAAGGTCTGTTCGGTCCAGCTGCCGGACTCGGCATAGTCGTAGAACATCCGCGGTACCCGGCGCGCGTGCAGCTTCTTGAAGTCGAGGATGTTTGTGATGACGGGCATTGCGGTTCTCGCGGCTGGGGTCACTCCTGATTAGCCAGCGCCGCGTCCGAGATCAATTGGCGTAAGGTGCGCCCTGGCGCACCCTACAGCGCGCTCAGGCCGAATGCGCTCCGTCGGCGAGGCTCTTCACGAAATCGAGGACGTCCGATACCGGCTCGCCCGCGCCGATCCGCTTGACGATTGCCGAACCCACGACCACCCCGTCCGCCACGGCAGCGATTTCCTTCGATTTCTCGGGCGTGGTGACCCCGAAGCCCACGATGACCGGAAGGCCCGTGGCCTCGCGGATGCGCGCGACGTCGGGTGCCACGTCCACCGCCTCGGCCTCCGCCGATCCGGTGATGCCGGTGATCGATACGTAATAGACGAACCCCGAAGTGTTCTGCGCCACGCGGGGCAGGCGCTTGTCGTCGGTGGTCGGCGTCGCCAGCCGGATGAAGTTCAGCCCGGCGGCCTGAGCCGGCAGGCAGAGCTCGGCATCCTCTTCGGGCGGCAGGTCGACCACGATCAGCCCGTCCAGACCGGCCTCGGTGGCTTCCCCCAGGAAACGCTCCACTCCCCGGCTGTAGATCGGATTGTAGTAGCCCATCATCACGATCGGCGTCTGGTCGTCGTGCATTCGGAACTGCCGTATCATCTCCAGTGTCCGCTCAAGATTCTGGCCCGCCGCAAGTGCCCGCTGCCCGGCAAGCTGGATCGTGGATCCGTCCGCCATCGGGTCGGTGAAGGGCAGGCCGAGTTCGATGATGTCGACCCCCGCGCCCGGCAGGCCGCGCACGATCTCGAGCGAGGTATCGTAGTCGGGATCCCCGGCCATCACATAAGCCACGAACGCCTTGCGGCCTTCGGCTTGCAGCTTGGCGAACCTGTCGTCGATACGGGTCATCGTGGCATTCCATCGCTTGTCGCGCGCCCGGTTTGGCCGAAACGCCGCCCGATGACAATGGTCAACTGAATCCGCGGCGGCGGCGCGTGCCCGAGCGATTGCCCGAAGAGGGTCCCATCGGCAGGGTGCGCCACCTATTGGCTTGCGGCAAGGTCGGCAGGGGCATAGATACGGCGCGATTTCGGCCAAGGAGTTGCGGGCATGGGTTTCAGGATGGGCATCGTCGGATTGCCGAATGTCGGCAAGTCGACCCTCTTCAACGCGCTGACGCGGACCGCCGCGGCGCAGGCCGCCAATTTCCCCTTCTGCACCATCGAACCCAATGTCGGCGAGGTCGCGGTGCCCGATGCCCGGCTCGACCGCCTGGCCGAGATCGCCAGGTCGAAGCAGACCATCCCGACACGCATGACATTCGTCGATATCGCGGGGCTGGTGAAGGGCGCCTCGAAGGGCGAGGGCCTCGGCAACCAGTTTCTCGCCAACATCCGCGAAGTCGACGCCATCGCCCATGTGCTGCGCTGTTTCGAGGACGGGGACGTGACCCATGTGGAGGGCCGCGTCGATCCGGTGGCCGATGCCGAGACCGTCGAGACCGAGCTCATGCTGGCGGATATCGAAAGCATCGAGAAGCGGCTGCAGAACGTCTCGCGCAAGGTGCGCGGCGGCGACAAGGAGGCGGTCCAGCAAGAGCGGCTGCTCAAGGCGGCCCTCGAGGTGCTCGAGGCGGGCAGGCCGGCGCGCGTGGTCGAGGTGGACGAGGAAGACCGCCGGGCGTGGCGGATGCTGCAACTGCTCACGACGAAGCCCGTGCTCTACGTCTGCAATGTCAGCGAGGAGGAAGCCGCGAAGGGCAACGCCCATTCCGAGGCTGTGGCGCAGATGGCCGCCGCGCAGGGCAACGCCCATGTGGTCATTTCCGCCCGTATCGAGGAGGAGATCAGCCAGCTCGACCGGGACGAAGCCGCGATGTTCCTCGAGGAAATGGGTCTTTCCGAGCCGGGCCTCGACCGGCTGATCCGCGCCGGATACGAGTTGTTGCATCTCGAGACCTACTTTACCGTGGGCCCCAAGGAAGCGCGCGCATGGACGATCCGGCAGGGCACCAGCGCGCCCCGCGCGGCCGGCGTGATCCACGGCGATTTCGAGAAAGGCTTCATCCGCGCCGAGACCATCGCCTACGAGGATTTCGTGGCGCTGGGGGGCGAACAGCCGGCCAAGGAAGCGGGCAAGATGCGCGCCGAGGGCAAGAGCTACGTGGTGAAGGACGGCGACGTCCTGCACTTCCTCTTCAACACCTGATCATCCCGGCCGCCTCCCCGTGAGGGCGGGCGATCCCGGTCAGGAATTAAACCCACCCGAACACAAGGAGCAGGCACATGCGTACGCGCGCGGCGGTTGCGCTCGAGGCTGGCAAGGCGCTCGAGGTCATGGAGGTTAACCTTGACGGTCCGAAGGCCGGCGAGGTTCTGGTCGAGATCAAGGCGACGGGGATCTGTCACACGGACGAGTTCACGCGTTCCGGGGCGGATCCGGAGGGTCTTTTCCCGTCGATCCTGGGCCATGAGGGGGCGGGTGTCGTGCTCGAGGTGGGCGAGGGCGTCACGACGCTGAAGCCCGGGGACCACGTCATCCCGCTCTATACCCCCGAATGCCGGCAGTGCCATTCGTGCCTGTCGGGCAAGACCAACCTCTGCACCGCGATCCGCAACACGCAGGGCAAGGGGCTGATGCCGGACGGGACGACGCGGTTCTCGATGCTCGATGGCACGCCGATCCATCACTACATGGGCTGCTCGACCTTCGCCAACCACACGGTGATGCCCGAGATCGCGCTGGCCAAGGTGCGCGAGGACGCGCCCTTCGACAAGATCTGCTACATCGGCTGCGGCGTGACCACGGGGATCGGCGCGGTGATCAACACGGCGGGCGTCGAGATCGGGGCCACGGCGGCGGTCTTCGGGCTGGGCGGCATCGGGCTCAACGTGATCCAGGGCCTGCGCATGGCGGGCGCGGACATGATCATCGGCGTGGACCTGAACGACGGCAAGGAGGAGATGGCCCGCAAGTTCGGCATGACGCATTTCGTGAACCCCACGAAGGTCGAGAGCACGGTGCAGGCGATCGTGGACCTGACGAAGCGCGGCGCGGACCAGATCGGGGGCGTGGACTATTCCTTCGACGCGACGGGCAACGTGAAGGTGATGCGCGAGGCGCTGGAATGCTCGCACCGGGGCTGGGGGGTTTCGGTGATCATCGGGGTGGCGCCGGCGGGTGCCGAGATCGCGACGCGCCCGTTCCAGCTGGTGACGGGTCGGGTCTGGAAGGGCACGGCCTTCGGCGGGGCGAAGGGACGCACGGACGTGCCGAAGTTCGTGGACTGGTACATGGACGGCAAGATCGAGATCGACCCGATGATCACCCACAAGCTGACCCTCGACGAGATCAACCGCGGCTTCGATCTCATGCACGAAGGAAAGTCCATCCGCGCCGTCGTGGAGTTCTGATTCCCTCGAGGGCGACACTGCAGGCATGCTTTGCCCGATCCTGACACCGGGTTGCCGAAAACTTCGGCAATCCCGGCTGATCAATTCGTCGGCATCGGATCAAAGCGTAGGCTGCTCTTCCTGATTTGACACCTCAGGAGCGAGATCATGACGATTCCGCTTTGCGGGATCCGATTATTCGCGCCGCGCGCGCATTCTTTTCTGGAGTAGGACACAACAGGCGGTATAGACTCAAAACTGTTACACATCCGTGTCTGTCACGGGCTGCATCGCCGTACTCGCTGGGGAGGAGAAGGCATGTCGGTACTATACATGACCGCCGGAACGTGCCTGGGGCTGGTCGCCATGGTTCTCAGCCTGCTTAACGGCGCGTCGCCGGCACTGGCGGTCGCAACATACTCCGTGTTCGGCGCAACCGCCGTCCTGAGCCTTGCGCTGGCGTTCCTGTGTGTCGAGGCCATCGAAGAGCGGAGCCGCTCGGGGAGCTGACGGCAGCCCCGATTACCTGACCGGATGCGCATTCGCCGATCCGGGATCAGCCGCCGCCCTCTGGATCAGGCGGTATACCATCCTGAACCATCGGGGCCGGTCTCCGGGAGCCTGGCATAGATGAAGCCCTGAATGCTTCGGGACCCTGCAGAACGCCCGTGATTTTGAACGGTCATGAGAGACCGTCAATTCCGGGCGCCTTTCAGGGCATGCTCCGGTTTGAAAAGCACCTCGGCGCGATCATGTTTCGGATCGAGACCTTGCAAGATTTGGTTTTGGCGCCTTCGATGCATGATGATGGCGAAGGATGCCCCCAACCGGATCCGCGCGTCTGCGGGCATGTTTCCGTTCCGGACAGCACCAGGCGCTTTGCCTCACGAACCTGAATCCATGGCGTCATGCACGCTGTCATCCGCCGCCGGAAAAGGAGCGTAATACAGACCGTGCAGAGGATCTTCATGTTGCGGTATGGCACGTGTCCCAATTTCCTGCGTCTCGTGCGAGAAGATATCCTGTGAAACCATAGCGGCGAAATCCCGAGGCGACGGAGCGCATACCTCTCACGGCCCGCGTGCCGCTCGCCACAGGCCGAAGCTGCCGCTCAAGCAGCGCGCGGCGAGCGGCCGGACGAGCCCAGGGTGACCGATGCTGCACGGTGCGCGTTTGGCCGCTTGGGGGCCAGCCTTGATGACTGCCTTTCAAAGGCCTTGGAAAATTGCCAAGAGCATTTATGCTTTCGTTATGAACACCACCAAGGACGAATACGAACGGGATGAAAAAAAACGTGCTGCACTGTGCGTTCAGTACGAAGTGCTGCAAAACAGGATTGCACTACATGGCAGTCGGCTTTGGCAGCTTCCATTCACCTATGTGAGCTTTTCTGCAATTGCTATCCCAGTGGCACTATCCAATTCAAGTATTTTGCCTGTAAAGATTTTTTTGTACGGATTAGCGGTTGTGGGGGTTTTGGTAACTTTTTGCATGACTAGCGCGTGGAGGGGCTACAAGCGTACCGGGCGAAACATGAACCAAGTAGAGACGAAACTTGGCGTTGGGGAATATACGCGCTTTGGAGCGTGGCATGCAGTTCCGTATTTCCTTCTGAATGGATGCGTTGTTTTTGCTATCGCTTGTTTGGGTTTTAGTGTCGCGCAATAGAAAGCGGTCTTTCGAGACGCCTGTATGAAGGTCTGAAAAGTCCGGCATTGCTGTCTTTCCGACACCGTGCAGCAAAGGGCGCTTCGGCGTAGGTCGCCCGGTCAGAGGCAAGGCTTCTGATGAATATCGCAAACCATTTGGTGCCGCCCACAGGGGGATTGGTGGAGCCTAGGGGGATCGAACCCCTGACCTCCTGCATGCCATGCAGGCGCTCTCCCAGCTGAGCTAAGGCCCCAACGGGCAGGGTTAAAGTCCTGCCGGTCTTGTGAAAGCGGGCCGGGAAGCCCGCTTGCGCACCAGGTCTTGATCCTTGGTGCGCCGCTGAATAGGCGCAACTCGGGGCGGGATCAAGCGGAAAATCCGGCCGCCCCGGCGCCTTGAGAGGTCAGTCGTCGTCGGGTGCCGCGACGTCCGCCAGAGAATCGAGCGAGACGCCATCGTCGTCGTCCTCGTCCTCGTCGAGCAGATCGTCGTCGATGTCGACGTCCACGTCCTCGTCGTCGTCCTCGAGTACGACCTCGTCGTCACTGGCCTGGCTCTTCTTGGCCTTCGCCGTAACGGCGTCCTCGGAATCCGCGGCGATCATGCGCGCCCGCGAGATGTCGACCTCGACCACCTCGCCCGTGTAGGGGCTGACGATCGGGCTCTTGTTCAGGTCGTAGAAGCGCTTTCCTGTCGTGGGGCAAAGGCGCTTTGTTCCCCATTCTTCATTGGGCATGAAAACCCCCTTCGATGCGCTGTGGGATATGGATGATTCCGGCCAACTGCCATATGACGGGGTGGCTGTAAAGGGCTGGCTTGCCCGGCACCGGCTTGGGGGCCACCGATGACCGATCCCGTTCTGCCCGGCGATCCGCCGATCCCGCTGGTCCTGCGCCGCTCCGCGCGGGCCCGACGGATATCGCTGCGCATATCGCAGCTTGACGGTCGCGTCACGCTCACCCTGCCGAAACGTCTGGACCTCGGAGAGGCGATCGCATTCGCCCGCGAGAAAGAGAGCTGGATCCGCGGGCATCTGGAGGGACGCGAGGCGGAGGTGCAGGTCGGCTACGGGACCGAGATCCCGGTTGGCGGCCGGCTTCTGCGCGTCGTGCCGTCCGAGGGGCGGCGGGTGCGGCTGGGGAGCGACGACGTGGGGGTGCCGGGGCCGGAGGCGCGCGTGGGGGTGCGACTTGCCGCGCATCTGCGCGAGCTGGCCCGCGACCGGCTCGCCGAGTCTGCCGACCGCTATGCCGAAAGGCTCGGGAAAACCTATGCGCGCCTTACCCTGCGCGACACGCGCTCGCGCTGGGGCTCGTGCACATCCGATGGTGGGCTGATGTTTTCCTGGCGCCTGATCCTCGCCCCGCCCGAGGTGCTGGAATATGTCGCGGCGCATGAGGTCGCGCATCTGGCCCAGATGAATCATTCGCCTGCCTTCTGGGCCGAGGTAACGCGCATCCACGGCGGATATGAGGGGCCGCGCGCCTGGTTGCGGCGCCATGGCGGCGGTCTGCACCGATACAGATTCTGACTAGGTCCGCGGCCATCCGCTTGACGCAGGGCGGGTCTGTGATCACAAGTCTGCGCATGAATCTGAACCCGCGCCCGGCCGAAGCCGCTTCGCTGGCCCATGACCGGCTCTATCGCAACCTGCGCTCGCGCATCATGCACGGCGACCTGCCTCCGGGGCAGGCGCTGACGCTGCGCGGGCTCGGGCGCGAGTACGGGCTGTCCATGACGCCGGCGCGCGAGGCGGTGCGGCGGCTGGTGGCGGAGGGGGCGCTTACCATGTCAGCCTCGGGGCGCCTGTCGACGCCCGAACTGAGCAACGAGCGCATCGAGGAACTGGCGACGCTTCGGGCGCTCCTGGAGGTCGAGCTTGCCAGTCGCGCCCTGCCGCGCGCGCATATGGCGCTGATCGACCGGCTGCACGCGATCAACACCGCCGTGGCGGAAGCAGTCGCGCACCGCGATGCCGTCGGCTATATTCGGACCAACCTGGAATTCCACCGGACGCTGTACCTGCGCGCGCAGGCCCCTGCGATGCTGGCGATGGCCGAGACGGTGTGGCTCCAGCTTGGTCCCACCATGCGCGCCCTCTACGGGCGGCTGCGCCAGACCGAGCCGCCACAGTTCCATCGCCACATCATCGCAGCGTTGCGGGCGGGCGATGAGCCCGGCCTGAGGCTGGCAGTGCGCACCGATGTAACGCAGGGCCTGAGGCTGCTGGCAAGCTGAGGCGACATGCGGCTCAGGCGGCGAGGCCGGCCGAGCCGAGATCGAGGAACTTGCGCCGGCGATCCGATACGAGCGTCTTGGCATCCTTGCCGTGGAGTTCCTTCAGCATGCCCTCGACGGCCTTGCCGACAGAGGCGATGGCCGCGGCACGGTTGCGATGCGCGCCGCCCACGGGCTCGTCGATGATGCGGTCGGTCACGCCGAGCTTCATGAGATCCTGTGCGGTCAGGCGGAGCGCCTCTGCCGCCTCGCGCATCTTTTCGGCGTCCTTCCACAGGATCGAGGCGCAGCCCTCGGGGCTGATGACGGAATAGACCGAATGTTCCAGCATGGCCACGCGGTTTGCCGTCGCGAAGGCCACCGCCCCGCCGGAGCCGCCCTCGCCGATGATCACCGAGATCAGCGGCACGCCGATCCGCAGGCAGGTTTCCGTCGCGCGGGCGATCGCCTCGGACTGGCCGCGTTCTTCCGCGCCCTTGCCCGGATAGGCGCCGGGCGTGTCGACGAGCGTGATCACCGGCAGCCCGAACCTGTCCGCCAGCTCCATAAGACGGATTGCCTTGCGATACCCTTCCGGGCGCGCCATGCCGAAGTTCCGCTCGATCCGGCTTTTCGTGTCGTTCCCCTTTTCGTGACCGATCACGACGACAGGACGATCGCGGAACCGCGCGAGCCCGCCAATGACCGCATGATCGTCAGCGAAATTCCTGTCGCCCGCCAGCGGGGTGAAGTCGGTGAACAGGCCCTCGATGTAGTCCTTGCAATGCGGGCGGTCCTGATGTCTTGCCACCTGGCATTTCCGCCAGGGAGACAGGGACTTGTAGAGATCCTCGAGAAGGGCCTTGGCCTTGGCATCAAGCGCAGCCGCTTCCGCGCTGACGTCCATCTCGGAATTGCCCCGGGCCATGGTGCGCAGCTCTTCGGCCTTGCCTTCGATCTCGGCGAGGGGTTTCTCGAAATCCAGATACTGGGTCATCGGCGCACTCCGTTTGGTGGCGGATATATGGCCGGAGCGGATCGGCAATGCAACGCTTGCCGCTTTCAGGGCGCAAGCAGCACCGGATAGAGCGAGCCGACCAGCAGGCCCGCCATCACCCAGTTGAAGGCGGTTCGCCGGCCCGGGCTGGTCAGCAGCCGCGCGACCTGCTGGCCGAGGATCGTCCAGATCGAGTTCGCAGGCAGGGTGACGATTGCAAAGACCGCGGCCACGGATGCATATGCCGGCAATGTCGCCTCGGTCGCGAAGAGGCTGTTTGCGGAAATGCCCATCGCCCAGGCCTTTGGATTGACCCACTGGAAGGCGGCAGCCTCAAGAAAGGTCATCGGGCGCGCCTTCGCGTTCGCGCCCTGTGGCGGCGCGGCATGGGCGACCCTCCAGGCAAGGTGGAGAAGATAGCCGACCGAGGCGATGCGCATGACCGTGTACACCATCGGGAAGCGGTCGAAGATCTGCATCAGACCGATTCCCAGAATCAGGATCATCAGGCTGAAGCCGCACAGGATCCCCAGCATGTGCGGGATCGTGCGGGCATATCCGAAGTTTGCGCCGGAGGCCATGAGCATCAGGTTGTTGGGCCCCGGCGTGGCGGTGCTTATGAAGGCGAATGCGGCGAGCGCGGCGAGGACGTTCGGTGTCATTGCGCAAGTATTCGCAGTGACACGGAGAATTAAGTTGCGAAGATGCGGCGCTGACATCTATTTCTGCAACATATGACCAAAGCTGATCGGAAATCAGAGCATATATTGCGTGAACTGTCCCGCAACGGGCGGATCAGCAACCTCGAACTGGCCGAGCGGGTAGGCCTGTCGCCTTCGGCGTGCCTGCGCAGGGTGCAGGAAATGGAGCGTTCGGGACAGATCGCCGGATATCGCGCCGTGCTGGGTCGCGAGGCGCGGGGCATCGGTTTCGTCGCTTATGTGGGTGTCGGCCTCAACAACCATTCAAAAGGGTCGCAGGAAGCCTTCGAGAGGGCCATTTCAACCGCGCCGGAAGTGACGGAATGCCACAATATCACCGGCTCGATCGAATACCTGCTGCGGGTCGAATGTGCGGATCTGCGCAGCTACAAGAGCTTTCACACGGACCGGCTGGGCGCGCTGCCGCAGGTGTCGTCGCTGACCTCCTATGTGGTCATGGGCTCTCCCAAGGATGAACGGGGCTAGCGGATCGCGGCCTGAGCGATTTCGTTGAAACGTGTATCGAGCTCTGCCGCGAGTGCGGCCAGAAGGTCTCCGCCCTCGTCGGTATAGGGCAGGAACACGAAACTGGGGGTCTTGTAGGAAAGCGTCGCGGTGCCGTCCCCGTCTTCGGTCACATAGAAACGGACCGGCGCCTCGATCATCGCGGCGGTGGACAGTCCGAGGATCCTGACGGCGTAGTCGTTGTTGAACACGCCCACCACCCTGTTTCCGGGAATCTCCACGCCCCGGGCCGCGGCAGCCTCTGTCGGTCCGGCCTCGGTGACGATCCCGAACCCGTTCTCCGTCACCGCCGTCCTGAGACTGGCAAGCAGGTCCTCGTAGGACCTGTCCGTCGGGTGGATCACCCAGCCATCGCGCGGGGCGACGGGCTGGGCCAGCGCGAGGCCGGCCAGAAACATTGCGGGCAGGGATAGAAGCAGGGGGCGCATGAACTTTTCCTCCGGGCACAGGCAGTTGTCCGGAGGGTAGGGCGAATGCGCGTCATTTCCATCCGCCCGGGCGGAGATGCGGTTCCGCGGCCGGGCTTCAGCTGCTCATCATCTCGAACTGTTTCACGATCACCTCGGCCTGCCTGATCGAGGCGATGTCGACCAGCCTTCCCTTGTACACGGTGGCGCCTTCGCCGTTGGCCTTGGCCTTTTCCATCGCCGACAGGATCTCGCGCGCCTCCGCGACCGCGGTTTGCGAGGGCGTGAAGATCTCGTTGGCAAGCGCCACCTGCCGGGGGTGGATCGCCCACTTGCCCACCATGCCCAGCGTGGCGGACCGCAGCGCCTGCGCCCGGAAGCCCTCGTCGTCCGAAAAGTCGCCGAAGGGCCCGTCGACCGGCAGCACGCCATGGGTCCGGCAGGCCGCGACGATGGCGGCTTGGGCCCAGTGCCAGGGATCGGCCCAGTGCTTCTGTCCCTCGCGGATCATGTAATAGTTTTCTTGCGTGCCGCCGATGCCGGTGGTCTGCATGCCCATGGATGCCGCGAAATCGGCCGCGCCCAGCGACATCGCCTCGAGCCGCGCGGAACTGGCGGCGATTTCCTCGACATGCGCGATGCCGGCAGCGGTTTCGATGATCACCTCGAAGCCGATGCGCCGCGCGCGTCCCCTGGCGGCCTCGGCGGCGCTGACGAGCGCGTCAACGGCATAGACATCCGCCGCGCAGCCGACCTTCGGGATCATGATCTGGTCGAGCCGGTCCCCCGCCTTTTCCAACAGATCGATCACGTCGCGATACCAGAACGGCGTGTCGAGCCCGTTGATGCGCACCGAAAGGGTTTTTTTGCCCCAGTCGACAGCGCCGATGGCCTCGATGACATTTGCGCGCGCGCTGTCCTTGTCGGAGGGCGCCACGCTATCCTCGAGATCGAGGTTGACCACATCCGCCGCCGACGCGGCCATCTTCTCGAAGATCGCGGGGCGCGAGCCGGGGCCGAACAGCTGGCAGCGGTTCGGGCGCGCCGGAGCGGGGGGTTGGAGGCGAAAGCTCATCTGCGTCTCCCGAGCAAGAAAGTTTCGGTTCGATCGCGTGCGGGGATAAGAAATTGCGCGTCGGGTCGCAAGCGATTTTGCGGGCGCAGCATGGGGTGTGGCCAAAGGACGGCTCTGCCCGAAAATTGACCGCTTCCGCGACCGCCGGATGCGGGCTTCGGAAAAGGGCCGGTCCGGGTGCTTGCACGTGCCAGCAAAAGACCCGATACGGGTCCGGCGAAACCATCGCGCCACTGCCACGGGAAACCATCGATGATCGAAACGCCATACCTTCTCTTTCTCGGAGACGCTCCGGATCAGCTTGCCGCCAAGGTTGCCCAGGGCATCCGGGACTGGCGCCCGGACAACGCCGTGGGTCAGTTCCGCATGGAGGGCTGCAAGGCGGATGTGGGCCTGCCGGACATGACGCTGGAAGAGGCGAAGGCAGCGGGCGCGAAGACGCTGGTGATCGGGGTGGCCAACCGGGGCGGGACGATCAGCGCGGCCTGGCGCGAGGTTCTGGTGGCGGCGCTCGAGGCCGGCTTCGACCTCGCCAGCGGGTTGCACAACCTGCTGCGCGACTGGCCGGATCTGGTGCGCGCCGCGGACGCGGCCGGGCGCAAGCTGCATGACGTGCGCGTGCCGACGGTGCAGTATCCGATCGCGAACGGCGAGAAGCGGACCGGCAGGCGGGTTCTGGCGGTGGGGACCGACTGCTCGGTGGGCAAGATGTACACGGCCCTCGCGCTGGATACGGCGATGCGCGAGCGGGGCATGAAGAGCACCTTCCGGGCAACCGGACAGACCGGCATCCTGATCACCGGCGAAGGCGTGCCGCTCGATGCGGTGGTGGCGGATTTCATGGCGGGATCCATCGAGTACCTGACGCCGGACAACGACGCGGATCACTGGGACATCATCGAGGGGCAGGGGAGCCTCTTTCACGTTTCCTACTCGGGCGTGACGCTGGCGCTGATCCACGGCGGTCAGCCCGATGCGCTGATCCTCTGCCATGAGCCCACCCGCGCGCATATGCGCGGGCTTCCGGGCTACAAGCTTCCGACCCTCGAGCAGGTGCGAGACGCGGCGCTCGCGATGGCGCGGGTGGCCAATCCGGACTGCAGGGTCGTGGGCGTGTCCATCAACTCGCAGCATCTGTCCGAGGAGGAGGCGACGGCGTATTGCGCGAAGGTCGAGCGGGAGATGGGGCTGCCGACCGTCGACCCGTTCCGGCAGGGGGCGGAGCGTCTGGCCGCGGCTCTCGCCGAACTCTGATCCGCGCGCGGGCGGCTGCTTCGGGAGCCTCCGGCGGGGATATTTGGAAGCAAAGGAAGGGCAGGTCATGCGGATCGAGGTAAGCCGGGACGTCTTTCCGCTGGCGCAGGTCTTCACGATCAGCCGCGGATCGCGAACCGAAGCGCAGGTGCTGACGGTGCGGATCAGCGAGGGCGGGATCACCGGTCGGGGCGAATGCGTCCCCTATGCGCGCTACGGCGAAACCCTCGACAGCGTGACGGCGCAGATCGAGGGGCTTGGGGGCAGGCTCACCCGTGACGAACTGGGCGAGCTGCTGCCGGCAGGCGCGGCGCGCAATGCCGTGGATTGCGCGCTGTGGGATCTCGAGGCGAAGACGGCGGGCAAGCGGGTCTGGGACATGGCGGGGATCGCGGCACCCGGGCCGGTGGTCACCGCTTACACGCTGTCGCTCGACACGCCCGAGGCAATGCGGGCGCAGGCGCAGAAGAATGCCCATCGCCCGCTCCTGAAGATCAAGCTGGGGACGCCGGACGACATGGCGCGCCTCGAGGCGGTCCGCGCGGGCGCGCCGCAGGCGCGGGTGATCGTCGATGCCAACGAGGGCTGGTCGGCGGAGGTCTATGCCGATCTCGCGCCGCATCTGGTGCGGCTCGGCGTCGATCTGGTCGAGCAGCCGCTGCCCGCCGGGCAGGACGATGCGTTGATCGGGATGGACCGGCCGGTGCCGGTTTGCGCCGACGAGAGCTGCCACGACCGGGCGAGCCTGCCGGCGCTTCGCGGCAAGTACGACGTGGTGAACATCAAGCTGGACAAGACCGGCGGTCTGACCGAGGCGCTGGCGCTGCGCGATGCGGCGCTGGCGCAGGGCTACGGGATCATGGTCGGCTGCATGGTGGGCTCGAGCCTTGCGATGGCCCCCGCGGTACTGGTCGCGCAGGGAGCGTCGATCGTCGATCTTGACGGTCCGCTGCTTCTGGCCGAAGACCGGGACAACGCCCTTGCCTTCGATGCGCAGGGCATCCATCCGCCGTCGGCGGCCCTCTGGGGATAGGAGAGAAGACCAATGCGCACCGTCTATGTCAACGGCGAGTACCTTCCCGAGACCGAGGCGAAGATTTCGATCTTCGACCGCGGCTTCCTGATGGCCGACGGGGTTTACGAGGTGACGTCGGTGCTGGGCGGCAAGCTGGTCGATTTCGCCGGCCACGCCAGGCGTCTCGAGAGGTCGCTGGATGAACTCGACATGGCGGCGCCCGTGACCATGGATGCGCTTCTCGAGATCCATCGCGAACTGGTGCGCCGCAACGAGATCGAGGATGGTCTTGTCTATCTGCAGGTGACGCGCGGTGCGCCAGGGGACCGGGATTTCGTCTTTCCCGATCCCGAGCAGACGCCCTCGACGCTCGTGCTTTTCACCCAGTCCAAACCGGGGCTGGCCGAGAGCCCGGCGGCAAGGCAGGGAATACGGGTGATAAGCATCGAGGATATCCGCTGGCATCGGCGCGACATCAAGACGGTGCAGCTGCTCTACCCGTCCATGGGAAAGATGATGGCGAAGAAGGCCGGTGTCGACGACGCCTGGATGGTCGAAGACGGCTTCGTGACCGAGGGGACATCGAACAACGCCTATATCGTGAAGGGTAACCGGATCATCACGCGCGGGCTGTCAAACGACATCCTCCACGGCATCACGCGCGCCGCGGTGCTTCGCTTCGCGCGCGAGGCGCAGATGGAAGTCGAGGAACGCAATTTCACCATTGAGGAAGCCAAGGCCGCGGACGAGGCCTTCATCACCTCCGCCAGCGCCTTCGTGATGCCGGTGGTGGAGATCGACGGTGTCACGCTCGGCACCGGCAAGCCCGGCCGCGTGGCGCCACGTCTGCGCGAGATCTACCTTGAGGAAAGCCGCAAGGCGGCGGTGTGATCGGCCGCGTCAGCCGCGCCTGACGACGGCGCGGCGGTAGAGGTGCCATGTCGCGTGTCCGAGGACTGGCAACACGACGATCATGCCGACGAAGAAGGTCGCGACGCCGAGGCCCAGCAGAACGACGATGATGGCGCCCCAGGCCGCGACCTCGACCGGGTTGTTCCGGGCGATGGCGGCCGAGGTGACGACGGCGCGGGTCACGCCCACGTGGCGGTCGATGAGCAGGGGAAAGGAGACCAGGCTCATCGCCAGCGCGGCGACGGCGAAGACCGCGCCGATTGCGATGCCAAGCACCAGCATGGTCCATCCCGGAACGGTCGTGAAGACATCCGAAAGGAAACCCATGGCCGAGGCTGGCGCCCCGGGCCCGAGCGTGACGCCGTAGAGCAGCCAGGCCGAGACGAGCCAGAGCGCGAATATCGCGGCCAGATAGCAGCCGAGCACCAGGATCGGTACGAAGGACGGCGAGGCGATGACCGCGAATGCGTCGCCGACATTCGTCTTCAGGCCCTGCTCGCGCCGCCTGCTCATTTCGTAGAGGCCGATGGCGGCAACCGGACCGAGGATCGCAAAGCCGGTGATCATGGGAAAGGCCAGCGGGAGCAGATCGCGATTGACGGCGAACCAGATCAGCAGGGCTCCGACGAGGGGATAGATCAGGACGACAAAGACCACATCCGTACGCAGGGCCATGAAATCGTCGACGCCCTTGCGCAAGGCGATTGCGAGGTCTGGGAAGGCCAGCCTGCGCAGTTCGATGGGCGCATCGTCGTGGCTTGCCAGTTCGCTCGTGCCCTCGCCGATGTAATTCGAACCGCGCCCGGTTACCCTGGCAGCCCAGGACAGCGGATTTCCGATTGTCCTTGTTTCGGCCATGACGCTCTCCTCCGTGCAATTGCAGGCGGGAGCCAGTCGCCGCGGGTTCCCGCGTGGTCATGGGTTTCAGATGAATCCCTGATAGCACGGAAAGGGCGAATTGTCTCTGCCGCCCTCTACTTTCACGCGGAATTGTAACGGCCCGGGCGCAGGCGGCGGTGCGGGACGATAATGCCTATTTCTTGCCGACATTCTCGGCGAAGGCTTTCCTGAAGCTGTCCTGCTTTTCCGGGCCCGCCTCTGTCTGGTAGCGGCTTTTCCACTCGTCCATGGTCATGCCGTAAAAAAGCTCGCGGGCCTCTTCCTTGCCGATCTCGATGCCGCGCGCGTTCGCGGCCTCCTGATACCAGCGCGAGAGGCAGTTGCGACAGAAACCGGCGAGGTTCATCAGGTCGATGTTCTGCACGTCGGTCCGGTCTTTCATGAGATGCTGTCGCAGCCGCCTGAACGCGGCGGCCTGAAGTTCGATCTCGGTCTGGCTGGGCGTCTGGTCCATTGTCGGCTCTCCGTTGCGGGTCGACGCAGCGTCGGGCATCCGGGCGGTGGATGCAAGCGGTGCGGCGCCGCTTTGCCGTGCAGCCGCGCATCATTGTGGCAACAGGCCCGGGCAGGACCTGCGGCGGTGGTTGCCGCGCATCGCGACTTGCGGATATAAGGCAGACGACCGTTAGCGTTAACGAATGTTTGCGCCAACGGTCGTCAAGCGATCGAGCCAGGGGACACGGCAACATGAGACGGCATCGCAATGTGAAGATCGTGGCCACGCTCGGCCCGGCTTCTTCGACACACGAGATGATCAAGGCGCTGCACCTCGCCGGCGCTGACGTGTTCCGGCTGAACATGAGCCACGGCAGCCACGAGGAGATCGCGGCGCGCCATGCGATGATCCGCGCGATCGAGGAAGAGACCGGCGGATCCATCGCGATCCTGGCCGATCTGCAGGGGCCGAAGCTGCGGGTGGGGGTCTTCGCGGGCGACAGCGAACAGCTCGAGGAGGGCCAGAAGTTCCGGCTCGATCTCGACGAGACCGACGGCGATGCCTCCCGCGTGTGCCTGCCCCACACCGAGATCTTCCAAGCGCTCGAGCCGGGCGCGACGCTTCTGGTCAATGACGGCAAGATCCGCCTCAGGGTCGAGGACTGCGGGCCCGATTTCGCCGACTGTACGGTCGTCGCGGGCGGCGTCATCTCGAACCGCAAAGGCGTCAACGTGCCGGACGTCGTCCTGCCGCTGGCAGCGCTGTCCGAGAAGGACAGGGCCGATCTGGAATTCGTCTGCGAGCTGGGCGTCGATTTCCTGGCGCTGAGCTTCGTGCAAAGGCCCGAGGACGTGATGGAGGCGCGCGAACTTGCGCGGGGTCGCGCCGCGCTGATCTCGAAGATCGAGAAACCCTCGGCGATCCAGTACATCGACGCGATCATCGAGGCGAGTGACGGGATCATGGTCGCGCGTGGCGATCTGGGCGTCGAACTGCCGGTGCAGAATGTTCCGCCGATCCAGAAGCGGCTGGTGCGCAAGTGCCGCTCGGCGGCGAAACCGGTGATCGTCGCGACCCAGATGCTCGAAAGCATGATCGAAAGCCCGATGCCGACGCGCGCCGAGGTTTCCGACGTGGCGACGGCGATCTACGAGGGCGCCGACGCGGTCATGCTCAGCGCGGAATCGGCCGCCGGCTCCTATCCGGTCGAGGCCGTGACGACGATGAACAACGTGGCCATCGAGGTCGAACAGGATCCGACCTATACCCAGATCATCGAGGCCTCGCGCCATGCGCCCGGCGCTTCCGTCGCCGACGGCATCGTCGCGGCCGCGCGCGAGATCGCCGAAAAGACCCAGGTCAAGGCGATCTGCTGCTTCAGCCAGAGCGGCACGACCGCGCAGCTTGTCGCGAGGGAACGCCCGCGGGTCCCGATCATCGCGATGACGCCGCTCAAGGATACGGCGCGCCGCCTGTCGCTGACATGGGGCACCAACACGATCATCACGCCGGTGCTGACCCGCTTCAAGGCGGCGGTCGTGGCGTCGGCGAGGGCCGCGCGTGACGAAGGGCTGGCGACAGCGGAGGACCTGATCGTCGTGACTGCAGGGGTTCCGTTCAACGTGACGGGCAGCACGAACATCCTGCGCGTGGCTCCCTGCGACGAACGTTTGATCTACAGCACCGACCCGGAGTAACCTCGCTTCCGGGAGAGGGGAGTGGGCAGATGGATCCGGACCTTGCGCTTGTCATCGGGGTGATCGTGGCCGTGCTAACGGTGCCGTCGATCCTGTCCGCACTGAGCGACAGCCGGGCGCCCCGTGCCTCGGCACTGACGGTCCTTATCGGCGCGGGTCTCATAATCTATGCTGTGAGCACCGCACCGGGCGGCTACCGCATGCAGGACCTGCCGATGGTGTTCGTGAACGTTGCCGGTCGCTACCTGCCCTGAGTTCACGTCGGTCCCTGCCTTCGCTGCCTCGCCTCTTGCCAAGCCGGCCCGGGCCGCATATAGGGCGGCTTCCTATTGCGGGACCGGCCGGAGTGGCATGCCGAGTCGCGCATTGACCGACCCAGAATACAGGAGACGGAAATGCCCAAGATGAAGACCAAGTCGAGCGCCAAGAAGCGCTTCAAGGTGACGGCGACCGGGAAGGTCGTCGCTGGCCAGGCCGGCAAGCGGCACGGGATGATCAAGCGGACGAAGAAGTTCATCCGCGACGCGCGTGGCACCACCACGCTCAGCGCCCCCGATGCCAAGATCGTCAAGGGCTACATGCCCTACGACCGCTAAGCCAGAAGGAATACAGACATGTCCCGAGTCAAAGGTGGAACCGTCACCCACGCCCGCCACAAGAAGGTCATCAAGGCAGCCAAGGGTTACTATGGTCGCCGCAAGAATACCTTCAAGGTCGCGGCCCAGGCGGTCGACAAGGCCAACCAATATGCAACGCGCGACCGCAAGCAGCGCAAGCGCAACTTCCGCGCGCTCTGGATCCAGCGGATCAATGCCGCGGTGCGCAGCCACGACGAGGCGCTGACCTATTCGCGCTTCATCAACGGGCTCTCGCTTGCCGGTATCGAGGTGGACCGCAAGGTGCTCGCCGATCTGGCCGTGCACGAGCCCGAAGCCTTCGGCGCCATCGTCAAGCAGGCGCAGGACGCGCTCGCGGCCTGAAGCCTCCGCAGAAGACGCATTGGGAAGGGCCGCCTTGCAAGAGGCGGCCCTTTTCCGTCCGGGCTGCGCCGTGACGGGCATTGCCGGACCGTTCTCGGGCGTTGCCGCATGGGCGGGCCTCTGCTAACGCTGGGTAAGGCGCGGCTCGCCTCAGGGTTGCGCTTCGGGACGGAGGCTCGCCATGTCACGACTGCCGCGCATCGCTGTGCTATTCGCCGCAGTGCTTGTTGCCATCGCATCGGGCTGCGCGCGCGCCCCGGAAATCGTCGGCATCGACAATCCGGCGTTTCCCGTCGCAGCGCAGACCGAGGTCACGACGCACAGGATCTTCATCACGACCACCCGCCAGGCGACGGAGGCCGTGGGCGCGTTCTTCTCCGACCGGCGCGCGCCCGAGGTCGGCCTTGCCTCCGTCGACGTGAGCGTGCCTCCCGGCCATGTGAAGGGCGCGCTCGAGCGGCCCGACCGCCTGCCGCCGGATCCGAGGGTCGAGTTCGCGGTCGTCAACCCGCTGGTCTACGACAGCGATGCCGCCTTCCTGTCGGAACTGAACCGCGAACTTCGCAAGCGCGCACCGGGGCGGCGCAAGGTGCTGTTCTTCATTCATGGCTACAATACCTCGACCAGCGACGCGATCCTGCGCCTTGGCCAGTTCGTCGAGGACTCGGGTTTCGACGGGGTGCCGGTTCTTTTGACCTGGGCATCGGCGGCGCGCACGACACGCTACGTCTACGACCTCAACAGCGCGCTGATCGCCCGTGCGAAGCTCAAGCAGATCTCGGATCTGATCGTGAGGTCGAATGCCGAGGGGATCGGTGTCTTCGCCCATTCGATGGGTACTTTCCTGCTGATGGAGGGGCTGGTCGATGCGCAGCTTTCGGGGCGGCTGAACCGGCATGGCAAGATCAACCACATCATCCTTGCCGCGCCCGATATCGACATCGACCTGTTCCGCGCCCAGGTCTCGATCCTGCCGCCCTCCATACTCGACAAGATGTATCTTCTGGTGTCGCGGGATGACTACGCGCTGCGCGCCTCGCGCAGGGTCGCCGGCGGCGTGCCACGGGTAGGGGCTTTCGACGCGGCGGAACTGGAGCGGCTGGGGATCACGGTGATCGACCTGTCGAAGATCGAGGATTCGAGTTCGGGAAGCCACAACAAGTTCTCCGGTTCGCCGGAGGTGGTCCAGCTCATCGGCGAGGCAATGAAATCCGGCAGCCAGTTCAGCAAGAGCCAGACGCCCGGGCTGGGAGAGCTGCTGGCAACGGTGCCGGTCCAGGTGTTCCGGCCCTGAGTGGGGCAAGGCTCAGACGTTCTGCCGAGACGGAAGCGCCCTGCTTGTCTCGACCGTGACGTGATCGACGCCGAAGCGTTCCCGCAGCACCTGCTTGATGTGACCGCGGATCCGGTCGTCGTCCGAACCCTCCGAGATCTCGGCCTCGAGCGTGGCCATCGGCTGCTCCTGCGTGATCGACCAGGCATGTACATGCGACACCGCGACCAGACCGGGCACTTCCGCGCAAAGCGTCTCGGCCACGGCACGGCTGTCAAAACCGCGCGGCGAGCCCTCGAGGAGGATATGCCCGCTTTCACGCACCACATGCCAGGCGGAGCGCAGGATGATGAGGGCGACGAGCACGGACAGGATCGGGTCGATCGGCGTCCATCCGGTGGTGGTGATGACAAGCGCGGCGACAAGGGCGCCGAGCGAGCCGAGGATGTCGCCGGCCACATGCAGGGCCGCCGCGCGAATGTTCAGGTTCTCGCCCTCGCCGCGGGTGAGGACCCAGAAGCAGAGCAGGTTGACCGCGAGACCGGCCAG
Source organism: Sulfitobacter sp. LCG007 (assembly GCF_040801785.1). Taxonomy (NCBI): domain Bacteria; kingdom Pseudomonadati; phylum Pseudomonadota; class Alphaproteobacteria; order Rhodobacterales; family Roseobacteraceae; species Roseobacteraceae bacterium LCG007. Next base: position 2,804,417 of record NZ_CP161805.1, on the reverse strand, counting down.
CGCGACCCAGAACATGATGCCGCCCACGACCTCGCCGGGGTCGCGCAGGCGATGGATGGCCTCGGCACAGATCCAGAAGGCGATACCGAAGAGGGCGAGGCCATTGACGAAGGCCGCAAGCACCGAGAAGCGGTCGAAGCCGTAGGTGCGCCTCCAGTCCGCCGGTCTGCGGGCGAGGCGGAAGGCGCCCCATGCAAGCACGAGCGCGCCGAAATCGGTGAGCATGTGCCCGGCGTCGGCCAGCAGCGCAAGCGAGCCGGATACGAGCCCTCCGACAAGTTCGACCAGCATGAAGCCGCCGGTCAGAAGCGCCGCCAGCCCGATCGTCCTTTCGCTGCCGACATGGATGTGGCCCGCTCCGAGGGAGTGGTGGTCGGAATGGCCGCCGGAATGGCTATGCGAGTGGTCGGATCGGTGGTCATGGGGACCGTCCGGCGGCTGCCCGGCGGGCTGGTGCTTGTGTTCGACTTCGGTCATCCGTCCTGTCCGTCTTGCGGGGCAATGCCACAGCTAGCGCGCAGGGCGACCTGCGCCAAGGCGGCTCAGCGAACCAGCGGTTTCTGCATCATCGCGCAGGCGGCACCGATCAGAAGAATGACCGATCCGGCGGCGAGGCTGCTGCCGATCGACCCCGTCAGGTCTCCGATCAGCCCGGCGGCCCAGGGTCCGACGGTCTGGGCCACCGCGAAGACGGCGGTAAAAAGGCTCATGCTGCGCCCCCAGGCTTCGGGCGGGAGGTTCTGCCGGGTGAAGCTGGTGATCGCAGGAGGGGCCATGAAGACGCAGAGGCCGAAGACCACGGCCGAGAGGATCACCGGCGGGCCGGGCGGCAGCAGGACCGGCAGCAGGCTGCCGAGCGCGATGCCGCCCAGCACCAGTGCCAGCGGCACGCCCGACGACCAGCGCGCGAGAACCGGGCGCCAGAGGAAGGGCGAGATGACGATGCTGACCCCCATGACGATCCAGACAAGGGCGATGAAGCGGGGCGTGGCGGCCTGATCGGTCATCCAGGCGGCGAGGAAGGTCAGATAGACGATGTATCCGAGGCCGAAACCCGCATAGCCCGCCAGTTCCGGCGCGATGCTGCGCAGCGGAAGGGGGCCGGGTCGGGGAGCCTCCTGACGTCCGACCGAAAGGCTGCGCGCAGCCCGAAGGCTCAGCGGCAGGCAGGCAAGGCTCAGCGCGCCGATCGCGCCCCATCCCCAGGGCCAGGCGGCGTTGCCCCAGGTGTCGAGGATCAGCGGGATCGAGGCGCCGGCGAGCACGATGCCGAGGCCTCCGCCGGCCCCGAAGATCAGCCCGATGGCCAGCGCGTTGCGCCGCGCGTCGTGCGGGAAGAGCCGCGCCGCGAGGACACCCGCGGTCGAGAAGGAAAGCGCGGCGCTCAGGCCTGCGGCGAAGCGCCAGACGGTCTGCCAGGCAAGCCCCGGATCGAGGCCGGTGACGAGCAGCGCCGCGGTGGTGCAGAGGATGCCCGAGGTGAAGAGGCGCGGTGGCGGCACCCTCGCGATCAGCCACATGGTCGCCAGCGCGCCCACGACATAACCGGCGGCGTTTGCGGTATTGAGCCATCCGGCCTGGGCATAGCTCCAGCCGAGGTCCGCGCGCATCGCGGGCAGGATCAGCCCGTAGGCGAAACGGGAAAAGCCGTTTGTGATGGTCACACCGAGCATCAGCCCCGCGAGCACCAGCCATGAGCGCGCGGGATCCTGGGTCGCTGTGGTTGCCGGGGCGACTGTGGTCATGGCGGCTCCGAGTCGGATCTCCGCCACCCTAGGCGACCGGCGCGCACTGTCCATGGCCGAGCGCGGGGGGGGGGCTCTGCCCCCGCCGTCCGCTGGACGGCTCCCCCGGGATATTTGTGAGCAAAGGAAGCGGCAGGCGCGGCGGGGCGGCAGGTCTTGAATTCGGGGCGGTCTGTGATAGCAGGACGGCAGTCAATGCAGGGTGTCGCAATGGACGATCTGAAAACGAAATATCTGGGCCAGATTGCCGCGGCAGCCGACGAGAGCGCGCTGGAGGCGATCCGTGTCGCGGCGGTGGGCAAGAAGGGGGAGGTTGCGCTGATGATGCGCGAGCTCGGCCGGATGACGCCCGAGGAGCGGCAGGTCGAGGGGCCGCGGCTGAATGCGCTCAAGGACGAGATCACCTCGGCGCTTGCGGCCAGGAAGGCGGCGCTGGGGGATGCGGCGCTCGACGAGAGGCTGCAGGCGGAATGGCTGGACGTGACGCTGCCCGTGCGGGACCGGCGGCAGGGCACGATCCATCCGGTGAGCCAGGTGACCGAAGAGGTCACGGCGATCTTCGGAGAGCTGGGTTTTGCCGTGGCCGAAGGACCGCGGATCGAGACGGACTGGTACAATTTCGACGCGCTCAACATCCCCGGCCATCATCCGGCGCGGGCCGAGATGGACACCTTCTACATGGCGCGGGCGGAGGGCGACGACCGTCCGCCACATGTGCTGCGCACCCATACCTCGCCGGTGCAGATCCGGACCATGGAGTCGCAGGGCGCGCCGCTTCGGATCATATGCCCGGGCGGGGTCTACCGCGCAGACTACGACCAGACGCACACGCCAATGTTCCATCAGGTGGAGGGGCTGGCGATCGACAGCGACATCTCGATGGCGAACCTCAAGTGGGTGCTCGAGGAATTCTTCTCGGCCTTCTTCGGCACCGCGGTGAAGACCCGTTTCCGGGCCTCGCATTTTCCCTTCACCGAACCCTCGGCAGAGGTCGACATCCAGTGTTCCTGGGAGGGCGGCGCGCTGAAGGTGGGCGAGGGGGATGGCTGGCTGGAGGTGCTGGGCTCGGGCATGGTCCATCCCAAGGTGCTGCAGGCGGGCGGGATCGACCCGGAGAAATGGCAGGGCTTCGCCTTCGGCATGGGGATCGACCGGATCGCGATGCTGAAATACGGGATCCCCGATCTGCGGGCGTTTTTTGACTCGGACCTGCGGTGGCTGCGGCACTACGGGTTCGCGGCGCTGGATGTGCCGACGCTGCGGGGTGGGTTGAGCGGGTGAGGAGACGACGTGAGCCTGATGCCGAGCAATACGGAACATCTTCAATCGGTCTCGGATTCTCTGGTCGCTCTGGCCGGTAATCCGGTATTCGCCTTGCTGCTGGGCGGCGTCATTTCTTTGTGGATTTGGCGCAGCCAGACAATTCTCAGTGACCGTCTGAATGCGAATGAAGAAAAGAGAAAACTCTATCGCTTGTACTTGGTGCGTATCGAAAATGCCCGTGGTATCAAGTCGTTAGAAGGAATTCGATGGCAGGATGATCAACGTATGCTTGATCTCGATGCGATTCACTACGAGGTCAGGTTGATTGCTTCCAAGAGCGTGTCAGAATGCGCGGAAAAGGTTATCATCGCGATCAGATCGAGATTCTCGTCCGACGAGCAATGGGTAATCTCTTCGGATGGAAAGAAGAGAACCCGCGCTGACAACATCAGTTTCGAAGTAAAGAAATTGGTTGCGGAGATGCGCAATGAATTGCGGATACGTTAGCCGATAAATTGGGCTTCAATCCCGTGCAGGCAATGCAAGAGAATCGCGTCCCATGGGCGGGCGCTTCGGAGTGCACCCCGGGTCAGGCGCCGTGCTCCGGACATTGCCGTGACATGTACTACTCCGCCTCCTCTTTCCTTGCAATCCGGCCCTTTCTTTGCCATTGCCGGGCCTGATCCTGAGCAAGCGACGGGGGCTGCGACCACATGCTGTTTCACAGGGACCGACGCCATCAGAATGCGCGCAGCGAGCGCGTCTATGCGGCGTTCGAGATCGCCTATACGGTTGTCGACTTCATCGCCGCGCTGACCTTTCTGCTGGGTTCCATCATGTTCCTGTCGGAGGCATGGACCACTTTCGGGACTTGGCTTTTCATCGTCGGTTCAGTCTGCTTCACCGCAAAGCCGACGATCCGGCTGGTACGAGAGCTTAAACTGGCCGCCATCGGCGACACCGAAGACCTTGCAGCGCGGCTGCGGGGCTGACCTGGGACAAGAGACATGAAATTCACCCTTTCTTGGCTGAAGGATCACCTCGATACCACGGCCACCGTGGACGAAATCTCCGAGGCGCTGACCGATCTGGGGCTCGAGGTCGAGGGCATCGAGGACCGGGGCGCTCGGCTGAAGGACTTTACCCTTGGGTACGTGCGATCCGCCGAGAAGCATCCGGATGCGGACCGCTTGCGGATCTGTCAGGTCGAGACCGACGAGGGCCTCAAGCAGATCATCTGCGGGGCGCCCAATGCGCGCGAGGGGATCACGGTCGTGGTGGCCAAGCCCGGGGTCTATGTGCCGGGGATCGACACGACCATCGGCGTGGGCAAGATCCGGGGCGTCGAAAGCTTCGGGATGATGGCGTCGGAGCGCGAACTCGAGCTGTCGGAGGAGCATGACGGGATCATCGAACTGCCCTCGGGCGAGGTCGGGGAGCGCTTCGTGGACTGGCTGGGCCGGAACGATCCGGCCAAGGTGGATCCGGTGATCGAGATCGCCATTACGCCGAACCGGCCCGATGCGCTCGGTGTGCGGGGGATCGCGCGCGATCTCGCGGCGCGGGGCATCGGCAAGCTCAAGAAGCGCGATATCGAGGGTGTGGAGGGGCAGTTCGTCTGCCCGGTGAGTGTCAGCATCGATGAGGATACGCTGGAGCAATGCCCGGTCTTTTTCGGGCGATACATCCGGGGCGTGACCAACGGGCCCTCGCCAAAATGGCTGCAGGACCGGTTGCGCGCGATCGGGCTGAGGCCGATCTCCTTCCTCGTGGACGTGACCAACTTCTTCACCTACGACCGCAACCGTCCGCTGCATGTCTTCGATGCCGACAAGCTCGAAGGGGCGACCCTGCGGGTTCACCGGGCAGAGGGCGGAGAGCGGCTGCTGGCGCTCGATGACAAGGAATATGTCTTCGAGCCAGGCATGACGCTGATCTCTGATGCCAAAGGCGTCGAGAGCATCGCGGGGGTCATGGGCGGAGAACGCACGGGCTGCACCGCAGAGACGGTGAACGTCTTCGTAGAGGCGGCCTATTTCGACCCGGTCCGGACCGCCTATACCGGGCGCGCGCTCAAGATCAATTCCGACGCGCGCTACCGGTTCGAGCGCGGCATCGATCCTGACTGGACCCCGGTGGGGGTCGAGGCGGCGACGCGGATGATCCTCGAACATGCCGGCGGCGAAGCCTCGGAGGTCGTTCGGGCGGGGCAGATCCCGGACACGCGAAGGGCCTTCAGGCTCGATGCGGCGCGGGTGCGTTCGCTGGTGGGCATGGAGATACCGGAAAGCGAGCAGCGCCAGACCCTTACGGCCCTTGGCTTCGTGCTGGAAGGCAACATGGCGCATGTGCCGAGCTGGCGGCCGGACGTGCTGGGGGAGGCGGATCTGGTCGAGGAAGTGGCGCGGGTGGCCTCTCTGACCAAGCTCCAGGGCAAGCCGCTGAAGCGGATGGGCGAGGGCGTGCCGCAGCCGATCCTTTTGCCGATACAGAAGCGCGAAAGCGCGGCGCGGCGGACCTGCGCGGCACTGGGCTACAACGAATGCATAAGCTACAGCTTCATCGATCAGGCCTCAGCGGCGCTTTTCGGGGGCGGCGCGGAGGCAACACGGCTGGAAAACCCGATCAGCAGCGACATGAGCCACATGCGCCCAGCCCTGCTGCCAGGTCTGTTGCAGGCGGCGGCGCGCAACCAGGCGCGGGGGTTTGCCGACATGGCGCTCTTCGAGGTCGGACCAGCCTTCCACGGCGGTGAACCGGCAGAGCAGCACCTGCTGGTAAGCGGGTTGCTGGTCGGGCGGACGGGGCCGAAGGATGTGCATGGCGCGTCGCGCCCGGTCGATGTGTTCGACGTGAAGGCGGATGCCGAGGCGGTTCTTGCCGCGATGGGGGCGCCAGCGAAGATGCAGATCCAGCGCGGGGCGCCGGACTGGTGGCACCCCGGGCGGCATGGGATGATCTGTCTTGGCCCGAAGAAGGTGCTGGGCATCTTCGGCGAGCTGCATCCCCGCGTCCTTCAGGCGATGGACGTGAAGGGGCCGGCGATGGCCTTCACGCTCTGGCCGGCGGAAATCCCGATTCCGCGCAAGTCAGGTGCGTCGCGCCCCGCGCTGGAGGTCAGCGACCTTCAGGCCGTGGAACGCGATTTCGCCTTCGTCGTCGATGCGCAGGTCGAGGCGTCGACGCTCGTCGCGGCTGCGATGGCGGCCGACAAGTCTCTGATCGCCGATGTTCGGGTCTTTGACCAGTTCATGGGCGACAGCCTGGGCGAGAACAAGAAATCCGTCGGGCTCGCGGTGCGCCTGCAACCTCGGACCGAGACGCTGAAGGACAAGGACATCGAGGCCGTCGGAACCAGGGTGATCGAGAAGGTCATCGCGGCGACCGGTGGTGTTCTGCGGGCCTGATCCGTCTTCCGTGGCGGAGCCGCGGTGAGTGCGCTCGGGGAAAGGGTGAAACATGCTGAAAGTCTACCTCTCGGGCGAGATCCATACCGACTGGCGGGAGCGGATCGTCACGGGCCTGCGGGGGCTCGAAGTCGACGTCACGGGCCCCGTCACCGATCATGCGGCCAGCGATGATTGCGGGGTGGCCATTCTCGGAGCGGAGACGGACAGATTCTGGCACGATCGCAAGGGTGCCCAGATCAACGCGATCCGGACGCGCAAGGGGATCGAGGACGCCGACGTGGTCGTCGTCCGGTTCGGCGAACAGTACCGGCAGTGGAATGCGGCTTTCGATGCAGGCTATGCGTCCGCGCTTGGAAAATCGCTGATCATCCTGCATGGGCCCGAGCACGCCCACGCGCTCAAGGAAGTCGACGCCGCAGCCCTCGCCGTGGCGCAGGCGCCCGAGCAGGTGGTGGATATCCTGCGCTACGTGCTGACCGGAAAGCTGCCCGCGTAAGGTGCGCCCTGGCGCACCCTACGGCCAGCGTCACGGACGGGGCGGAATGTTCTTGCCGCGCTCCACGGCGGGCCGGGCATAGAAACGCTCGAGCCAGGCGATCAGGTTGGGATGGTTCTGCCATCCCACATCGTCTCGCACACCGTAGAATTCAAGCGCGTTGATCCAGGGGCAGAGCGCGATGTCGGCGATGGAATAGTCGCCTGCGATCCAGTCCCTGCCTTCCATGCTGCGCTCGAGTACGGCCAGCAGGCGTTTGACTTCGTCGAGATAGCGATCCCGCGGGCGCTTGTCCTCCCATTCGGAGCCGGCGAACTTCGAGAAGAAGCCGAGCTGGCCGAACATCGGACCGACCCCGCCCATCTGAAACATGACCCACTGTATGATCTGCGCCTTCTCCGCAGCGTTCGTGCCGATGAGCTTTCCGGTCTTCTCGGCCAGGTAGATCAGGATCGCACCGCTCTCGAACAGCGGCAGCGGTGCACCGTCTGGCCCGTCCGGATCGATGATGGCAGGGATCTTGTTGTTGGGATTGAGCGCCAGGAACTCGGGGCTTTTGACGTCCTTGTCCGACAGCGTGACCAGATGCGCCTCGTAGGGAAGCCCGGTCTCTTCCAGCATGATGGAGACCTTGACACCGTTGGGTGTCGGAAAGGAATAGAGCTGGAGCTTGCCAGGATCACTTGCAGGCCAGCGATCGGAAATCGGGTGGTTCGCAACGTCTTTCATGAGGTTCTCCTGTAGCCGGTTTCCCCTCAACCTAGGAAACCGCCTCCGGAAGGGAATGCCGGATACAGGGATGATACTGTGCGTATCCGCGCAGCAAGGCGCGACGGGCGCACGATCAGGGGCAGACGACCGGGATCAAATAGCCTGCCGGGACCTGCATGTTGCCCAGCACCACCGTATCGCGAACGCCGTCGATGGCGCAGCCCGTGGCGTCGCGCAGATAGAGCGCGAAGCCGCGGTTGTTGACAAGCCCCGGCCGCGGCAGATCGGCCCCCCGGTAGGCGGGTTCGACGAGAAGGAACGTGCTGTAGCGCGACGGGTGGCTGATGCGCAGATCGAAGGAGCGGAATTCCGGCACCTCGACAATTTCCCTGGTGGCGCAGGCCGCGAGGGTCGAAAGCGCGGCCAGCGCGACAAATCGGGATGGTTTCATGGGCGCCTCGCCTGTGGAAACGAAGGGGTGCCCAATGACGTAAGGCCTGGGCCCTGCGTCGGGCAACCGCTGGATAAACTCTTCGTTAACGAAACGCGCGGTTCAGCCGCTCGAAAGGGGGCAGGGAGCGGCTCTGCCGCTGGCGCTCTACGCTGTCGCTGTCGCTGTCGCTGGCGGGCCAGCGGGAGCGCCGGCGTCGATCGGGACGGGCGATCGTTCCGGCAGCCTCTCCGTGTGACCGGATCGGTGAGGGCGTGGCGGGGAACAAGAAGAGTCGGATTCCCCCGGCGCGGGGCTGGTGCCGACTGCAACAGTCCGCAATATTCGACGCGTGGCCGGGATGAATTCTTCCTGTGCCGATTTGCCACCTGTGATACTGGAACGCGCCAGCAGCGGACCCGAGGTGGGCCCGAAAGAAAGCAGCAGGGAGAAACTGGAATGATTCAGGAATTCAAGGATTTCATCGCGAAGGGTAATGTGATGGACCTTGCCGTCGGCATCATCATCGGCGCCGCCTTCACCGCCATCGTGCAGTCGGTCGTCAATGACCTGATCAACCCGCTGATCGGCCTGATCCTTGGCGGCGTCGATTTCACCGACATGTACTTGGTGCTGTCGGGCAGCGTACCGGAGGGGGCGGGCCTCGATACCGCGCGCGACTCCGGGGCGGCGATCTTTGCCTACGGGTCCTTCATCACCGCCTGCATCAATTTCTTCATCATCGCCTTCGTCGTCTTCATGCTCGTCAAGTCCGTGAACCGGGTGCGCGCGATGGCGGAGCGACCCGACGACGTGGCTCCCGAGGTCAAGACCGGACCGTCGGAACTGGACGTCCTGATCGACATCCGGGACGCGCTCAAACGCTAGCGCGGCCCGCGGAGCCCCGACGGATCGGGTCTCCGCGACCATCCGCGGCCTTAGTGCTTCACCGCGACCGACGGCGAGACGACGTCGATGCCGAGCGCCTTTCCGGCAGCGTAGCAGGTGAGTTGCCCGGCGTGGACATTGAGACCCGCCAGCAGGTGCGCATCATCGATGCAGGCCTGACGCCAACCCTTGTCGGCGAGGGCGAGCATGAAGGGCATGGTGGCGTTGCCGAGCGCGATGGTCGAAGTCCGCGCGACCGCGCCGGGCATGTTGGCGACGCAGTAATGCATGATGCCGTCGACTTCGTAGACAGGGTCCTGATGGGTCGTGGCGCGCGAGGTCTCGAAGCAGCCCCCCTGGTCGATGGCGACGTCGACGAGCGCCGCGCCTGGCTTGAGCTCGGAAAGCTGCGCGCGCGAAATCAGCTTCGGCGCGGCGGCACCGGGAATCAGCACCGCTCCGATGATCATGTCCGCCTGACGCGCCAGTTCGATCGTGTTTCCGGCGTTGGCGTAGCCTGACTTGAAGCTGGTCCCGAAGACATCGTCGAGGTAGCGCAACCGGGGCAGCGACCGGTCCAGCACCGTGACATCGGCTCCCATGCCGGCGGCGATGCGGGCGGCATGCGTCCCCACGACACCGCCGCCGATCACAAGCACGCGCGCCGGGCCGACACCCGGCACACCGCCCAGCAGCACACCCCGCCCGCCGTTCGCCTTCTGCAGTGTCCATGCCCCGACCTGAGGCGCGAGACGTCCGGCGACCTCGGACATGGGCGCGAGCAGCGGAAGGCCGCCGCGGTCATCCGTCACCGTCTCGTAGGCGATTGCCGTGCACCCGGACTCCATGAGGTCTCGGGTCTGTTCCGGGTCGGGCGCAAGGTGAAGGTAGGTGAAGAGCAGCTGCCCCTCGCGAAGCATCCTGCGCTCGCCGGGCTGGGGTTCCTTCACCTTCACGATCATCTCGGCTTCGGCAAAGACCTCGGCCGCGGTGCTGGCGATCCGCGCGCCGGCGGACCTGTAGTCCTCGTCCTCAAAGCCGGATCCCGCGCCTGCGCCGGTCTCGACCAGCACGTCATGGCCATGGGCCACGGCCTCGCGCACCGCGTTGGGGGTCATGCCGACGCGGAATTCCTGGGGTTTGATCTCTTTCGGGCAGCCGATCTTCACGGGATATCTCCTCAACCGTTTGCCGTGACGCTATCGCGTTAAACGGACAATTCGGATGCATTCTTGGCCGCCTGTTAGTAGATACATCGGATAATCTTGCGTAGAATGGATAAATCTTCGGAGAGTCTTGCATGATGATCGACGTCATCGACAGAAAGATCCTGTCCGCACTCCAGCGCCGCGGGCGGATGTCCAACACCGATCTTTCCGAAGCGGTGAACCTTTCCGCCTCGGCCTGTCACCGCCGGGTTCAGCGGCTGGAAGCCGACGGGTACATCTCGGGCTATGTCGCGCTCCTCGATGCGCGGCGCCTGGGGAAGCCGACGACGGTCTTCGTGGAGATCACCCTTCAGGGACAGGCCGAGGAACTGCTAGATGGCTTCGAGAAGGCCGTCGCGCGGATCCCTGACGTGCTGGAATGTCACCTGATGGCGGGCTCGGCGGATTACCTGCTGAAGGTGGTGGCCGAGAATACCGAGGACTTCGCGCGTATCCATCGCCAGCATCTCACCCGTCTGCCGGGCGTCGCGCAGATGCAGTCGAGTTTTGCCCTTCGCACGGTATTCAAGACCACGGCGCTGCCGGTCTGACGGGCGCGGGACAGGCGCGGCACCCTCGCAAGTCGAACCGCCTGATGTCACCGCCGTGGGCAGACGCCAGGGGCAGGGGCTGCAACGCGCTCCTTTCCGCCTGCCGTCGCGTCGAGCCGCGCGGCGGAGCAGTCGGCGTGCACGCGGCAGCTGGGCTTTTCCGACCTGCGCCAGTCGTCCGTGTGTCTAAGCCGATAATGGCTCACGCCCGAAAAATCCCACAAGGGGCTTGCTGGCGCGAGCCGAATGGATACGCTCTACCTGCGGCTGAATGAATTGGCCCTCATCTACTGGGAGGAATCTGATGAAATATGCGAACATGACGCTGCTCGGCGGGGCGGCGTTTCTGGCGGCTTGCGGCGAGATGATGCCCGGAGAGGACCAGATGGGTACCATCCGCATCGACTGTGGCGCCACCGACGTGATCGTCACCGAAGCGCAGGCAGAGGCGTTTCATGCAGGGTCCGGCGGCACCTACACGAGTTCCGCCCAGGCGGTCTGCGCGAGTGCGGGAAGCGTCGATGCCTCGAGCTACGACGAACCGACGATCGCAACGGTCTACACCGCGAACGGGGCTGCCGTCGAATTGCTGGTGCAGAACAGCCAGCAGTAGACTTGCGCCACCCTTGCCAAAAAGAAACCCCCGCGGGCTTGTGCCAGCGGGGGAAAGACGTCCGTAAGATGTGCAGCGGAGGTCGCTTCAGAGAAGCCCTTCGCGCTGCAGCTTCTTGCGTGCCAGCTTGCGGGCACGGCGGATAGCTTCGGCTTTCTCGCGCGCGCGCTTTTCGGACGGCTTCTCGAAATGTTGCTTGAGCTTCATTTCACGGAAGACGCCTTCACGCTGCAGCTTCTTCTTCAGGGCACGGAGCGCCTGATCGACATTGTTGTCGCGAACACTTACCTGCATGTGGTTTTCACCACCTTTCTAAGTTGAGTTGCAAGGAATTGCAGGAGGTGGTCCTATAGCAAGGGTGCCCCATCTTGTCCAGTGCCCCCGCAGAAGCGGTTACAGGAGTTTTGCCATGACGAATTCACAGGGATCGGCCCGGACCAGGATGCTCGAGGCGATACTCGTGCATGTTCCCTTCGACGGTTGGTCCGATACCGCCTTCCGCGCCGCCGTGCGTGACGCGGGTCTCGACATGGGTCTGGCAAGGGCCGCCTGTCCGCGCGGCGCGATCGATCTTGCGGCGGACCACCACCGCGCGCGCGATGAGGCGATGACCGCGCGGCTTGAGGCGTCCGACCTGTCGCAGATGCGGTTTCGCGACAAGGTGGCGACGGCCGTTCGCTTCCGGATCGAGGAGGCGGGTGACAAGGAACTTGTCCGGCGCGGCACGACGCTGTTCGCCTTGCCAAACCACGCGCCGGAAGGCGCGCGTCTCATCTGGAACACGGCGGATGCGATCTGGGACGCACTTGGCGACAGTTCGGACGACGTCAACTGGTACACCAAGCGCGCGACACTTTCGGCAGTGTATTCCTCGACGCTGCTTTACTGGCTTGGCGACACGGATCCCGAGAACGGGCCCACATGGGCCTTCCTCGACCGCCGGATCGACGATGTGATGCAGATCGAGAAGCTCAAGGCGCGCGTCCGCGAAAGTCCGACGCTGTCGCGCCTGCTGGCAGGGCCGAACTGGCTCATGGGTCATGTCCACGCGCCCGACCGCAATGGGCTCGCCAATCTGCCCGGCCGCTGGAGGGCGCCTGGCGGCCAGGGTGGCGACCGGTTGTAATCGGGCCCGTTCTCGCGGAGAGTGCCGGGCGAGGCTGGAGTTTCAAAAGGGGATCTTTCCGGATGGTCGACAGGATGCGCGCCATTGAAATCACTGCGCCCGGCGGGCCAGACGTGCTGCGGCTTGCAGAGCGCCCGGTGCCGGTGCCCGGACACGGGCAGGTGGTGATCCGGGTCGCCTATGCAGGGGTGAACCGTCCCGACGCGCTCCAGCGCGCCGGGCTCTATGCGCCCCCGCCGACGGCGAGCGATCTGCCGGGGCTGGAAGCTTCCGGCACCGTGGCGGCGGTCGGTGAGGGTATCAGCGGACTGGCGGAAGGCGACGAGGTCTGCGCGCTCCTGCCGGGCGGGGGCTACGCGGAATACGCGGCGACCCAGGCGAGCCACTGTCTGCCCGTCCCGAGGGGGCTCGGGCTGAAGCAGGCGGCCTGCCTGCCCGAAACCTTCTTCACCGTCTGGTCCAACGTCTTCACGCGCGGCGGCCTCAAGGGCGGCGAACGGTTCCTGGTGCACGGCGGGTCGAGCGGCATCGGCACGACGGCGATCCAGCTCGCCCATGTGTTCGGCGCGCGGGTGTTCGCAACCGCCGGGACGGACGAGAAATGCGCGGCCTGCCTCGAGCTGGGGGCACAGGAGGCCATCAACTACCGCGAGGACGATTTCGTGGAGGTGATGCGTGCCCATGGCGGCGCGGACCTGATCCTCGACATGGTCGGGGGCGACTACATCGGGCGCAACCTCAAGGCGCTTGCGGACGACGGGCGCCTGGTGCAGATCGCATTCCTGCAGGGGCCGAAGGCGGAGGTCAATTTCGTCCAGCTGATGACGCGACGTCTGACGATGACGGGCAGCACGCTGCGCCCGCAAAGCGATCTGGCGAAGGCGCGGATCGCGCAGGATCTGCGCGAGGCGGTTTGGCCGCTGATCGAGGCAGGGCGCGTGGCGCCGGTCATGGACGAGGAATTCGCCCTGGAAGATGCGGCGAAGGCCCATGCGCGGATGGAAGCTTCGACGCATGTAGGCAAGATCGTGCTGCGGGTGCAGTGAGGTAGGGTGCGCCAGGGCGCACCTTACGGGCAAACCCGACGAGCGGGGAAGGATCCGGTGATGGCAAGAACCGTTGTGATAGAGGAATTCGGCGGACCCGAGGTCATGAAGGTGGTGGACCGCCCCGTCGGTGACCCCGGGCCGGGCGAGATCCGGATCCGGCACGCGGCCTGCGGGCTGAACTTCATCGACTGCTACCAGCGAAGCGGGCTCTACAAGCTCGATCTGCCACACGCCCTCGGCATGGAGGCGGCCGGGACGGTCGAGGCGGTCGGGGAAGGCGTGACACATCTGAAGGTCGGCGACAGGGCCGCCTATGCCGCACAGCCGCCCGGGGCCTATTGCGAGGTCCGCGTCATGCCCGCGGCGCAGGTCTGTCCGCTGCCCGATGGCATCTCGTTCGAGCAGGGCGCGGCGATGATGCTCAAGGGCCTGACCGTGCAGTATCTCTTTCACCGCACCACACCGCTGAAGCGCGGCGATACCGTGCTCTTCCACGCCGCCGCCGGCGGGGTCGGGCTGATCGCCTGTCAATGGGCGCGCTCCGAGGGGATCCGCCTCATCGGAACCGCCGGGACCGAGGAAAAATGCCGGATGGCGCTCGACAGCGGGGCGGACGCCTGCATCAACTACAGCGAGTATGATTTCCTCGAGAAGGTCCGCGCGCTGACGGATGGCGAGGGGGTCGACGTGGTCATGGACGCGGTCGGAAAGGATACGTTCGAGGGGTCTCTGGACTGCCTCAAGCCGCTGGGGATGATGATCTCCTTCGGCAACGCCTCGGGTCCGGTGGATCCCGTGCCGCTCCTCACGCTCGCGCAGAAGGGCTCGCTCAAGATCACCCGGCCGACGATATTCACCCATCTCGCCCGACACGAGGATTGCCAGGCGATGGCGCGCCAGCTTTTCGGCAAGGTAGAGGCGGGCGACGTGACGCTCCGGATCGACCAGCGTTTTCCGCTCGAGGCGGTTGCCGAAGCCCACAGGGCGCTCGAGGCCCGTCTGACCACAGGAAGCACCATTCTCGAACCTTGAGAATGGTGGGCAGGGCGGTGACGGGGCCGGCTCAGGGGATCGGCTCGAGATAGGCGTCCTTGAGCGTGCAGTCTTTCCGCACATCCTCGCCGCAGGTCCGGGGCGCCAGATCACGGGTCAGACAGATGCGCACCTCCTGGATATGCCCGTCGCGGCAGGTCACGGTGATCGCGTCTTCCGTGAGGTCCGCATTGGCGCGCAGGAACGCTTCCTCGACCACATCGGCTGGCAGGCGAACGGCGCGCTCGAGCCTGCGGAACGCTTCGGGTCGCGCGACTTGCCCATAGGCCCTACGTGCCAGGTTAAGGTAGTCCTCGCCGCCGAGACCGGTACAGGTGCCGTGCTTCTTCCACTGATGCCATGCCAGCCCCGAACTGCCCATGATATCGGCCATTGCCCCTGTCGCAGCCCGGCTCGGCGGACGGGCGGATGACCGGCAGTAGGACGGGTAGCCGCGGGTGAATTGCGGCCACAGGCCGTGCAATGTCCAGCCCAGATCCGCGTCCGCATCGCACTGGCTGGCCGCACGCGCGCTGCCTTCCAGCGCGCACCAGTTCGGCGACCAGCTGAGCGCGAGCACATAGTAGTCGAACCGGCCAGCCCGCTCGCCGTCGGCGAGGGCGGGCAGGCAGAACATGCACCAGATCAGCAGGCTGCGCATTGGCTCTTTCCTTGTGGTCGGGCTTTCACTATATAAGCGCCGAGTTCCCCCACAACGGAAACCCGTTCTGCCCCGGCAGGACCGCCCAGCCGGGCGACGGAGAAGAATTGCCTTAAGGAGCGAGAAAAATGGCAAAACCCATCATGGCGAAGGCCACTGCCGTTTGGCTGGTGGACAATACCACGATCAGCTTCAAGCAGATTGCGGATTTCGTCGACATGCACGAGCTCGAAGTGCAGGGCATCGCCGATGGTGACGTGGCCCAGGGCGTGAAGGGCTTCGATCCCGTCGCGAACAACCAGCTCACCCAGGAAGAGATCGACGCAGCCCAGTCGAACCCGCTGCACAAGCTCAAGCTGAAGTTCAACGCGGCGGCCCAGGGCGAGGAAAAGCGCCGCGGTCCGCGCTACACGCCGCTGTCCAAGCGCCAGGACCGGCCCGCGGCGATCCTGTGGCTGGTGAAGTTCCACCCCGAGCTGTCGGACGGTCAGATCGGAAAGCTCGTCGGCACCACCAAGCCCACGATCCAGGCGATCCGCGAGCGCACGCATTGGAACATTGCCAACATCCAGCCCATCGATCCGGTCGCGCTCGGGCTCTGCAAGCAGAGCGAACTCGACGCGGTCGTTCAGAAGGCGGCCGCCAAGAAGGCCGCGGACGCACCAGTCATGTCCGATGACGAACGCCGCAAGCTGGTGAGCACCGAACAGAGCCTCGGCATGGACACCGAACCCAAGATCCCGACCGCGATCGAGGGGCTCGAGACATTCACGCTGTCGGGCAACAGGTCGGACGAAGACGACGAGCCGGGCCGCAAGACCGACTTCGCGGATGCGGACAGCTTCTTCAACCTGCCTGACGGGATGCATGGCGACGACGACGGCGACGAGGATGACGATAGCGACGATCCCCGTCGCTGATCCCGAGCCTGCCGGCCTGCCGGACCCCCGACCCGATGCGGGCGGGGGTCTTTTTCATTTCTGGCGCAGGGTGTGCCGTGCGCTGCCGGCCTTCGAATCCTGCTGACGCGGCAACGGGTTGGAGGGAACAGGCTGTGCCGCGACGATCACGCTTCGGGCTGGCGCGAATATATTTCGCATCCGCGATAAAAAGCCCCTTGCGCGAATCCGCAGATGGCTTAAATGCGCTTCCACAGACGCCAACGCACGCGCCTCTGGCCGGTCAGACACTCGCTGACTGACCCGCGTTTATGTAGCGACGGTAACGTCTCTTGAAACGACTTTTGGGGCTGGAATCCCCATTAGCTCTTTGGAGATGACCATGAACGCTACAGTCCACGGCGCCCTGCGCGCCGCAAACCCTGTCTTTTTCGACGACGCTGCCGCGTTCATCGCGGGCAACACGTTCGACAGGCCGACACTGGTCATCAGCCGTGCGCGCGTCGCACGCCAGTATGACGCACTCTCCGAAGGGCTCGGCCGCGCGCGCATCCACTATGCGGTCAAGGCGAACCCCGCGCCCGAGATCGTGCGCATGCTCGTCCTGAAAGGCTCGGGGTTCGACTGCGCCTCGCGTCAGGAAATCGAACTCTGCCTGAGCCAGGGCGCCGATGCCGCGCACCTGTCCTTCGGCAACACCATCAAGAAGGCGGCGGACATCGCTTTCGCCTACAGTGTCGGCGTGACGCTCTTCGCCGCCGACAGCGAGGCCGAACTTGAAAAGATCGCGGCGCACGCTCCCGGGGCGCGCGTCTACATCCGCCTGATCGTCGAGAATTCGCTGGCCGAATGGCCGCTCAGCCGCAAATTCGGCTGCGCGCCCTCGAAGCTGCCCGCGCTGCTGGATCTCGCGCGCGATCTCGGGCTCGTGGCCTGGGGCCTGTCCTTCCACGTCGGGTCCCAGACCCGCGAAGCCTCCTACTGGGAGCCGGTGCTCGACCAGATCGCTCCGCTCTGGCACGAAGCCCGCGCGGCTGGCCATGACCTGCAGCTGCTGAACATCGGCGGCGGTTTCCCGGCGTTCTACGGACAGACCGTGCAGGCGCCGACAGCCTATGCGGCGAAGGTGGTCGAGCTGGTCACGGCGCGCTTCGGCGATGTGCCCGAACTGATGGCCGAGCCGGGCCGCGGCATGGTTGCCGAGGCAGGCCATATCGTGGCCGAGGTCCTGCTGGTTTCGAAGAAGTCCGACGATGACCTGCATCGCTGGGTCTACCTCGACATCGGCCGCTTTTCGGGTCTTGCCGAGACCGAGGGCGAGGCGATCCGCTATCAGTTCGTCACCGCCCATGATGGCGGCGAGACCGGACCCTGCGTGCTGGCGGGCCCGTCCTGCGACAGCGCCGACATTCTCTACGAGAAACGGCCGGTGAACCTGCCTCTGGCCCTGAGCGATGGCGACCGGATCGTGATCCGCAATTGCGGGGCGTATACGTCCAGCTACTCATCCGTCGGCTTCAACGGATTTCCGCCGCTGGATGTAGTCGTTCTGTGAAGGTCCGTCCGGACATTCACTGAGAGACGGATCGCGCGGAAAGGGGCCGCCCGCCCGGGGAGGCGCGGGCGGCCTGTTTCGTGCGTCGTTGCGTGACGCTGGCGGGAGACAAGCGATCTTGCTACCGTAGGATGTATGCGCGACATCAATATCAAGGCGATCGAGTATTTCGAGTCCGTGGCCCGGCTCGGATCGGTCACCAGGTCGGCCGAAGAGCTCGGGGTATCGCCCCCGGCGGTCAGCCAGCAGATCAGATCGCTCGAGGCCCAGTTCGGCGTCAGGCTCTTCCGGCGAGAGAAGCGCCGCCTTCTGCTGACCCAGGACGGAGATATCCTGTTCCAGACCGCGACGCAGGCATTCGGGGCGCTGCGCAATGTCCGCAGCGCCGTGTTACGCCAGAGGGACCAGCGAAGCTTCGTGATCCGCGTCAGTCCCAGTTTCGGAGTAAGCTGGCTGGGTCCGCGGATCCTGAGCTTTCTCGCGGACAACCCGGACTGGAACATGCGGGTTGACGCCAAGCCCGACTTTACCGCCTTCGAGACCGAGCCCGTCGACCTCGACCTGCGCTACGGGCGCGGAGGATGGGCGGGGCTGACCGTAGATTTCCTGATGAACGATCTGGTTCTGCCGCTTTGCAGCCCGGACTATCGCAGCGAGCTGAGAAACCGGTCGGACGACCCTGCCGAAATGCTTGCGCTCGCCCGCCTTATCGACAGCGCCCGGGCACTGTGCCGGTGGGACGTATGGCTGGCGACAAACCGCATCACCCTGCCGGAGGTCAACTATCCGCTGCGTTTCGACCGGTCGTCGATGACGATCGAGCTGGCGCGCCAGGGCGGCGGCGTCGCGCTCGAGAACGCTAACCTCTGCCTCGGCGAGCTCCGGCGGGGCGAACTGGTGCCGCTCTCGCCGCATTGGCCGGTGATCGACGAGCCGGCATACTGGCTGGTCTGCCCGTCCCGACACTTCAACAGGCGTATCGTGTCGCGCTTCGCGGACTGGATCGCGGGCGAATCCGCTCGGCACGAAGCGGAAACACGCGCGACGCTTGCAGATCTGGGATGCAGCTTCGCGGGCGATGTCTGACACCGCTTTCGTGCCCCCGCAGGCGCCGCAGGTCAGTGGATCAGCGATCCGCCGTTCACGTCGATTTCCGACCCGGTGCAGTAGGCGGACAGATCCGAGGCCAGAAACAGCGCGCATCCCGCGACGTCTGACGCTTCCCCCGCCCGGCCCACCGGAATGCCTTCCAGTATCTGCCGCTTCATCTCGGGTGTGAGCCGTCCGGCGGTGATGTCCGTGGCGATGAAGCCAGGGCAGATCGCGTTGGCGCGGATTCCGTCCGGCGCGAGTTCGCGCGCCATGGCCTTGGTCAGTCCGAGGATGCCCGCCTTGGCCGCCGCGTAATGCGGTCCCCCGAATATGCCGCCGCCGCGCTGCGCGGACACGGAGCTGAGATTGACGATGCTTCCCGACTTCTGCGCGCGCATTGCCGGGATGACGGCCTGGCTCATGTAGAGCGTGCCGCGCAGGTTCACGTCGAGAACCGCGTCGTAATGGGGAGGCGCGATATCCATCAGCCTCAGCGGCTGGGTGATGCCGGCGTTGTTCACCAGCACGTCGATGCGGCCCCAGCGTGTCAGCAGTTCCGCCGTGGCGGCCTCGCAGGCGCGCTTGTCCGTCACATCGCAGGCCAGGCCGACGTGATGCGTGCCGAGATCTGCCGCGGCCGCCCGCGCCGCACCGGCGTCGAGGTCGAGGAGGCACACCACCGCGCCATGCTCGGCGAAGAGACGCGCCGCTGCCTTGCCAAGGCCACGCGGGCCCGCCGCCCCGGTCACCACTGCAAATTTCCCCTCGAGCAGGCCCATCGCCCTGTTTCCTCCCTTATCCGCCTGTCTGAATCCACATCCGTATCTGCGCGGCGACGCGTTCGGCGGAGATGCCGTAGCGGTCATGCAGCGTCGGCAGCGCGCCGGCATCCAGGAATGCGTCCGGCAGAGCGATCTGGTGGAAGGCCGGCGCGATCCCGGCCCGCAGAAGCACGCCTGCCACAGCTTCGCCCAGTCCGCCGATCACGCTGTGGTTTTCGCCCACGATCACCTTGCGCGCGCGGCGTCGGACCTCTGAGAGGATCGTTTCGGTATCGAGCGGCTTGATCGTGGGAACATGCAGCACCGCCAGTCCGATCCCCTCCCGCTCGAGCAGCACCGCCGCGTCGAGTGCGCGCATGGTCATGATGCCACAGGATATCATCAACGCGTCCGCGCCCTCGCGGATCAGCTGCGCTTTCCCGAGGCGGAAACGATAGTCGGGCATATGCCGTGTCAGGACGCTTGGCACCTCGCCGCGCAGCAGTCGGGCGTAGACGGGGCCCGGGTGACGCGTGATCTCCGGCACCATTCCCGCGACGTCGCAGGCGTCGCAGGGGTCGACGATGGTCATTCCGGGCAGCGCGCGAAAGATCGCGAGATCGTCGGTGGCCTGATGGCTGGGCCCGTAGCCCGATGTCAGACCGGGCAGGGCGCAGACGATCTTGACCGGCAGGTTCTGCTCGGCGATTGCCATGGCGATGAAATCATAGGCCCGGCGCGCGGCGAAGACCGCGTATGTCGTCGCGAAGGGTATGAAACCCTCACGCGCCATGCCGGCCGCCGCAGACATCAGAAGCTGTTCGGCCATGCCCATCTGGTAAAAACGGTCAGGCATCTCCTGCGCGAGGATGTGCAGGTCGGTGTACTTGCCCAGGTCGGCGGTCAATCCGACGATGCGGGGATCCTTTCGCGCCAGGTCGACAAGCGCCCGACCAAAAGGGGCGCGTACCGTGTCGTAACCTTCAGCCGCGAGAGAGGCGATCATGGCCGAGGTCGCGGGACGGTCGCCTGCCGGCGCCGGGATCGGACCATCGAACCTGCGGGCAGGCACTGGCGGGCTCATACGGGACGCCCTTCTTCGAGCGCTGCCAGCGCCTTGCACCATTCCTCGGGGGCGACATGGACAAAATGCGCGCGCTCGCGGAGCTCGAGGAAGTCGACTCCGCGACAGAGGGTCGTGTTCGCGATGATCACACGGGGTTTTTCGTCTTGCAGGTTGCGTGCCGCATCCAGCGCGTCCGCGATCGCTGTCACGTCATTGCCGTCGACGGTCTGGGCATGCCAGCCGAAAGCGGCCCATTTCGCCGCCTCGTCGCCCCCGGCCAGCGCGGCGCGGGTGGGCCCGTCGGCCTGCTGGTCGTTGAAATCCACGATGCATACAAGGTTGTCGAGCTTCCATTGGGCTGCGGACATCACCGCCTCCCAGGTCGAACCTTCACCCAGCTCTCCGTCCGACATCAGGTTGTAGACCCGACCGGGGTTCCGCTTGCGCTTCAACGCCAGCGCCATTCCGACACCGATGCCGAGACCCTGGCCCAGCGACCCGCCGGATATCTCCATCCCCGGTGTGCAAGAGGCCATCCCCGACATCGGCAGCCGGCTGCCGTCCATGCCATAGGTACCCAGTTCATCTTCGGGAAGAATACCGGCTTCCATAAGGGCGGCGTAAAGCGCGATGGCGTAGTGACCGACCGACAGAAGAAAACGGTCGCGGCCTTCCCACCCGGGTTCCTCGGCGCGGTATTCGAGCGCATGGAAGAAGACCGCCGCCAGAATGTCGGCGACGTCCAGCGCCTGGCCGATGTAGCCCTGGCCCTGGACCTCGCCCATAAGCAGCGCCTTGCGACGGATGTTCCAGGCGCGTGCTTCGAGCGAGAGGCTCTGGCGGCGCGATGCGTTGTCCAGGGGCGTCATCGGTCCTCCTCGGCCTTTGTTCGGCAGAGCCTCGATACCCGGTCCATCCCGCCAGGTCCGTGAGGAAACATTCACGACCTGGTTAGAAAAACTTAATTGCGGCGCGTGTCCGGATGGCCGAATCCTGACGGGTGCGTCGGCAGGGGAGGATCGCATGCGCTTGGGGCTGGGCAGCTACGCGTTCCGCTGGAGCATCGGAACAGGGGATCAGGTGCCGCGGCGACCGATGACTCCCTTCGATCTGCTGGACATCGCCGCAGAGCTTGAGCTCTCGGTCGTCCAGTATGCGGACAACATGCCTCTCGACAGGCTCACCGGGTCCGATCTCGAACGGCTGCGGGCAGCGGCCGAGCAGGAAGGCATCGCGCTTGAGATCGGGACCCAGAGTTTCGATGCCGACGCGGTGGCGCGCTACCTTGCAATCGGCCAGCGTCTCGGATCCGGGCTGTTGCGCGTGGCGCTCGATGCCGAGGATGCGAAACTGGCGGTGCCTGTGCTGGCCGAGGCGTTTCGCCCGCAGCTCGACACGGCGCGGGCCGCGGGCATGCGCATCGCGATCGAGAACCATTTCAACTACCCGTCTGCGCGCATGGTCGACCTTCTCGAGGCGGTCGACGACCCGACCCTGGGCGTCTGCCTCGACGTCGCCAATTCGATCTGCGCGGGCGAGTGGCCGCAGGAAACGGTGCGCCTGCTCGCGCCCTGGTCGATCAACCTGCATCTGAAGGATTACGTCATCATCCCCGACAGGCATGGTGTCGGTTTCCACATCCATGGTGTCCCGCTGGGCGAGGGACGGGCCCCGGTCGCGTGGATCCTCGACCAGCTTTCCCACTGCCCGCCCGATCTGAGCGTGATCCTCGAACACTGGCTGCCGCTGGATGGCGACCCCGAGGCGGCACGGGCGCGGGAACTGCCCTGGCTCAGGCGGACGGTGGCGGCGGCCAAGCGGTTCGTCGCGGGCCGCGAGCACGCGCCATGAAGCATGCGATCCCCGCGCGGCCGACGCGGAGGCGCCGCCCGGTGCGTCGCCCTACAACGCCTTGCGCGCGCGCATCGCGGCGCTGATCGTGCCGTCGTCGAGATAGTCGAGCTCGCCGCCGATCGGCACGCCCTGAGCCAGCGAGGTCAGCCGGACCTTTCCGTCCAGCCGATCGGCGATGTAATGCGCGGTGGTCTGGCCGTCGATGGTGGCGTTCAGTGCAAGGATCACCTCGGCGATGCCTTCGGTCGCGACCCGGTCGATCAGCCGGGGAATGCGCAGTTCGTCGGGCCCGACCGCATCGAGGGCCGAAAGCGTGCCGCCAAGCACGTGGTAGCGGCCCTTGAACACGCCGCTGCGCTCCATCGCCCACAGGTCGGCGACATCCTCGACCACGCAAAGCTCGCCAGTGGCACGCTTCTGCGAAGCGCAGATGTCGCAGATGTCCGCGGTGCCGATGTTGCCGCAGTTCAGGCATTCGCGGGCCGTGGCGGCGACGGTCTGCATCTTGTCGGCCAGCGGAGACAGGAGCAGGCTGCGCTTGCGGATCAGGTGCAGCACGGCACGCCGTGCCGAGCGCGGACCGAGGCCCGGCAGGCGCGCCATCATCTCGATGAGGGCGTCGATGTCCTTCGTACTGCTCACGCGGGGCGTGCCTCCGGCCCTGTCTCGGACCTTGAATGGGATCGTCGGCAACCGCCCACCCGAACGGCGCCGCTGCAACTCTAAGGCCGGCGTGGCGAAACACAAGCGGCCCGCGCCGCCCTGCCTAATCGTCATCCAGCAGGATGCGCGCGGCATTGCCTTCGGAATCGTCGTACTGGTCGTGGCGCATGGTCCACAAGAACGCCGCAACGCCGAGTCCGCCCAGGACCAGCGAGACCGGGATCAGGATGACCAGCACGTTCACGGTACCCGCCTGACGCGAAGGGCGTTCAGCAACACGGTGACGGAAGAGGTCGACATTGCAAGGGCGGCAATCAGCGGCGTGGCAAGTCCGGCCAGCGCCACCGGCACGGCGATGCAGTTGTAGGCCGCCGCGACGGCGAAGTTCTGGCGGGAAAGTCGCACCGAGGCGCGTGCGATGCGATACAGCAGCGCCATCGCCTCGAGCCCGTCGCGCAGCAGGACGATATCTGCCGCATTGCGCGAGGCATCGAGCGCGCTCGAGGGCGCGACGGACACATGCGCAGCGGCAAGCGCGGCCGTGTCGTTCAGTCCGTCGCCGACCATCAGCACCCGGCGACCCTGCGCGGCGAGATCCGCCAGCAGCGCATGCTTTTCCTCGGCACTGACGCCGTGGCGCGCATCCGGGATAGCGAGCGCGCGGGCGATCCGGGCGACCCGTTCCGCGCTGTCGCCGCTGACGATGCGGATGTCCAGGCCGGCCTCGCGAAGGGCCGTCACGGTGTCGAGGGCGCCGGCTCGATGCGTCTCGGTCAAGGGAAGGGCGACGGGCGGCGCGGCTCCGATCTTCAGGAATTGCCGTCCGTCTTCGGCGCCAAGCCAGCCGCCCCGTCCGAACCTCACACTCTCGCCTTCCAGTCGCCCTTCGATACCGCATCCGGCGACCTCGCGAAGGTCGGTGACGGGGGCCGGCGCGACGTCGGCGAGCGCGTTCGCGATGGCCCGGGAAACCGGATGATCCGAAGCCTGCGCCAGGGCGCGCAGGACCGAAAGCTGGCGGCCTGCAAGTCCCTGCGGGTCGAAAGCGGCGCCGGGGAGGGTCAACGTCCCGGTCTTGTCGAACACGACCGTGTCGATTTCGGCAAGACGCTCCAGCGCGGTGCCGGATTTCACCAGCACGCCGCGACGGTAGAGCCGCCCGATCGCCGCGGTGGCCACCGCCGGGACGGCAAGGCCGAGCGCGCAGGGGCAGGTGATGATCAGCACGGCAATGGCCACGTTCAGGGCATGGCGCAGATCGCCGTCGACAGCCGCCCAGGCGAGGAAAGCCGCCAGCGCCAGCAGATGCACAAGTGGCGCGTAGATCCGGGCCGCGCGGTCGGCGAGCGCGGTATAGCGGTTGCGGGCATTCTCGGCGGTCTCGACAAGCGCGGCCACGCGGCGCAGCGTGGTGTCCGCCCCGACAGCCGTCGCGCGCAGTTCGAAAGGTGCGCCGAGGTTCATCTCGCCCGCCTGCACGCGATCCCCGCTTTTGATTTCGACCGGCGTGCTTTCGCCGGTCAGGAACGACCTGTCGCACAGCCCCCGTCCGCCTGCGAGCGTGCCGTCGACGGGCACCCTTCGACCTGTCGAGATGAGCAGCAGATCTCCGACCTCCAGATCGGAAAGCGCGACCTGTTCGACCATTCCGTCGCGCAGGCGGGCAACTTCGCGCGTCTCGAGGGCAGAGAGTTCCAGCGCTGCCGAGCGGGCCTCGCTGCGGCTGCGCAGGTCCAGATAGCGCCCGATCAGGAGGAAGAAGGTCAGCGAGAGGGCGGCGTCGAAATAGGCGTGCCGGCCGCCGTTCAGCGTTTCGTAAAGCGACATGCCCGCCGCGAGCAGGATCGCGAGCGATATGGGCACATCCATGTTCAGCCCGTGCGCACGCAGCGCTCTCCAGGCGCTGCGGAAGAATGGCTGGCCGGAGTAGATCACGACCGGCAGCGCGATGGCGGCGGAAATCAGGTGGAAAAGGTCGCGCGTCGCACCCTCTGCGCCGGACCAGACCGCGACGGACAGCAGCATGACGTTCATCATCGCGAAACCCGCAACCGCGAGGCGGGTCAGCAGGTCGCGCGCACCGCCGTCGATGCGCCGGCCCAGCGTTTCCGCGTCAAGGGGATAGGCCGCATAGCCCGCCCGGGCGAGGGCGGCGACCGCGTCCTCCGTCACGAGCCCCGGAGCTGCCAGGGTGACGCGTCTGAGCGACAGGTTGACCCGGGCATCGCGGACGCCGGGGAGCGCGCGCAGCGACCGTTCGATTGCGGCCATGCAGGCGGCGCAATGGGCGTCGGGCACGGAAAGCTGCAGGGTCGGCGCGTGTGACGCCGCTTTCGCCGTTGCCGCGGCAAGGGGCGCCGCATCGCAGGCGGGACAGGCCGAAACCATGCTCATTTCCGATGTGCCACGATCACGCGTTGCTGAAACAGGATCCCGTCGGCGCCACGGGCTTTCAGCCGCAGGTTCCAGTTGCCGGGGCCCGCCGCGACATCCGCGACCATTTCCGCGTCGTCCCAGCGGAATGTGGGCTCCTGGTCCCAGGCGACCGAGGTTGCGCGGCCGAAGATGGCGCTTTCGATCTCGGGGAAGATCGGCTGCCCGTCCTCGACAATGCGCAGGTGCAGCCTTTCGGCGCCGTCGACCCAGGCCGAGACATCCCAGTCGAGGGACCGCTGGGCCGCGCGGTCGGCATCGAAGGTCTGGCTGGCGACATACGAATTCGCGACCTCGAGGCCGGGGAAGGTACGCACCGCATTGAAGGCAAGCGCGAGATTGACGGCGATGATGAGCCCGAAGGCCGCCGTGAACCCGACGAGAACGTGCCAGCCCCTGATTTCCCGTATCATCGCGTGTTTCTCCCGTTGAAGCTTGTGTCCCTCAGCGCCCGCGTGCCGCCGTTGGCGTCCTCGACCCAGAGCGTCAGCGGGGTGCTGTCGCCCGAGGCGGCGGGGCTTGACGGTGTCGCCGTCACATAGACCCGCTGCAGAAGGGTGGCGTTCGCGGGAACCTCGACCGCGGCGCTGCCGGAACTTCCCTCGAGTTCGATATCCAGGGGCGTGGCGCTCGTGACGCCGATGCGCAGCAGGCGGGCATTGCCGGCCATGTTGCGCAGGCGCACGTCGTAGATGTTGCGCACCGATCCGTCGGACTGGACAACGAAGGTCGGGTTGCGGACCGGGGAAACGGTCAGTCCGAGGTCCGTTCTCATGAAGAGCGCGTAGAGCAGGGCAAGGCCGAAGGCGGCCCAGATCGCCGTGTAAAGGATCGTGCGGGGGCGCAGGACATGCGTCCACACCGGGCGGGGTGGCTCGCCAGCCATCTCGCGCGGCGCGTCGGAGAGTGCGAGATAGTCGATCAGCCCGCGCGGCTTGCCGATCCGCTCCATCACGTCGTCACAGGCGTCGATGCACAGGGCGCAGGTGATGCATTCCATCTGCTGCCCGTCCCGGATGTCGATCCCCATCGGGCAGACGTTCACGCAGGCCATGCAATCGATGCAGTCGCCGAGCGCGTCCGCTTCCGCACCCTTGCGGTGCTTGCCGCGCGGCTCTCCGCGCCATTCCCGATAGGCGACGGTCAGGGTGTCCGCATCCATCATGGCCGCCTGTATGCGCGGCCAGGGACACATGTAGATGCAGACCTGCTCGCGCATGAAGCCGCCGAGCACGAACGTGGTCGCGGTCAGGATGACGATGGTGACATAGGCCACCGAGGGGGCCTGGAACCCTGCAAGATCACGCGCCAGCGTCGGGGCATCGGTGAAGTAGAACACCCATGCGCCGCCCGTCGCGAGCGCGATCAGCAGCCAGACCGCCCATTTCGACAGGCGCAGGCGGACCTTCCGGGGCGACCACCGAGCCTGATGCAGGCGGACACGGGCGTTGCGGTCGCCCTCGATCCAGCGCTCGACGAGGATGAAGAGATCGGTCCAGACGGTCTGCGGACAGCTGTAGCCGCACCAGACCCGCCCGAGCGCGGAGGTGAAGAGGAACAGGCCGATACCCGCCATGACGAGCAGACCGCCCACGAAGTAGAACTCGTGCGGCCAGATCTCGATGAAGAAGAAATAGAAGCGCCGGCTGGCGAGATCGACGAGCACCGCCTGGTCGGGCATGTCGGGGCCGCGGTCCCAGCGGATCCAGGGGGTCACGTAGTAGATGCCCAGCGTGATGGCCATGATCCACCACTTCAGGTTCCTGAAGAATCCATGCACGCGGCGCGGAAAGATCGGGACGCGTGCCGCATAGAGCGATTGGGGCTGGTCTGCCGGACTCATTGTCTGTTTCCCGTTCGCACAGGCAGATCCCCCCTCACGCGGTCGCGCTTCGCTTCGTGCCGTGCAGCCATCGCTGCGTTGGCGCGGTCTGCCGTGATGCCCTCGCCGCGTGGCGGCGGCGAGGGCGCCGTGATCATTCGCCCCCGCCGAGCGCGTGAACGTAGGCGGCGACCGCGCGCACGTCCTCTTCGCTCAGCCGCTGGCCCCAGGCCGGCATGACTCCGAAGCGGGCGTTGGTGACGGTTTCGGTCAGGGTCGCGCGGTCCCCGCCGTAAAGCCAGATCGCATCCGCGAGGTTCGGCGCACCCTGTTCGCGGTCGCCCTGACCCGACTCGCCGTGGCAGGACGCGCAGTTGTCGGCGAAGATTTCCGCGCCTGCCGCGGCCCTCTGAGCGTCGTGATCCTCTCCGGACAGCGCCATGACGTATTCGACGACATCGCCGATCTGGTCTTTCTCGAGGATCTCCCCGAAGGCGGGCATCTGCGAATAGCGCGCGTCGGCATCGGTTTCGTTGCGTATCCCATGGCGCACCGTGTAGATGATCTCTTCCATGCTGCCGCCCCAGAGCCAGTCATCGTCGAGCAGGTTGGGATAGCCCTTCGCCCCCGCCGCGCCCGACCCGTGGCACTGCGAGCAATGGGCACGAAAGACCGCCGCGCCGCGCGCCACGGCGTAGCGGTTCAGATCGGCGTTCTGCTGCAGGGTGACCATGTCGGCATCGAGCAGTGCCGTCACCAGATCTTCGTTGCGCGCCTCGTGGGCGACGATGTCGGCGGCGACGTTCGCCCGTGTCGACCAGCCCATGACGCCCGCGGTGGCGCCCGTGACCAGCGGCCACGCCGGATAGGCGATGGTATAGATCAGCGCCCATATGATGGTGGCATAGAAGGTCCAGAGCCACCAGCGCGGCAGGGGCGTGTTGAGCTCCTCGATGCCGTCCCAGGAATGGCCTGTCGTCTCGGTCCCGGTGACCTGGTCGACCTTGTTGCCGGAGACGTTCCTGTCATCAGACATGTCAGGGCCTCTCCTTCGTTTCGGAAGTGTGTTTTGCCGCGGGACGCCGGTCGTGGCCGGGCGTCGGAGCGCCTTCGTCGCGAAGTGGCATCGCGCTTTCGTCGCGCAGCGGGATCGCGCTGATGGCGCGGTGCGTGGGCCCGCTGCCCGGCCGGAAGGCCCAGATCACGCAGCCGAGGAAGAATGCCATCAGCAAGACCAGTCCCCAGCTGTCGGCGATCTCGCGCAGGATCGAATAGGTGTCCATCCTTGCCTCCTACCGGCTTGCCACGGGCGTGAAGGTCGAGAAATCGACCATCGTGCCGAGGACCTGGAGATAGGCGATCAGCGCATCCATCTCGCTCAGTCCGGGCCGGTTGTCGAAGTTCGACACAACCGCACCGGGATAGCGTTCCAGCAGGCCGTCGTAGTCCGCGTCGGGGTCCGCCTGCACCCGGAAGTCGGCGCGGGCGGCCTCGATCATCTCGTCCGAATAGGGCACGCCGACAAGGCGGTGGGTTGCGAGAAGGGCCTCGATATGCTCGGACGACATCCGCCGGTCGAGCAGGAAGGCGTATTTCGGCATGACAGACTCAGGCACCACGGATTGCGGATCGGTCAGGTGATCCACGTGCCAGGCGTCCGAGTAGCGCCCCCCGACGCGCGCGAGGTCCGGACCGGTGCGCTTGGAACCCCACTGGAAGGGGTGGTCGTACATCGACTCCGCGGCAAGCGAATAGTGCCCGTAGCGTTCGACCTCGTCGCGCATCGGACGTATCATCTGGCTGTGGCAGACATAGCAGCCCTCACGGACATAGATGTCGCGCCCGGCCAGTTCGAGCGGCGAGTAGGGGCGCACGCCTTCCACCTCCTCGATGGTGTTCTCGAGCCAGAAGAGCGGGGCGATCTCGAAGATGCCGCCCACCGTCACCACGAGAAGCGAGAAGATCAGCAGCAGCGTCGGGCTTTTCTCGAGCAGCGCGTGCTTCTGGATGAACTTCGAGTGATGGGGCAGCTCGTTGGGGATCTCCCGGGGGAAATCGCTGACCGTGCTTACCTTCGGATCTTCCTCGGGCCCCGGTATCTTGTCGTTGTCAGCCATTCGTCCGGTTCCTTATTCGGCGGCGGTCGCGTGAGGCACTGGGGCCACGACCGGTTTCTGACCGCGGATCGTCATCCACATGTTCCAGCACATGATGACCGCTCCGCCGAGGTAGAGAAGGCCGCCTCCGGCGCGCACCACATACATCGGGAACTTGGCGGCGACGGTGTCGGCGAAGGAGTTGACGAGGAAGCCTTGGTCGTCGACCTCGCGCCACATGAGACCTTCCATGATGCCCGTGACCCACATCGAGGCGGCGTAGAGAACGATCCCGATCGTCGCGAGCCAGAAGTGCCAGCTGATTGCCGGGACCGAATGCATCCGGTCGCGTCCCCAGAGGCGCGGGGTCAGGAAATAGAGGCAGGCGAAGGTGATCATGCCGTTCCAGCCGAGTGCGCCGGAATGCACGTGCCCGATTGTCCAGTCGGTGTAGTGCGACAGCGAGTTGACGGCGCGGATCGACATCATCGGGCCCTCGAAGGTCGACATGCCGTAAAAGCCCAGCGAGATCACGAACATCCGCATGATGGGGTCGGTGCGCAGCTTGTCCCATGCGCCCTGAAGGGTCATCAGTCCGTTGATCATGCCGCCCCAGGAGGGCATCCAGAGCATGATCGAGAACACCATGCCGAGGGTCGAGGCCCAGTCGGGCAGGGCGGTGTAGTGCAGATGGTGCGGACCGGCCCAGATGTAGAGGAAGATCAGCGACCAGAAGTGGATGATCGAGAGCTTGTAGCTGTAGACCGGCCGTCCGGCCTGCTTGGGCACGAAGTAGTACATCATCCCCAGAAAGCCCGCCGTCAGGAAGAAGCCCACGGCGTTGTGGCCGTACCACCATTGGGTCATCGCATCCTGCACGCCGGCGAAAACCTGCACCGACTTGGAGCCCCAGATGCTCACCGGGATGCTGAGATTGTTGACGATGTGCAGCATCGCCACAGTGATGATGAAGCTGAGGAAGAACCAGTTGGCCACATAGATGTGCTTTTCGCGGCGCTTGAAGATCGTGCCGAGGAAGACGATCAGGTAGCAGACCCAGACGATGGTCAGCCAGATGTCGACGTACCATTCGGGTTCGGCATATTCCTTCGACTGCGTGGCACCCAGCAGATATCCTGTCGCCGCGAGCACGATGAAAAGCTGGTAGCCCCAGAACACGAACCACGCGAGGCCCGGCGCGAAGACGCGCACGCCCGAGGTGCGCTGGACCACGTAGAGAGAGGTGCAGATCAGGGCGTTGCCGCCGAAGGCGAAGATGACCGCTGAGGTGTGCAAGGGCCGCAGGCGCCCGAAGTTGGTGAACGGCTGGCCCCAGTCGAAGTTCAGTTCCGGAAAGGCGAGCTGCAACGCGATGAAGGTGCCGACGAGAAAGCCCGCGATGCCCCAGAAGGCGGTCGCGATCACCCCGGCGCGGATCATGCCGTCCTCGTAGCCCGTCGCCGGAGACGTTGCTTGGCGGGGCTCGTCGATGCTGCGCAAGACCCAGAGAAACGTCCCGGCGGCAAGAAGCATGATCAGAGCCGCATGCACCCTGTAGGCCAGATCATGCCCCCAGTTGGCCGCGATACCCGCGACAATCGTGATGACGGCGCTGAGCGTCAGTTTTACGTAGTTCATTCGTGGTCCCCCGTCGTCGGTCCCTTGTCCCTTGGCGGCGGTTGCACGGCTGCCGGGCCGGATCCTCTTTCACCCGTCATTGCGCGCCCGGCGATCTCTTCGGCAGGGCGGGCATGTCTTCCGATCATCGCAGGACATGCACGGCGCAGGCCGCATGCCGGACCACGTAATTCGCGGTCGAGCCAAGCAGGATGTCCGCGAGTTCCGGAGCATGCGATGCGATCACGATGCAGTCGCAGCCGGATTCCTTCGCCCGGCGCACGATCTCGTGGCCGGCGCGGCCTGTCTCGACCGCAACCTTTCCGCCCGGCACTCCGGCGGCGATCCTGCCAAGCGCGGCGTCGACCTCATGCCGCCGGGTCTGCGCGAGATCGGGCGGAATGTACTGGGACACATAGTCGGGAATTATCTCGACCACATGCAGGAGGGTGACGGCCGCCCCCGCATCCGCAAGCAGTTTCGCGACGTCGATCGCCTTCTCGACGGCCCGGGTATGATCCAGAACCACCGGGACGAGCACGTTCTTGTACATGGCCAACACTCCTCTGGCTGGAGCGTTGTAGACACCATGCGGTGAGGGCGTACCTTGACCTAGATCAGATTCAGCTGATCAATCCGCCGTCCGCATCGTCGCCCGTCGCGTCATGCAGGGCGGCCATGTCCATGATCTCGAACTGTCGCCGGTCCGCGAAGCGCACGACACCCTGCTTTCGCAGCGCGGTCATCTGGCGGCTCACCGTCTCGAGTGTCAGACCGAGAAAATTCGCGATCTCATCACGCGTGAGAGGAAGGGAAAGCGTGACCTCGCGCTCCCCGGCGTCCCCTTCGGTCTGGCGGTGGACAAGCATCTCGAGGAAGGTCGCGATCTTCTCGCGCGCGGTCTTGCGGCCCAGCAGCAGCATCCATTCCCGGGCCGCGTCGAGCTCGTCGAGCGCCATTTCGACCATCCGCTGCGCCACATGCGGGGTGTCGGCGATGAGGCGCTCGAAGGCTACCCTCTCGAAACAGCACAACGTCACGTCGGTCACGGCGGTCACATCGAAATCGATCCGGTCGCGGCCGGGCCGTCCAATGAAGTCCGACGGGAGCATGAGGCCCACGACCTGGGTGCGGCCGTCCTCGAGCGTCTTTCCCAGCGTCGCGACACCGTCGACGATGGAGGCGACGAACGACAGGCTGTCACCGCGCCAAAGGATCGTGTCGCCCGCGGCGTAGCTGCGGTAGACCTTGATGCGTTCGAGCCTTTCCAGCTCGCGCTCGTCGCAGCGCGAACAGATGGCCCTGTGCCGGATGGGACAGGCATTGCAAGTGATACGTGTGTTGAGCTGAATCGTCACCGCATTGACCTGGATCAAGGGGAAATCGCGCCTGTCGACCTATCCTACGCGCATGCAGAGCCTTCATCAACCGGACCGACGCAGACTTTTCGCCGTAAAGGTGCCGCGTTACACCTCTTATCCTCCCGCGAACCACTTCTCGGCGACCGCAGGTGCGGCGCATCAGGAGGCGTGGCTTCGCGCGATCCCGGAGGGCGAGGCGATCTCGGTTTACGTGCATATCCCGTTCTGCCGCCGGTTGTGCTGGTTCTGCGCCTGCCGCACGCAGGGCACCGCGAGCCTGCGCCCGGTCGAGGCGTATGTGAAGGATGTCATTGCCGAAATCGGCCTGCTGCGGTCTTCGCTGGGCGGGCGGCGGGCGATCGCGCGGCTCCACCTTGGCGGCGGGACGCCGACGCTTCTTGATGCAGCGACGATCACGCTGCTGTTGCAGGCCCTGTTCGCGGCTTTCGAACCTGCGGAGGGGTTCGAGTTCTCTGTCGAGATCGATCCCACGGAAGCGGCTGACGAGGTCCTCGACGCGCTGGCGGCCTTCGACATGAACCGCGCCAGCATCGGCGTTCAGGATTTCGATCCCGCCGTGCAGCGCGCCATCGGGCGCGAACAGAGCTTCGGGCAGACACGGCGCGCCGTCTCTGTCCTGCGCGCGGCGGGTGTCGGCAGTCTCAATGTCGATCTTCTCTACGGGCTGCCGCACCAGGACAGGGCCAGCCTCGCCCGAAGCCTGATCAAGGTGCTGCATCTTCAACCGGACCGGATCGCGCTCTACGGATATGCGCATGTACCCTGGATGTCGAAGCGGCAGGCGATGATCGACCGCGATCTGCTCCCCGACGCGCAGGAACGCTACGAACTTGCCGCGCTCGCACGCGTGCATCTGGTGAGGGACGGCTACGAGGAAATCGGCATCGATCACTTCTCGCGCCCGGGCGACGGGCTGGCGGTCGCGCGCGACGCAGGGCGTCTGCGGCGTAATTTCCAGGGCTACACGGACGATCCGGCGCGCACGCTGATCGGTATCGGGGCCTCCGCCATCTCGCAGTTCCGGCAGGGCTATTGCCAGAACGCGGCCGCGACATCTGCCTATTCCCGGCGCATCCGCGAGGGAAGGCTCGCCGGGCAGCGCGGGTTCGAGCTGTCTGCCGCAGACAGGCTTTCCGCGCGCCTGATCGAGGAACTGATGTGCCGGTTTTCGTTCGACATGGCGCGCATGTCGGACGAATTCCCCGGCGCACAGGCCGAGATCCGATTGGCTGGGGAGCGCCTGCTGGAGGCATGGCCGGACCTATGCGAACTGAGCGATGGAAAGCTTGCCCTCAGGCCCGAGGGGCATGCCCTCGTGCGGGTGATTGCCGCCACGCTCGACGCTTTCACGACCCCTGACCAGGCGCACAGCATGGCGGTCTGATACGCGGCGCGCTCAGCTGGCAGATGCGGTCTCGACCGAAAGGATGGTGGGGAGGTGGCGGGCGATCTCGCGCCACGAGACGCCGCCGTCGATGCTGGCGAAGACCGACCCGCTGTTGGTGCCGAAATAGACGCCAGCCGCCTCTTCGGCGTCCGTCGCCATCGCCTGCCGCAGCACCGTGAAGAAGCAGTTCTTGACGGGCAGACCTTCGGCGTGCCCCTGCCATGTCGCACCGCCGTCGCCTGACTTCCAGACAGATGCAGACGCGTCCGGAGGGTAGCGCCCGATCGAGTCGCCGTTGAGCGGCAGGGTCCAGATCGTCTGCGGATCATGCGGATGCACGGCGATGGGAAAGCCGAACGTGGACGGCAGCCCTTCGCCGATCTCCTGCCAGCTTCTCCCGCCGTCGAGGCTGCGGAACACCCCGTGGTGGTTCTGCTGGTAAAGCAGATCGCCCGCGCCGGATACCGCCGAGGGCGCGCGGACCATGTTGTGCACGCAATGGCCGACCTCCTGCGCTTCGTCATGCGAATGGCCCGGATGCGGCGCGTGTCCGGCCGAATCCGCGTTGGAGCGACGGTTGCGGCGTTCCCAGGTCGCGCCGCCGTCTTCGGTGGCAAAGACCCCGGCAGCGGAAATCCCCACCCAGAGCTTCCTGGGATCGTCGGGGCGCGCGACGATCGTATGCAGCACGAGCCCGGCGCCGCCCGGCTCCCAGGCCGGGCGCGAGGGGTGGTCGGTCAGGGCGTCCACACGCGACCAGCTTTCTCCGCCATCCGCACTTTGCAGCAGAGCTGCCGGCTTTGCGCCGGCATAAAGCAGACCTTCTGTCGCACACAGCGACCAGATCGAGGTCATTTCCCCGGTGAAGGCGGCAGGTGGCGACGGCGCGAGCCCGAACTGAAGGGCTGCGGCGGGATCGTTCTCGAGCCATCTGTCGAGCTCGCCGTTGGAGAGCTTGCGCAACTCCCAGCTTGCGCCTGCGTCCTGCGACCGCCAGACGCCTGCGCCGTGCCAGTCGCTGCCACCCGCTGCCCAAAGGTTTCGCCCGCTCCGGTCGGCAATCACATGGTTGATCGGCCACCCGTGGCAAAAGGGTCCGCGGAGGTCCCACGCGCTCCTGTCCGGATTCCCGTCAAGCAGGAAAGCGCCCTTCGTCGTTCCGACCAGAACCGTCGTCCGGCCCTTCATGGCTGGAAACTCCTCACCCGCCCGCCGGCCCGGCGAGGGCCGCCCGCCCCAGTATTGGGCCGGTCGGGAGATTCGGGCAAGCGGGGGAAGGCGACGTCGGGCCGCGCGGCCAGGGGGGCCTATTTGAGCTGGCTGTCCTTGGATCCGCGCCTGTTCATGCCACCACGCGCCACCGGCCGGGCATCGCGTTCGCGCTGGCAGTCGATGCAGATCTTGACGCCCGGCAGCGCCCTGCGTCGGGCCTCGGGGATCGGCTCGTCGCACTCGGCGCAATGGGTCCTGCTCTCGCCGACGGGCTGGCCCCGCGCCTTCAACCGCCGGAGTTCGTCCTGGATCGACGCTTCGATCTGTTCGTTCACGGCGCCGTCGCGCGCCCAGCCACCGGCCATCCCTAATCTCCTCTTGATATCCGTGATGTATCGCTGAAACGCATCCCGGCAAGCCCCGGCCGCCAGTTGCGGCGCGCCGGGAAGCATGCAACTCTGCGGGGAGGATCACGGCGGACCAACTGCCGGGCCATTGGTGCAGGAGAGCAAGGCAATGATTTCGAGACGGGCAGTCTTATTCGCACTTCCGGCAGGTCTGCTGGCGGCATGTTCCGGGGGTGGCGCAAGCACATCCGTTGCGTCCGAACCGGAATACCGGCCGGTGCCCAATGCGCAATACGATGCCTGGGTCGCGTCCTTTCGGGGCCGTGCGGCGTCGCAGGGGATTTCGCAATCCACGCTCGATGCCGCATTTCGCAACGCCGGCTACCTGCCGCAGGTCATCGAGCGCGACCGGTCGCAGACCGAATTCACCCGCACGCTCGAGGACTACCTGGCCATCGCGGCCTCGCCCGAGCGGGTGTCGAAAGGCCGCGCGAACCGCCAGCGCTACGCCTCCACGCTTTCTGCCATCGAGAATCGCTATGGCGTCGACGGCGATGTCGTGCTCGCCGTCTGGGGACTCGAAAGCCGTTACGGAGAGCGGCGCGGGTCGGTGCCGGTGATCTCGGCCACCTCGACACTTGCCTATGACGGCCGGCGCGGCGCCTTCTTCGAAAAGCAGCTTGTCGCGGCTTTGAGGATCCTCCAGCGCGGCGACATCACGCCCGAGCGCATGACCGGCAGCTGGGCTGGCGCGATGGGGCACACCCAGTTCATTCCGACATCGTTCGAGGCCTACGCGGTGGACTTCACCGGTGACGGGCGCCGCGACATCTGGTCGGACGATCCGACCGACGCGCTGGCCTCGACGGCGGCCTACCTGTCGCGCTCGGGCTGGCGTGCGGGACAGCCCTGGGGGGTCGAGGTCGTCGTGCCTTCGGGCGTCGCCATTTCGGGCAGGCGCACGCCGTCCCAATGGGCCGCGCTTGGAGTCCGTCCGGCTGCGGGGGGCAGCATCCCCGACTACGGCAGCGCCGAGATCATACGTCCTGGCGGAAGCGGACCGGCGTTCATGATCTTCCAGAACTTCACGGCGATTTCGCGCTACAACAACGCGGTGAACTACGTCATCGGCGTGGGCCACCTGTCGGATCGCATCGCCGGGGGTCCGGCGATCCATGGCGACTTTCCGCCTGACGCCAAGGGCATGACCATCGCCGACCGGCGCGCCCTTCAGGAGCGCCTCACCGCGAGGGGTTTCGACACACAGGGCACCGACGGGGTGATCGGATCCAACACCACCACGGCGATTTCGGCCTATCAGCAGAGCGTGGGACTGCCTGTCACCGGCGAGCCTTCGCTCGATCTGCTGAACCGGCTCAGGTAGCTGCCGTTCACGGCCGGCGGGTGCCTTCCGCTGCTTTGCAGGTACCTTGGGTTGTGCTAGCATGAGCTGGCATTCCGGTCTCAAGGTATAGTCGCATGTT
Source organism: Sulfitobacter sp. LCG007 (assembly GCF_040801785.1). NCBI lineage: Bacteria > Pseudomonadati > Pseudomonadota > Alphaproteobacteria > Rhodobacterales > Roseobacteraceae > Roseobacteraceae bacterium LCG007. Next base: position 2,767,564 of record NZ_CP161805.1, on the reverse strand, counting down.
CAACCCCACCGCCGTCGTGGCTGCGGAATTCGGGGACCATCTTGCCGAGACGTACCTCGAGTACTTCTCGGGGCGAAAAGCCGAGTATGCGGCGTTCATCAGCGGCTGCGCGAGGATGATGCTCGAGCGGCTGGGAAATTCCGACGCGCTCTACCACAACGCCGAGCACACGATGATGGTCACGCTCGTCGGCCAGCAGATCGTGCGTGGCCGGCTGGTGACGCGGGCGATCCAGCCCGAGGACTGGCTGCATTTCATCGTTGCCCTTCTCGTACATGACATCGGCTACCTGCGCGACATCTGCGAAGGCGATACCGAGAACGAGGTCGTCATCAACGAAGCCGGCGACCGCATCTGCCCGCCACGGGGCGCATCGGACGCCTATCTCGCGCCGTACCACATCGACCGGGGCAAGCTTTACGCCGTGCAGCGCTTTTCCGACTCGGCCCAGATTGACCAGGACCGGATCAGCGCGGCCATCGAGTACACGCGCTTTCCGGTGCCGGACGATCCCGCCTACCATTGCACCGAAAGCGAGCCCGCGCTGGTGCGGGCGGCGGACCTGATCGGCCAGCTTGCGGACCCCTTCTATCACCGCAAGATCAACGGGCTATATCATGAGTTCGTCGAGACGGGCATGGCGTCGAAGCTGGGCTACCGCAGCCCGATGGACCTGATGGAGCAGTTTCCCAATTTCTTCTGGTCGCAGGTGCAGCCGCTCATCGGACCGGCCTTGGGGCATCTGGAGCAGACGATGGAAGGCAAGCAGTGGGTGGCGCAGCTTTACAACCACGTCTTTCAGGTGTCGCACCGCTCGAGCTGTCTTGGCCCCTTCACCGGACCATTGCCCTCGGAGGCGGCTCGAAAGGACAGCGCCTGACGCGACCTCAGGCACGGTCTGCCACATCTGGTCAATGAGTGGCCCCCCGTGCAGTATGGCGCGGATAACGCAGACGGGGCAGCGCCTTGCTTGAGACACTCAGATCGCTCTATCTGGACGATACCCCACGGGCGCATCGTTTCCGCTACGGTTTGCTGGCCTTCGATCTTGTGACGATCGCCTTCGTCGTCGCCACCTCCTTCATCGAACGGGCGCCCTGGATCGAAAGCGTTGACGTCGTATTCGGGGTTCTGATCCTGGCCGACTTCCTGCTGAGGATGACGTTCGAATACGAGCGCGGGCGCATCCTGCTGAGGCTGTCGACATGGACCGACCTTGTCGCCGTGCTGTCCTTTCTGGCTCCCATCGCAGGCGAGGGGCTGGGATTTCTGCGGGTCATGCGCACGCTTCGGCTGCTGCACACCTACCAGCTGATGGAGCGCCTCAGAAAGGACTTCCCGTTCTTCCGCGACAACGAGGAGGTCGTGCTGGCCGGCATCAACCTGGTCGTGTTCCTTTTCATCATGACGGGTCTCATCTACGCGACGCAGGAGGCGGTCAATCCGGATATCTCGAACTATGCCGACGCGCTCTACTTCACGGTCACGACCCTGACCACGACGGGTTTCGGGGATATCACCCTCACCGGAACATGGGGCCGGATGATGTCGGTGGCGGTGATGATCTTCGGCGTCACGCTCTTCCTGCGTCTGCTCCAGGTGCTGATCCGGCCCAACAAGGTGCGCCAGGAGTGCGCGACCTGCGGTCTCTTGCTGCACGATGCGGACGCGGTGCACTGCAAGCATTGCGGCGCGACGATCCATATCGAGACGGAAGGCGTGGTCTGAGATACAATCCCGGATTGTCGCCGCTGCGCCATCCGGTCTAGCCTGCGCCATCGCGAGGCGACAGGAGGGTCGGACCGGTGGATCTCGAGCTCAAGGGCAAGCTGGCCGTCATTACCGGCGCGTCGAAAGGCATAGGGTTCGGCATCGCCTGCGCCTTTGCGCGCGAAGGAGCCAATCTCGTCATCAATTCCCGCACCGACGCCGATATCGAGCGTGCCGCGCGCGAGATCAGCGCGAAGTATCGGGTGCGCTGCCTCTCCGTGGCCGCGGATGTCTCGACCGCCGAGGGATGCGACTATGTCGTGGACGCCGCCGGGGATTTCGGCGGCGCCGACATCTTCGTATCGAACGCCGGCACCGGCTCGAACGAGACGGTGGCGGATGCGACTGACGAAAAGTGGATGGACTACTGGAATCTCCACGTCATGGCGGCCGTGCGGCTTTCGCGCGGGCTGGCGTTGCAGATGGATGGCAAGGGCGGGGGTGCGATGCTGATGAACGCTTCGATCTGTGCCGTTCAGCCGCTCTGGTACGAGCCGATCTACAACGTCACCAAGGCTGCCCTGATGATGTTCTCGAAATGCCTGTCGACCGAGATGATCAAGCGCAACATCCGCGTGAACACTGTCAACCCCGGCCTGATCCGGACGCCGGACTGGGAAAACACGGCGCGCGAACTGCGCGGCGACGATTGGGAAACCTACCTTCAGGAAGTGGCTGACGAACACGCCGATATCCGCCGGTTCGGGACCGTCGACGAGCTTGCGGATTTCTGTGTCTTTCTCTGTTCGCCCCGGGCCGCCTACAGTCTGGGCTCGGTCTACCATGTCGATGGCGGCATGCTGCGCACCGTCTGATCTGTCGCGGTACCGGATCGGCGCACGTCAGCTGAACCCGTGCATCGCGGCGCAGAAACGTGCGCGGATTAAGATCTTGTGCACCATTACAGGATTGTGTGTGATTGCGGCTGGTCTTTGCCAGCTTTTGCAGAGTATCGAATGGCCAGAACTTCCGGGGGTGCTCAGCGCCCCCGCCTGTATTCGGAACAAGGGGCAAAGACGATGACGCGTTTCGGAACAACAAGATTTTCCGCGCTTGCCGTTTCGGCGCTGCTGGGGGCCGGGCCGATGTTCGCGCAGGACGCACCTCCGCCGTCCCCCGTTACCGTGATCGAGGTGCAGCCCCAGGCCGTGACGCTCAGCAGCACCCTGCCGGGCCGGGTCGCCGCCTCGGCAGAGGCCGAGGTGCGTCCGCAGGTCAACGGGATCATCACCGAACGGCTTTTCACGGAAGGCGCGCATGTCGAGGAGGGCGACGTGCTCTTTCGCATCGACGATGCAAGCTATGCCGCCAGTGTCGCGCAGGCGAAGGCCAGTGTCGAACAGGCGACTGTCGAGCGGGACCGGATGCAGACCGAGGCTAACCGCCTGATCGCCCTCCAGCAGCGCAACGTGGCCAGCGAACAGTCGCTCGACGAGGCCAACAGCAACCTCGAATCCGCCAAGGCGGCACTTGCCGTGGCCAACGCGGCGCTGCGCGCCGCCGAGATCGAGCTCGATCGGACCACCATAAGGGCGCGGCTGTCGGGCGAGATCGGTCTGGCGCAATTCAGCCCCGGCGCGCTCGTGACCGCGAGCCAGGCCGACCCGCTCGCGGTGATCCGCAATCTCGATCCGGTTTATGTGGACGTCACCCAGTCGGCTGCCGACCTGCTGCGCTGGCGGCGCGGCGAGGAGGGCGAGGTGCGAAGGATCCGCGACGATACGGTGCGCCTCACCCTGGCGGACGGCAGCGACTATGAAGGGACCGGCCGGCTCACCGCGGCAGAACCGCATGTCCATCCCCAGACCGGCGTGATCACCCTGCGTCTCGAATTTCCAAACGAAGACAAGCTGTTGCTTCCGGGTATGTATGTTCAGGTCGAAGTCCCGATCAAGGATGCCGAGAACGTCTTCCTCGTGCCGCAGGAAGGCGTGACCCGCGACAGGCGCGGGCGTCCGGTGGCATGGGTGGTCAACGGCGACAATGTCGTCGAGGAACGCCCCCTGACGGTGCTGCAGGATCTCGGTTCCGACTGGGTGGTCTCCGAAGGGCTTTCGGCGTCCGACAGAGTCGTGATCGCCGGGTTCCAGAAGACCGGCCCGGGCGCGACGGTCGCCCCGGAACTGCAATCCCCGACTCCAACCGCAGGCGAGTGATCCGCGCGAAAGGGACCTGATCGTATGGCGCATTTCTTCATCGACCGACCGGTCTTCGCCTGGGTGATCTCGATCTTCACCATGGCGATCGGCATACTCGCGATCACCGCGCTTCCCGTCGCGCAGTATCCCGAGATCGCACCCCCCTCGGTTTCGGTCAACGCCAGCTATCCCGGCGCCTCCGCGGAAACCGTTGCCAATACCGTGACCCAGATCATCGAGCAGCAGATGACCGGCCTGGACGATCTGCGGTACTTCTCGTCCTCCTCGACCTCGAACGGCAGTGCGCAGATCACCCTGACCTTCAATACCGGCACGGATATCGACATCGCCCAGGTCCAGGTCCAGAACAAGCTGAGCCAGGCGACCACGCTGCTGCCCGAGACGGTCCAGCGCCAGGGCATCCAGGTCGAGAAGTCCTCGGCGGGCTTCCTGATGGTGATCGGCCTGATTTCCGAGGACGGCCGGCTCGAGGACGTCGACCTCGCCGATTACATGATCACCAATCTGGTCGATGAGCTCAGCCGGATCGAGGGGGTCGGTTCGGTGCAGGTCTTCGGCGGAAAGTACGCGATGCGGATCTGGCTGGATCCCTCGAAGCTCGCGGCCTACGAACTTACCCCCACGGACGTTGTCTCGTCCGTGTCCGCTCAGAACGCGCAGATTTCGGCCGGCTCCTTCGGCGACCGCCCGGCGGTCGAGGGCCAGCAGCTGAATGCCACGATCACGGCGCAATCGCTGCTCAGCACGCCCGAGGATTTGAGGTCCGGACCGGTGCGCTTGGAACCCCACTGGAAGGGGTGGTCGTACATCGACTCCGCGGCAAGCGAATAGTGCCCGTAGCGTTCGACCTCGTCGCGCATCGGACGTATCATCTGGCTGTGGCAGACATAGCAGCCCTCACGGACATAGATGTCGCGCCCGGCCAGTTCGAGCGGCGAGTAGGGGCGCACGCCTTCCACCTCCTCGATGGTGTTCTCGAGCCAGAAGAGCGGGGCGATCTCGAAGATGCCGCCCACCGTCACCACGAGAAGCGAGGAAGATCAGCAGCAGCGTCGGGCTTTTCTCGAGCAGCGCGTGCTTCTGGATGAACTTCGAGTGATGGGGCAGCTCGTTGGGGATCTCCCGGGGGAAATCGCTGACCGTGCTTACCTTCGGATCTTCCTCGGGCCCCGGTATCTTGTCGTTGTCAGCCATTCGTCCGGTTCCTTATTCGGCGGCGGTCGCGTGAGGCACTGGGGCCACGACCGGTTTCTGACCGCGGATCGTCATCCACATGTTCCAGCACATGATGACCGCTCCGCCGAGGTAGAGAAGGCCGCCTCCGGCGCGCACCACATACATCGGGAACTTGGCGGCGACGGTGTCGGCGAAGGAGTTGACGAGGAAGCCTTGGTCGTCGACCTCGCGCCACATGAGACCTTCCATGATGCCCGTGACCCACATCGAGGCGGCGTAGAGAACGATCCCGATCGTCGCGAGCCAGAAGTGCCAGCTGATTGCCGGGACCGAATGCATCCGGTCGCGTCCCCAGAGGCGCGGGGTCAGGAAATAGAGGCAGGCGAAGGTGATCATGCCGTTCCAGCCGAGTGCGCCGGAATGCACGTGCCCGATTGTCCAGTCGGTGTAGTGCGACAGCGAGTTGACGGCGCGGATCGACATCATCGGGCCCTCGAAGGGTCGACATGCCGTAAAAGCCCAGCGAGATCACGAACATCCGCATGATGGGTCGGTGCGCAGCTTGTCCCATGCGCCCTGAAGGGTCATCAGTCCGTTGATCATGCCGCCCCAGGAGGGCATCCAGAGCATGATCGAGAACACCCATGCCGAGGGTCGAGGCCCAGTCGGGCAGGGCGGTGTAGTGCAGATGGTGCGGACCGGCCCAGATGTAGAGGAAGATCAGCGACCAGAAGTGGATGATCGAGAGCTTGTAGCTGTAGACCGGCCGTCCGGCCTGCTTGGGCACGAAGTAGTACATCATCCCCAGAAAGCCCCGCCGTCAGGAAGAAGCCCACGGCGTTGTGGCCGTACCACCATTGGGTCATCGCATCCTGCACGCCGGCGAAAACCTGCACCGACTTGGAGCCCCAGATGCTCACCGGGATGCTGAGATTGTTGACGATGTGCAGCATCGCCACAGTGATGATGAAGCTGAGGAAGAACCAGTTGGCCACATAGATGTGCTTTTCGCGGCGCTTGAAGATCGTGCCGAGGAAGACGATCAGGTAGCAGACCCAGACGATGGTCAGCCAGATGTCGACGTACCATTCGGGTTCGGCATATTCCTTCGACTGCGTGGCACCCAGCAGATATCCTGTCGCCGCGAGCACGATGAAAAGCTGGTAGCCCCAGAACACGAACCACGCGAGGCCCGGCGCGAAGACGCGCACGCCCGAGGTGCGCTGGACCACGTAGAGAGAGGTGCAGATCAGGGCGTTGCCGCCGAAGGCGAAGATGACCGCTGAGGTGTGCAAGGGCCGCAGGCGCCCGAAGTTGGTGAACGGCTGGCCCCAGTCGAAGTTCAGTTCCGGAAAGGCGAGCTGCAACGCGATGAAGGTGCCGACGAGAAAGCCCGCGATGCCCCAGAAGGCGGTCGCGATCACCCCGGCGCGGATCATGCCGTCCTCGTAGCCCGTCGCCGGAGACGTTGCTTGGCGGGGCTCGTCGATGCTGCGCAAGACCCAGAGAAACGTCCCGGCGGCAAGAAGCATGATCAGAGCCGCATGCACCCTGTAGGCCAGATCATGCCCCCAGTTGGCCGCGATACCCGCGACAATCGTGATGACGGCGCTGAGCGTCAGTTTTACGTAGTTCATTCGTGGTCCCCGTCGTCGGTCCCTTGTCCCTTGGCGGCGGTTGCACGGCTGCCGGGCCGGATCCTCTTTCACCCGTCATTGCGCGCCCGGCGATCTCTTCGGCAGGGCGGGCATGTCTTCCGATCATCGCAGGACATGCACGGCGCAGGCCGCATGCCGGACCACGTAATTCGCGGTCGAGCCAAGCAGGATGTCCGCGAGTTCCGGAGCATGCGATGCGATCACGATGCAGTCGCAGCCGGATTCCTTCGCCCGGCGCACGATCTCGTGGCCGGCGCGGCCTGTCTCGACCGCAACCTTTCCGCCCGGCACTCCGGCGGCGATCCTGCCAAGCGCGGCGTCGACCTCATGCCGCCGGGTCTGCGCGAGATCGGGCGGAATGTACTGGGACACATAGTCGGGAATTATCTCGACCACATGCAGGAGGGTGACGGCCGCCCCCGCATCCGCAAGCAGTTTCGCGACGTCGATCGCCTTCTCGACGGCCCGGGTATGATCCAGAACCACCGGGACGAGCACGTTCTTGTACATGGCCAACACTCCTCTGGCTGGAGCGTTGTAGACACCATGCGGTGAGGGCGTACCTTGACCTAGATCAGATTCAGCTGATCAATCCGCCGTCCGCATCGTCGCCCGTCGCGTCATGCAGGGCGGCCATGTCCATGATCTCGAACTGTCGCCGGTCCGCGAAGCGCACGACACCCTGCTTTTCGTAGCGCGGTCATCTGGCGGCTCACCGTCTCGAGTGTCAGACCGAGAAAATTCGCGATCTCATCACGCGTGAGAGGAAGGGAAAGCGTGACCTCGCGCTCCCCCGGCGTCCCCTTCGGTCTGGCGGTGGACAAGCATCTCGAGGAAGGTCGCGATCTTCTCGCGCGCGGTCTTGCGGCCCAGCAGCAGCATCCATTCCCGGGCCGCGTCGAGCTCGTCGAGCGCCATTTCGACCATCCGCTGCGCCACATGCGGGGTGTCGGCGATGAGGCGCTCGAAGGCTACCCTCTCGAAACAGCACAAACGTCACGTCGGTCACGGCGGTCACATCGAAATCGATCCGGTCGCGGCCGGGCCGTCCAATGAAGTCCGACGGGAGCATGAGGCCCACGACCTGGGTGCGGCCGTCCTCGAGCGTCTTTCCCAGCGTCGCGACACCGTCGACGATGGAGGCGACGAACGACAGGCTGTCACCGCGCCAAAGGATCGTGTCGCCCGCGGCGTAGCTGCGGTAGACCTTGATGCGTTCGAGCCTTTCCAGCTCGCGCTCGTCGCAGCGCGAACAGATGGCCCTGTGCCGGATGGGACAGGCATTGCAAGTGATACGTGTGTTGAGCTGAATCGTCACCGCATTGACCTGGATCAAGGGGAAATCGCGCCTGTCGACCTATCCTACGCGCATGCAGAGCCTTCATCAACCGGACCGACGCAGACTTTTCGCCGTAAAGGTGCCGCGTTACACCTCTTATCCTCCCGCGAACCACTTCTCGGCGACCGCAGGTGCGGCGCATCAGGAGGCGTGGCTTCGCGCGATCCCGGAGGGCGAGGCGATCTCGGTTTACGTGCATATCCCCGTTCTGCCGCCGGTTGTGCTGGTTCTGCGCCTGCCGCACGCAGGGCACCGCGAGCCTGCGCCCGGTCGAGGCGTATGTGAAGGATGTCATTGCCGAAATCGGCCTGCTGCGGTCTTCGCTGGGCGGGCGGCGGGCGATCGCGCGGCTCCACCTTGGCGGCGGGACGCCGACGCTTCTTGATGCAGCGACGATCACGCTGCTGTTGCAGGCCCTGTTCGCGGCTTTCGAACCTGCGGAGGGGTTCGAGTTCTCTGTCGAGATCGATCCCCACGGAAGCGGCTGACGAGGTCCTCGACGCGCTGGCGGCCCTTCGACATGAACCCGCGCCAGCATCGGCGTTCAGGATTTCGATCCCGCCCGTGCAGCGCGCCATCGGGCGCGAACAGAGCTTCGGGCAGACACGGCGCGCCGTCTCTGTCCTGCGCGCTGGCGGGTGTCGGCAGTCTCAATGTCGATCTTCTCTACGGGCTGCCGCACCAGGACAGGGCCAGCCTCGCCCGAAGCCTGATCAAGGTGCTGGCATCTTCAACCGGACCGGATCGCGCTCTACGGATATGCGCATGTACCCTGGATGTCGAAGCGGCAGGCGATGATCGACCGCGATCTGCTCCCCGACGCGCAGGAACGCTACGAACTTGCCGCGCTCGCACGCGTGCATCTGGTGAGGGACGGCTACGAGGAAATCGGCATCGATCACTTCTCGCGCCCGGGCGACGGGCTGGCGGTCGCGCGCGACGCAGGGCGTCTGCGGCGTAATTTCCAGGGCTACACGGACGATCCGGCGCGCACGCTGATCGGTATCGGGGCCTCCGCCATCTCGCAGTTCCGGCAGGGCTATTGCCAGAACGCGGCCGCGACATCTGCCTATTCCCGGCGCATCCGCGAGGGAAGGCTCGCCGGGCAGCGCGGGTTCGAGCTGTCTGCCGCAGACAGGCTTTCCGCGCGCCTGATCGAGGAACTGATGTGCCGGTTTTCGTTCGACATGGCGCGCATGTCGGACGAATTCCCCGGCGCACAGGCCGAGATCCGATTGGCTGGGGAGCGCCTGCTGGAGGCATGGCCGGACCTATGCGAACTGAGCGATGGAAAGCTTGCCCTCAGGCCCGAGGGGCATGCCCTCGTGCGGGTGATTGCCGCCACGCTCGACGCTTTCACGACCCCTGACCAGGCGCACAGCATGGCGGTCTGATACGCGGCGCGCTCAGCTGGCAGATGCGGTCTCGACCGAAAGGATGGTGGGGAGGTGGCGGGCGATCTCGCGCCACGAGACGCCGCCGTCGATGCTGGCGAAGACCGACCCGCTGTTGGTGCCGAAATAGACGCCAGCCGCCTCTTCGGCGTCCGTCGCCATCGCCTGCCGCAGCACCGTGAAGAAGCAGTTCTTGACGGGCAGACCTTCGGCGTGCCCCTGCCATGTCGCACCGCCGTCGCCTGACTTCCAGACAGATGCAGACGCGTCCGGAGGGTAGCGCCCGATCGAGTCGCCGTTGAGCGGCAGGGTCCAGATCGTCTGCGGATCATGCGGATGCACGGCGATGGGAAAGCCGAACGTGGACGGCAGCCCTTCGCCGATCTCCTGCCAGCTTCTCCCGCCGTCGAGGCTGCGGAACACCCCGTGGTGGTTCTGCTGGTAAAGCAGATCGCCCGCGCCGGATACCGCCGAGGGCGCGCGGACCATGTTGTGCACGCAATGGCCGACCTCCTGCGCTTCGTCATGCGAATGGCCCGGATGCGGCGCGTGTCCGGCCGAATCCGCGTTGGAGCGACGGTTGCGGCGTTCCCAGGTCGCGCCGCCGTCTTCGGTGGCAAAGACCCCGGCAGCGGAAATCCCCACCCAGAGCTTCCTGGGATCGTCGGGGCGCGCGACGATCGTATGCAGCACGAGCCCGGCGCCGCCCGGCTCCCAGGCCGGGCGCGAGGGGTGGTCGGTCAGGGCGTCCACACGCGACCAGCTTTCTCCGCCATCCGCACTTTGCAGCAGAGCTGCCGGCTTTGCGCCGGCATAAAGCAGACCTTCTGTCGCACACAGCGACCAGATCGAGGTCATTTCCCCGGTGAAGGCGGCAGGTGGCGACGGCGCGAGCCCGAACTGAAGGGCTGCGGCGGGATCGTTCTCGAGCCATCTGTCGAGCTCGCCGTTGGAGAGCTTGCGCAACTCCCAGCTTGCGCCTGCGTCCTGCGACCGCCAGACGCCTGCGCCGTGCCAGTCGCTGCCACCCGCTGCCCAAAGGTTTCGCCCGCTCCGGTCGGCAATCACATGGTTGATCGGCCACCCGTGGCAAAAGGGTCCGCGGAGGTCCCACGCGCTCCTGTCCGGATTCCCGTCAAGCAGGAAAGCGCCCTTCGTCGTTCCGACCAGAACCGTCGTCCGGCCCTTCATGGCTGGAAACTCCTCACCCGCCCGCCGGCCCGGCGAGGGCCGCCCGCCCCAGTATTGGGCCGGTCGGGAGATTCGGGCAAGCGGGGGAAGGCGACGTCGGGCCGCGCGGCCAGGGGGGCCTATTTGAGCTGGCTGTCCTTGGATCCGCGCCTGTTCATGCCACCACGCGCCACCGGCCGGGCATCGCGTTCGCGCTGGCAGTCGATGCAGATCTTGACGCCCGGCAGCGCCCTGCGTCGGGCCTCGGGGATCGGCTCGTCGCACTCGGCGCAATGGGTCCTGCTCTCGCCGACGGGCTGGCCCCGCGCCTTCAACCGCCGGAGTTCGTCCTGGATCGACGCTTCGATCTGTTCGTTCACGGCGCCGTCGCGCGCCCAGCCACCGGCCATCCCTAATCTCCTCTTGATATCCGTGATGTATCGCTGAAACGCATCCCGGCAAGCCCCGGCCGCCAGTTGCGGCGCGCCGGGAAGCATGCAACTCTGCGGGGAGGATCACGGCGGACCAACTGCCGGGCCATTGGTGCAGGAGAGCAAGGCAATGATTTCGAGACGGGCAGTCTTATTCGCACTTCCGGCAGGTCTGCTGGCGGCATGTTCCGGGGGTGGCGCAAGCACATCCGTTGCGTCCGAACCGGAATACCGGCCGGTGCCCAATGCGCAATACGATGCCTGGGTCGCGTCCTTTCGGGGCCGTGCGGCGTCGCAGGGGATTTCGCAATCCACGCTCGATGCCGCATTTCGCAACGCCGGCTACCTGCCGCAGGTCATCGAGCGCGACCGGTCGCAGACCGAATTCACCCGCACGCTCGAGGACTACCTGGCCATCGCGGCCTCGCCCGAGCGGGTGTCGAAAGGCCGCGCGAACCGCCAGCGCTACGCCTCCACGCTTTCTGCCATCGAGAATCGCTATGGCGTCGACGGCGATGTCGTGCTCGCCGTCTGGGGACTCGAAAGCCGTTACGGAGAGCGGCGCGGGTCGGTGCCGGTGATCTCGGCCACCTCGACACTTGCCTATGACGGCCGGCGCGGCGCCTTCTTCGAAAAGCAGCTTGTCGCGGCTTTGAGGATCCTCCAGCGCGGCGACATCACGCCCGAGCGCATGACCGGCAGCTGGGCTGGCGCGATGGGGCACACCCAGTTCATTCCGACATCGTTCGAGGCCTACGCGGTGGACTTCACCGGTGACGGGCGCCGCGACATCTGGTCGGACGATCCGACCGACGCGCTGGCCTCGACGGCGGCCTACCTGTCGCGCTCGGGCTGGCGTGCGGGACAGCCCTGGGGGGTCGAGGTCGTCGTGCCTTCGGGCGTCGCCATTTCGGGCAGGCGCACGCCGTCCCAATGGGCCGCGCTTGGAGTCCGTCCGGCTGCGGGGGGCAGCATCCCCGACTACGGCAGCGCCGAGATCATACGTCCTGGCGGAAGCGGACCGGCGTTCATGATCTTCCAGAACTTCACGGCGATTTCGCGCTACAACAACGCGGTGAACTACGTCATCGGCGTGGGCCACCTGTCGGATCGCATCGCCGGGGGTCCGGCGATCCATGGCGACTTTCCGCCTGACGCCAAGGGCATGACCATCGCCGACCGGCGCGCCCTTCAGGAGCGCCTCACCGCGAGGGGTTTCGACACACAGGGCACCGACGGGGTGATCGGATCCAACACCACCACGGCGATTTCGGCCTATCAGCAGAGCGTGGGACTGCCTGTCACCGGCGAGCCTTCGCTCGATCTGCTGAACCGGCTCAGGTAGCTGCCGTTCACGGCCGGCGGGTGCCTTCCGCTGCTTTGCAGGTACCTTGGGTTGTGCTAGCATGAGCTGGCATTCCGGTCTCAAGGTATAGTCGCATGTTCAACCCCACCGCCGTCGTGGCTGCGGAATTCGGGGACCATCTTGCCGAGACGTACCTCGAGTACTTCTCGGGGCGAAAAGCCGAGTATGCGGCGTTCATCAGCGGCTGCGCGAGGATGATGCTCGAGCGGCTGGGAAATTCCGACGCGCTCTACCACAACGCCGAGCACACGATGATGGTCACGCTCGTCGGCCAGCAGATCGTGCGTGGCCGGCTGGTGACGCGGGCGATCCAGCCCGAGGACTGGCTGCATTTCATCGTTGCCCTTCTCGTACATGACATCGGCTACCTGCGCGACATCTGCGAAGGCGATACCGAGAACGAGGTCGTCATCAACGAAGCCGGCGACCGCATCTGCCCGCCACGGGGCGCATCGGACGCCTATCTCGCGCCGTACCACATCGACCGGGGCAAGCTTTACGCCGTGCAGCGCTTTTCCGACTCGGCCCAGATTGACCAGGACCGGATCAGCGCGGCCATCGAGTACACGCGCTTTCCGGTGCCGGACGATCCCGCCTACCATTGCACCGAAAGCGAGCCCGCGCTGGTGCGGGCGGCGGACCTGATCGGCCAGCTTGCGGACCCCTTCTATCACCGCAAGATCAACGGGCTATATCATGAGTTCGTCGAGACGGGCATGGCGTCGAAGCTGGGCTACCGCAGCCCGATGGACCTGATGGAGCAGTTTCCCAATTTCTTCTGGTCGCAGGTGCAGCCGCTCATCGGACCGGCCTTGGGGCATCTGGAGCAGACGATGGAAGGCAAGCAGTGGGTGGCGCAGCTTTACAACCACGTCTTTCAGGTGTCGCACCGCTCGAGCTGTCTTGGCCCCTTCACCGGACCATTGCCCTCGGAGGCGGCTCGAAAGGACAGCGCCTGACGCGACCTCAGGCACGGTCTGCCACATCTGGTCAATGAGTGGCCCCCCGTGCAGTATGGCGCGGATAACGCAGACGGGGCAGCGCCTTGCTTGAGACACTCAGATCGCTCTATCTGGACGATACCCCACGGGCGCATCGTTTCCGCTACGGTTTGCTGGCCTTCGATCTTGTGACGATCGCCTTCGTCGTCGCCACCTCCTTCATCGAACGGGCGCCCTGGATCGAAAGCGTTGACGTCGTATTCGGGGTTCTGATCCTGGCCGACTTCCTGCTGAGGATGACGTTCGAATACGAGCGCGGGCGCATCCTGCTGAGGCTGTCGACATGGACCGACCTTGTCGCCGTGCTGTCCTTTCTGGCTCCCATCGCAGGCGAGGGGCTGGGATTTCTGCGGGTCATGCGCACGCTTCGGCTGCTGCACACCTACCAGCTGATGGAGCGCCTCAGAAAGGACTTCCCGTTCTTCCGCGACAACGAGGAGGTCGTGCTGGCCGGCATCAACCTGGTCGTGTTCCTTTTCATCATGACGGGTCTCATCTACGCGACGCAGGAGGCGGTCAATCCGGATATCTCGAACTATGCCGACGCGCTCTACTTCACGGTCACGACCCTGACCACGACGGGTTTCGGGGATATCACCCTCACCGGAACATGGGGCCGGATGATGTCGGTGGCGGTGATGATCTTCGGCGTCACGCTCTTCCTGCGTCTGCTCCAGGTGCTGATCCGGCCCAACAAGGTGCGCCAGGAGTGCGCGACCTGCGGTCTCTTGCTGCACGATGCGGACGCGGTGCACTGCAAGCATTGCGGCGCGACGATCCATATCGAGACGGAAGGCGTGGTCTGAGATACAATCCCGGATTGTCGCCGCTGCGCCATCCGGTCTAGCCTGCGCCATCGCGAGGCGACAGGAGGGTCGGACCGGTGGATCTCGAGCTCAAGGGCAAGCTGGCCGTCATTACCGGCGCGTCGAAAGGCATAGGGTTCGGCATCGCCTGCGCCTTTGCGCGCGAAGGAGCCAATCTCGTCATCAATTCCCGCACCGACGCCGATATCGAGCGTGCCGCGCGCGAGATCAGCGCGAAGTATCGGGTGCGCTGCCTCTCCGTGGCCGCGGATGTCTCGACCGCCGAGGGATGCGACTATGTCGTGGACGCCGCCGGGGATTTCGGCGGCGCCGACATCTTCGTATCGAACGCCGGCACCGGCTCGAACGAGACGGTGGCGGATGCGACTGACGAAAAGTGGATGGACTACTGGAATCTCCACGTCATGGCGGCCGTGCGGCTTTCGCGCGGGCTGGCGTTGCAGATGGATGGCAAGGGCGGGGGTGCGATGCTGATGAACGCTTCGATCTGTGCCGTTCAGCCGCTCTGGTACGAGCCGATCTACAACGTCACCAAGGCTGCCCTGATGATGTTCTCGAAATGCCTGTCGACCGAGATGATCAAGCGCAACATCCGCGTGAACACTGTCAACCCCGGCCTGATCCGGACGCCGGACTGGGAAAACACGGCGCGCGAACTGCGCGGCGACGATTGGGAAACCTACCTTCAGGAAGTGGCTGACGAACACGCCGATATCCGCCGGTTCGGGACCGTCGACGAGCTTGCGGATTTCTGTGTCTTTCTCTGTTCGCCCCGGGCCGCCTACAGTCTGGGCTCGGTCTACCATGTCGATGGCGGCATGCTGCGCACCGTCTGATCTGTCGCGGTACCGGATCGGCGCACGTCAGCTGAACCCGTGCATCGCGGCGCAGAAACGTGCGCGGATTAAGATCTTGTGCACCATTACAGGATTGTGTGTGATTGCGGCTGGTCTTTGCCAGCTTTTGCAGAGTATCGAATGGCCAGAACTTCCGGGGGTGCTCAGCGCCCCCGCCTGTATTCGGAACAAGGGGCAAAGACGATGACGCGTTTCGGAACAACAAGATTTTCCGCGCTTGCCGTTTCGGCGCTGCTGGGGGCCGGGCCGATGTTCGCGCAGGACGCACCTCCGCCGTCCCCCGTTACCGTGATCGAGGTGCAGCCCCAGGCCGTGACGCTCAGCAGCACCCTGCCGGGCCGGGTCGCCGCCTCGGCAGAGGCCGAGGTGCGTCCGCAGGTCAACGGGATCATCACCGAACGGCTTTTCACGGAAGGCGCGCATGTCGAGGAGGGCGACGTGCTCTTTCGCATCGACGATGCAAGCTATGCCGCCAGTGTCGCGCAGGCGAAGGCCAGTGTCGAACAGGCGACTGTCGAGCGGGACCGGATGCAGACCGAGGCTAACCGCCTGATCGCCCTCCAGCAGCGCAACGTGGCCAGCGAACAGTCGCTCGACGAGGCCAACAGCAACCTCGAATCCGCCAAGGCGGCACTTGCCGTGGCCAACGCGGCGCTGCGCGCCGCCGAGATCGAGCTCGATCGGACCACCATAAGGGCGCGGCTGTCGGGCGAGATCGGTCTGGCGCAATTCAGCCCCGGCGCGCTCGTGACCGCGAGCCAGGCCGACCCGCTCGCGGTGATCCGCAATCTCGATCCGGTTTATGTGGACGTCACCCAGTCGGCTGCCGACCTGCTGCGCTGGCGGCGCGGCGAGGAGGGCGAGGTGCGAAGGATCCGCGACGATACGGTGCGCCTCACCCTGGCGGACGGCAGCGACTATGAAGGGACCGGCCGGCTCACCGCGGCAGAACCGCATGTCCATCCCCAGACCGGCGTGATCACCCTGCGTCTCGAATTTCCAAACGAAGACAAGCTGTTGCTTCCGGGTATGTATGTTCAGGTCGAAGTCCCGATCAAGGATGCCGAGAACGTCTTCCTCGTGCCGCAGGAAGGCGTGACCCGCGACAGGCGCGGGCGTCCGGTGGCATGGGTGGTCAACGGCGACAATGTCGTCGAGGAACGCCCCCTGACGGTGCTGCAGGATCTCGGTTCCGACTGGGTGGTCTCCGAAGGGCTTTCGGCGTCCGACAGAGTCGTGATCGCCGGGTTCCAGAAGACCGGCCCGGGCGCGACGGTCGCCCCGGAACTGCAATCCCCGACTCCAACCGCAGGCGAGTGATCCGCGCGAAAGGGACCTGATCGTATGGCGCATTTCTTCATCGACCGACCGGTCTTCGCCTGGGTGATCTCGATCTTCACCATGGCGATCGGCATACTCGCGATCACCGCGCTTCCCGTCGCGCAGTATCCCGAGATCGCACCCCCCTCGGTTTCGGTCAACGCCAGCTATCCCGGCGCCTCCGCGGAAACCGTTGCCAATACCGTGACCCAGATCATCGAGCAGCAGATGACCGGCCTGGACGATCTGCGGTACTTCTCGTCCTCCTCGACCTCGAACGGCAGTGCGCAGATCACCCTGACCTTCAATACCGGCACGGATATCGACATCGCCCAGGTCCAGGTCCAGAACAAGCTGAGCCAGGCGACCACGCTGCTGCCCGAGACGGTCCAGCGCCAGGGCATCCAGGTCGAGAAGTCCTCGGCGGGCTTCCTGATGGTGATCGGCCTGATTTCCGAGGACGGCCGGCTCGAGGACGTCGACCTCGCCGATTACATGATCACCAATCTGGTCGATGAGCTCAGCCGGATCGAGGGGGTCGGTTCGGTGCAGGTCTTCGGCGGAAAGTACGCGATGCGGATCTGGCTGGATCCCTCGAAGCTCGCGGCCTACGAACTTACCCCCACGGACGTTGTCTCGTCCGTGTCCGCTCAGAACGCGCAGATTTCGGCCGGCTCCTTCGGCGACCGCCCGGCGGTCGAGGGCCAGCAGCTGAATGCCACGATCACGGCGCAATCGCTGCTCAGCACGCCCGAGGATTTCCGCCAGATCGTTCTGCGCGCGGAAACAGACGGCGGTCTGGTCCTGCTGGACGACGTCGCCCGTGTCGAGATCGGCGCCGAGAACTACGCGACCATCGCCCGCTTCAACGGGCGCCCGGCCTCGGGGATGGCCATAAGTCTTGCGACCGGGGCGAATTCGCTCGACACGGCCGAGCGGGTGAAGGAGCGCATGGAAGAGTTCGCGCGCTTCTTCCCCGAAGGCGTCAGCTACGTCATTCCCTACGACACCACGCCCTTCGTGACGATCTCGATCGAGGAGGTGATCAAGACACTCATCGAGGCCATCGTGCTGGTCTTCCTCGTGATGTACCTCTTCCTGCAGAACCTGCGGGCCACGCTGATCCCGACCCTCGCCGTTCCGATCGTCCTGCTGGGCACCTTCGGCGTGCTCGCGGCCTTCGGCTTCACCATCAACACGCTCACCATGCTCGCCATGGTGCTGGCCATCGGCCTTCTGGTGGACGATGCGATCGTGGTGGTCGAGAACGTCGAGCGCATCATGGAGCAGGAGGGGCTGGATCCCCGTGCGGCGACACACAAGTCCATGGGCCAGATCACCGGCGCGCTGGTCGGCATCGCCATCGTGCTCTCGGCGGTCTTCGTGCCGATGGCCTTCTTCCCGGGCTCGACCGGCGTGATCTACCAGCAGTTCGCCATCACCATCGTCTCGGCCATGGCGCTTTCGGTCGTCGTTGCCCTGACCCTGACCCCGGCGCTCTGCGCCTCGCTGCTCAAATCCGGCAATCACGGCAAGACACGCGGCCCGTTCGGGCTTTTCAACCGGGGCTTCGGCTCGCTTCTGCGCGGCTATGGCAATACCGTCGCCTGGACGGTCAAGCGGCCGGTCCGGATGTTCCTGATCTACCTCGCGCTTGCCGCAGGCATGGCGCTTCTCTTCCTGCGCACACCCACGGGCTTTCTGCCCGATGAGGACCAGGGCATCCTCTTCACCCTGATCCAGGGACCCACCGGAGCCACGGCCGAGCGCACGCTCGCCGTTCTCGAGCAGGTCGAGGACTACTACCTCACCCAGGAGACCGAGACCGTGAACTCGCTCTTCGGCGTGGTGGGCTTCAGCTTCGCCGGATCGGGACAGAACACCGGCCTGGCCTTCGTCCAGCTCAAGGACTGGGAGGAACGCGAGAGCCCGGCGCTGAGCGTGCAGGCGCTGGCGGGGCGCGCCTTCGGGGCCTTCATGGGCATCCGGGATGCCCTTGTCTTCCCGATCGTTCCCCCGTCGGTGATCGAGCTCGGCAACGTCTCGGGTTTCGACTTCTACCTCCAGGCCAGGGATGGCCAGACCCATGAACAGCTCATCGCCGCGCGCAACCAGCTTCTGGGGATGGCGGCGCAAAGCGAACTCATCGCCTCCGCCCGCCCCAACGGGCTCGAGGACGCCGCGCAGTACAACCTCGACATCGACTGGCGGAAAGCCGGCGCAATGGGCGTGTCCCCGGCAGACGTCGGCAACCTGCTCTCTGTCGCCTGGGCGGGCAATTACGTGAACGACTTCATCGACCAGGGGAGGATCAAGCGCGTCTATATCCAGGGCGAGCAGGATGCACGCTCGGTTCCGACCGATATCGACAAGTGGCGCGTGCGCAACGCGAACGGCGGGCTTGTCCCCTTCTCCAACTTCGCCCTGGGGCAATGGACCTATGGCGCCCAGGGGCTCTATCGCTACAACGGCATTCCGGCTGTGCAGATCCAGGGGAGCCCGGCGCCCGGCGTCTCGACCGGCGACGCGATGGCCGAGATGGAACGGCTCGCCGGGCAGCTTGGCACCGGGTTCGACATCGCCTGGACTGGCCTCTCGCTCGAGGAACAGCAATCCGGAAGCCAGGCGCCGCTGCTCTACGCGCTCTCGCTCGGCGCGGTCTTCCTCGCCCTTGCGGCGCTTTATGAAAGCTGGTCGATCCCGTTCGCAGCCATGCTCGCCATGCCCATCGGCGTGCTCGGTGCCCTGCTCGGGGCCTGGGTGGGCAGCTTCGAGAACGGCGTGTTCTTCCAGGTCGGCCTGCTGACCGTCATCGGGCTGACCGGCAAGAACGCCATTCTGATCGTGGAATTCGCCCGCGAGCGCTATGAGGCTGGCGAGCGCGTTGTCGATGCGGTCGTCCATGCCGCGCGTGAACGCTTCCGCCCGATCATCATGACCTCGATGGCCTTCTCGCTGGGCGTGCTGCCGCTGGTCCTGTCGAGCGGTGCCGGTTCCGGGGGACGCAACGCCATCGGATCGGGCGTTCTCGGCGGCACGCTGTCGGCGACCATCCTCGGCGTGATATACGTGCCGCTCTTCTTCATGATCGTCACCCGCGTCTTCCGCGGCGGAAAGCAGCGCCAGACGGCGAGGGTCGAGGAAAAGGCTTGATAAGGCCTTTCCTGTGAAAGGCGCGTAGCCGCGAGCGCCGCGCGCGGCTTGCGGCCACCCCCCCCCCCCCCCGCCGGTCGCGCCGGTCGCGCAACGCCGCCTTCCTTTGCTTCAAAATATCCCCGCCGGAGGCATCCGACCTCTGCGGATGGCGCCTTCGCAGACAGGTCTCGCACGGGTCCTGTCTTTCGCCTGCTCCACGGCGGCGTCCGCGCCGTTGACATCCGTTGGCCGAATCGGCACGGATCCGGCAGTCGGTGGACCGCTTCCGGTCCGGGACGGGACAGTCTCCGGAGCCCCGTCCCCTCCGGGCGGAAGGCGACCCGAAGGGGCGAACATGGCGATGCTCGAGGGACTGGATCGCCGAGATTTCCGCATTAGCTGCTCTCCCGGCCACGCTGGGTGCCGGACCGGTGCGAAGGGCATTGGCCGCGCGGCGACAGGAACGATCCGCGTCTCACCGAGGCACTTGCGCTGGCATGTGGTCCGGGCCGACGTCTTCGGATAGCAAGGACCGGGCGGCACATCCGGCGCGCCCTCTCACCAGGCAAGCGGAAGGAACAACCATATGGACAGGCGGCCCATCGGACGTAGCGGACTTTCAGTCACGCCGATCTGCTTCGGCACTTCGGGCCTCGGCAACATGCCGGGCGTCTACGGCTACGAGGTCGATGAGGCACGCGCGCGGGCGACCGTGAACGCCATCCTCGACGGCCCGGCGAACTTCCTCGACACGTCGCGCAATTACGGAATGGGTGAATCGGAAAGGCGCATCGGTGCCGTCATTGCCGAGCGCGGCCTGCCCGAGGGTTTCGTGATCTCGACCAAGCTCGACCGTGACATGGAAACCGGGCGTTTCGACGCCGACCGGGTCCGGCAGTCGATCTCGGAAAGTCTCGAGGCGCTCAAGCTCGACAGGGTCCATCTGCTCCACCTCCATGACCCGGAATATGCCCGCGATCTCGATGAGGTCACGCGGGACGGCGGGGCGGTGGACGCGCTCTTCAGGCTCAAGGAGGAGGGCTTGTGCGACGCGGTCGGGCTTGCCATGGGCAGGCTCGACGTGATGGAGCCGATCCTGCGCGCCTATCCCTTCGATGCCCTGATCAGCCACAACCGTTTCACGCTCGTCAATCGCTCGGCCGGAGAGATATTCGATTATGCGCACGAGCAGGGCATCGCGATCCTGAACGCCGCGCCCTTCGCCGGAGGGGTGCTGGCCAAGGGCGCGTCGAAGATGCCGCGCTTGACCTATCAGGAGGCCGACGAAAAGACGCTGGCTCCGGTGCGCCGGATCGAATCGCTTTGCGAGGGTCGCGGGGTGGCTCCGGGAGCCGCAGCGCTTCAGTTCTCGATGAACGATCCGCGGGTGACCTCCACCATCGTCGGGGTCTCCAAGCCCGAGCGCGTCGCGCAGACGCTGGACTGGGCAACTGCGGAAATCGATGCGAGCCTGAAGGAAGCGCTTACGGGACTCGACTATTCGATGGATGACCCTGAGGCGAGCCGGGTCTACACCCCGGGCTGAGCCGTCTGCGGCCTCTGCGGAATTCGCCACGGATCTCGTGCGTCACGGGTGGAAGTGAGGTATGCTCGCGCTAGCTCCACCCCGACAGCCAACCGCCAGATCGAAGGAAAGTCAGATGGTGACATTCACGCTAAACGGCAAGGAGGTCAGCGTTGACCTTCCCGAGGATACGCCACTGCTCTGGGTCCTGAGGGACGAACTCAGGATGACCGGCACGAAGTTCGGCTGCGGCATCGCCCAATGCGGCGCCTGCACCGTCATGATGAACGGCATGACCCGGCGCAGCTGCGTGACGCCGATCGCCTCCGTCGAAGGCTCCGACATCGAGACCATCGAGGGCCTTGAAGGCCCGGAAGCCAAGGCGGTTCAGGACGCCTGGGTGAAGATCGATGTGCCGCAATGCGGCTGGTGCCAGTCGGGACAGGTGGTCAGCGCCACGGCGCTGCTGCGCGCGGTGCCCGCGCCGACCGATGCCGACATCGACCACGCCATGGCCGGCAATGTCTGCCGTTGCGCCACCTACGTCCGTATCCGCGCCGCGATCCACGACGCCGCCAAGACGCTGGAGGGCTGAGCCATGACCATTCACACTCCCAGTCGCCGCCGCTTTCTTCAGGGCGCGGCGGGCCTTGTTCTCGCGGTCAGCCTGCCGCCGCGCGGTTTCGCCCAATCGGGTGCCGAGGCCGCACTCGGCTCGGGCGCGGTGGCAAGCGGCAGCTTCGCTCCGAACGCCTTCATCCGGGTCGCCCCCGACGACACCGTCACGGTGATCGTGAAGCATCTCGAAATGGGGCAGGGGCCCTACACCGGCCTCGCGACGCTTGTCGCGGAAGAGCTGGATGCGGACTGGAGCCAGGTCCGTGCCGAGGGCGCGCCGGGCAATACCGAACTCTACAAGAACCTCGCATTCGGCATGCAGGGCACCGGCGGGTCGACCGCCATTGCCAATTCCTATACCCAGATGCGCCAGGCCGGGGCGGCGGCGCGTGCCATGCTCGTGGCCGCGGCCGCCGAGGAATGGGGCGTTCCGGAAGCGGAGATCAGCGTCGCGAAAGGCCGGATCACGCATCCCTCGGGCAAGGATTCCGGTTTCGGCGCCTTCGCCGAGAAGGCTGCGACCATGACCGCGCCTGCCGAGCCGAAACTCAAGACCCGCGACCAGTTCGTGCTGATCGGGACGGACGTGCCCCGGCTCGACAGCCGCGCGAAGTCGGACGGGACGGCGCAATTCACCATGGACGTCTACCGCGAGGGAATGCAGACGGTCGTCGTTGCGCATCCGCCCAAGTTCGGGGCCACGGTCGCTTCGGTCGATGACGCGGCGGCATTGGCGGTGGATGGAGTCGAGGCCGTGCGCCAGATCTCGACCGGCGTGGCGGTCTATGCAAGTTCGATGATGGCGGCGCTGCGCGGTCGTGAGGCGCTTGGGATCGAATGGGATGAAAGCGGTGCCGAAACACGTTCGTCCGCGCAGATATTCGCTGATTTCGCCAAGGCGGCGGAGGATGGCGGCGTCGTGGCCGAAGAGACCGGCGACATCGACGGCGCGCTGGAAGCTGCGGCGGAGGTGATCGAGGCCGAGTTCCGTTTCCCCTATCTCGCCCATGCGCCGATGGAACCGCTTGACGCGGTTCTCGAGGTCAGGGCCGGAAAGGCGGAGATGTGGGCGGGATCGCAGTTCCCCTCCCTCGACCAGCCCACCATCGCGAAGGTGCTCGGACTCCAGCCGGAGGATGTGCACATCAACGTGCTTCTCGCCGGCGGCAGCTTCGGACGGCGGGCTCAGGACACCGCACACCTTGCCGCCGAAATCGCCGAGATCGCCAAGGCGGCGGGTGGCGACGGCTGCTGGAAGCTGGTCTGGACCCGTGAGGACGACATGACCGGGGGGTACTACCGCCCGATCACCTTGCACCGGATGAAGGGCGGGATCGACGCCGAGGGCAACATCCTCGGGTGGACAGACGTCGTGGCGAACCAGTCGATCATGGCGGGCGGTCCCATGTCCATGATGATGGTGGATGGCAAGGATCCGACCTCGTACGAGGGGTCGACGAAGATGCCGTATGCGCTTCCGAACCTCCGGGTCGGCTGGGCGCAGCAGGACAGCCCGGTTCCGGTGCTGTGGTGGCGCTCGGTTGGCCATACCCACACCGGCTATGCCACCGAGGTCTTCCTCGACATGCTCCTGGAGAAGGCCGGGAAGGATCCGGTCGAGGGGCGGCTCGAGCTCATGACCGGCGACAACGCTGCGCGCGACAAGCGCGTGCTGCAGAAGGTCGCGGAGATGGCGGGCTGGGACGGACAGAAGGTGAAGGACGGCAGGGGCTACGGCGTGGCCGTGCACGAGAGCTTCAACACCTATGTCGCGCAGATCGCCGAAGTCTCGGACGAGGGCGGCTTTCCCAAGGTCCACAAGGTCTGGTGCGCGGTCGATTGCGGGATCGCGGTCAATCCCAATGTGATACGCGCGCAGATGGAGGGCGGAATCGGCTTCGGTCTGGGAACGATCCTGTTCGACGCGGTGACGCTGGATGAAGGCGGCACGGTGGTGGAAAGCAATTTCGACACCTACCGGATGCTGCGCATCCACGAGATGCCGGAAATCGAGGTCGCGATCATCGACAGCGATGCGGATCCCACCGGCGTCGGAGAACCTGGAACGCCGCCGTCGGGTCCGGCCCTGGCAAACGCCTGGCGCGCGCTGACGGGTCAGGCAGTAACCGAACTGCCGTTCACCCGGCAGGCGGGAGTGTGAGAGTGACAATGATTGCATTGAGAACGACAGTGATCGCCGCAGCGGTCGCACTTGGGTTGCCGGTTGACGCGCAGGAGGAGGTGAAGGGTCTGAGGACGCCGGCCGCCTTCGACAGCATCGAGGACGAGACCGCCCGATCGGTCGCGCTGTTCGAGGAGATGATGGTCGTCATCGAGCATCCCCGCTGCCTCAACTGCCATCCGGCGGGCGAGTCTCCGACGCAGGGCGACGACATGCACATGCATGTGCCGCCGGTCATTCGCGGGGATGCCGATTTCGGCGCGCCGGGGATGTATTGCACCACCTGTCATGGGGCCGAGAACGTGGCCTTCGCGACCGGCGAGGGGTCCATTCCCGGGCACGAACCCTGGAACCTCGCACCAATCGAGATGGCGTGGGTAGGCAAGTCCGCAGGCGAGATCTGCGCCCAGCTAAAGGACGAGGATCGCAATGGCGGTCGCAGCCTCGCCGACCTGCACGAACACAATGCGCAGGACGGTCTGGTGGGCTGGGGCTGGCATCCCGGGGAAGGCCGTACGCCGGTTCCCGGCACTCAGGAGGTCTTCGGCGAGCTGACGCAGGCCTGGATCGACACCGGGGCCGCCTGCCCGGAAGGTTGAACCGAAACCACAATGCGTCGAAGCGGAGCCTGCGCGCTCCGCTTCGACTCCCGAGCGCTGGAAAAGTTCCGATGCCTCGGGATCCGCGCCGAAACGGGTCCGGCCGTCACACCCCCGCGATCTTGCGCGGTTGAAACGTTTGTCGGAGCCCTTTCGATATCCGCGTGACTCAGCCTTGGTGCGGGCCGCGGTGGCCGTGGATGGATTTGCGGATCGCGTCCCAGTCGGCAGCCTCCTCCGTCCGCCCTGAGGCCTGACAGTCGCGTGCGCGCCGCGCCGCCTCTGCCTCGGCGGCGGGTCCGTGGGCGCGGTAGAGCGCGCGGGCGTATTCGGCGGTCTTGAGAGTGTCCATGCGATGATCCTCCTCCTCAAAGAACATTGCGGGGAGGGCTCTGCCTCCCTTGGGGACTCCGAGAGTATACGGTTTCGCCCGCTATTGCGATTGAAAAATTCAACCTGTACGTGAATACTCGGGTGGCCGGACAGGCTGTCGTCAATCCGCCGTAATTGTCGCACTCAGCTCGGCGAGCTCGCGGCGCAGGTCGGACATCGAGTAGGGCTTGATGATCCTCGGGCGGTCGGCAAAGACGCTGTTCGGCGCGACGTCCCGTTCATAGCCCGTCAACTGCAGGAACGGGATGCCCCGCTCCACCAGCATTTCTCCGACCGGCTCCGATGTCTCACCCGCGAGATTGAGGTCAAGCACGACAAGTTGAGGGCTGCTTTCCCTGATCGAGGCAATCGCGCTTTGGACGGACCGTGCCGAGGACACCACCTGATAGCCCAGTTCGGTCAGCGCGGCCGACAGATCCAGTGCGATGATGGGATCGTCCTCGACGACGAGCACGCGAAGGTCCCCGGGCACCTTCACCGCAAGCGGCGCCTCGTCGACGCGATTTGTGAAACGGTTTTCGACGGGGCCGAAAGGCAGGGCGATTTCGACAGTCAACTGACCGGTCTCGAAGGTCTTGTGGATGGTGCCGCCAAGCTGCTGGGTGACGACCCGCCGAGCGAGGACCGATCCGAAACCGGTGAAACTGGGGTCGGCAACCTCCGGAGATATGGCGCTCTCGCGCCAGAGGATGTGAAGCGTGTTGTCCTGCCCGAGATGCCAGCTGATCCTAACCGCACCCTGCTTTTCATGCAGCGCACCGTGCTTGGCGGCGTTGGTGGCGAGCTCGTGGACGACCATGCCGAGATACTGCGCCATCTCTGGCTGCAGCAGCAAAGGCGGCCCTTCCAGCGAAACGCGCGAGGCTTCGCCATAGTTGTAGGGTGCCAGAAGC
Source organism: Sulfitobacter sp. LCG007 (assembly GCF_040801785.1). NCBI lineage: Bacteria > Pseudomonadati > Pseudomonadota > Alphaproteobacteria > Rhodobacterales > Roseobacteraceae > Roseobacteraceae bacterium LCG007. The sequence goes on along the minus strand of NZ_CP161805.1, from coordinate 2,741,751 downwards.
TCGTGCAGCAGGCGGCGCAACGAGAGGCCCGACCAACGGTCGCCGGCAAGCAGCGTATGGGTCTGCGAAAGCGCCATCAACCTGTCGAGCAACTTCGCCCGGTAGCTTGCGACATCCTGGGCGTCGTTGGTACGAGCCAGCGCGCTGACGACAGCCAGCAGGTTCCGCGCGCGATGATCTATCTCGCCGGCCATGATGCGTTCGCGCTGGAGGGCTTTTTCGCGCTCCACCGCTCCGAGGGTCCGCTCGAGAACCTTCTCCACGGTCGATACGTCCTCGTCGTTCCATCGCCGTGGTTCGCACAGTCCGATCGTCAGGACATTCGTCACGGCGCGCTCTTCGCTCCAGGGTACCGCGAGAAACGCCTTGGCGCCCTGTTTCTCGAAGGCCGCTTTCAGCGCGGGCTCTGTCACGTCCGCGGTGTTGTCGTATCGTGCCACCGCGCCGCGGGACAGCGAGTCAATCACCTCTGCGAGTTCGCAAAGCGGCGTGCTGGATGTCGCATCCGGCATGTCGGGCCAGGCCGCCTCAGCCTCTGCTTCGGCCATCGGAACTCCGCGTTCGAGCGTGCAAAGACACACGGAACTTGCATCGAAATGTGACCCGAGCGCGCTACAGAGGGCCGCCATCGTTTCCTGTGTGCCGTTGCTGTTTCTGAGGATTTCGTAATAGGAAAGCATGAACTGCGAATGCCGCGCCTTGACCACGCTTTGCGTGGTTTCGTTGCCCGAGTTGAACACGCCCTGGATCCTGCCGTCGGCGCCCCGGATCGGCGTGAAGCTATAGCTCCAGTAAGTCTGTTCCGTATAGCCGAAGCGCTTCATCGGCAGGTGCTGATCCTCGACGAAGAGCCCCTCGCCACTGCGGATGATCTGCGAGAATTGCGGTTCGATGATATGAAAGATATCCGCCCACACATCGCTTGCCCGCTGACCGAGACAGTCGGGGTGACGCGGACCGGGGATGAAGGACCAGGCATCGTTGTAGAGCAGCCGAAGTTCCGGGCCCCAGTATATCGCCGTCGGGAAGGCGGAGTTGAGACATATGCCAAGTGCCGAGCGCAACGCCTGCGGCCAGCTCTCCGGCGGCCCGAACGGATGCATCGACCAGTCGAACGCCCTGATGCGCTGCGCCATTTCGCCGTTGCCGACGAGAAAGCTCAGGGGGTTGGGATCTGGGTCTTGAAGTGTCAGCATTCGGTTTGGTCCGGCCTCTCAAAGTCGTCGGAGTTTGAGCCATGCCGCGACGAAGGCAATAGCGTTCTTGAAATGAGTCCGGGAAGCGGCCTTTTGTTCCGATATTCCCGTAGCGGGTTCGCCTGATCGGCAACACTTCCTCGTGCGTTGCGATAGAAGGGCGTGACGGAGTACCGGCGCCGCCGCCTTCACACTTGCCCAAGGGGGGCGAGTGGCGAAGGATGGCGCCAGGGCCAAAGGCGATCGCGCGGCGGGTCAGGGGCGTCGATCAGGAAACCGGGCGGGACCGTATGTCAGAGGGCATGAACGATCACCAAGCGTCCACGCAACCCTTGCGGCTGTCAGATCTCGGCAGGGTGCTTCGGCTGGGATGGGCGGACTTCCGTGCCGAGCCGCTCTACGGTATGTTCTTTGCCGGCATATATGTCCTCGCCGGCCTCGCGCTGGTGCGGATCGGGGCGGGGCTTTTCACCTGGACGCTGACGTTGTCGCTGGGCTTTCCGCTGATGGCGCCGTTCCTTGCCGTGGGGCTTTACGAGGTCAGCCGGAGACGCGAGCGCGGGCTCGCGCCGGCATTCCGCGATGTGTTGGGCGTCATCTGGAACGAGCGCACCCGGCAGATACCCTGGGCGGGAGCGATCATCACCTTCTACTTCCTCTTCTGGAGCTTCTTCGCGCATATGCTTTTCGCGCTCTTCCTCGGGCCCTCGGCCCTGATGGGGCCGCCTGACGACCTGCAGACCTATCTGACCGGGCGCGGGCTTGCCATGACGCTGACCCAGTTCGGCATCGGTGCGGCGCTGGCCTTCCTGCTTTTCTCCCTGACGGCGGTCAGCCTGCCGATGCTGCTGGACCGAGAGGTAGACTTCGTCACCGCCATGCTGGCGAGCCTGCGGCTGACGCGCGCAAATCTGGCTGTGATGCTGGTCTGGGCCGCGCTGATCGCCGCGCTGACATTGCTGGCCCTCGTACCTTTCTTTCTGGGGCTCTTTCTGGTGCTTCCGGTTCTCGGCCACGCGAGCTGGCATCTCTATCGCCGCCTCTGTCCCTGAGCGGTGGCCGCTCAGGCGATCAGGAAGGTCTCGACATTGCCGACACCCTTTATGTTTTTGTTCATCGCCGCGCCTGCGGGCCGTGTCGCAAGCGACCCGAGCGTGGCGCGGGAGATGTGGATGCGCCCGGCCACGCCCGACGATTCGAGCCTGCTGGCAAGGTTCACCGTCTCGCCCCAGACGTCGTAGACGAAACGCTTTTGCCCGATCAGCCCCGCGATCACCGGGCCGGAACACATGCCGACGCGGATCTTGAGCGGCTCGCCGGTGCCGAAGGCCGCCGACTGCAGCGCGATCAGATCGCGCGCGAATGCCAGGGCGCGGTCGGCATGATCGGCGCAGGCCTGCGGAACGCCCACCACCGCCATGTAGGCGTCGCCGATGGTCTTGATCTTCTCGACACCGTGGCGGTCCGCCAGAGCATCCATGCGCGAAAAAAGCTCGTGCAGATGCCCCACCAGGGTCGCGGGTTCCGTGCGCGCGACAAGCGGGGTGAAGTCGACGATGTCTGCGAAGATGATCGTTGCGGCTTCGAAGCGGTCAGCGATCACCGTCTCGCCCTGACCGATGCGTTCGATGATCGTCGCCGGCAGCATCGACAGCAGCAGCCCGTCCGCCCGCGATTTCTCGTACTCGATCCTGCCGAGATATTCCCGTTCCTTTTCGCGCCACCGCACCGTTTCGAGGCAGCTTTCGACACGGGCATGCAGCAGCACCGGGTCGACGGGTTTCGGCAGATAGTCGGCAGCGCCCGCCTTGATGCAGCGCACGATGGCCTGCGTGTCCTTCAGGCCCGAAACCATGACCACGGCCATTTCCCGCAGGTGCGCGCTTGCCTTGAGCTGCGCCAGCAGTTCGATGCCGTTCATGCCGGGCATCAGGATATCGACAAGCGCCAGCTCGAAACCGCCGGTCTTCAGCAGCTGCAGGGCTTCCTGCGCGGATGCGGCTGTGGTGACGTCGTGGCCGCGCGCGCCGAGGTGGCGGCGAAGGATCTCGCGGTTGGCCTCGATGTCGTCGACAACCAGGATCCGCCCGCACAGAACCGTTTCGGTCGCGCTTTCCGGCGCCAGACTGCGCGCCAGCGCCTCGGCGATGCTGGTGTCCGTAGCGTCAGGCTCGAGCGTCTCGAGGCTGCCCCGGGAAAAGTCGACCAGCTCGTCGATCTGTCCGAGCACATGGGCGCATTCACGCAGGACCGTGTCGATGTCGCTGCGGATGGTGGCGTCGAGCGCGTCCTCCCATTCCTCGATTATCAGTTCGGAATAGCCGAGGATGGCATTGACGGGCGTGCGCAGGTCGTGACGCATCCTCGCATCGTCGAATGGCTCGGCGCCGGTATCCGGGGAAGGTTCGAGCAGGACCGCGACCTGAACCTTGAGCGTCCGCGCAGCCTTCAACACCGCCTCCGCATCCGGCACGGCTTCGGGGGGGCCCAGACTGCGCATGCTGTCGACGATCAGGGTCTGGAACCCCAGGATGGTGTCCGCCGGCCCGGCCAGCCGCTGGGCGATCCGGGCGGCCAGCGCGCTGCGACCGATGTTATCGGTGTCGGACATGCGCCTCAGGCCGGGAGCAGGTCGTCGATCAGGCCCAGCAGGACCTTGAGGTCGACCGGCTTGGTGTGAAACGCGTCGCAGCCTGCCTCGATGGCCTTCTGGCGGTCGGACTCCATCGCGTGCGCCGTGAGGGCGATCACCGGAATTGCCTGGACCTGCGGATCCGACTTGATGGCCCGTGTCGCCTGCCAGCCGTCGAGTACCGGAAGGCTCATGTCCATCAGGATCAGATCCGGCGACTCGGCCTTCGCCTGCGCGATCCCTGCCTCCCCGTCCCGGGCGGTCACGATCTCGAAGCCCTTTCGCATCAGCCGGCGCGACAGCATGTCGAGGTTCATGTCGTTGTCTTCGACGATCAGTATCTTTGTCATATCGGATCTGTCCTCTCTCGGATCGGACTCGCCGCGACCTGCCGGCGAAGCGCCGCGATCAGGTCGGCGCGGCCGTTCTTGCCTTTCATCACCACCTCGCGGGCATTTGCGCGCAGCCAGTCCATCTCTTCCCGGCTCAGGTCCTTGGACGTGGCGATGATGACCGGCAGCGCCTCGCAATCGGATCTCGCCCGGATCGCCTTGAGCGTCTCGAACCCGTCGAGATTCGGCATCATCAGATCCAGGACCACGATGCTGGGCACCTTCATCTCCAGTTGCGCAAGCGCGCGCAGTCCGTCGGCGGATTCGCGGACCGCCCAGCCTTCGCGCACCAGGATCCGACGGAACAGCGCCCGGGTCGCGGCATCGTCGTCGACAACCAGCACTTCGCGCTCGCCCCCCGTGGCGAAGGCATTGATCGTATCCAACAGCCGTTGCGGGTTGATCGGTTTCGTCATGTGGTCGACGGCACCGAAGGCGAGGCCCATCTCGCGGTCGCCCAGGATCGTGACAAGCACGACCGGTATCTCGCAGAGCTCGGGATCGGCCTTGAGTTCGCGCAGCACCGACCAGCCGTCGCGTTCGGGCATGATGATGTCGAGCACGATCGCGTCGGGACGATGTTCGGCGGCCCGCGCGAGGCCGCTTTCCGCACCCTCCGCCTCGATCACGCTGAAGCCTTCGCCCGTCAGCAGCTCGGACATCGCGCGGCGCGCTTCAGGATCGTCGTCGATCACGAGGACCGTGCCCATCGCGCCGGCCTCTGCCCGCGGCCTGGCTTCGGGCGCCGCGTAGTCCGCCGGCAGGCTGAGCGTGAAGGTCGATCCCTTGCCGGCCTCGGTCTCCACGCTGACCCGGCCGCCGACCATCTCGGTGAAGTTCTTCACGATGGCAAGGCCCAGCCCCGTTCCGCCGTAGTTGCGGGTGGTCGAGCTGTCGGCCTGCACGAAGGCCTGGAAAAGCCGCTCCTTCTGCTCTTGCGTCATGCCGATGCCGTTGTCGCGCACGGCGAAGTCGATGGTACCATCGCCATCGCGCACGATCAGGTCGATGCGTCCCGCGCGGGTGAACTTGGCGGCGTTCGACAGCAGGTTGAAGAGGTTCTGGCGCAGCTTGGTCTTGTCCGTGGTGATCTGCGCATGGACGGACTGCACGCTGAGCTCGAGGGTGTTGTCGTTCTTCGCGATCATCGGGCGGATCGTCGCGGTGACGTCCTCGATCAGCGCGGCGATGTCGAAGGTCTCGATATGGACCTCCATCTTCCCCGCCTCGATCTTTGACAGGTCGAGGACGTCGTTGATGAGCCCCAGAAGATGCTGTCCGGATAACATGATCTTCTCGAGATCCGCGACGGTTGACCGGTCGTCGGAGTCTTCCGCGTCCTCGATCAGCATCTCGCTGTAGCCGATGATCGCGTTGAGCGGCGTGCGCAGCTCGTGGCTCATGGAGGCGAGGAAGCGGCTCTTTGCCTCGTTCGCCGTCTCGGCACCGCGCCGCGCCTCCTCGAGCTGGGCCTGCTTTTCGATAAGGCCGGTGATGTCCGAATAGACCGCGACGGTGCCGCCGTCGGGGGTCTTGCTCTTGGTCACGTGCAGCCACGCTCCGCCAAGCCGCATCTCCCGCCGTGTGGCGCCGGGCGCGGCAAGATGGTTCACCCGCTGCGTGATCCAGTCATCGATGGAGGCCGACCCGACCACCTCGGGATCTGCGATGGCCTGCGCTTCGAGGATCTCGCGAAAATGCGTGCCAGGCACCAGCTTGTGGCCGACGCCCGAGAACATTTCCCGGTAGCGCTCGTTGGTGAGCACAAGGCGGTCGTCGGCGTCGAACAGGGCGAAGCCGTCGGGGATCGTCTCGATCGCCGTCATGATCGTCATCCGCTGGCGTTCGGCCTCGGTCTCGAGCTGGCGGCGGCGCGCCTGACTTTCCTGCAAGGCCCGCACGGCCGAGGAGATACGCCCGATCTCTCCGGGTCCCTCCGGCGGCAGGCTGACAGTTTCCGCCCCGGCGTTCAGATCGGATATCCCCCGATCGATGCTGCGCAGCGGAAGCAGGATCGACCTCAGGATCCACCAGGTCAGGATCGCACCGCCAATCACCAGCAGGGTGCAGGCGATCATCGCGCGCCGGACCGAGTTTTCCACCGCTTGCGTCGCAGCGGCTTCGGCGAGGTGCGCCTGCTCGGCCATGCCTGCGACCAGATCCTCCAGCGCGGCGTCGACGGCATCGCTGCCCTGGCGCGCCTGCGCCATCAGCGCGTTGCCGATCACGCGTCGGTCCTCGGTATAGGCATCCGCGGCGCTGAGGGCGCTCTCGGCATAGTCATCGACCCCAAGCCGGATCCGTTCGGCCGCCTCGGGCGCGAAGCTCTCGATGTTGTCGAGCCTGCCCTCAAGCGCCGCCCGCGCCGCATCGGCACGGCGTTCCGACAGTGTCAGAAGGCTGACGGACAGGTCCGTGAGCCAGTAGCGCAGTTCGCCGAAGTCGCGCTCGGCCTCGGCAGCAAGCTGCAGGCGCCGGAACCGTTCGGTCGAGTCCTCGACCTGATCCTGATTGCGGTGCAGTTCCCAGGCCATGGCGAACGTGCTGACGATCAGGGCACCCAGAAGTATCGCGGAAAGCGATCCGATCCTGATGGCGATGCTGTCGCCAGCGGCGCGAAGCAGCCGAGCGGGAACGATATTCATTGCCTGAGCGTGATGCTGATCGCACCCGCCAGGTCACCCTCGGCGCGACCCTCCTTGGGAAAGCCCGTGATATCGACCTCGCCTGCGGGCGACCCGTGGCAGGTCAGGCAGCTCTCGTCATAGTATTCGGGGATCAGCATCCGGAATGTGGTGCCGTTCGCGTCTGAAATCTCTTCGAAGAAGGCGTCGCCGCGCAGCCAGTCTCCGCTCTTGAACTTCTCTTCGATCACGGCGTCCTCCCAGTCGTCCGGACGTGCCCTGCGATTGCGCACCAGCTCGTGCGGGGCGGTAACCTTGACCCGCACGGCATCGCCGACGCTTTCATCGAAGCGCTCGTTGACCAGTCGGGCGAATACCGCCGGGATGAAGCCCTTGAATCCCATGCCTTGGGTGTTGATCAGCTCCTGGTTCTCGTCGACGACCTCGGCCATCGCCGCAAGCTGCGCCTCGGTGATCGCCCGTTGTTGCGCCGTCAGGTCGCCGTCCAGGGGGCCGGCGCCGTTTGTTTCGCGGTAACGCGCGTCGACCAACGCGAGAAAGCGACCGGAATCGAGGCCCTTGTCGCCGATGTCGGAGTCGTTGATCAGGTCCTGGTTCGCCGACACGACGCCGCGCCCCGCGCGCAGCAGCGCGGCCAGCCTCTCACCCTCGTTTGCAAGCGCGTTAAGATGCGTCTCGGCCCGGACTCCGCCAGGAATCGAGAGCATCGCGACGACGCAAGTGACAGAAAGAGCTGTCCAGTGTCCGGCCATGTCGTTCCGCCTTCCTGAAGATCGCTTTGCGTCTTTGCGCATCAACCATTACCATTTTGGCCTTGATCGTAAAGGCGGGAATACCCGCATTGCGCGCTGTGAAGACGCCCATGGACCTTGAACTTGCGCGTGATGCGTGGGCGGCGGCGCGCTGGCCGCTCGGGTTGCTCCACGACGCGATCTTCGGTTCAAACCAGCGCTGCGACCGGGTTGATCCCGGAACCGCCGTCGGCGGGGCTGCGCGGGTCCCGAGGCCGATCAGCCCGGCTTGCCGGTGAGCGCGCGAAAACGCGAGACACTGGCCCCGGCGGCCGCCGCAAGCAGCCGCGCATCCCCCGAAACCGTGGTGAGATCGTAACCCCAGCCGATCGCGCGGGCGGCGTAGTCGGAGGTTGCGCAATGCAGACAGGCACGCAGGCCGTTTGACTTGCAGACCTCGGCGACGCGTTGGATCAGCGCCACCATCTCGGGCTCTTCGCGGTCCATGCCGGGGGGCAGGCGGCCTCCCTGGGTCCCAAGCGTCAGGTCTGCCGGGCCGACATACAGCCCGTCCAGACCGGGAGTCGCCGCGATTTCTTCGAGATTTTCCATGCCCTGCGCCGTTTCGATCATCGCCAGCGCGAGAACCTCGGCGTTCATGTCCACACCGTAGCCGGGCATTGCGACCCCGGCGCGCGTCGGGCCGAAACTGCGTTGGCCGAGGGGCGGATAGCGCATGTAGGAAACGAATGCCTCGGCCTCGGATCGGGTATTGATCATCGGGCAGATGATGCCCATTGCGCCCGCGTCGAGCGCCTTCATGATCGCCCCTGCGTCAAGCCAGGGAACGCGCGCCATCAGCGTCACCCCGCTGGCGCGCGCCGCCTGGAACATCGGCAGCAGGTCGCAATAGTCGAGGGCGCCATGCTGCATGTCGACGGTAAGGGAATCGAATCCCTGCGCGGCCATGATCTCGGCGGTGAAGGCATTTCCGATCGAGCACCAGCCGTTGATCGCCGCGCGCCCTTCGGACCAGATTTTCTTCAGCCCGTTTCGCTGCATGTCCCGCTCTCCCGCCTGTGCGAGCGCACCCTTCCGCGCCGGACGAAGCCTGTCAACCGCGACGAAAGGGGTCAGGTCCGGCCGAACCTTCCGAGCAGCCTCCGCCAGAGGGGCATGACGTCAAGAGCCGCGACCGCCACGCCAAGCGGAATCATCCAGAAGCCCAGAACCGGCAGGAAACCGAATATGCCGCCGATGATCAGCAGAATGCCGAGCGGCAGGCGCACGCCTGGCGGAACCCGTCGCCGGATGCGCACCAGCATGCGTGCGAGCGTCTGCCTCAACCCGTGTCTGGCCATCGTTGCCTTGCTCCCGATCATCGCCGGAAAATGGGTCGCCGGATCGGGTGGTGCAAGGGCTGGCCGACCGGACGTGGGCCCCGCGGCAAGACGGGCAGGTCGCGCGCCCCCCGACTGCACCGGGTCGAAGCGGAAGGTCGCCCGATCAGAATTAAGGACTCGGCGGCTGCCGTATGCGACACTTGCAACCTGCACCGGGCAGCCGACCGCTGCGCGGACTGAAAGGAGCTGCAAATGGACGGAATTGTGGGAGAGCCCGCGGAAACCGGCACAGCATCGTCTGGCGCACCTGAAACGCTTGAGTTGCTGGGAGCGTCGTTCCTGAACGACTTGCTCATCGAAGGCACGCGCTTCCTTGCGGAGCGGCTTCAGGAGGACATGAACATGCAGCGGGAGGCGCTGGCCTGCCGCGACCCGACCCGGCTGTTGGCGCTTCAGTTCGCCTATTGGCAGACGGCGGCGGCGCAATATGGCGCACAGGCCGTGCGCCTGTCCGAACTGGCAAACCGCCACGTGGCCGAGATCAGAGCGCAGCGCAGGCCGCGCGGCGGGCGCCGCTGCGACGATTTCCCGATCTAGACAATGGTTTGGGTTTCCGCCCCGTCAAAAAGGCGGGATCAGCGGGCGGCCGGGCAGGTCGGCACGGGATGCCCGGAACTCGATGGCCACCATCCGGGCGGAGGCCGGGACCTGCCGTCACCCGGGCTGCTCCATCTGGCGCGCCGCGACGGCAGGGGGCATCGATCAAACCCTAACGCGGATGCGCGCGGCTCAACTGAGGTCGTCGGTCTGCGGCGTCACCACCGCGAGGCCGGGGCCCGCAGCATTGGGTCGCACGCCTGTCGCCTCGAGCATGCCGGAGACGGTGCCCGATGCATCCCGACCGTTCCTGCGGAACACGAAGAGGCGCTGCACGTCGAGCGTCTCGTCCTTGACGCCTGTCACCTCGCAGATTGCGGTGACACGGCGCGATCCGTCCGCGATCCGCTCGAGATGGACGACGATCGGCAGGGCATCCGCCACCGCCGCCCGCGCCGCCGGTTGCGGCAAAAGCGTCCCGCCTTCCTGCACCATCCGCTCGAGGCGGTTGATGGCATCGCGCGCGCCCTCGGCGTCGACCGTCGTCATCACTCCGTTGCTGCCGGAGTTCATGGCATGCAACAGCCGCAGCGCCTCCGATCCGTCGGTCCTGCCCAGGATCACCCTGTCAGGGCGCATGCGCAGCGCATGTCTGAGAAGGTCGCGCCGCAGCACAGCGCCCGTGCCGTCTGCGCGTGCGGGTCGCGTCTCGAACCGCAGCAGGTTGTCATGACGCAGATTCAGCTCTGCTGCGTCCTCGATCGACACGATGCGTTCAGCGGGGTCGACGAGATCGCACAACGCGTTCAGCAGTGTCGTCTTGCCGGAACGAGTGGCGCCGGAGACGACGATATTGCGCCGGGCGCGCACCATCGCGGCAAGAAACTGGGCCGCGGACGCGCTGAGTGTCCCATTCGAGACAAGATCGTCCATCGTCCGCAGCGGCGACCAGTACCGGCGGATCGCAAGTGTGGGGCCGTCTATGGCGCAGGGGCGGATGACGGCATTCACCCGTGCGCCACCGGGCAGGGTGGCCTCGACGCAGGGCTGGTTCTCGTCTATGCGCCGCCCCGCGCGGGCGACGACCTTCTCGATCACGCGAAGCAGGTGACGTTCGTCGCGAAACCGGCAGGTCACCCGTTCAAGCGCTGCGCCGCGATCCACGTAGACCTTGTCATGCCCGTTGACGAGAATATCCCTGATCGAGCTGTCCGAAAGCAGCGGCTCGAGCGGTCCGAGGCCAAGCAGCTCTTGCCGGAGTTCCTCGACCAGCGGGCCGAAATCGCGGGCGGTCAGGTCGCGCGCCTCGCTCCGCAGCGCCTGCCGCACGAGGTCCGAGACTTCCCTGAGAAGCTCCGCAGGCTCGATCTTGTCGAGGATCGCGTGGTTCAGGCGGTCCAGCAGATAGTCATGCAGCCAGGATTTGAGCGCGAGCCTCTCCGATACCGCCATGACAGCGGGCACCTGGGCGGCAACGCGCCGGGGTTCGAAGCCAAGCTCGATGATCTGGGCTGTCGGCGCAATCGCCTGAGGCATCTGAAGGGTACGGTCGCTGAACATACAAACAATTCCTGTGAGGTCCGGCGGCGCGGGAAGGCGGGCCGGTCCGCGATTAATAGTGGGGGCCCGTAACGGGATCCGCTTTGCGTTTCCGCTGCAGCCTCCGCTTGCGCGTCATGCCCGATCGGCTCTGACCCTCGGGGGAAACACCGTGGGCTGGACCAAGCCAGCCCACGGGACCGGGCCTTGCCGCATCACGGCCGCTGGAGGGCCGCGCTGCGAAACGATCTCAACGCGCTGCGGCGACGGATCCGGGTACTCAATACTGAACTTTCTCTTACTGTCTTCTACTAGCTTTAACGATGTCGCCGCGTCTTGGCGGCCCTTGGCGGGAATGGCCCGGTGCCAGAGAGATACGGTCATGAAACCGCTATTGCCTCGCCCCAGACGTCGGTTTTTACAACCTGAAGAAGCAGAAACGGCCTGATTAAGGAATAATTGCGGCACGGTTTGCCCGATTCTCGCCTTAGTTGATTCCCGATTCTGGTGGTCGGCCAGCCCGCCGCCCTGCCGGGGCAATCATCGTCCCGCGATTCTGCAACCGGGCGTATGGACGGTGACAATCAGGGCGCGGATCCGGTTGGAATCGCGAAAACCGCAGGAGCCGGAGCCGACTGCCAAGACCGCGTCATATTCTAAACAAGATGTAAGATCAGATTGGCGGCGTGGGGGTGAAACTGCCTGACCTCGGCCCACGCCGGTGTCTGGCGGCTAGAAATTCATAGGTCAAACAATGGCGGAACACAGCCGCTCGATTACATCAGCGCCGATTTCGAGAGTTATGAAACCCGTATCCGTATTCGCCTCGTGCCTGCGCGGGATCGAGGCGATGGAAATCGGGATCCACCAGGTCGCGTCCGCGGTCGATGCCCGTCACGGGCTGCTCAGCCGCAGGTCCGAGGACGCTTCGCGCGCGGTCATGGTCGCAATGGCCTCTGTCGTGCCAAGCCGAAGGGCGACCCTGTCACGACCCTTCTGCGACGAAATGTCGGACATCGATCCGTGGCGGTTGCGGGTCGGATCCTGCCTCTTCGCATCCCAGCTCGACCAACCCGAGCAGCAGTCGCCGGTGCTCGAGAGATGGTACGCGGCCAGCGGATGCCGCGATCTGTGCGTGATCACCCTCGAGGTCAATCAGCGGCAGGTCGACCGGCTCGAGTTGCATTTCGACCAGATCGCGGGGCGGAAGATCATCGACCTCTGTGAAGATCTCGCCGAGGCGCTGCCGATGTTCTACCAGAGCCGTACGCCACAGGTGATCGAAGACACAATCCAGCGCAATCGCGCGCCGGGCAGGCATGCCGCGACCCGCAAGCTGGGGCCGGTGCTGTCGGAAGCCAATCCCTACAAGCTTACCAGGACCGAGTACCGGATCTGCCACGTCATCAGCCGCGGGATCTGTTACAAGATGCTGCCCGAGAAGCTCGGCATAAGTCCGCATACCGTGCGCACGCATCTGCGCAACATCTATGCCAAGCTCGATGTGGGCGACTTCCACGAATTGTCCTACCGGCTTGTCTCGATCGAGGAACGCATGGCAAGCACGGGTGGTCTTTCCATGGTGTCCTGAGGCGACGGGCCGGGGTCAGGCCGCGTTGAAGCCGGCGATCAGCGTCCGGAGTCCGAGACTCGCCCCGACATAGATGCCCGCGAGCGTAAGCGGGGCGCCATAGGACAGCACCGAGAATGCCGAGATGCCCTGACCGATGGTGCAGCCGCCGGCGATCACCGCACCGCTGCCCATCAGCATGGCGCCGAAAATCAGTCGCCGGAGTTCGCGGGGGTCTTCGCAGGCCTCCCATCGGAAATGTCCCTTGATCAGCGAGCCGACCAGCGCGCCGGTCCAGACACCCACGACGCCCCCTACCGCGAAGGTCATCGCGGTGCCGGTTGATCTCATGGCGAAAAGGATGCTTTCGCCGAGCGGGGCCGAGAAGGTGTATGACTGGATCTCGACCGCGCCGAACGTTTCCCCGGCGAGGCGCGTGCTGGCCACCCAGCCGTAGGTGACGGCAAGCCCCACGGCGATAGCCCAAAGGACCATCCCGCGCTCGGCCCTGAAGCTGCGCCGGGCGATGCTGACGATCACGACCGCTATCCCCGACAGAATGCCAGCGAGATGAACGGGGACGCCAAGCGCCGCTGCCGCCGCATGCGCATATCCGGCGGGGCCTGCCGTCTGGATCAGGTCGGGCGGGAAGATCCGCAGGCGCAGGAAGGCGAGGGGGCCGGACATCACCACATAGGCGCTGATGCCCATTACAAGCACGATCACGAAAGCCCGCAGGTCGCCGCCGCCAAGCCGGGCAAGCGCACCGAAGCCGCAGTTCCCGGCAAGCGCCATTCCCACGCCGAAGAGGCCGCCGCCCACGACATGCGCCGCAGGATTCCAGCCGGGCGCGAGGTAGACGCTCGACGCGAGGTCTGCGTAGCCCGCTCCGGCAAGCCCGAAGCTTGTCAGTGTAGCGACGCCGATTGCCAACCCGCACATCCTGAGGCGGTGATCGCTGTTGCCATAGAGATGATCCTCCACCGCGCCGAGGGTGCAGAAGCGGCCGAGACGCGCGGCGAGCCCCAGTATTACACCGCCGAATGCGCCGAAGAGCGGCGCGAGCCATGGCTCGAGCAGGTGTGCGATCATCTTTCCTCCCTCCCGGCAGGGGCGGGCGCGGCACGCCCTGCCCCCTCCGGATCGACCTAGCTCTTGCAGAACAGTTCGTAGACGACTTCCAGTATCTTCCTCGACCTGTCATCGGTCAGCCTGTAGTATATCGTCTTGCCCTCCCGCCGAGGTGTGACCAGCCCCTCGAGGCGCAGCCGTGAAAGCTGCTGCGAGACCGCCGCCTGCCGCGCGGAAAGCAGCCTTTCCAGCTCGGTCACGGACTTCTCGCCCGAGACCAGGTGGCACAGGATCAGAAGCCTGCTTTCGTGGCTGATCGCCTTCAGGAAATCGGAGGCGGTCTTGGCGTTGGACACCATGCGGTCCAGCTCGTCCTCGGAGATGTCCTCGGTGAACACCGGTAATGCCATGCGTGGCCCGTCCCGTTCTAGAATGCGATCTTCACCTCGACGGCCGCGATGCCGGCTTCGGCGCAGTCCTCGTCGAGCTCGGGAGAAGGCGCGCCGGAGACGCCGACGCCGCCAAGGATCGTCCCGCCGCCCTCGATCATCAGGCCACCGCCGAGCGCCAGCGCCTCCGAGAGCTGCCGGATGCCCTGGGAGATTTCGCCGGGTGCGGTCGCCGCATCGAGCGCGCTCGTCGAGGTGCGGAAGCTGACGGCGGTCCATGCCTTGCGCCGAGACGTCTCGAACACATGCATCCCGGCATAGCGGTCGCGGATGAATACCTGAGGCTGGCCGAAGCGGTCGACCACGCTGACGCCCACCTGGTAACCCGCCTCCTGGCAATGGGCCATCGCGGCCTGTGCCAGCTCGAGCGCCACCTCGGGCTTGAGGACCCTGAACTCGACGAATGCGTCGTCGTCGGCCGCGAATGCGGGCCCCGTCGCCAGCAGTCCCGACAGGGTCAGCCCGCAGAGAAATCGCTGTGTCATTCGTTTCCCTCCTCGATGGGAATGGCGTTTTCCTTCAAGAGCCTGTCCAGCAGTCCCCAGAAGAATTCCTCGCCCGGATAGCCTTCTATCCGTCCAAGCTCGCGACCGTCCTCGACCAGAACGAAGGTTGGCGTATAGACGACTTTCCGCTTGAAGGTCACGCCGTCCGGGTCTGTGCTTGCGATGTCGATGCGGCGCAGGCCCAGCGTGCGGCCCTCGGGCGTCTTGGCGTAGATCGGTGCGATCTCCTTGTTCCAGCGCGCGCACCAGATGCAGCCGCGTTCCTCGATCATGACGAGTTCCGCCGCAGTCGACGCGGCGGGCAGGGCGTGCACAGCGACCAGAAACGCGGAGAGGATGACCAGGATTGACGATCTCATGACGCATCAACTATTACGAATATGATTATGCATCAAGGATTCCTCGATGTTCGACGTATCCCTCGCCGGGGCTGCGCTGGCGGGTCTTCTCTCCTTCCTGTCGCCCTGCATCCTCCCGATCGTGCCCTTCTACCTCAGCTACATGGCGGGTGTCGGCATGAACCGGATAACCGCCGAGGGGACCGTGACGCGTGCCGTCCGACTGAGGGCGATCCTGTCCGCGACCGCCTTCGCTGCGGGCGTCATCACCGTCTTCATAATGCTCGGCGCCACCGCCAGCGCGGCAGGCCAGCTCTTGCGCGAATGGTTCGATGTGCTGCGATGGGTCGCCGCGGCGATCATCTTCCTGATGGGCTTGCATTTTCTCGGCGTGCTGAAGATCGCCATCCTCTACCGCCAGTTCCAGGCCGAGATCGGCAAGGCCTCGAATCTGAGCCTGGTGGGCGCCTACGTCATCGGGCTTGCCTTCGCCTTCGGCTGGACACCCTGTGTCGGACCGGTGCTCGCCGCGATCCTCTTCACCGCCGCGGGCACCGAGACCGCGGCCCGCGGAGCGGCGTTGCTGTTCGTCTACGGCCTGGGGATGACGCTGCCCTTCATCGCGGCGGCGGCCTTCATCGGCCCCTTCATGCGCTGGGCGCAGCGCATCAGGCGCTACCTTCCGGCGATCGAGAAGGGAATCGGTGTCCTCCTGATCGTCTTCGCCTTGCTGATCGGCACCGGAAGCATCAATTATATCGCGGAATGGATGCTGTCGATCGCGCCGGATATCGGCGTGCTGAGATGATCGCGCCCTGACAGGAGGAGACGCAGGATGAGATTGGCTGCAATCGCACTCACGGCGCTTCTGGCGCTGCCCTTCGCCGGCCACGCGGCGGAACTGGGGGATGACGGCCTGCACAAGGCAGACTGGATGCAGGACACGTTCAAGGATCTGCCCGAGGACCTCGCCGAGGCCACGGCTGACGGCAAGCGGCTTCTGGTCATGGTCGAGCAGCGCGGCTGCATCTACTGCAGCAAGATGCATGCCGAGGTCTATCCGGTGCCCGAGATCGACGCGATGCTGAGGGATGACTATTTCGTCGTGCAGATCAACATGTTCGGCGATATCGAGGTCACCGATTTCGACGGCGAGGTGATGACCGAGAAGCAGCTTGTCCGGAAGTGGGGCCTGCTCTTCACCCCGACGCTGGTGTTCTTTCCGGAAGAGGTCGCACAGCCCGCGCCCGGCAGCGAGTTGGCCGTCGCGCAGATACCGGGGGCCTTCGGTGCCAGCACCACACGGGACCTTTTGACCTGGGTGCTGGAAAAGGGCTACAAAAGCGACGAACCGTTCCAGACGTATCACGCCCGCATGCACAATGCGCGTGTCGCGGAAGGTGAAGAGAACCAGGACAGCAATTAAAATTCACGAAATCGAATTTGTTGTTGTGTGTGTCGTCGTTCGGGTAGTAGGCTGTCCGTACGAGGAAGATCGAAGGGAGGAGCCATGAGGCTTTCGATTCTTGTAGCTGCGACGCTCCTTGCGGGGACCTCGGGGCTGGCCGATGTGATCGCTCCAGGTGAGGTCGTCTTCGAGGACGGCGCCGTGTCCGGGTCGTTGTCGGGACAGCCGGGCGATGTCGAGAACGGCAGGGCCCTGATGGACAAGGGGTCGGGCAACTGCATCGCTTGCCATTCGGTGACGGCGCTGTCGGACCTGCAGTTCCACGGCGAGATCGGGCCGGTGCTCGACGGGGCCGGGGACCGCTGGAGCGAAGCGGAATTGCGCGGGATCGTCGCGAATGCGAAGATGATGTTTCCCGGCACGATGATGCCCTCGTTCTACAGGGTGTCGGATTACATCCGTCCCGGCGCGGAATTCACCGGCAAGGCCATCGACCCGGCCGAGATAACGCCTCTGCTGACAGCGCAGGAGGTCGAGGACGTGGTGGCCTATCTGAAGACACTGAAAGAGTGACGGGCGCCGCCCGGTCCTGAAAGGAGAAACGCATATGGAACTGACAAGACGCCAAACCCTGGCGCTTGGAATGGCCGCCGGACTGACGCTGGCGTTGCCTCTGCGGGCCTTCGCCGAGGTCGAGCAGGTCGGCAGCATCGAGGAGTTCACGGGCGGAGCGGCACCTTCCGAAGGCGGCGTCACGCTGACCGCGCCCGAAATCGCGGAAAACGGCAACACCGTGCCGATTTCGGTCGATGCGCCCGGCGCCGTCGAGATCCGCGTCTTCGCGAAGGGAAATCCCCAGCCCGGCGTCGCATCCTTCCGCTTCGGCCCGCTCGCGGGCAGCCAGACTGCCTCGACGCGGATCAGGCTTTCCGGCACCCAGGACGTTGTCGCGGTCGCCAAGATGGCCGACGGAAGTTTCGCGCAGGCCACGAAGACCGTGAAGGTCACCATCGGCGGCTGCGGCGGCTGAGCACAGGAGAGCAGAAGAATGGCAGAAGGTGTGAAGCCCCGCGTCAAGGTGCCGAGTTCGGCATCGGCGGGCGAAACGATCACGATCAAGACCCTGATCAGCCACACGATGGAGTCCGGCCAGCGCAAGGACGACGACGGCAACGTGATCCCGCGTTCGATCATCAACCGCTTCGTCGTCGATTTCAACGGCGAGAACGTGATCGACGTCGTCATCGCGCCGGCGGTCTCGACCAACCCGTACTTCGAGTTCGATGCCAAGGTGCCCGAGAGCGGCGAGTTCACCTTCACCTGGTACGATGACGACGGCGATGTGTATACGGACAAGAAGTCGATCGAGGTCGGCTGACCACGGCACCGCCACCCGGGAGGGTGCGAGGGAGGATTAGATGAGAAGTACGGTTCTTTTCTGCGCGGCGGGACTGCTCGCATTGTCCGCGGGGACGGTGTTCGCCGATCCCGACGACAGCGAACTGGTGATCAACGGCGACCTGGAGATCGTGACCGAGACGGAGGCCCCCGCTCATGTCGAGGCCTTCGACAAGATCTATTCGGGCTGGCGGTTCCGGACGCCCGAGACACAGGCGCTCGAGATGGACGATTTCGACAATCCGGCCTTCGTGCTGCTGGAAAAGGCGGTCGAAACCTATGACACCGCGGAGGGGTCCGAGGGCAAGAGTTGCGCTTCCTGCCACGGCGACGTTGAAACCTTCGCCGGGCTTGCCACGACGCTCCCGAAGGTGGGCGAGGACGGCAAGCTTCACACGATGGAAGATCTGATCAACGCTTGCCGCACCGAGCGCATGGGCGCCGACGAATGGAAGTGGTCGGGCGAACCCATGCAGACCATGGTGGGCCTGATCACGTCGCACTCACGCGGGATGCCCGTCAATGTGGCCATCGACGGCGCGGCAGAGCCCTTCTGGAACGAGGGCAAGGAGATGTATTATACCCGCTACGGGCAGCTCGAACTCTCTTGCGCCAATTGTCACGAGGACAACTGGGGCCGGATGATCCGTGCTGATCACCTGAGCCAGGGTCAGAGCACCGCCTTCCCGGTATACCGCCTGAAGCAGGCGGCGCTGGTATCGAAGCACAACCGCTTCAGGGGCTGCATCCGCGACACGCGCGCAGAGACCTTCGCTGAGGGATCCGACGAATTCCGAGCGCTCGAGCTCTATGTCGCCTCGCGCGGCAACGGACTGTCGATCGAGGGCCCCGGCGTCCGCCAGTAAACATCGCCCGCGGCGGGACACCGTCGCGGGTTTTCTCTGCCACATCCCATTCAAATAATCGAATGGGTGCAAGGATCGGAAGGGCAACGGATGATAGCGCGGCGTGATTTCCTGCAGGCGGCCATGGCAACCTCTGCCCTTTACGGCGCCGGCGGGTTCGGGTCGTGGTCGCGTCTGGCCGCGCAACAGGCGCTCGGCCAGGACGATCTTCTCGGATTCGGGACCATGGGAAATGTCACGCTGATCCACGTGACGGACATCCACGCCCAGCTCAAGCCGGTGTGGTTCCGCGAACCCGAGATCAATCTGGGGGTGGGTGCCGCCGCGGGTCAGCCGCCGCATCTGACCGGAGAGGAATTCCTCAGGTTCTACAACATCGCCGAAGGCTCGCCGGCGCAATATGCGCTGACCAGCCTCGACTTCGCGGCGCTGGCACAGGCCTATGGCAAGATGGGCGGCCTCGACCGCATCGCGACAGTGGTCAAGGCGATCCGCGCAGACCGTCCCGACGCGCTGCTGCTCGATGGCGGCGACACGTGGCAGGGATCGCTGACCGCGCTCCGCTCGAACGGACAGGACATGGTGAACGCCATGAACGCGCTCGGCGTCGACGCGATGACGAGCCACTGGGAGTTCACCCTCGGCATAGACCGGGTGACCGAGATCGTCGAGAACGAATTGCAGTTCCCCTTCCTCGGCGCAAACATCTTCGACGCCGAATGGGACGAACCCGCTTACGAGCCCTACAGAATGTTCGAGCGCGGCGGCGTTCAGGTCGCGGTGATCGGTCAGGCCTTTCCCTACATGCCCATCGCCAATCCGGGCTGGATGTTCCCGAACCTCAGCTTCGGGGTCCGGCAGGAGCGGATGGCGCAGGTCGTCGCCGAAGTTCGCGACGCGGGGGCCGAGGTCGTGGTGCTGCTCAGCCACAATGGCTTTGACGTGGACCGCAAGCTTGCCGCCGACATCGAGGGCATCGACATCATTCTGACCGGGCATACCCATGACGCGCTGCCCGAACCCTTGCTGGTGGGCAAGACACACCTGATCGCAAGCGGCAGCCACGGCAAGTTCGTCTCGCGCCTCGATCTCGACGTGCAGGGGGGCGCGCTGAAGGCGGTGAAACACAAGCTGATCCCGATCTTTTCGGACGTGATCGCGCCGGATCCCGAGATGGCCGCCCTGATCGAGTCCGAGCGCGCGCCCTATCAGTCGGAGCTGTCGGAGGTGTTGGGTCAGACCGACAGCCTTCTCTACCGGCGGGGCAACTTCAACGGCACCTGGGACGATCTGATCTGCGACGCGCTGCTGAACGTGCGGGAGGCCGATATCGCCCTGTCGCCGGGCTTCCGCTGGGGTGCCTCGCTGGTACCCGGCGCGCAGATCACGCGCGAGGACGTCTTCAACGCCACCGCGATGAGCTATCCCGAGGCCTACCGCACCGAGATGAGCGGCGAGATGCTTCATATCATCCTCGAGGATGTGGCCGACAATCTCTTCAATCCCGATCCGTATTATCAGCAGGGCGGCGACATGGTCCGCGTCGGCGGGATGGGATACCGGATCGACATCTCGAAACCCCAGGGCGACCGGATCACCGAGATGACGCTTCTGAAGACGGGCGAGCTGATCGATCCTTCGAGGAATTATACCGTCGCTGGCTGGGCCAGCGTCAACGAGGGCACCGAGGGGCCGCCGATCTGGGACGTGGTCGAAACGCATATCCGCAATGTCGGGACGGTAAATCTGACGCCCAACCAGTCGGTGAAGGTTGTCGGAATATGATCGAGGCGGCGCCCTCCTGACGCGGGAACCATAGAATATCCGTCCAAGGGGCCGCTGGCCGGGATGGCGGGAATACCAAGAGGAGAGATCGGGATGTCAGACATCACGACACGCAGGACCCTTCTGAAACGGGGTCTTGCGACAGGTACGGCTTTGCTTGCAGCGGGCAGGGCCAGCGCGGGCGGCGACCCGATGATCACGCAGGTGCAGCCATGGGCCACGGGCCTGGGCGAAGGCGTGGACGCGACTCCCTACGGTTTGCCGATCGAGTACGAGGCCGACGTGATCCGGCGCAATGTGCCATGGCTGACCGCCGATGCGATCAGCTCGATCAACTTCACGCCGATCCATGCGCTCGACGGGACGATCACCCCGCAGGGCTGCGCCTTCGAGCGTCATCACTCGGGCGCCATCGAGCTGCGCAAGGAAGACTACCGCCTGATGATCAACGGCATGGTGGGTACGCCGCTCGTCTTCACCTATGCCGATCTCGAGCGCTTTGCGCGCGTGAACCGTGTCTGCTTTCTGGAATGCGCGGCGAACACGGGGATGGAATGGGCCGGCGCACAGCTCAACGGGGCGCAGTTCACGCACGGGATGATCCACAACATGGAATATTCCGGCGTGCCGCTGCGGCTGCTGCTCGAGGAAGCGGGTTACGATACCGCCGCTGGCTGGATCTATGTCGAGGGCCATGACGCCTCTTCCAACGGACGTTCGATCCCGATGGCCAAGGCGCTCGACGACGTGCTGGTCGCCTTCAAGGCAAACGGCGAGGCGCTGCGGATGGAGCATGGCTACCCTGTCCGCCTGGTCGTGCCGGGCTGGGAAGGCAACCTGTGGGTTAAGTGGTTGCGCCGCATCGAGGTGCGCGACGGTCCCGTCGAAAGCCGCGAGGAGACCTCGAAATACACCGATACGCTTGCCGACGGCACCAGCCGCAAATGGACCTGGGTGATGGACGCGAAATCGGTCATCACCGCGCCCAGCCCCCAGTCCGCGATCCCGCACGGTCCCGGTCCGCTGGTCATCACCGGGCTCGCCTGGTCCGGGCGGGGCGCCATCACGCGCGTCG